>JBDHAD010000066.1:0-16152 GCA_039588215.1 Gemmatimonadota bacterium
GGGCTCGGAAGACCCCGAGTATTGTGAGGTGGGTGCCCGCATGAGCGAGGGCCTGCCCGAAGCGACGTTCGAGATCATGAATGGCGCGGGTCACGCGCCTCACTTGGAGACACCAACCGAGTGGCTAGCGGTGGTGGAGGCGTTTCTCGACCGCTGATGGCAGCGTAGCCTGGTCCTCCTTCAACGGCGCTCGTCCTCGCGTCTAGGTCGGAGCTCGAGGGACCGCGTCAGGATCAGATCCTCGAGCGGCGAGTTGTCACCGTTGGCGGAGTTGGCGGCGACGTGGAGAGCCACGGTCACGTCGTCCTCGGGCGCGACCCACTCGATGACCCACTGTCCGACTCCGTTCACCAGCCCCGTCCCGGCTCCCGTGTGCTGGATGTACTCGATGCCTGTCGCTGGGTCGGCAACGACCCGCGTGTGCTCATCCAGCGCGATGACACGCCCCGCGGCCGCACCCCGCTGATCTCCCTCCAGGACGCGGAACGCAGCCTGGAATCCGGCGCCGCCCATGCCTTCACCTCGGACCGTGAGGCTGATCCGGTGCGTGGCGCCGGGCTCGTAGCTCTCGTCCAGTCCCTCGATCTCGAGCGATCCGCGAGGATCGTTCAAGGCCAGCCCGAGGTGACAGGTCCGGCAGGTGGGCTCGCTGAACCCCCCCGTGTGCGCCGGTGGTGGCCCCGCGACGTGTGGCGCGAGCACAGAGGGTGATGCACCGAAGCAGGCCAGGAGGGCCAGGCCGGCGAAGAGGCGTCGCGTCATGAGTCCGATCAAAGGGGCGCGAATCAGCTCGTCGTACGCTTGGGCGGCAGGACGGCGCGCCCGACGGTATTGGTGTCGGTCCCGAACCAAATCGACCTCGTCTTCTCGTCGTAGACCATGTGCCGGATGGCGCCGCCGCCGCTCTCGACCTCGACCACGCTGATGAACTCCTCCGTCTCGGTATCGAACCCGACGAAGGTATTCGGGTCGAGTCCCGTCTCCACGAACCACACCCGGTCGTACTCGTCGATCGCGACCGCGTATGGACGGGAGCGCTCGCCGCCGGGGTTCGGCCACTCCCGGACCTCACCCGTCTCAGGGTTCAGCCTCCCCAGATACCCACGCGAGTAGTCCACGTACCAGATGATGTCGTTCGAATCGATCACCAGCCGGCGGGGTCGCGCGTCCTCGGCCGGCAGGTCGAACGTCTCCAGCTCGAACGTCTCCGGGTCCACGGTCGCGATCTTGTTCGTGTTGAACAACACGACCCACGGACGGTCCTTCGAGTCCATCTTGATCCCGTAGGGACGGCTCGAGCTGCTCCGTCCCCCTTCGACCTCCGGCGCCGGGACGAGCTTCACATCGCCTGTAGCCTTGGTCAGATGGCCGATGAAGTTTCCCTGCTGCACCGTAAACCAGATGTCACCGCTCGCATCCCAAACGAGTGTATGCGGGTCACGCGCGCGCTCGTCCGGCATCATGATCTTCTCGATCTCGCACGTCTCCGGGTCGAGCTTCCCGATGTGGCTGGCGCGGTTACCGGCGTAGTAGACCGTCCCGTCGCCATCCACGATCAGGTTGTGCGGACCCGCATCATCCAGGTCGCACTGCTCGAAGTCCCCGGTCTCGGGGTCGAGCACGGCTGCGTAGCTGGTCCGCTGTCCGACGAACCAGATGCGTCCGTCCGGTCCGACATACGGATCCCGCGGCCGACTCTCCGCCCACGGCACCTCCCATTCGTCGAGCTTCGGGTCGTTCACGTTCTGGGATTGACCCTGCGCGACGACGTCCGCCGCGCCGAGGCTCACGACGGCCACGATGAGAAGCGGGGTCATGCTGGAACGATGCATCGTGCCTCCACTGCCTATGTGTTGGGGGTCCTTCGGTACACAGACCATCTAACAGACGAGGAGTGGTCTCCGTTGGGAGGCCCACCCGACGCCGTTGGGTGCCCAAACTAACGGGGCCTCTGGTGCCCCGCAGCGACCCCTTCCGTGCCGCCGCGCCCCGCCCCCCATCGTCGACGCAGGGAAGAGTGTTATTTGAGTGTCTGATGAGTTGCTCGGGCGCCCTGCAAGTCGCACGGGGTCTCGGAGAAGACCACCTCCGCAGGGGGTGGCCACGGTTTGGAACGGGAGGGGCTGCAACGCCCATGCGATCGATGACAAACCCCAGGACCGGAACAGGCGGCGCGCGAGCGATTTGCCTCACTGGCCTCGCGGTGATCTGTATAGGGCTCCCGGTCTCGGCTCGCGCCCAGGAGACCGAGACGCCCGAGGCGAACGGCGCGTTACGGGTGTTCGTCGACTGCAGTGGGCGTTTCTGCGATTTCGATTTTCTCCGCCGGGAAGTGCCGTTTGTCAACTACGTACGAGACCGACAGGACGCGCAGGTGCACGTGCTGATGACCTCTCAACAGACGGGAGCGGGCGGGCGGAACTTCGTCCTCGATTTCATCGGCAGGGGCGCGTTCGAGGGCATGGATGACCGGCAGGAGGTTTCCACGCGGCCCCAAATTCCGGACGAGGAGCTGCTCCGCAGGCTATCGCGCGCGATCGGTCTGGGCCTGGCGCGCTACGTCGCCCAAACCTCCAACGCGGACCGCGTGCGAGTCGTCGAGGACGAGAGCATCGGGGGGCAGGCGGCGGCCAGCCCGGAGGATGATCCGTGGGACTTCTGGGTCTTCCGCACCAGCCTGGAAGTCGGTGTCGACGGTGAGGATCGGCAGAACTCGGTTTCGCTGGACGGGAGGGTCTCGGCCAACCGGGTCACCGAGCACCTCAAGCTCGAGATGTCCGTGGACGGACGGTACGATCGGGAAGAGTTCGAAGTCGACGACTCCACGACCGTCAAGAGCATCGAGCGCGACTACGAGTTCGAGACGCTCGTCGTCCGCAGCCTCGGAGCGCACTGGTCGGTCGGCGCCGAGGGCACCGTAGAGCACTCGAGCTTCCGAAACCGGGAGCTCGCCATCCGGATCGCCCCGGCCCTCGAATACAACCTGTTCCGCTACGAGGACTCCGAGCGCAAGCAGTTCACACTCCTGTACACCCTGGGCTTCAACAGCCTCTCCTGGCGGGAGATCACGATCTTCGGCAAGACCTCTGAGCAGCGCTTCGATCAAACGCTCCGAGCTTCGCTCGCCGTACGACAGCCGTGGGGCGAGGCCGGAGGCGAGCTACAGGCGTCGCACTTCTTGGATGAACCCGCGCGACACCGGATCGAGGGACGCGCGTTCGTGCGCCTACGTCTTATCCGTGGGCTCTCCCTCGACGTGTCCGGCGAGCTGGCGCGCGTCCGCGACCAGATCAACTTGCCCGTGGGCGACGCCACCGAAGAGGAGATCCTGCTCGAGATCCGCGAGCTGGAGACTGGATTCGAATATGATCTCGAGGTGGGTTTCAGCTACACGTTCGGATCGATCTTCAACAACGTGGTGAACCCGAGGTTCGAAGGCGGCGGGCGTGGTGGGCGGCGCTTTTAGCAGGCCTGCTAGGTCTCCTTCAGCACCGCCCTGTACTTCGGGACGAGGTAGAGGTTCGCCGCCACCCGGCCTCCGAGGAAGGCGGCGAATGCCGCAGCGACGCCCATCAGCCCGAGGCCCCACGCAAAGGTGGGAAACAGGACGGCCACCCCAATGAGCTCCATTGCGGAGGCCCCGGTGATCGGCCGCGTTCGCCGGCCCTTCATGAGAACCGCGCGCTGAAGGTTGAGCAGCACGGCGAGGGCCGGAAGCGGTACCAGGATCCTGGCGGCAGGGAGCGCGAAGGCGGTTAGCTCCGGGGTGAGTCCGAAGATCGTCTCGAACCACACCGAGGCCAGTGGCGTGAAGACGATGGTGGCCAGACCCGCGGAGGCGGCTAAGCCGAGCCCGGTCGCGAAGCGGGCGACTTCCGGATAGCCCTCGTGCCGTCTTCCCATCAATGCGATCGCGGCATCCTGATACGCCAGACCGAGGGCCCGAAACAAGAACGAGAGCGCGTGGACGACGGGAAAGACGGCGAGCGACTCGACGGGGAAGGGGGCGCGACCCATGAAGAACGTGAGCATCGGCTGAACGGTCAGCCCGATCAGGGACGTGAGCGCCAGCGGGTAATAGAAGGCGGCGATCTGGCGATAGCCCAGGGCCTCCGCTGAACCGGTAGACGACCCCGGGCTGGCTAACAGCTCGCGAACCGTGCCCCGTGCCATCCATCGGGCAGCGGTGGCTTCTGCACACACCCCCGCCGACAGGGCGGCGGCCCCGACCCACGCCCCCTCCAGCTGCAGCCCGAATGCGAAGACGGCGGCGGCGATGGCCATCGCCACAAGCCGTACCACCGTCCCCAGGGCGACCAGACGCGTTCGGCCCGATCGAATCAGAACCCCCTGGAGGAAGCGTCGGTACCCGATGGCCGCCGGCCAGGGGAGAAAGAGCCACAACGCGCCGTACGTCAGATCGGCAACGCGCGGCGGCAGGCCCAGCAGGTCCCTCACGAGGCCACCGTGAACCGGCGGGACCAACACCACGAGGAGAAGCAGGGTAGCCGCGGCGTTGAGACCGTTGGCGAAGTTCCGGAGTCGCCGGTAGCTGGGCCGATCCTCGACGAGGGCGGTCGCGGCGCTCATGAGCATGATCACCGGGGCCTCCATCAGGACGGCGAACGCGAACGCGACCCCGTATGCGGCCAGGTTGAACTTGGGGTCAGGGAGCCGGGCGATGACGGCTGCGAGGAAGGGCCCTTCCAACGCCATCATCAGCCACGTGGCTGCCAGTGGCGCCCAGAATAGAAAGATCGAGCGGTTCGAGAGTCGCGGTTGCACAGGCTGTCGGGTCGAAAGCAACGGACCGAACCGGCCCTCGGCCGGTCGATGGAGGCCGGAGTATGCGGTCACTCACCCCGAACGTCCATAGGCGAAAACACTTCTCCTGCCCGACCCCCGTATGGCGCCCAGCTGGCCGCGGCTGTGGGTGTATCGCGCCAGAGCATCAACTCCATCGAGCGCGGTCGCTATACGCCCAGTTTGCCGCTCGCCCTGCGTTTCGCCCAAGTGTTCGACTGCTCGACGGACTCGCTGTTCGAGCTCCTGGAAGGTGAATGACATGTTGCCGGAGATGATGGCGGCCTTGTTCGGAGACCTCGAGGTCGACGAACGATTCCGCATGCACAGGTACTACTCGAGTCGCTTCGCGCTGGCCGTGGGGTTGGTCCTGATCCTGGGCTGGGTCGCGCGCGACCTGATCGTGGTGGACCAGTTGAGATCGGATCTGTTGATCATCGGGGGGGCGATGGGCGCCGCCAAGCTCATCGCAATGGCCTACTACCGGATCGCGCACTAGCGACAACGTCAGGCCAGGCGAGCTCCTATCGCCAGGCCATGGACGAGCTTAGTACGGTGCGTCGGGCAGCAGGACCTCAGGTCCGGCACCCCGCGTCTCCATCGCGTCCACGTGAAGGAAGTACTTCCCGACGCCGGACGCGCCTTGCATGAATCCGGTCTGCGCCACGAGCAGCTCGGGGCGGACCCGGTGCTCCGACTGGATCCACTTCAAGCCGTCGTCTGACTCCGTCGCCCGGCCCAGGAGGCTCGCGGTCAGTCGCTCCGCGAATGAACGGTACGCGGGCTCACCGGTGAGGCGGTGCTGTGCCAGGAAGAACTCACCCAAACCCGCGTCGCCACCGCACTGGCTGATGTTCTCCCAGAAGCCCGGTGTCCGCCGCTCGGGAACGCCGGTGGCCATGATGCCGCGGGCTCCGCGGTGCACCCACTCCCTCCACTCGTCGTCACCGGTGAGCTCGCCAAGGGAGTGGAAGAGCCGGTTGGTGCCGACGGGGCCATGGCACCAGGAAAGATAGTACAGATCCTCACCCCCTGGCGTGTGATGGTGGATGAGGTATCCATCGTCTCGTTTCGTGGCGATCGACTTCAGGTATCGGGCACCGTCCAATGCCGCATCGAGAAAGGCGGCCTCGCCGGTGCGGCCCGCGACGGTCGCGAGGAAGTAGGCGATGCCAGCGGTCCCGTGCGAGAAGTTGGGCATCTCGCGCGCGTACCCGGGCCACATGTCCCATTTGCGCCCCGCATCGACGGTGATTCCCCGTTCCAGCAGCCGGTGCCCTGCGCGCACCGCCGTCTCGAGGGCTGCGTGGCGCCCGGTTCTCTCGTGCAGATAGAGAAGCGTGAGCCCGGTGCCCGCCGTTCCGCTGACGATGTCGTTGGACTCGAGGGTCTCGCCATCCCCGGCGGGCGTCGGCCACGCGGAGCCTTCGCCGACCGCTCGGGCGTCGTCGATCAGACTCTCCAACGCATGTTCGGCCAGATCTCGGTATTTGAGATCGTTCGAGGCCCGGTATGTCTCCTCGAACACGAACGCGAGACCACAAAGGCCCACGTAGAGCCCCGCTCCCTCGACATCGGTCAACTGTGAAGCGAGGTGATCGGACCCCGCCCGGGCCGCGTCGAGAAACTGCTCGTCCTGCGTCGTGTGGAACAACTCGAGCGCGAACGGAAGCACGCCCGGACCGTGCGTGTAGAGCGTCGAACCGAAGGATTCGGCATCCTCGGGATCGGCGGGCCATGTGACACCATGACTCGTCACCTGGCGGGCAGACTCGATCCAACGCCAGGCCTTGAGCGCCACCTCCAAGTACGGTCGCTCGACGCCAGCCACGTCCTCCCAACGTGGGAGGCGAAACGCCCAAGGAGCCGCGGTGAGGGCGCCCGTGGCTCCGAGACTGTTGCGAACAAAGGATCGACGCGTCAGACAACGGTGGCACATGGCAGGCTCCCGTTCGCTCCTCACCCTCGTCACGGGCGCGCGCTCGTCGCCAGCGCACTCGGGCGGCTGGCCTCGGCGCCCGGCCGGGATTCAAACAGACTCGTCAGGCCACTCCAAGACCTGCTACGGGTTGGGTCGTGTCCAGCTCGGTAGTGCTCGCCCGGGGGTCCACGGCGCCCCTACGGCTTCGAGTTGGCTCTCCAGCGCCGGCAGATCCGTCTCGATCAATTGCCGCAGATCGTCGTAGACGTCGCTGAACGCCGCCGCCGCGATCTCGTACTGCTCGCGGTGTGTCTGAGTGGGGCCGTGCATGGCACGCCAGTGACCGCTCACCACCGAGTTCACGCGGCTGATGATCCCGGGCATGCCGGGCTCCGCACGGCTCGGCCTCGTTCGGTCGCCGTTCAGGGCCTCCTGCAGGTCCATCAACCGCAGCTCGAGCGAGCGCGCCCCCGTTCGCATCTGCTCCGTCGCGTTCGGGGTAACCTCGACCGCCTGCTTGATGAGCTGGAGCCGTTGGGCCGCGTCCGCCGCCGCCCGTGACGTACCCATCACGGCCCTCTGGAGCTCTCCGGTCTGTCGCTGGAACGCGAGGACCGCGGCCCGGTCCTGCGCCGGAAGCGAGGGCTGCCCCAACGCTTCGACGTCGAACGCCGTGGGACCGGCCAGCTCTGCGACCACCCCGTCCACTCGCTGGCTCAGACTCACCGTGTAGCTGCCGGGGAGCGCGAGCGGGCCGAGCCCTCCGCCGCCGCCAAACCCGCCTCCGCCTCCACCGCCCAGCGGAGTGTACGCAGGATAGCGGAAGTTCCACGTGGCTCGGTGAATACCACGCGACGTGGATCCGTCTAGGTGACGGACCACGTTCCCCTGGGAGTCGCGTATCGTAAGAAACACCTCCGGGTCTTCTTCGCGATCTTCCGCCTTCAGCTCGTCCCACGTCGGGTAGGGTGTGTCGCCTCCATCCCGGGCAGTCCGGCCCTCGCGCCTTTGCCGTTGGGCCTCGCGGGTGCGGAGCGCCTCGTTCACGTAATACGTGAAAGTCGCACCGAACTCGGGATTGGGGGCGACGTAGAAACCCGCGCCCTGGGAGGCCCGCTCGCCTCCGCCCATCGGTCCCCAGGTCACGAACATCTCACCTGTCTTGATCGGGAAGATGTGTCCGGCCTCGGCGAGGATTGCGTCCGACCCCGCGGCCAGCTCACGAAGCGGCGTGTAGTCGTCGAGGATGTAGAAGCCGCGGCCGAACGAAGCGACTGCCACGTCGCTCTCGCGGCGCTGGATCTCGATGTCGCGGATCGCGATCGTCGGCATCCCGCTCCCCAGCTTCAGCCACGAGGCCCCGCCGTCGACCGTGGCGTAGGCTCCGAACTCCGTGCCCACGAACAGCAGGTTCGCCTGGACGTGATCCTGGGCGATCGTGAACGTCGGGCCGTTATCGGGCAGATCGCCCGTGATCGATGTCCAGGTGAGACCGCGATCGGTTGACTTGACCACGTGAGGGCGGAAATCACCACGCTTGAAGTTGTTGAGGACCGCGAAAACCGTGTTCGGGTCGTGCAGTGATGCCTCTACATCGTGCACGAAGCTCGTGTCCGGCACGCCGGGGAAGGACTCCACCGCGCGCCAATTCTGCCCGCCGTCTTCGGAAACCTGGATCAGCCCGTCATCCGTGCCCACGTACAGAAGGTCCTCCACGAGCGGCGACTCGGAGATCGATACGATCGTCCCGAACGCTGACGTGGATCGGTTCTTCGCGACCGCGTCCACGCCCCACACGCGCCCCATCACCGGCAATCGGTTCCGGTCGATGTTCCGCGTGAGGTCGCCCGACACCGCGCGCCACGAGCCCCCGCCGTCATCGCTGCGGAAGAGGATCTGGGCCCCGAAATAGAGCCGTGTGTTCGAGTGGGGGGACATCGCGAGCCCCGCATCCCAGTACCAGCGGAGCGGTGGCCCGTCGGCATCTTCGCGCGGCTTGATGTCGAGTCGCTCGCTTGTCTTCCGGTCGAAGCGCGACAGCACGCCGTGTTGGAGCTGCGAGTAGATGATGTCCGGGTTCTCGGGGTCGACGACCGGGTCGAACCCGTCCCCACCGAGGGTCACGTACCAATCCGAGTTCCGGATCCCGTGCGAGGTGTTGGTGCGCGATGGCCCACCCAGCGTGTTGTTGTCCTGGGTGCCGCCGTACACGTAGTAGAACGGCTCGTCGTTCGAGACGGCCAGCTTGTAGAACTGGGTGATCGGGAGGTTGGAGAAGAAGCGCCAGTTCTGTCCGCCGTCCCGCGTCTCGTACACGCCTCCGTCGTTTCCGACGATCAAATGCTCCGGATCCTTGGGATCGAAGGCGAGCGCGTGATAGTCGACGTGCACGTTCTCCGTGGGCATCCGCTCCCAGTTCTGTCCGCCATCGTCGGAGACCATGAACCGGGTTTCCAACGAGTAGATGCGATCGAACCGGTGCGGGTCGGCCATGATCTCGTGGTAGTACATGGCCGCGCCCGCCTGACGGCGTGATGTCCGCGTCCACCGCTCCCCCATGTTGTCGGAGCGGAAGGTGCCGCCGTCGTCGCCGCTCGCCTCGACGATCGCGTACAAGACCTCGGGATCGATCGGCGAGACCGCCAGACCGATACGCCCCTTGTCCCCACTCGGGAGTCCCCGGTTGATCGTGCGCCAGCTGTCGCCACCATCGGTGGATTTGTAGATGCCGGAGCCGGGTCCGCCGTCGATCATCGTCCATTGGTGCCGGCGCCGTTGCCAGGCGACCGCGTACATGACGTCCGGGTCACGCGGGTCGAGGTAGACCTCGCTCACTCCGGTGTGCTCATCGATCTCGAGGATTCGCTCCCAGGTCTCGCCCCCATCGGTCGTACGGTACAGGCCGCGATCCCCTCCCTCGGCCCACAGCGGGCCCTGGGCCGCCACGTACACGACATCCGGGTTCTTGGGGTGGATACGGATCATCCCGATGTGCTCGGAATTCTCGAGCCCCATGTTCTCGAACGAGCCGCCGCCATCGAGTGACTTGTAGATCCCATCCCCGTATCCGACCGAGCGCTGGCCGTTGTTCTCGCCTGTCCCGACCCATACCACGAGGTGGTTGTGCGGATCGACCGCGAGCGCCCCGATCGAGTACGAGCCATAGCGATCGAAGATCGGTCGCCAGGAGGTCCCGGCGTTCTCGGTCTTCCACACGCCTCCCGAGGCCGCGGCCACGTACCAGGTGCTCGGGTCGGTCGGATCGACCGCGATATCGGCGACGCGGCCCGAAGTCAGTGCCGGACCGATGCTCCGCCACTCGAGTCCGGAGATGAGGCTCGATGTGAGACCGGATTCTTCGTCGTCTCCGCCCTCGGCTTCCTCCTCCGCTTCCTGCCCGACGAGAGCGGTCGGGAGGCTCAGGATCGCGGTCGACACAACGAGACAGACTCCGAATACGAAACGCATTGCCCGCGCCGAATCCGCGCGCAGCGAGTGGATCTTCCTCATCAAAACCTCCAGGGCGGTTTGAACCTCGGCGGGTCGTAACCACGGCCGTGACCGCACGGGTCGTTACAGGGGGATTCGCTTGCCTGGCGGAAGCTAAGGTGCATCAAGGACACGAGGAATAGCCGGATCCCACGTAGCCGTCGCCGGGCGATCACCCGCGCCGAATGGCGTAGCGGGGTACGTGAAGGGGAGATTCCCGGGCCATTTGGCAGCCTGGTGCGAGATCCGGGCAGGTGCGCGGAGACGCCTCGAGTGGCCTTGTGCTCGGTGCCCCGCCTCGGACTGGATACCACCCGCCACTTTTCCTATTCTCCCCCGTCGCCGCTTCCGGAGTCGCGAATCCATGTCCCGCGAGATCGACCGTCTCACATCTGCCCTGACGGACCGCTACACCGTCGAGCGAGAGCTCGGACGCGGCGGGATGGCTACGGTGTATCTGGCGCAGGATCTCAAGCACAACCGCCAGGTCGCGATCAAGGTCCTCCTCCCCGAGATCGCCGCGACACTCGGAACCAAGCGGTTCCTGGTGGAGATCGAGACGGCCGCGCGCCTGAATCATCCCCACATCCTTCCGCTGTACGACTCGGGCGAAGTGGATGACTTCGTCTACTACGTCATGCCCTACGTCGAGGGGGAGTCTCTGCGCGAGCGGCTGGAGCGCGACCGCCAACTGGTCATCGAGGACGCGCTCAGGATCGCCCGCGAAGTGGCCGATGCGCTGAGCTATGCCCATGCACAGGGGGTCGTGCACCGCGACATCAAGCCCGAGAACATCCTCATTTCGGCCGGACACGCGGTGCTCGCGGACTTCGGGATCGCCCGGGCGATCAGCGAGGCGGGGGATGAGCGGTTGACGGGAACGGGGATGGTCCTGGGGTCGCCCGAGTACATGAGTCCGGAGCAGGCCACCGGCGAATCCCTCGACGGGCGGGCGGACATCTACGCTCTGGGGTGCGTGCTGTACGAGATGCTCTCCGGGGAGCCTCCGTTCGTGGGACGCACGCCGCAGGCGATACTCGCCCGGCGCGTCACCGAGGCGCCGCCCTCCGTGCGTGCCATGCGCGAGACCGTACCGTTGCGGATCGACGAGACCGTGCGGCAGGCGCTCGCGCGCGTGCCCGCGGACCGGTTCGACACCGCGGCGAGCATGATCGAGGCGCTCCGCACGCCCACGGGGTTCGAGGAGGTGGTCGAGGTCGACTCGCGAACCGTGGTGGGGCAGCCGGACCGAACGCCTCTGCTCCGCGTCATCGGAGCGGTGGGCGCCACCCTGGCCGCGGCCGCGCTCGTCTTCTACGCGCTCCGGCTCGGGACTTCGCCAGCCACCGCCCTCGAGGCGATGCGAGTCATGATCTTCCCGGCCCAAACCCCTGCCACGATCGCGGGGACGGTCGGAGAGGAAATCGCGACCATGATCGGGTATGCGCTGGATGGCGCCGGGGGGATGCGCGCGATCGATGGTTGGACGTTTCTCGATGCTGACGAGCGCGAGGACATTCGGTCGGTGACGGACGATCGTATGCGGGAGCTCGCCGAGTCCAAGCGAAGCGCGTTCGCCGTGACTGGTCGACTCATGATCGCCGGAGCGGACTCGGTGGCGGTCTTGTTGTACCTGTGGGATGTCGCTGGTGACGCCATGCTGCGACAGGCCAGGGTCGAGGGCCCGCTCGATGAGGCCTGGCGGCCGGGACTCGCGGCGATCAACCAGCTGCTCCCGGCCATGATCGAGGGCGCCCCACCGCAGATCGACGCCGCGTTCAGTGAGCGCGATCCGGGCGCGATCGCGACGTTTCTTCGGGGGGAAGCCGGCTTCCGGCGAGCCCAGTTCGCGGAGGCGGTGCCCATGTATCGGGCAGCCGTCGAGGCCGACTCGGGGTTCGGCCTGGCCGCGATTCGAGGGGCGCAAGCCGCGGCCTGGAACGACGACCTCGAGGAGGCGGGCGGTCTCGCCCGTGTAGCCCTGACCCAGCCGCTACCGGAGCGGCACGCGGCGCTGGCGCGTGGGATGGTGGCGTACGTGGAGGGGGACGCCGAGACGGCTATCCGAGAGCTGGAGAACGCTCTGGCGTTGGATGACGAGCTGGCTTTCGCCTGGATCCAGCTCGGCGAGGTGTACACGCACCTGGTGGTGCGCCGGGCCCGCCCGGACTCCCTCGCCGACGACGCGTTCGCGCGCGCACAGGTGCTGGATTCGACAGCCGTGAACGCCCTCTTCCACCGGCTCGAGTACCGCCTGCGTCACGGCGATGTGGCGGGGGCGAGGCCGCTGCTCGAGCGCTTCAATGCCGCCAACCCCGACCAGAGCCTCGCCCGGCATATCGAGCTGATGGATCAATGCGTCCGCGAGGGCCCGGACACGAGAGCCTTGGAGCGGGCGGCCCGGGAGATACCGCTCAACGCGGTGACGGCGTCGTTCGCGCTCGCGGTCGGCGGCGGGTACCAGCTGCCGTGCGCCGAAGCCGGCTTCCGAGCGATCCTGGCCACCGATACCGCCGCCAATCGCATATGGTCGGCGACAAAGGGAGTACTCGCCACCCTCGTCGCCCAGGGGCGTGATGCCGACGCGGTGGGCTTCCTGGATGCCACCATCGAGCCGGGATATCCGTTCCCGGAGCGCTTCTGGCCCGTGTTGGCCATGCTGGGAGTGGACGTGGGGGATCGTGCGACCGACCTGGTGCGTCGCCGGCTCGATTCGCTCGAACAGACCGGTCCGCAAAGCGGGCCGAGCCCGCGGTTCTTGTGGTACGGGGGGGTTTGGAGCGCGGGCGCGGGGGACACGGCGTCTGTCGCGCGGGTGGCTCGTGCGATGGACCAGTACGCGGGGCGGAAGGAAGCCGCCTACGACAGCCTCCTTCGAGAGCGCCCACTCGAGGCGGTGCAGGCCGGCGCCGAGGCGCGCCGCGACCGGCTCCTCGCCCGTGCAATGGAAGCCCACCTCGCCCTCGCTCGAGGAGACAGCGGGGAGGCCCGTGGCCTCTTGCGCGCCCTGCAACCGAACGCGCCCCGATCCAGCCCGCCGGGATTCGATCTGAACTGGGACGAGTTGGAGCCCCTCGCGCTCGAGCAACTCCGTCTCGCGGAGCTCCTGTTGGCGAACGGAGAGGCCGGCGAGGCGCTGGACGTCGCCGGAGTCTTCGATTCGCCTGAGGCGCTCATCTACGTACTCTACCTGAGGGCCAGCCTCGACCTCCGCGCTCGCGCCGCGGAGACTTTGGGCCTACAATCCACAGCTGACTCGTTTCGTGCTCGCCTCGACGCCATGCGGGGCGAAGCGACGCCCTAGGGCCCACCCGCGGGCTTACGATTCCTTGGCTGCACCGCACCCCAACCGGAGGTCGACATGCCGAACGGCCAGGAGCTCACCGATTTTCAGAAGGACGTTCTGACACAGATCCACGAGCTGAAGAAGGCGGTCTGTGCGCTCGCGGAGGAGATTGGAGTCGAGCTCGAGATCTGCGAAGGCGACCGCGATCCGACCGGTACGGGTGGTGGTGGCCCGGGCGACTGAGTTATAAGACGACCGCCGGGGCGCTCGCGCCCCCCGGCACCCGATGTTCATGGGGCGGCCCTGTCGGGGCCGCCCCTTCCTGTCACCCTTAGTCCCGGGCGGAGGCCATCTCCGACCCGACAGGAGCAGTACGATGTCTGATCCTCACCGTGGCTCCAGGCGAGCCCTCCTCATCGGCGTCAACAAATACGTCTACCCCTGGTGGGAGCTCCAGGGCTGCGTGAACGACGTGGAGCTGATGCGGAGCCTCTTGCAGGAGAACTTCGGCTTCCCGCCCGAGAACATCAGCCTCCTACGCGATGAAGAGGCGACGCGGGAGGCGATCCTGGCCGAGCTCCGATCGCTGGTCGAGGCCACCAACCGGGACGACGTGGTGGTTATCCACTACGCGGGACACGGCTCGCAGGTGACGGACAGGGAAGGGGACGAGCCGGATGGGATGGATGAGACCATCCTGCCGCACGACACGGGTCGGGCGCCGGACGAGAACCGGGACATCACCGACGACGAGATCCACGAGTTTCTGTTGCAGTTGGGTGAGAAGACGCCGTTCATCACGCTGATCTTCGACTGTTGCCACTCCGGTACCATCACGCGCGATGCATTCGGGACCAAAGTCAGATCCGTGGAGGCCGACACGCGTCCCGTCGAAGAGCTGCCACCCTCACCCGTTTCCCCCGAAGCGCTCACGAGGTCCGCGCGCGATCCCGGCCCGAGCGGCTGGCTCTCACTCTCGAACAAGTACGTGTTGATCGCCGGGTGCCGTGACGAGGAACAATCGGCCGAGAAGCGCGTGAAGGGTGGGGACCGGACGATCACCCACGGCGCGCTCACCTACTACCTCGGGCAGGAGCTGAAACAGGCCGGTCCTGGGACCACCTACCGCGACGTCTTCGAGCGAATGAGCGGCAAGGTCACGGGCAACAACTCCAAGCAGCACCCCCAGATGGAGGGGGTGCTGGACCGGGAGCTGTTCGGCGTCGCGGACATCGAGCCGATGCGATTCGTGCGGGTGACCGAGCGGACGAACGGAAGTGTCACCCTGGCGGCGGGTGCCGCGCACGGGATGACGGTCGGCTCGCAATGGTCCGTCGTTCGATCGGGGACCAAGCAGGTGACCGATCCGGGCGAGCACATCGGGCAGGTGAAGATCACCGCCGTCGGTCCGGTCACGAGCGACGCGAAGGTGGTCGAGGAGACCAGCCCCGGCGCGATCGGGCCTGGAAGTCGTGCCGTGGAAGAGACGCACGCGTTCGGGGACACGAGGTGGTGGCTCCGGATGGACTCGAAGACGCGGTCGCGGCTCTCGAGGAAGACCTGGAGCAGTCCAGGTTGTTGGCCCCGGCCTCCGACACGGCCCCGGCCGACGCGCGCATCTACCTGATCCAGCCCCGCGATACCGTGACGGATGACGATCCCGTCCCACAACTCGGCGCCCTGGGTGAGCCGACCTGGGCGGTCGTGACCGAGAACGGCGATCTGCACATGCCCGTAAAGGGCCTCGCTGATTCCCGCGATATCCGGACAAATCTGGAGCGCCTGCACCGATATCGGCAGGCGCTGGCGGTGGAGAATCCCGACCCGGCGAACGGACTCAGGGGCAGAGTCCGCCTCGATCTGCTCCGGCAGCGGGCGAATGGGGAGTGGGCCGTCGCAGATCCCGAGAGCGCGGGCGGCGATGTCGTGTTCGAAGAGGGGGAGAGCATCGGGATCCGCATCACCAACACGCACAAAACCCCGTTGTACATCAACCTGTTCGACTTCGGCATCACCGGGAAGGTGAGTCCTCTCTACCCGCCCCCGGGCGCGCAGGAAGCGCTGGCCCCCGGGGAACCGTTCGAGCTGGGAACCGGAAAGCGCGCCGACGATCAGCCGCTCCCGCTGTATATGCCGAAGGAGTTCCCGTACGCCGAGAACCCCTACTCGACGGCTCCCGCGCAGGGCACCGAGACGTTGAAGCTGTTCGTGACCACCGAGCCGGCCGATTTCGGGTTTCTCGCCCAGGAGGGCATGCGCTCGGCCGCCGGTCCGGGCTCCGCGTTCGAGATGCTGATGCAGTCCGCCCTCGGCGGAACGGCCTCGCGTGACATCGGGGTCGCGACGCCGATCGGGAAGGAAGACGATTGGACGACCGTCCAGAAGCCGTTCGCGCTCCGTACCAAGAGCTCGGACACGCTGCGTCCCGATGGCGAGGCGCTCGAGGTCGGGCAGGTTACGCTCGTCACTCCCGGTCTGGCGGGGGAGGTCCGGGCGCACGCGTGGAACAGCCCACGTGCGGATGCGGCCTCGCTGCGGACCGGCAAGCGTCTGAACGACGCCTTGGCGGCGGCGAACGTCGATAGCCGGCGGACGATCCAGATCGATGAGGCGCGCGAGGTGGGGGTGGCCACGCGGAGCACTGATATGGGAG
>JBDHAD010000067.1:0-33056 GCA_039588215.1 Gemmatimonadota bacterium
GGAGGGAGGATGGTGGTTCAGCGCTCAGGATCTGGAGAGACTCAGGCCGGAGCAGAATCCGGCACGCTATGGCCGGTCGCAGCATTCACGTTCGCGTACCTCGGCGTCGCGCTGGTCATGGCCATCGTGGGCGGGAACGCGGAGTTCCTGTTCTACATCGCCGTCATGCTCGTGCTGATCGGCGTGGTGTGGGCCGTACACCGATCGGTGGAGTTGAGCCCCGGAGTCCTGTGGGGGTTGAGCGTCTGGGGGCTCGCACACATGGCCGGCGGCCTCCTGGTCGTCCCCCTGGGATGGCCCGTCAATGCGGAAAGCCGGGTGCTCTACACGCTTTGGCTGATCCCTGGCCGGCTCAAGTACGACCACATCGTGCACGCCTACGGGTTCGGAATGACGACCTGGGTGTGTTGGCAGGGACTGCGCGCGGCCATCTCCCGTCGCGGCGGGCACGCGACTCCCAGCTTCGGGCTGATGGTGCTGTCGGCGGCCGGTGGTCTGGGCTTTGGGGCCCTCAATGAAGTGGTCGAGTTCGTCGCCACGCTGCTTGTTCCCGAGACCAATGTGGGAGGCTACCGGAACACGGGCTGGGATCTGGTGGCCAACCTCGCCGGCGCGACGCTTGCCGTCACCCTCATATGGCTCTCGGCGCGACGGTCGCCGGGAGAAGCGCGGGCTGGCCCGCGTCCTGCAACATCCGATCGAGATGGGAGCCCACCCGAGGGCTCTGAGATCGAGAAAGCGCCCGTTTGACGGACCGCATCGTGCGAAGGGTCGCGACGTCCGGGGGCACCAGGCAGGCAACAGGGGCGAGGGAGGACCGATGGGCAAGCGCAGGCCAGTGGGCATCATCCTGCACGACAAGGCGGATCGCATGTATGTGATCTGCGACGACGGGACCGCGTATTCGGCGAAGGTCGGCCACCCGGGGATCGTCATGGGGTGGCACGAGATCGATCCGATCCCGGGGACGGCCGCTGCCGACTCGGCGGCAGGCATCCCCAACATCGGCGGCGAAGAGGGCTGAGGGCCGCGCGACGCCCGAGGACGGCCTGCCGCACCGACTGCGGCAGGCCGCCCTTCCTTCCGGCTGCCTCTAGGCGGTCTTCCGCTCCATTAGCACCGACGAGATCAAAGCCCCAAGCGCGGCGCCCACGATCGGGCCCCAGATGTACGGGGCGCTGAACGACCCGATCCCGAGTGCGACGGCGGGATTCAGCACCCCGTTGGAGGTGTGTGCGGCGAAGTGTACGCCGAGCGTCAGGGACGTCCCGATGACGACCCCGCTCATGGCCTCCGGCACACGCCCCAGCACCCCGGCGGCGATCCCGAACAGAAACAGCAAAGCGCCCAGCAGCTCGGCCAGGCCGATGCCGACCGAGCCACCCGCCACCAACTCCACGGGCGCCGCGAAGATCGCGTTGCCAATCGCGAGCGCGATGCCGGCGCCCAGGAATTGTGACACGATGTAGGCGGCGGCGTTGGGGATGTCGATCTTCCCGATCGACGCGAGCCCGATCGTGACCGCCGGATTAATGTGACAGCCGGAGATCGACCCGATCGTGTAGACGAAGAGTCCCATCGTGAGCCCCGCGATGACCGGAGTGGGGACCGGGAAGTCGGGGTTGTTGATCGAGATCAGGACCGCCAACGTGAGACCGAAGGTGCCGAAAAGCTCGGCGGCCAAGGCTCTGGGCTTCATCCGTGCCTCCTGGGGGTAAGGGGTCGCGGGGATCCGCGGTGCCGCCTCGGGGTTGCCAGGGACCGCGTAAGTCCGCCGAACGATGGGAGTTTGGAAGCGACTCCGTCAATGCGCCCTCACGGACAGCAAGCCGCGCGTGGAAGTCACACCGGAGCAATCAATGGATCGAGCTGGATGAGCGCGATGAGCGGCACATGGGAGATTCCCGACGGCTGGGTGCGCATCGTGACCGTCGACGCACACGCGGAAGGGGAGCCTCTTCGCGTGATCCTGGACGGTTTTCCGCAGCCCCGCGGCGATACGGTGCTGGAGCGCCGTAACTATGCGCAGGAGCACCTCGATCGTTTCCGCTCCGCGCTCATGTGGGAGCCCCGCGGCCACGCCGACATGTACGGCTGTGTGCTCATGCCTCCCGTCACCGAGGATGCCGATTTCGCCGTCCTGTTCCTGCACAACGAAGGGTTCAGCACGATGTGTGGTCACGGGATCATCGGAGTGAGCACGGTCGTGTTAGAGACGGGTCGCTTCCCGTTGCAGGAGCCGGTCAGCAGCCTGGCGATCGACACGCCCGCGGGTCTCGTGCGCGCCCGCGCGCGCATCGAGGGAGGGCGCGTGCGCGAGGTGCGGTTCCTCAACGTGCCTTCGTTCGTCGCGGCGCTGGACAAGACCGCGCCCGTGCCAGGGCTCGGGGAGGTGAGGTACGACGTGGCTTTCGGCGGGGCCTTCTACGCGTTCGTGGACGCCGGTGAGCTCGGGCTGGACCTCCTGCCTTCGAGCGCGGAGTCGCTGATCCATGCCGGCAGAGCCATCAAGAAGGCGGTCGCTAGGGATCCCAATATCATACACCCGAATGGGCTGGATCTGGGGTTCCTATACGGCACCATCTTTACCGGCCCTCCATCCGACGCCGCACGCCACAGCCGACATGTGTGCGTGTTCGCGGACGGGGAAGTGGACCGCAGCCCCACGGGCACGGGCGTGAGCGCCCGACTCGCCATCCTCCACGCACGGGGTCAGCTCGGAACGGGGGAGGAGATCTGGATCGAGAGCGTGATCGGAACGCGGTTCTCGGGTCGGATCACCGATCGGATACGCGTGGGCGAGCGCGAGGCGATCGTGCCGGAAGTAGGCGGCCGCGCGTTCCTGACCGGCCGGCACGAATTCGTGATCGATCCGAACGATCCGTTGGGGGAGGGCTTTCTCGTCCGATAGAAAAGAGGGCCCGCGAGCGTCGGCCGCGGGCCCTCTTCGTGTACAGCTACTCTTCTGTCGGATCCTTCAATTACCTTCAGACATCCCCGTCTCGGGGCCCATGTAGCTCATGCTTGGCAGGAAGTCGCTGTCGTAGTGCTTCCCGGCCGTAATCATCCCGTTGAACTTGGAGATCAGGGCGGTCCACGCATCCACCTTGCCCGCCTCTTGGAGCAGGGACATCGCGTTGTTCGCCCCGTAGTAGTTCTCCCGTGAGTCGACGAGCGTCACGAACACGACCTCGCCGGTACCGCCGATTCGCGTGCGGTGCCCGATGGTCGGATACGGAACGCCGATCTCATCGTAGAGCGCGAAGACCTCGTTCACGAGCGCGCCGAACTCATCCTCGACGCCTCCTTTGAGCCAGAACTCATCCAGATGGACCAGCCCCGGCATCTGCTCGCCCATGTCATCCGTCATGCGCGACCAGTCGAGCACCTCCTCGTACACCGCATCGCTGAGCACCCGGGAGTCCACGCCGTTGAGCGTCTCGAAGGCCGCCATCAGATCGGCTTCGGCCTCCGTTCCCATGAACTGAGCCATCCATTGCTGTGGATCGTCGAAGTACGACATGGCCGCGATCGGGAAGACGAGCTTGTACTGATAGAGATCGTCCTGCCAGAACGTCCAGGCATAGTCCGCCGACAGCCCGATCTTCTTTGCCGCTGCGACGATGCCCTCGATGCCCTCGACGAACGCCGCTGCATCGCCGGGAGCGACCTCCCACGTGATCACCTGAGCCAGGTCGCCGCCTTCCTGCGCGACGACACCGGCGGGGTTCGTCACGCTCGATACCGCGATGGCTCCTGCGAGCGCGATTACACGTCTCATCTCGACCTCCTGAAACCACAAGTGCCACACGCCCGGCCCGACCACACGACATCCGTGTAGAATGTGTCAGGACCACGGACGCAGCAAGATCGAGAGTGGAGCCTCCCCTTTGGGATCGAGCGCTGGAACGTTTCAGGGTCGCGGCCTGCCGGGACCTCTCGATCGAGTGGGCGGGCTTGACTACTCGTAGCCTCGTGTTGATCGTCACCACGTGATGATGAGCGAAGAGGGGGCGGAGCCTTCAGGGGCGGATGTGAGCTGGCCGAAGAAGGGCCTCAAGGCGCTCGCTCTGCTGACCGGGACCGTCATCCTCGTCGGCGCACACATCTCGGCAGCCGGCAATCCGGACCTCGCCGGACCCCTGCTCGTCTTGGACCATCTCTTCAACCTGGCGCTCGTCACGATCCTGCTTGGCCTGTGCCTCGGCGTGGGGCTTGTCCTACTGGCCAGGCTGTCGCCGAGAACCGAGCCTCCGTTGGATCGATGCGTGTTTGGCGTCGGCCTGGGTGCGGGGGTGGTCTCGACCTTGATCCTTCTGCTGGGGCTCGCGGGCCTTCTGTATCCGTGGCTGCTTGGCGCCATGCTCCTGGGGCTCGCGTGGTTCGCCAGAGGCCAGCTGGCCACCCTGCCGAACCTGTCGCGTGCAGCTGTACGCCAGCTTGCCGGGAGCGGAGGGCATACGGGGCTCAGAGCCGCGGCAGTAGGGCTTACCATCCTCGCCGTGACCTTCCTCGTCGCTATCTCCTTAACGCCACCGGTGGACTGGGATTCACTGCTCCTCCACCTGCGAGTCCCGAGCCAGTTCCTCCTGGAGCACCGGATTCACGTCCCCCAGGACAACTTGCCCAGTGGCTTCGCGGCTATGGCGCACATGCTGTACGTGCCGCTGCTCGCCGCCGGCAGTGAATCGGGACCCGCGATTCTCAGCGCGGCACTCGCCCTGATGCTCTCCTTCACCGTGGTAGCGCTCTGTCAGCGTTTCTTCGACGATGGGATCGCCTACCTATCGATCATCGGGCTTTGGGGCTGCAGCCTCGTGCTCATGGTGGCCGTGACACCCAGGGTGGATGTGACGCTGGCGTTCTACGCCTTGCTCACCCACTACGCGCTACTCAAGGCTCTGCCTACGGGTGATAGCGATTCGGACGGGGTGGACGAGGAGCGCTGGAGAGGGAGCTTCTTGGTCGCCGCGATCGCCGCGGCCCTAATGGTCTCGGTCAAGTACCACGGATTTGTCTATGCCGTGGCCCTGGCACCGCTCGTACTCGTTGCGTCCGGCGGGAGCACGGCCGACGCGGGAGTGCGGACTCGACGCATCGTGGTCTTCGTAGCTATCACGGCAGCTGTCGCGCTTCCGTGGATCGCCAAGAACCTGGCGCTATTCGACGCACCCTTCTTTCCGATGTTCGCGAGTCCACGGCTGCCACCCTGGCTCGCGACGCTGTATGGCTCACCAGACTTTCCCTTCGCCGGGCGTCCCGCTTTCTCGGGGCTCGTGTGGGAGCTGAGCGAGCCGTTCAATCTCAGAGACTTCTTCCTCGCTCCGCATCGACTCACGATCGAGAACGAGGCGGTGTTCTATTTCTCGACCCCCTTACTCGCCTTGCTGCCCCTCTCCGCGTTGTACCTGCGACACCGCATCATCGCGTGGTTACTATTGCCAGCCGTGGCCTATGCGGGAATCGTCCTCATGTACTCTTCGCGGACGAATTTGCGCTATCTGATTCCCGCCATCGTCGTACTGACCATCGTCTCGGCGGCCGCGTCCTCCATGGCCCTGCATCGGCTGTTTCCGGACAAACGTGCGCGCCACTTGATGTTGGGGATGTTGCTGGTTCCGTTGAGCTTCCTACCGACCGGATTCACCTTGTACGTCTGGGCATCGCGATCTGCCGCTGTGACTCACCTGGTCGGCGTAACGTCGCCACACGAGTTCGGCCTGACTCGCCCGTTCGAAAACCTGCTTCTCGAGGTGGCGAGGGATGTCGGCGAAATCTTGCCCGACGGTTCGCGCCTGCTATTGCTCTTCGAGCCGAGGGGCTACCACTTCGGCCCTGACGCCTGGCAGGACAGCCAGATGAGCCACTGGCCCCTCATCTCGCTCGCACCGGCGGACTCTGGCTGTCTCGAGGAGTCCGGATTGACTCACGTACTCCTGAACATGAACCCGCTCGTGTACCGGCTCGATAACAGTGTCGATCCGTCCGTCTTCGAATGGCAGACCTTTCCCGACTTCGCGGACAGCTGCCTTCGAGCGCTCTATTCGAATCGGGGTTACACGCTGTTCGAAATCCGTCCCGCGGGGCGATAGCACCTCTACCGGATGAGTCCTTCGCTCACCGGCCACCGCGCATTCGCGGCGGATAGGTGCTCCGATACGCGGCGGGGTCGGAGTAGTACTGCAGCTGCGCTTTCCTCCACCCTTGCAGGCGTTCGGCCATTCCCGCGACGATCTCCGGGCGCTTCGTCGCCAGGTCCTCCAGCTCACCCGGATCGGCTTTCAGGTCGAAGAGCAGGTACTCGCCGATTCCAGCGTCGAAGATCAGCTTCCACCGGTCCTCGACGAGCGCGTACTGCTCTTTGAGTGCCTGCCCCACCAGGTAGACGCTCCTTCTCGCGGCATCCCCCGCCGATGGCGCCAAGAGCTCGGTTCCCTGAAAGCTCGGGTGTGGTGGCAGGCCCATGAGGCCAAGAACCGTCGGTGGGATGTCGATGTGCTGTGAGAGGCCCGACTCCTCGCCCGGCTCCAAGCCGGGAGCACGGATCACGAGGGGCACGTGCATCACCTCGTCGTACAGGGCGCTTGCGTGAGACGTGAATCCGTGCTCGTAGAACGCCTGCCCGGTGTCGGACGTGAGGACGATCACGGTCTCGTCCATGAGCCCCTCGCGCTCCAGGGAATCCACGAGGCGCGCGAGCTGAGAATCCACATACGCCAGGCTGCTCGCATATAGGTCCCTCACCGCCTGAATGGAGTCCTCCGGGAAGGAGCCGAACCGGATAGGGAACGACACGCGTCCGCTACCGAACGGAGGATCGAAGTCGCCCGGGACCACGTACGGGACGTGGCTGTTCTGCAGGTTCATGTAGATGACGAACGGCTCCTCGGCTTCGCCGATCCATCCGATCGCTTCGCTGATGGTGAAGCGATCATCGATCTTTCCCGAGTTCCTCGTCTGCTTCGCCCACCCCGCGAATCCCTCGTCCTGATCCGGCACGTACGTTGGGCCGTCATACGTCTCGGAATGAAGGAAGCGGTCGACGTTGCCGGTATCCAGGTAGTGTTTCATCCCACCCCACGCCTCGTTCTGTGACGAGAAGATCCCCACCCGGTACCCCAGCGATGCCAGCACGTCGTAGATCAGCACGCGAGGATAGGGGGGCACCTTTGGGTAGACGTGATACACGCTGGATCGGAGCGGATAGTGGGAGGACAGGAGGGTCGGATCCGCGTAGTCCGAGTGGCTCGCCTGGGTGTAGTGCCGCGTGAACCGGCGCCCGGACGCCGCGATGGCATCGACCGTCGGCATGACGCTTCGCTCTCCACCGAACGTGACCAGCTGATCCGAGCGCAGAGACTCGACCACCACGATCAAGACGTTGTACCGCCGCGCGGAGGACGCCTCGCCTTCACCCGCCCACCCGCCCCGCAGGCCGGCCACGTAGTCGCTCATGGGTACGATCGGCGCAGTGTCGACGACGGGCTCCACCTCGCGGAAGATCGGGTCCTGACCGGTCCTCGATCGAGCCCGGGCATCCTCGACGAGGCGGACGAGCGGCCCCGTAGCTTCCGCTCGACGCGCCCGAAGGAAGCCGTCGACGGCCGCCCATGCCACCCTGTTGGGAAGCAGTAGGCACGCCGCGACCAGTAGGAGCCCAGTTCCCGTGAGCATCCAGCCCCACGCCCCGCTACGGAGTCGAAGCGTGCCGTGGAGGAGCCAGGTCACGCCGCCCGCGAACGCGAGCGTTCCAAGCACTGCGATCACGAGCGTGAACGGCTCCATATGGGTCGTATGCTGGATGATCTGGACGGGGTTGCTCCACCACAGACGCACCATCGCTGCGTTCAGGAAGTGCCCCGTGCTTCTGAAGGTCACCCAGGACGCCGCATAGGCGAAAATAGGTAGCCAGAGGACCGCCACGGCTCCGGTCAGTCGAGCTAAATGGGCGGCTCCGCGCGACCAGCGCCCCGTCCCTCCGGGTGGCCCCAGCAATACGAACACGGGCAAAGCGATGATCACACAGGGGTACACGAGGAGTGCCAGCTCGAGACCCAGGAGCGAGATCTTCGCCATCAGGGGGAGGGTGGGATCGTGCCACGCCGACTGGGGAGCCCGCACGTGCAGAGCGACCGCTCCCGCGGCGGCAGCGAGCCAGAGTAGTGCGCCGGTGGCAAGGAAACGAACCGCCGATCCCCGGCCGCCCGAGAAGCTCTTGGCGGCTTCTGCTTCCTCAGGACCGGGCCGGGGTGCTGTCTCAGCTTGCATGTAGTCTCGTCGGTCGACCGGTGGACGGCTCGCCAATCGCCCAGGCGCAAATAACATACCGGCTTAGGTGCCCCAGGGTCCGAGGCGCACGGTGCCGCACGGTCGCCGGACTCGGGCCCGTGGTTGTCCACGGCCCTCACTGCGGCTCGCGTCCATCAGGTGCAGGAACGGAGGAGCGGCTCTACTGTTTCCACGCCGGCGCAGGTACACGGCCAGTCTCAAGGCACCCGTCAGTGCTCGCGACCCAAAGCAAGCGGGTCCATTTGACACGCAAGGGCTGGTGGGAAGGACACGAGTGACATGCCCTATATCCGAACGATCTCGCCCGATGAAGCGACCGGCACCCTCAAGCGCCAGTACGACCAGGCCATCTCCCGCGCCGGACGCGTGTTCAACATCGTCCGCATCCAGAGCCTCAACGCCCCCGTGCTCGACGCCTCGATTCGCCTTTACAAGACGCTGATGCTGGGGCCCGGACCTCTGTCGCGATCGATGCGAGAGATGCTCGCGACGGTCACGTCACGCGAGCTGGACTGCTTCTACTGAACGGAAGCCCACGGAGAGGATCTCCGTGTCGTGAGCGGCGATGACGAGCTCGCCATTCAGGTCAGGCGGGATTATCGAAACGCGTCACTCGACCCGAAGACGCGCGCGCTGATGGATTTCGCGGTGCAGGTGACGCGCGAGCCGGGCACCGTCACGCGGCGTACGATCGATGATCTGCGCGAGCACGGGTGGACCGATGAGGAGATCCTCGCGGCCACCGAGGTAATTGGCTTCTTCAACTACTACGCGAGAATGGCAGACGCCCTCGGGGTCGAGGCGGAGGATTTCATGGAGCGGGATCCCACAGTCTGGCCCACTGAGTAATACCGGGCGAGGCGGCCCAGGCGTAGTGGAGACGGTTTGGACCGAGGCTAGCTCTCCGAGTCGCCGCCGCCTCCGCCCCTTCGGCCGGTCGAGCGGGAGCGGCTGCTGCTGGGTCGCGCCTGCGGTCTTGGGGCAGACCGGCTGGCCGGTCGTGCTCGTGGCTGTGACCGACCGCTGCTGGGTCGCGCCTGCGGTCTTGGGGCAGATCGGCTAGCAGGCCGGGCCTGTGGTCTCGGGGCTGGCCGGCTGCTGGGCCGGGCTTGTGGTCTCGGGGCCGGCCGGCTGGTGGGCCGGGCTTGTGGTCTCGGGGCCGGCCGGCTGCTGGGCCTGGCCTGTGGTCTCGGGGCTGGCCGGCTGGTGGGCCGCGCCTGCGGGCGCGACCCGCTGCTGCCGCTGCTGGGCCTGGCCTGTGGTCTCGGAGCCGGCCGGCTGGTGGGCCGCGCCTGTGGGCGCGACCCGCTGCTGCCCCCGCTTGGTCTGGCTTGCGGTCTTGGTGCCGGTCGACTCGTGGGCCGCGCCTGCGGCCGCGTCGTCGGCTGCCTCTCCGGGCGAGCCGCGGGCGTCTGCCGCGTCGGCCGTTCCAGCGTGCGCCGGGCGGATTCACCCCGTGGCTGCGCCGTGGGCCTTTGGACCTGCGGCCGCGTGGTCGACTGCCTTTCCGGGCGAGCCGCCGGCGTCTGCCGTGTCGGCCGTTCCAGCGTACGCCGATCCCCCTCGCCCCGCGGCTGCGCTGTCGGGCTCCGGGCCTCGGGTCGGGTTACCGTGGGCTGCGTGCGCGCGGTCGGCCGCGCCGCGCCCGTTCGACCCGCCGTCTCGCGCTCTAGCGTGCGCTCCTGCGCGGAACGGGTCTCCGGACGACGCAGCGTCTCGGCCCCTTGGCGCCTCTGCACGGACGGGAGTCCGCGATTCGTGCGCTCCCCGACTCCGCCGCGCTCCAGACCCGCCGCGTTCCTCTGTCGAGGTAGCGCGTTGGGGCTCCGCGCCTCGATGTCAGCCAGGTCCGCCCGCGCAGGCCGGCCGGTCAACCGACCGTTCTCGATCCCGCGCATCGCGGTACGCTCGAGCGTCGGCGGCAGCTTCGCGACGCGTTCCACGAAGGGTCGCGCGTCAGGCAGATCACGGGCGGCGGTCGCACCACCGGCACGCCTCAGCGTGTGAAGCGCGTCCGTGGGTCGCCTCCAAAGCTCGGGTCTCAAGTGACGCGTGTCGGTGGTCAGGATTCCGCGCCCCAGCGTCTTCTGACGTCGGGACAGCTCGTATCCACTGAACACGTACCGGTGCTGGCGGTAGTGCCCCAGCCGACCGAGCGGCGAGAACATCCAATAGCGGTAGGGGCCGAAGCCTCCGCCCAGATACCCGTACACGCCTACGCCGAAGCCAAAGCCGCGCCCGTAGTAGTGGCCGTAGTGCCGGTTGTAGTATCCGGAGGGGATCCACCCCGCGTAATGCTGACCCCAGTACCAGTAGACGTGTGCCGGCCGGAAGTAGCGCCCGGGGTACCAGACCCAGCCGAACCCGGCGGCGAAGTCCCAGCTACCGTAGTGATACGGGACCCAGCCCCAGGGCTCGTACGAGACCCAGAACATTCCGGTCGGTGTGTAGCGCCAACGCCCCTGCTGGTAGGGAAGCCACCCGGTGCCCACGTACGGCCTCCACGCACGGCGCGCACCGACGTAGACCCATTGACCGTGTCCGGACAAGCTCGAGGCACCGTAGTACAGGTCGCTGTCGACGTAGTCGCGGTACTCCCCGTCGCGGTAATAGGCGAGGTCGCGGCCCCAGCGCTCGAGCCCGTCCAGGCCCCGCGCGTCGGCATACCGGAGACGCTCACCCGAGCGACCCTCGATCTTGAGCTCTTCCCCGACCCGAACCTCCGCCACCTCCACGTCGGTCGTGACCTCGGCGCGCCCGTCCCGGACCACCAGCTCGGTGCGCGGCCCGCCATCCAGATCCACGAAGTAGGAGCCTCGATCCAGGATGCGAATCGTCGCGTTGGGGGTCACGATCGTGGGGTACTCGTCACCCAGCTGTCCGTCGACGACGATGAGTTGGAGCTTGCCGCGCCGCAGCTCGATCACGGTCACGCGGTCGGCTGCATCGGGTGAGTTGGCGAGCGCCTCCAGACCCAGCTCGGCGTCATCGCCGAGACGGATCATGTTGAGGTCCGCCAGGACGATCTCGGCCCGTCCGCTGGAAAGGAAGATCTGATCGCCGACGAGCACGGGCTCGTTCGTCTGCACCCGAATCCGTTCGCCCGATCCTCCCTGAAGGAGTGTGGCGTCCCCATCCATGACCCGGAAGTAGCCGTACGCGTCCGAAGACTCGGCTCCTTCGGGGACTTCCTGGTATTCGGGTTCTTGCGCCGTCGCGAACGTCGCGGCCCCTGCGACGAGGAAGAGGGCGAGCGTCGCCGCCATCCCTCGAGCCCCTGCCTTGCCTACGCGCGCCTTGTACATCGGTGGCTCCTGTGGTCTCTGTTACACCTTACGAAGAAGCCATACGGGATCGGGCGCAAGAGAGCCCCGAAAATCCGCGTATGAGCGCTTCGTATATGCAGACGGCATGAACCGGCGGCGCGTCACACCGGAAATGCGCTCGGAGCCCGCCGGTCGCGGCTTCCGCACACCCAAACCCCCTTCGGAGCCCTCTCCGGGACCTAGTCCAGGTCCGCCAGAATCTGCTCGGCGTGATCTGCGGTCCTCACCTTGGCGTAGGCCTTGACGATCGCGCCTTCCGCGTCGATGATGAACGTCGAGCGCAGAATCCCCTCGTACTCGCGTCCGTACATCTTCTTGAGACCCCACGCCCCAAAGGCTTCGGCGACCTCGTGCTCGCGGTCGGCCAGTAGCCGGAAGTTGAGTTCGTACTTGTCTCGGAACCGCCGGTGCGACTCGACCCCATCGGGACTCACCCCGAGGACCGTGTAACCGCGGTCGAGGAACTCATCCAGGTGATCGCGGAACCCGCACGCCTCTTTCGTGCAGCCGCTCGTGTCATCGCGCGGGTAGAAGTACAGGACGACCGGGCCGCCGCGGAGGTCGCTAAGCCGCACCGTCTCGCCGTTATCCGCGTCGAGCTCGAAATCGGGGGCGGTATCGCCCTCAGAGAGCATGGACCGGCTCCATCGAAGGTTCGCGTGACAGGACTCGCTCGGCCATCTGTCGGACGTGCAAGCCCCGGAGTGTCGTTCAGGGAGTTCCCTCCGCCCGGATCACCAGCTCCGCGAATCCCCCGTCGGAGTTGTTTCCCATCCATAGGCCGACCCGGCCCCCAGTCCGGTCCGATAGCTGGCGCACCACCAGGCTCGGCTCGGTATCGTCGCCGACGTAGACCCGGATCTCGGGATTCGAGACCACGATGCGGGCCTTGAAGAACTCATCGGGGTTGGGTGGATGGAGAAGAGAGCTCTCGTACACGTTGGGGTGCTCTCGCCTCAGCCGGTGCCAAGGGTACTCGGGGTGTGAGATGTATTGGACCATGTGGCTACGAGAGAGGTCGTTGTCGGCCAGGAAGTTGAAGGGGCGGAAGTAGATGGCATCATAGGTCTCATCGTCCACGCCCCTGAACGCCACACCCACGAAGCTACGCCCCGGGTTGTTCTTCCCGCGGATCAGGAGCTCGATGGCACCAGTCTCGAATTCCACGCCGTCGAGCCACGCGGCGCCGTCCCCTTCGCGCCCGTCGAAGGTAATGATGACTCGGTCTCCCTCAGCTTCCACCGTAGCGCCCCGGTTGGCGACGGTCCAACCATCTCCCGTGGCGATGTTCGCGAGGTCAGGACGAACCACGTCCTGGGCCTCGAGGCCATCCGAGGACACCAGGGCGGCGGACGGAAGCAACAGGAGAGCGAAGGGTGTGACGCGAACATGACGCCGCAGGGTGTGAACGCGTGGCATGACGTTTCTCCGGTGAGAGGTATCTCAATAATCTACGCGCCCGGCCGCCTTCGGGTTCACTCCTGCACGGGCCATGTTTGACGCTTCTGATGAGGACCCTCCGAATCGTGCTTGTACTGGCGCTTCCTGCCCTGCTATTGATTAGGGTATCGCTGATCCCGGTCGTCTCGGACTACTCCAATTACACCGCCCATGAAGCGCCAGCAGATTGAAGCGCCAGGTCTGAGCAGTGCAACCGGCACGACTCTCATCCTCCTGGCCGTCGCCCTCAGCATCCTCATTCCAACGCTGCTCTTTCTGGATCAGGCGCGCGCGGTCGTCGTGATGGGTGCGTCCGTACCGATCGTCCTCGGCTGGGCCATCCTCCGACGCCAAGTCATGGCCGTCCACGTCAGCCTGCTGCTCACGCTATTCATGGGCTGGGCATGGCTGGGGGTGTGGCCTGATTCCTGGCCTTTCGGCGGTCTGGCTCCGTTGCTCGCGTATGCGCTCGTCGTAGGGACCACGCCTTGGCTTCGGGGAAGCACCGGCTGGCTTCGTTGGGGGAACGTGAGTCGGACGGCCGGCTGGCTGTCGCTCGTGACGGTAGCTGTCACCGCCGCGGCACTGGTCCTCTGGGTGCTGGTCCTGAATCCCGACCTGTCCTACTGGAGGGCCGGAGTCCCGGACCTGAGTCCCGTCCTGCTCACCGTCGCGATTGTCGGATTCGCGCTGGCGAACGGCGCCCTCGAGGAAGTCCTCTACCGCGGAATCGTTCTCCACAGTCTGGATTCCGCACTTGGCGTGGGGGCGGCGTCGATTCTGATCCAGGGTGTCGCGTTTGGCGCGTTCCACTTCGGAGGTGTCCCGAGTGGCTGGGTGGGGGTTGGCCTGGCGACAGTGTATGGGATTCTCCTGGGCGCGATCCGACGAGCTTCGGGTGGTCTGCTCGTGCCCATCGTCGTCCACGCCTTGGCCGACCTCGTGATCGCTGCCATCCTTCTGGGGTGGGCCATGTAGTCCTTCAGGAGGTGGGATCCTCATGTCGACGCCGCAGGTGACTCGCTGGCAACTCGGAATCCGGCCTCTCGCGGCCGGTGTCTTCGCAGCATTCCTCGCTTGCTCCGGAGGCGGAGAAGCCCCGGCATCCGGTGAGCCCTCGCCTCCCCAAACGCCTCGCGAGCCATCCGCTCCCCCGACAGGGTCATATGAAGATTTCACTCCGGAGGAGCTGGTGCAGGTCTTCGATCTTCGCGAACACGAGGTGCCGGTTCGTGAGGTGCCGGGTTGGGCTTCCCCCGAGAGAGTGGTCGTCGTGGTTCCCGAGGAGTGGGATCGACGCGAGGAGCGGATGGCGTTCCTCCAGGCGGTCGCCCCGGGGGTCGAGCTCGTCCCAGTCAGGAATCGAGGAGATGCCGTCGATCGAGGCGTGCTGGCGGATGCGCAGGTGGTGCTCGGACTCGGGTGCGCCGCGAGTACCGTGGAGGCGATCGGGCCGGAGGTCCACTGGGTTCAATCCGGTAGCGTCGGAGTCGAGGGCTGCTTCCTGAGCGGCGAGCCGCCTGGAGAGACCAACCGGATTCTCCGCGAGCGTAACATCGTGGTCACCTCGATCCGTGGCATGACTGCGCGCGCCATCGCCCAGCATTCTCTCACGCTCATGCTCTCGGTGGTGAAGGACAAGCACCTGGATAGGGAGTTCCAGGATCAGACATTGCTGGTCGTGGGGCTCGGGAGCATCGGGACGGAAGTGGGTCGACTCGCCCATGCCCTGGGTATGCGCGTGATCGGGATTCGGAACACGAGCAGGTCCGGCCCGGCCTTCGTCGACTACGTGGGCCTCTCGGATGAGTTATACGCTCTCGCGGGTGAGGCCGATGTGGTGTACGCCTCGGTACCGAACACCCCCGATACACAAGGGATGTTCGACGCGGAGTTCTTCGACGCGATGAAAGAGAGCGCGTACTTCGTCAGCATCGTGCGGCTTCCGGTCATCGACTGGGACGACTTGAAGGAGGCGCTCGGGTCAGGGAGGATCGCGGGGTTCGGGACGGACGACTTGCCTCAGACCGACTTCGAGCTCTGGGACATGCCGCGTGTCATCATAACGCCTCATGTCTCGGACTACTCAAACCGATATCGAGACAATCAGTTCCTGCTCTACCGCGAGAACCTCCGCCGTTATGTGGCGGGCGACAGGATGTTGAACGTGGTGGACCTTCAGCGGGGTTACTGAAACTCGGCAGCCACGAGCGGGTCTACTTCACGCCCGTTGAGCCAGCGCCAGACCGCGGCGCCGGCCAGCAGTAGCAGAATCCAGTCCAACGGTATTCTGTAGCGGGGCATATAGATGACGGCGTAGTAGACGAGCGGGTAGCCGATCAGCGGTATCATGAGCGCCCCTCGTTGCGGGGGTGTCATCGCCGGCAGCGAGCGCCACGCGCCCAACAGCGCGAGTATGGTGAGGCCGGTGACCGCCAGGGCCGTCCACGGTCGGTGAAAAGGTCCGAGCCAGAACTGCGTCGTCCGCGAGACCGTCAATCCGAGAAACTTCCCTGGATGCGTCTTTATCCAATCGACCGCCTCGGACTTGGCCTGTCGCATGTACTCCGCCTCACCCAGCTCCTGGACCAATCGCGCTTCCCCCGCGTGTATGCGCGGGTGCCGAAATTCCTCCCAGGCAGCGATCTTCTCTATGTCACCGACTGCGCCGTCATAGTTGCCCATGCGCAGTTCCAGGCCCAGGTCGCTGCGGATGAAATACACCTCATTGAAGACCGTGTAATTCCGCCAGGCCCACGGTACACAGGCGATGGCCATCCCCAAGGCCAGGACGCCTGACAAATACCACTTCCGCCGATCTCGGCTCCACCACAACTCGAAGGCCATCCACCCCAGGACGACGGGCAGCAGCACCGGTTGCAGATGATACGCGACTCCACATGCCGCTCCCAGCAGAAACGAGGCGCCGAACGACCCGAGCCCCCGAGTCCAGCGGCGCAGGAACGCGATCGCCAGCAGACCGAGAAGGATGCCTGCGAGTTCTTCGCCGTTTCCGGGCCGCAACACGATCAGGGCGCCGACGATGCCGCCTAGCACACCGGCCTCCCGGCCCGGCCCGAACTTCCCGCCAAACCAGGGGAGCAAGGCGTACAGGGCCGAGAAAGCCGAGATGCTGAACAGATAGGCCGCATAACCGCCAGCCAGACCCATCCCGAACACGCTCCACATCAGTGCGAGGACCCCGGGCACGAGCGGCGGCAGATGCGCCGTAGGTCCGGTGGGGATCATGTACGGATCCGCGAATTGGCCACGCTCGACCAGGGATGTCGCGATTGCCGTGTCCTCCCACCGATCGTGAGGGAGTAGGTGGCGCTCTGGGACCTTGGTCAGAAAGAAGACGCGAATCGAGAAGCCCAACAGGAAGATGACGATGAAGGCTCGCACCGGTGATCGAGCCATCCAGGTCACGGCAGTGCGTAGCGGTGTCATGGGCCAGTCCAATGAGGAAGGGGGCCGCTGACCTAGAATGTCAATATCTTCTGGATTCAGCTAGTGAGAGGGCTGGCCTTCTCGGAATCGGCGCATATCGTCGGGCACCGGTCCCCAGCGGGCACAGCAGCTCTCGCCACAGGAGCGTCTCGTTCAGACCCTCCCGAGCTACTCGGGTGGAGGAACGAACAGGGATGGATCGGGAGGCTCATTGCTTCCCGTGAGCGACACCATTTCGTATCGAACGCGACCGCCGCCGGTCACTGCCCAGTCCGGGACACGGAGGTTACCGAAACGCCGCAAGGGGCCGAAGCTGTACGTGTATTGGGTGGTCGCCCAGACCACCGGCTCCTTCCTCGTGTTGAGCAGGATCCAACCGTGGATCTCGTCGTCAGGGCCGCGAAACTCGAGGGCCGTGGTGCCTGGCATGTCTCGCATCGGACCGAACTGGACGTGGTAGTCGCTGTCGCCCAGGGCGATGGCTCTGGCTAGCCGGTAGATGCTGTACGGAGCCCGCTCCATCGCGTTGGCGTATGCCTCATCGCCGGCGTAAGAAAACTCCCCGTTGATGACGTTCCAGTACCGGTGCTCAGGGCTGTACGCTCGGACCCTGTGGTACACCTCACTCTCCATGGTCACGTACGAGCGGGGCCCCGTAAGATCGAGAATCTCGTTTTCCAAGTAGATGTCGGGGCGATTGAAAATGTCCCACTCGTGGACGAAGTGAACACTCTCGATTTCACGCCAGATGGCCAGGCCGCCCATGGCTTGAACCATCCCCTCGGCGTCCGCGATCGCGGCGGGATTCCCACGGAGACCCGTCGGTTCCTGCGCGTCCAGATAGGACTCCGACGACAAAGCAAGACTCAGAAACATGCCGAGGAGTCGGAGAGACAACCTCGTGCGCCTATCCCTCAGAAGAAACGATGACATGGTGCTGCTCCCTCCATTCACCACTGCCTCGTGGGCGGGGGCCAGGAGCTACTCGCGTTCGAACCAGGCGCAGTACTGTGCCTGGTCCGAACGGATGATCTCGCTCAGCCGAGCCTCGGTGAGTGAGCCTCCTGGGGAGACTTCGCTCATGTAGATGGGGTACTCGGCGCTGGCAATCACGTCGCGTGCATCCAGCCGTGCCATCTCCAGTGCCCTGCGCAGTGCAGCAACATCACGGGCTGCGAGCTTCAGCGCAGCGAGGAGGACACGAGGAGAAGCTCCATCCACATCGCGCAGGATGGATTCGACTTCAGCAGCCTCATCTGGAGCGAAGTCGCGCTGGATTACGCGATCAACGTCGCTCTCGGTCACACTTGGAATTGGCTGCTTCACTGTCCACTGCCTAACGGATCTAGGAAGAAACACCTGGCCGCCGCCGCTGCAAAAGTGCCTTACCGGTAAGCGCGAACCCAAGCACGCTGAGCGCGAAATGGCCGAATAGAATCAGCGCGCTCGCACCCAGCTGAGCCATCCCGAGCCACCGGGAGGCCCAATCTTGGTACAACCGGACACTTGCTTCATTGTCGCCAGCGGCAGCGAAGCCAATGCCGATGATCCCGTGAGGCACCCACGCTAGAAACCACGCGATCAACAACGTGAACCAAGTCCGACCGGTATGCGGTGCCCGGAGCGCGAACGCGTAGAACGTCAGACCAAAAGCCAGCCACATAAAGCCAAACGACACCGCCCACGCATTCAGGTATGGTCCGAGTGGGTAGAGTTCGTTGGCGCGGAAGGGCCCGCCCGAGGGTTCCCAGAATCGGATGATGAACCCAAGCCCCCCGATCGCGAGGGGGATGGCCGAGCCGGCCAATAACTTCCAACTGCGCGGTGCGGAACCCCAGTCTTTGCGGAGCAGAGCGATACACGTGGCGACGAGGCCCGCTGAGAGTGCCGATATGGCCCAGAATACCCACATGCTACTGCCCGCCTTCGCGGAAGCTCGGAGGCCATGGCGTCTCGACCGCGTACGCACGCCGTTGCTCGGGATCGGCCATCAGAGGCTCTTGCGTCGCGATCAACACGCGGGGTCTCCCTTCGCGTGACAACTCAACCTGGATCTCGCCGTCGGGGAATTCGAAGAACAAGAGGATCTCGTCGTCGTCCTCGTCCCGCCAAAAGGGCGTTCCCCACAGGGCAGTGAAATCGCCCTCGGTGCGCAGCTCCTCGACACGCAACTCGCGGCTCTTGATTCTCAGGCCTCCGACGAACGCTCGCACCGGACGCTTGGACGACGCGCCAAGGAAGGCACCAGTCCCCAACGCCAGCGTGAAGCCGTCGAACCGGTCATCGGCGACATCGATTCGAAGGCCCTTTTGATGATAGTCCAGGAAGGGGGACTCGCTCGGTCCGAGAAACGAGAGTCGGGTGTACGGGTCTCCAAACCCCACTCCACTCAGTTCAAATCGATCCAGGTCGGCAATCAGACGAACGCTACGATCCTCCCGCCATTCCGCGGTCGGGCCTCGGCGCCTGCGCAGACGATCGAGTAGGGACATGGTGGCTCATGTCCTCCTGACGGACACGCGATTCTGCTGCACACACCAATCTGAGGCGAACGCGCGAGGCGCGCACCACTCGAGCTTGCCCGTCAGCAAGAGTCGCTTGTTAAGAGGCTCCCGCGCGGGGGGGCCTAGGAGGCGAAGTTCGCCGTGATCTCTTGGTATCGGGCGGTAGCGAGAGGTGAGGGCTGCCCCTTGGCGCAGAAACGCAGGTCCTTCAGGCCACGGTGCGGACGCTCGACGATGACGAGCCCATCCTCTGTCAGCTTGGACTCAAGGGTGTTGAGCGCAGCCTTGAATCGCGAGTCTCGTCGCGCCTTCACAAAGAAGGAGAGAACATAGACGTAGTAGAACAGGTTGTAGCGTGTGAAAGGGTACTCGACCTGCATGAAGAGGCTGCCGATTCCGTGGTGACAGGGTCCGATGGGCTTGCGAGTCTCCCAATGCTCCAGAAGCGCTTCCACCGCCCGGTCGACGACCTCTTCACCGTCGCACAACTCCTTGAAGAACCTTAGGGTGTCCAGGGCATAGAGGGTCGCGCCCGGACTTCCACACTCCGTCTCCGGTCCGCGACCAAACTTGCTGAAGCTGCAACGCCACCCGCCGGAACCATGAGTGCTCTCCAGCAGGTAGGAAACCGTCGGGTCGAGCGCGTCGTCCCCAGCGAGCCCGAATCGGCACAGCACCCTGGCAGCCTCAGCCGTGTAGCACGGGTAGAGTGGGGCCTTCGGTGCCACGCGAACTCGTCCGTCAGCGCGACACGCGTCCAGGATCAGAGCGAGTCCACCCGCCACCGCCTCGTGGTCTGGTTTCACGCCCAGCTCATGGAGCATGCTGAGGGACGATAGTGTGCTGAAGGGATTGCCGACGTAGATCCGAGCATCGGGGGTCGCCCAGAAATCCGCTCGGTTGTCGTGTCGGCGAGCGAGGATTGCCTTGATGTCAGGGTCGTAAGCACCCACCACTAATCACCTCCCGGGCTTACGACGCATCCCGGGACTCTTATTATGCCGAGTCATCGGCAGCGAGGGCTGCATCTTCGGACGCGTAGTCCGGCGGATCCGGCCCAGATGCGACATGGCGGACTCGCCATTCCACTGAGGAACCAGGGTGCCGAGCAGGCGTGGTGCAGGCAAGAGTTGAGTGCTGGTTGGTCGAGAAGCGTATGCCCGTCAGCCGCAGCTGCTGGTTAGGTGGCCCCGCTTGACACTTGACAAAGGAGGCGCGCCCGCGAATCGTGGCGTAGGCGATCGGAGGGCGCCCCCCGGCCTGCGGGAAGGGTCAAACCCACCTCCGGCAGGCCACTGAATACGACCTTTCTTGCCGCCCGACCGAGCAGGCCGCGGGCGCTTTCGAAGGAAGGTGGCCTATGTACTCCTCGCTCCCCCGGCACCCCAGCCTCGGGCATCTCAAGAAGCAGGCAAAGATGCTCCTCGCCGCTCAACGCCGCGGCGTCCGGGCGTGTTGTCCCCTGTTTCGGCAAATCCGCCGGCTGTCCGCTCGAACGGACGAGGAGATCCTCGCAGCAAGCGTCTCCCTGGCCGAAGCACAGCTCGCCCTGGCGATCCACTACGGGTACTCGGGTTGGAAGGAGATGATCGACGAGGCTCGTTCCCATCCTCCCAGCACCGAGTTCTCGCTCGAGGCGGTCAGCGCACGCTCTGAGGAGGCCATCCCCGACTACGCAGGAGCAGGAGTGCCCCTGAGCGTGGTTGCCGCGCTGAACCATGCCGGCGTCGACCTCCGGTTCATGGAGTTCGCAGCGGCTAGCGGTTGGGCATTCAGCTTCGGCTATCTCTACCATGAAGAGTCGCCCGCATACATGGCCGTGCGGGGCGACCCCGGATCCGACGGTCCCCTGGAGGTGTTTGCCTTCCTCCCGGTTCAGTATGGGATGGCATATGACATGGCCCTCACGAGCGAGCCGGAGGAGCTCTGGGCCTTCGTGAAGGGGCATGTCGACTCAGGCACTCCGATCATGAGCGAACACATGGACGGAGGGTTGATCACCTCCTACCGGACGAAGGCCGGACGCCGTCAGCTGTTCTTCGACGGGACAGTGACGCCCGGCTGGATCGACGCCGATAACCTCCATCCCTACGCCGTCTACTCTTTCGTGAGGGAACGACACGCGCGCCCTCGGGCCGAGATCACCCGCGCGGCCCTCGGTAGGGCCCTGGCGAAGGGGAGAGATCACGAATGGAGAGGCGTGCCCCAGGGATTGGCCGCCTTGAAACGTTATCTCGCTGACGTTATCGACCCGGCCAAGGACTTTTCCGAATGTCCGACCTGGTTCTGCTGGGCAGCCTTCGAGCGGCTCATGGCCAGGCGTTGCTCAGAGGTCTGGCTCAGGAGCATCGCCCAAACAGAGACCGGGGAGGCGAAGCGCCTGATTGGGGCGGCGGCCGACCACTACGGAGAGGCATTTCGCCAGTACGACCGGTATCTGGGGGAGGTCCAGGCGTGTGACCCCCCAGGCCGCACTCTCGAGGAGCGGGCCCGCGCGCCCGAGCGAATCAGGGTGATCGGGCCCATCATGGAGCGGGGAATCGCAGAGGAGGCTTTGGGCTTGGAGGCACTCGAGGAAGCGCTCAAGGAGGGAGTCTAGGCCCTCACGCCGGGTTGGACTCCGTGTTGGCCTCGGTCCCGCAGCGCCGCGCCGGCGGGTGTGAAGAGCACGGGCGCCCCGGCGCGGGGCGCCCATCGATCGAGTCGCTCACTGGCTGTCCGGATCATCCACCCAGTCGGCGATGAACACGTTCGTGCTCCCCTCCACGCGCTGGTGGCGGTTCGACCCGAACACGAGCTTCGAGCCGTCCGGCGAGAACATGGGGAAGCTGTCGAAGTCGTCGAACGTGGTCACACGCTCGAGCCCGGTCCCATCCATGTTGATGAGATACAGGTCGAAGTTTCGGCCCGTCGGCTCGTGCAGGTTGGACGCGAAGATGATCTGTTCGCCGCTCGGGTGGAAGTACGGCGCGAAGCTCGCGGCGCCGTGGTCCGTGAGCTGGCGCTTCTCCGACCCATCCGCGTTCATTACCCAGATCTCGAGTACCCCCGGTCGTACGAGGGCGTCGGCGAGCAACCTCTGGTAGTCGGTCAGCTCGTCGGGATCGGTGGGGTGATACGCGCGGTACACGATCTTCGTCCCATCGGCCGAGAAGAACGGCCCGCCGTCGTACCCGGCCTCGTCCGTGAGCTGGCGGACGTCGCTGCCGTCGGCGTTCATCGTGTAGATGTCCAGATCGCCGTTCGCCACCGAGGTGAACACGATCTTCGAACCGTCCGTCGAGATCGTCGCCTCGGCGTCATAGCCCGGCGAGCTGAACAAGACCTCCGGGTTCGAGCCGTCGGGGTTCGCGACGTAGATGTCGTAGTCGTACAGCGCCCACACGTACCCGCGGCTGTAATCCGGCGGCGGTGGGCACTCGGGCCCGACCTGGTGCGTGGACGCGTACACGATCCGATCGCCCGAGGGGAAGAAGTAGGCGCACGTCGTGCGTCCCATCCCGGTCGAGACGAGCTGCTTGTCCGCGCCGCCCGACGTCATCGTGAAGATCTGATCGCAGTCGTACTCGCCGGCGCCGTGCCGCTGGAAGATCAGCTCTCGCCCGTCTGACGAGAAGTACGCCTCCGCGTTCTCCCCGGCGAAGGTGAGCATGCGGACGTTCTGGAGCCGCGTCTCACCCGGTTCGGGCTCGTAGGTGACGGCTGGTCCCGGCTCCTGGGCCTCGGCCATGGCGTCGGCCGGTGCCTCGTTGTCCGCGGTCTCATCCGCCGGCGTGCAGCCGAACGCCGCGACGCTGAGAGTCAGTAAGCAGGTGCTGAACGCTATCGTTCGCGAAGTCACGTTGACCTTCTCTCTCGAATTCGATTTCGACGATTCTAGGGGGTGGAGAGACCCCTGGGCCTAAGGATGTTCGAGGCCGCTCGACCGGTTCTCGCGGTACGGTGGGAAGGGTACGGTAGCGTGGGCTCCGCGGCCAGTTTTGGTGGTCTGGTTGAACCTCAGGGGCGGCCCCGGTGGAGCCGCCCCAGCCGGTCAGGCACAGTCTCTTGCATAGCAGTCCCGTCGTGCCCTCTCGAAGACCGCTCGCACAGCTGGATCATCTCCGCCACTATCCATGCGGATTAGCTCGTTGCCGCAGAAAGCGTACATCCCGGTATCTTCGCCTCGTTCCTCGGGATTGGGATGGTCCGGCTCATCGGTGGTGTAGGTCGTGCGCGTGTACGTGTACGTGCCGCCCCAGCCGCAACTGGTGTCCGGCGCTTCGCAAACCTCATGGTTAACGTCACCGTAAACGGAAGACCACATCGTTCCGTCGCTCAAGAAGGTCACGGTAAACCAATGGGGTGGGCCGGGAAGGGGGTGATCGACGTCACCCACAACGACGCTCGTGAGCTTCCAAGAACCGAGGAAAGGGTTTTCGCTCTGTGCGTTCGCCGCCTGGTCCAGCGTTGGATCGAGAACGTTGAGTTCAGGATCGGAAGTTCCTTCGCAACCAACCAGGGCCACGCCGCAAAGTAAGATTGGAATAAAGCGCGGATTTGAGGGGAGCTTAGGCATTGGAACATCCCTCGATGCCGATACAGATGCCTACGTCTGCCACGATGGTCCGTGGGTAGGTGCCAGACGCGGCGTCGTGGCGTGCCATCGGCTCAAACACGTCGCGGTTCCGTTACAGACACGGAGTCACGATGACGCGACTCTTGCCTCGTGCAAGTCGGGAGATGGTCTACGGGCGGTGTGGGGAATCCCCGGATGCCATGCGCGGGTGCAGATCCGTCGCGCGCAGGCATGGGCGTCCTCATTTCACATCGCTCTCCCTCGCCCGTTATACGGGTGAAAGCGACGAGTTCCTGGGCGGTGACGAGCCGAGTGGTAACGAGAGGGAGGCGACATGTTGACACGTATCAAGGCATGGACCGAGATCTTTCGCGGGGGTGTGTTTCTGGTGCTGGTGAGCGTCGGAGTTCCATTCCTCCTGACGGACGCGGTGAGCGCAGTCGCTGGCCACCATTCGAGCGGATGGGTTCGTACAGGCTGGCTGGCGCCATGACGGGGGCGGAGTGCGCGGAGCCCCTGGCGGTGACCGACGCCGCGGCTCAGCGTGAGGTCGGCTCGTGCGGAACCGATACGTATCATGGAGCTGACCATGAACGGCAGCTTGGACGGGAGGCGACGATCGCGAGAGACGCCCAACTCGCAGGCTGGGTAGACGCGCACGGAGAGGAGCTCGAGCGGCACCTGCTCCGGATGTCGCTCCGCGCCGAAGACGCGCACGACGTCCTTCAGGAGGTGTGGGTGACGGCGCTCGCGTCGCCCCCGGACGACGGACCCGACTCCAACCCGCGCGCGTGGCTGTACCGCGTCGCGACCCGGCGGGCGTTGGATGTGCTGGCGCGCGATCGGCGTCGCCGCGAGCTGCTCGCGGAACGATCGGGTCGCGTGACCCCGGAGCCCGAAGCTTCTCCCGACGCGTGGGTGGAGCGGCTGAGCGAGGAGACGCGCGTTCATGTACGCGCCTGTGTGACCAGGCTCCCACGACGGCAACGCGAGGCGGTGTGGCTCCGGTGGCTCGAGGGGTGTGATTACGAGACGATCGCGGCCCGGCTGGGCGGATCGGCCCAGACGGCCCGCGCCAACGTCTACCAGGGCCTCAAGCAGCTGCGACGTCAGCTGGGCGAGATTTGGTGCGAGGAGGGATCGGCATGAGCACGGACGTCTGCACGTACACGGAAGACGAAGTGCTGGCGTACGTCGCCGGCGAGATGGAACCGCAGGCCGAGGCCGCGATGGCGGAGCACCTGGGCGAGTGCGTTGGGTGCTGCGATCAGGCGGTGGAGTTCCGGCAGCTCGAGCTGGTGCTGCCAGCTTGCTGCAAGGGGGAGACGCTCCGCTGGCACCGGTTCGATACGCCCTTCGGCCGCATGTATGTCGCGGCGAGCAATGACGGGCTCGTGCGCCTCTCGTGGCAGCAACCTGACGACGATGCGTTCATTCACGAGCAGGAGACGCGCTTTCCGGGACGCCCGGTCGTGCGGGATCCCGAGGCGCTGGCCGAGGTGGAGCGCCAGCTGGGTGAGTACTTTGCCGGCGAGCGCTCGGAGTTCGACCTGCCGGTGGACCTGAGCGCGCTGTCGGAGTTCGAGCGGAGCGTGCTGGAAGGCGCCAGCCGGCTCCCGTGCGGGACCGTGGTGCCGTACGCGGAGCTGGCCCGTCGGATCGGGCGCCCGAAAGCGGCGCGGGCGGTAGGAAACGCGCTCGGTCACAACCCCGTGGCGATCGTGGTCCCCTGTCACCGGGTCGTGCGGCAGGACGGTACGCTGGGCGGGTACACTGGCGGGCTCGAGTACAAGGAAGCGCTCCTCACGATCGAGGGGCGCGAAGATCTCCTGCGCGCGAGCTGAGGCGCTAGCGTTGCCCTCTGGGAATGGCGAGCTCCCCACGCTCGCCATCGTCCCGGCCACCCCCGACCGCTGGGACGACCTCGAGACCCTGTTCGGACCGCGCGGCGCGTGCGCCGGTTGCTGGTGCATGTACTGGCGTCAGACGCAGCGCGAGTTCGAGGCGCACAAGGGGGAAGGGAACCGGGCCTCCTTCAAGACGATCGTCGAGGGTGGTCCTCCGCCGGGCGTGATCGCGTACGCGGGCGACGAGCCGATCGGCTGGTGCTCTGTCGGTCCGCGTCCGGACTTCTCGCGGCTTGCCCGGTCTCCGATCCTCAAGCCGGTGGACGACGAGCCTGTGTGGTCGATCGTGTGTCTGTTCGTTACCCGGCCCTGGCGGCGGCGCGGCGTGTCGGTGGCGCTCCTGCGTGGTGCGGCGGAGTTCGCGGTTGGCAGCGGGGGCCGGATCGTGGAGGGGTATCCGACGGAACCGCGCAAAGACCGGATGCCGGACGCGTTTGCGTGGACGGGGATCGCGTCGGCGTACCTCGCGGCCGGGTTTTCCGAGGTGGCGCGGAGGAGTGAAACCAGACCGATCATGCGCTGGGGTGCGCCCTAGAGACCGGCGCGGGGCCCCTCCCTCGCGACGCGGTCCATGTGCACGATCCGAGTGGTGACTCAGGAATCATTCGACATTGCTTCGGAGGAGGGTAGAATGATCGCCCGCACGTGGCGAGGAACCACTTCGTCAGAAGACGCCGACGCGTACCACGCGTACCTGATTGACACTGGAGTCAAGGCATGCGAGACGACGCCCGGGAATCGAGGGGTTTACGTGTTCCGCCGAATGAGGGAGACCCGAGCTGAGTTTCTCTTCGTCTCGCTGTGGGATTCCATGGATGCCGTGACTAGATTCGCCGGTGCCGATGCCCGAACGGTGTTCTACCCTGAGGACGAACGGTACCTGATTGACTTTGATCCAGAAGTGGCGCACTACGAAGTGTTGGTGGCCCCCGCGGCGGAGCCGGGGAGCAACGTCAGCTAGCTGGTCGGCGAGCGGCTCGGTGGCTCAGGCCGTCAAAGCGTTACGACATCGGTGACGATGCTGAAGACCCTCCGCTCGGTCATGCGCTTTCGGAGGTTCGAGTCGGATCCCGTGGTCCGGCGGCTGTCGCGGTGCGCGAATGTGGAAGACCTGCGGCGGGTCGCGCAGCGGCGCCTGCCGAAGGGGGTCTTCGCGTACATCGACGGAGGGGCGGAGGACGAGCGCACGTTGGAGCGCAACCGCGCGGCGTTCGAGCGGCTCGAGTTTCGGCCACGCGTGTTGCGGGACGTGGGGGAGGTCGATCCGAGCACGACGCTCCTCGGCCGCCGGCTGCCGTTCCCGCTGATCCTCGCGCCTACGGGCTTTGGGCGCATCGCCAACTCGCAAGGCGAGCTCGATGTGGCACGGGCGGCGGCGCGCGTGGGCATCCCGTACACCCTGTCCACCCTGGGCACGCGCTCGATCGAGGAGGTGGCTGCCGTGAGCGCGGGGCCCAAGTGGTTCCAGGTCTACGTGTGGAGGGACCGGGGTCTGGTGAAGGAGCTCGTCGATCGCTCGGCGGCGGCAGGCTACGAGGCGCTGGTCCTCACGGTGGACAACCCGGTGCTCGGCCGTCGCGAGCGCGACGTGCGCTCGGGCTTCACGCTCCCCCCGAAGCTGGGTCTGGGCACGCTGATCGACGGGATCCTCCACCCGGGCTGGACGTGGGACTTCGTGCGAGCGGAGCCGATCGTGTTCTCGAGCGCGGTCGGTGGCGACGTGGGCGACGGGACCGATGCCATCTCGCTCTCCGAGTACGTGAACACCCAGTTCGATCCGGGGCTCTCGTGGAAGGACGTCGAGTGGCTGCGCTCGATCTGGGACGGACCGCTGATCCTGAAAGGCATCCAGACGGTCGAGGACGCGGAGCTCGCGGCGGACGCCGGCGTGCAGGCGATCGCGCTCTCGAACCACGGCGGGCGACAGCTGGACCACGCGCCGCCCCCTCTCGAGCTCGTCGCTCCAGTCGCTGAGCGCGTAGGGGATCGGATCGAGGTGATCTGCGACGGGGGCGTCCGTCGCGGCGGCGACATCGCCAAGGCCCTCGCGCTCGGCGCGCACGCATGCATGGCGGGTCGTGCCTACTTCTACGGACTCGGGGCCGGTGGAGAGAGCGGCGTCGACCTCGTGCTGAAGTGGTTCGACGAAGGGCTGCGGCGTGCGATGGCACTCATCGGGGCTCGCACGGCAGCTGAGCTGACGCCGGATCTCGTGCGGTGGCGCTAGTCAGGTGGCGTAACCTCGCTCCACTGGTCGCTCTCGTGGTGGCCCTCTGCGTCAGCTCCGGCCCGCGGGCCGTCGTTCAGGACTCACCCGACTGGGTGTTGGTCGCCTTCGGGATTGAAACGACGGGGGAGCGTGTATACGAGTTCGTGCACCCGGATCTGCCCGGCCTGCTATGTCCGCAACTCATTCGGCACAAGCGATGTACGCTGGATTACCGAAACCGACTTCTCAGGGACGTGGTCGTGGAAGGGCTGCGCTTCGGGGGGCACGAGCTCGCCGTGACTTCCGCGAAGCTCGTCGTGCTTCGACAGATCCCCCGATCTCTCCGATCCGATCCTGGTCGGGATTGGGGCCGACATCCTGCGAGATGTCGTGCTGACGGTGGACCGGATCGGCAGGCGGCTACTCGTGCACCGACACTGAGCCCCGTCGGTCGCCGTTGGCAGGCCCTGCCGAGTCAGTTCAGGAATGCACGGATTCGATCGAAGAACTCGTCCTCGTACTCCTGTAGGCCGATTCCGAGCCTGTTCTCGATCGAGGTGGCGAACGGGACTCCATCCCTCGCGTCGTGGAAGATGTCCCTGATACTCGGCTTCGCGTTCCCGGCACCGGCCGGGTCGAGCAAATACGTGACGGCCAGCTCGAACATCGGGTAGTAGTACAAGAACCCGATCGCTTCGATGTCCGGGTAATCGTACCGGTGCATCGCGATGGGATTCCACTCCCCGTAGGTGCTTGTCAGCTCGTCCAGCCTCGCGAGATCCGTGACGCTACCTGAGGACGTTCCTCCCGCCACGTATTCCGCGATCCCCTCGGTCAGCCAGACGTCCACCAGGTGGGGGTTGTCGGAGCCCTTGAGCAGGCCCTCGACCGCATGCATGAGCTCGTGCGTGACCACCCGCGTGTAATTCTCCAGCTCGGTGTGCCCCCACTCGGTTCGCAGCTCATGGTCCAACGAAAAGATCAGCAACCCTCCATAATAGCCCCAACCGCCCCACTCCATCGGCGTGTGGTTCTTGTACGCATATATGTGGAGCTTCGACTGCCCGGCCGGGAAGCGGAACATCGTCTCCGCATCGATCTCGAAGTCGTTCTTCAAGACGACCAACAGCTCTTCTCCGATCTCGGCGAGCTTCTGGCGCGCCTCCGGACTCGCCGCGTCGCTGTACACGATGAAGTTCGGGCTCTCGTACGGCTTCCCATCATGTGGCCATCTGAATCCGGTCCGGTACCAGGATCCGCTGTCCACCATGCCGGGTGGAAGACCGCCTCCGTCGGGACCGGTGGCATCGCCGCATCCCCCGATCAGCACCACCAATGCCAGCAGCATGAATCGTCTGTTTCGCATCATTCTCATCCCCTCATTCGATTCCGTGCCAACTGTTCGGGCTGCCCGCGCGGCTCTTCTGCCCCGGCAAAGCCCGCGATTACGTTCTGAGGGAGATGGTAGACGAGAGGCGTCTCGCCGCCGTTTGTCCGAGCGTCATATGGCATCTGACGCCTAGTGGCCGTTCCAGTGAGCCGTCCAACAGTCGCCCAGCCGTTCGGGGCCCGCCTCTTCCCGGTCGTCTTCGGTTGTGCCATCGTGCCTAGTCCCACAACGACCGGTTGCAGGGTGTCAGCGACCCGTCCCAAGTGCTTCGGTTCGCGAGACAGAGCGTGCCCCAATGATCGAGCTGCCGCGATTTCGCTTCACCGATCGGGTGTTCGGCAAGCTCATAGCACTCGCTGTACTGTCCGTTCTCTTCTTCCGGCTCCTTGCGCGAAGTGCCGAGAACCAAGAGCTGCCGTGGCTCCGCCTCCTCTTCACGGTCGTAGTGCTCGCGTCGGCGGCATTCGTTGTGTACGAGCTGCTGGGTCTTGTCTTCGGACTCGTCCTCGCCCGCACCCCACTGAGCGCCGAACGGCGATTCGCGAGACGTCAGCGTCGACGCGAACGTGCGGGAGAACGTGATTCGCGTCTCGGCCTCTTCCGCGCTCCTCAAGCACTGGCGCTCCTGGGTGCGTACTTGGCTGTGCAGGTCGGTGTCTGGATCGGGATCCCCCTCATCGTCACGGCGGGAGGGGAGCGACTCGCGAACCCGCAGCAACTACAGACGGCAATGGCACCCGCTATCCTGCTTTCGTTCCTGGTCAGCGGCGGCGTCGTGCTGGTGTTGTTTCGACGCCAAGCCAGCCGTTTCTCAGCTGTTGGCACCAGCCTGGGTGCTCTGGTCGGTCTGTCTCGTACGTCGACGGCACATCTTAGCCTCGCGGCGATAGCTGGCCTTCTCCTCGGGGCGGGTGTCCTGGTCGTGACAGCTTTGGCACCTGTGCCCGACGAAACGCCCGGAGGTCTTTTGGGCCGTGCAGCTCACACCCCGGGCATGCCCCGATTCGCATGGGCCATCGCGGTTCTGTTCTTCGGCCCTCTGCTCGAGGAGTTCCTGTTTCGCGGAGCGCTGCTCGAGGGGTTCCGACGAAGCTGGGGCCCGTGGGTGGCGGGAAGCCTGGTAACGGCCACGTTCATCATCCTGCACCTCGCCGGGTATTGGTTCTATTGGCCTGCAATGGTGGGCGTGACGGTGTTGGCTCTTTGCCTTCTGTTTGCCCGAATACGGAGCGGCTCGCTCGGGCCCCCAGTCGCTCTGCACTCGGGCTACAACTTCGTCATGGTCATGGCCGTTTTCTCGAGCCTTGGATAGAGGAACCGCGATTCCATGACGACTGAAGAGCACCGCCCACCGGCAGCTCGGTCCGGGGCGGGTTCGTGATTGACCGGAAACCGCAGATCCGGCCCTCGAAGCAACCCTCCCCAGGTATCCGTATACTAGAGAGGCAGTAGCGCCGAACCTTGAGGGGGAGGTCGAGGCATGGCCGCGCATCCCAGCGCTTCAGCGCGCTTTCGGGCTGCGTATCCGCGAGCACTCGCGGTGGGTGCGGGGATCTCGGTCGCCGCGCACGCCGGCTTTGCGCTGCTCGCGGGCGGTATCGGCGTCCGGCTTCCGGAGCCGTCGGGCCCCCTGGCAGCTCCTCGGGTGGTCACGCTGGCGCCCGCTCCCCCCGACGCCCCTCCAGCCGTCCAGATTGCACCGCCGTCGACTCCCGTCGTCCGGCCTCCCGCGCCTGAGTCCGAACCCTTACCCGTGCGAGAAGCGCCCGAACCGGAAGTCCCGGAGCCCGTGTATATCCCTCACGACGTGCCCCCGCGGCTCGTGAACCTGGATCAGGTTCTCTCGGCGCTGCGCGACGGGTACCCGCAGGGTCTCCCCGAGGAGGCGGGAGAAAGCGTGGTCATCCTGTGGCTGTTCGTGGATGTCGCCGGGCAAGTCACGCACATCAGGCTCCGGGGGTCGAGCGGCTATGACCCGCTGGACCGGCTCGCACAGGACGTAGCCCCGACGATGGCGTATCGGCCGGCCCTCCACCTGAACGCGCCGATCGGTGTGTGGGTCCAGCAGCAGATCCGCTTCGAGCCCCCGACATCGGGCGCCGGACCCGGTGACCAGCCACCGGGTGTCACTGGAGCCGGATCGGGCGCCTAGCTCACGCGTTGCGCTGCCGCGCGCGGCTGTTCATTCTCTATCCCATCGACGTTCCGCAGGACTGGCGTTCCGACCCCCGCAGGTTTGGATGGCCTTTCAGTTGATCATGCGTCAGGAGAGTCCCATGCCCGTCGATCGCTGCCGACGCGCGCTTCTCGCGCTCGCGTTCCTCCCGTTCTGCTCACCCCTGCTGGCGCAAGAGGCCCCTGAGGCCGGGAAAGGCCTCCCGCTCGAGCCCGCCCGCTGGGCCAATTTCACGACCAGCGAAGGGACGTGGATGTCGCTGGATGTGAGTCCCGACGGCCAAACGATCGCCTTCGATCTGTTGGGCGACCTGTACACGATCCCTATCGCCGGGGGCACGGCCACCCGGATCACGCACGGGATCGAGCACGACATGCAGCCGCGCTTCAGCCCGGACGGCGAGTACATCGTCTTCATCTCGGACCGGAGCGGCGACGACAACGTGTGGGTCGCCGGGGCGGACGGGAGCGACCCCAGGCAGATCACGAAAGACGGGGGGGTCGTAAGCAACTTCCTCTCCCCGGAGTGGACGCCCGACGGCAACTACATCGTGGTTGCACGCGGCACGCTCACGGGCGGACTCGAGAAGCTGTGGCTGTATCACAAGGACGGCGGCGTGGGGATCGAGCTGACCCCGGCCCCGGGCGGGCTCCGCTTCCAGGGCCCGGCGTTCGGAGCAGACGAGCGCTACGTGTGGTACGCGCAGCGGAACGGCCCGTGGCAGTACAACGCGGTCTTTCCGCAGTACCAGCTCGGTGTATACGATCGCGAGACCGGGACGCGCACTACGATGAGCTCGCGCTACGGGTCGGCGTTTCGACCCGCGCTCTCGCCCGACGGCGAGTGGCTCACCTACGGCACCCGCCACGACACCGAGACGGGCCTCGTGCTCCGCGAGCTCGATACGGGGGAAGAGCAGTGGCTGGCCTACCCGATCCAGCGCGACGAGCAGGAGTCGGTCGCCAACATGGACGTCCTCCCCGGCTACTCGTTCACACCCGATTCGCGCGCGGTCGTAATCTCGTATGGCGGCGGGATCTGGCGCGTCCCGATCGACGGGTCGGATGCGACCGAGATCCCGTTCACGGTGAACGCCGAGGTGGCGGTCGGTCCCGAGGTCGAGTTCGAGTATCCGATCGATGACGGCGCCACGTTCACGGCCCGGCAGATCCGCGACGCGAAGCCCTCTCCCGATGGGAGCCGAATCGCGTTCTCGGCGCTCGATCGCCTGTATGTGATGAACCTGCCCGACGGCCCCCCGCAACGGCTGACGAACGCGAACGTGGGCGAGTTCCACCCGGCCTGGTCGCCGGACGGAGCCTCGATCGTGTACGTGACCTGGGATGACACCGAGGGCCGGGTCATGCGGGTCTCGTCGGCGGGGGGCGCACCTCAGCGCGTCTCGACGGCCTCGGCCTACTACCAGATGCCGGCCTGGTCGCCCGACGGTGGCCGGATCGTCGTGATGCGCGCGGACGCGCGGAACCTGCACGAGTCGATCGATCCGTTCGTGTTCAACGGGCTGGGCGCCGAATTCGTGTGGTTCCCGGCGGCGGGCGGCGCGGCGACCGTGATCGGACCCACGGATGGCCGAACGGCCCCGCACTTCACGGCCGATCCGGATCGCATCTTCACGTACGGCTTCGTGCCCGCGGCCGACGGACAGCCGGCGACCGCCGCTCTGGTCTCGACAAGGTGGGACAACACCGACCTCGAGCAGCATCTTCGCGTCACGTGGCGGCTGCCGATCATGGCGCGCGGCTGGGAGCTGTCGCCGACGTCCGACATCATCATGCCGCGGGATTTC
>JBDHAD010000068.1:0-20836 GCA_039588215.1 Gemmatimonadota bacterium
GGTGTCTCCAAGTGAGGCGCGTGACCCGCGCCATTCATGATCTCGAACGTCGCTTCGGGCAGGCCCTCGCTCATGCGGGCACCCACCTCACAATACTCGGGGTCTTCCGAGCCCGTCACGATCAGGGTAGGCACTCGAACCCTGTCCAGGACGTCCCAGAACGATGGTTGGGTACCGGTTCCGAGCCCTCGGAGGCACGCCGCCAAGCCCTCCGCACGATTCGCCATCCGGCGGCGACGGAGGGCGTCACGGACGTCGTCCGGTAGACGTCGCTGAGTCTCGAATAGCGGAAGGTTCGTCCAGTACTCCACGAAACGCTCGATCCCCTCGTCCTCCAGACGCCTGGCGAGCGCTTCGTCCGCTCGACGCCGCGTCAGCCGTTCGGACTCGGTCGCCAGACCCGGGGATGCGCTCTCGAGCACGAGCCGGTCTACCAGGTCCGGGTGGAGAGCGGCCGCCCCCAGTGCAAGGCGCCCTCCCATCGAATACCCCAGCCAGGTCGCACTCGGGATCCCGACGGCGTGCAGTAACTCCCGTAGATCCTCGACAATCGCGCTCATGGCGTACTGGTCGGGGCGCGCCGGCGTCCCGCTGCGTCCGTGTCCGGGCAGGTCCACGGCTAGGACGCGGCGGCGGGTGGCGAGGGCCTGAAGCGTTCGCGGGCCCCAGCTGTCTGACGAGCCGGTGAAGCCGTGCAGCATGAGGATCGGCTCGCCCCTCCCCCGGTCGCGGAAGTGGAGACGCAGATCATCGCGAAGCTGGATGAACACGATAGGACAGCCCGGGTTACCGGATGCGGTTCGGGTGGCGCACGGGCTTGAGCCACGCGCGCCGCCTCTTGGGAACCTGGGTCGCGGCACGGAGCGTAGGCAAGCGCCGAACGCGTCACATTCGTGAGGTCTGAAGCGTTCTCTCGCGGGTAGTCTGATGGAGTTCCCAGGACGGAGCATTAAGAGGGTGCCTGCAAATAGATCGGATCGACACGCCGGAGATCGGAGCCACAAGCTGATGACCGGGACCGCAACCGCCGCGATGCTGCTACTGGCAGCGACAGGCTGTCAGGATCCCACCGGACCGGAAGGAGGGGCGGACCCCATCACGGAACTCCCACGAACGCTCACGATCGGGGAACAAGACCTGATCGGCGCGAGCAATCGCTTCGGCTTCTCGCTCCTGGGCGAGCTGCGCGATGCGGAGCCGGACGAGAACCTGTTCTACTCGCCCCTGAGCGCGCACCTCGCGCTCGGCATGGCCCTCACCGGAGCGCGCGACTCGACGTACGAGGCGATTGCGACGACGCTAGGGTTTGCCGAGGGCGGCTCGCTCCCTCCGTTGGAGGAGATCAACGCCTCCTACGAGACCCTCGCCGAGTTGCTGCTCGGGCTTGACCCGGACGTCGAGATCGGGGTCGCGAACTCGGCCTGGTACGAGCACACGTTTCCGTTCCGGGCCGCGTACCTCTCTACTGTCCAGCAAGCGTTCGACGCGCGCGTCGAGGCGCTCGACTTCGGCGATCCCGCTGCCCCGGGCATCATCAACTCGTGGGTGGATTCGGCCACGAACGGGCGGATCGACAAGATGCTCGAGCGGATCAACCCCGGCGAGGTACTGTTTCTCCTGAACGCGATCTACTTCAAAGGGCAGTGGACGCACCGGTTCGACCCCGATGACACGCGCGACGCGACCTTCCACCTTCGCGATGGCGGCACGAAGTCCGTTCGCATGATGGTGCGTGGCGAGGGGGAATTCGGTCATCGATGGGAACCGGACCAGGAGATCATCGACCTACCGTACAGCGGTGGCGCCTTCCGGATGACCATCGTGCTGCCCCGCCCGGACGTACCGATCGAAGACGTAATCGAGGGCCTCGATGCGGCGCGTTGGGACGCGTGGACCTCAGATCTGCCCGAGGCGGATGTGCCGGTCCATTTGCCGCGCTTCACGCTCGAGTGGGAGAAGAACCTGAACGACGTGCTCAAAGCGCTCGGGATGCAGATCGCCTTTACGCCCGGACGGGCGGACTTCGGCGGCATGCTCGCCGAAGGTTTCGATCCCCAGGCGATGGGGACCGACCTCCACATCACGCGCGTGAAGCAGAAGAGCTTCGTAGACGTGAACGAGGAGGGCACGGAGGCGGCTGCCGCTACCAGCGTGGGCATTGGCGTGACGTCGGCGCCGGTCCCCGTGATCGTGGACCGGCCCTTCCTGTTCGCGATCCGTGAGCGGCTGTCGGGCACGATCCTGTTCCTGGGCGTAGTGCTGGATCCTCCCAGCAGCTAGCGGACGGCTTCCGCGGTCACGCGACCGCGGAAGCCGTCAGGCGGGCTCGACGCGGTCAGGTGCGGTCGGGGCCGGTGCCGCTAGGCGAGCTCTTTCGGGCGCCAGAGGCGAACGAGCCGGCCCTGCGCCTCCCCCGCATCCTCCCATTCGTCGATGTCGAGCTCGATGTGAGCCAGGGCGGCGGTCGGCATGCGTTCGCGGACGCGCGCCACGACCGTGACCAGCAACTCGATCCCCGGATTATGTCCGACGACCATGATGCGCTCCCCTTCACAGGCTGCCTCACTTGCGGCTTCCAGATAGCCGTGTGGTCCCGCGCCGTACAGCGACGGCAAGTAGTCTATCGCGGGAGGAGGCTCGCATTCGTCCGCGAGGAGCTCGGCGGTCGTGCGGGCTCGCACGGCGGTCGAGCTCAAGATCAGGTCGGGAATCAGATTCTGCTCGACGATCAGCCGGCCCATGCGGGGCGCGGCGCGCATCCCTCGCTTGTTCAGCGGTCGATCGTGGTCGGAGAGCTCGGCGTAGTCCCAACTCGACTTGGCGTGGCGCAGGACGAGCAGCGTCTTCATACCTTTCTCGCGGACGCGGTGGCGGACCGCCCGGATGGCATGCAATGGGAGCACGACATGATGGACGCTGTCACGATTCGACCTCCTGAGTCAACTGACGCCGCCGACGTCGTGGCGATGGTGGAAGCGCTGAACGTACACGTGGGGGCCCCGTCGTGCGCGTTCTCTGAGGAGCACTTCCTGCGTGATGGACTGGGACCCTACCGCGCATTCGACGCTCTGGTCGCGGAGTTGGATGACCGGCTCGTCGGGTACGCGTTCTTCCACCCCTCCTATGACACCGAGTCGGCCGTGCGCGGGTCCTACCTGCTCGACCTGTATGTGGACGACGGCGTAAGGAAGCGTGGAATCGGTCGGGCGCTGCTCGCCGCGGTGGCACGGGCCACCCGTGAAGCGGGCGGCAGCGTCGTGTGGTGGCTCATGCACGAACGGAACGAGGTCGCCTCGGGTTTCTATCGGGGGCTCTCCACGGAAGTGCCCGGTCTGGCCGTCTGGGTGTTGCACGGCGGGGAGTTCGAGCACCTCGCCGACCGGCCCTAGTAGGCCGTCGAGAGACGCCGGCGCCCTGCCTCGAGAACGCCGCGGAGCGTCACGGCGTCCTCGCCCCCACCTCCTGCAGCAGGTAATCGACCGCCATTCCCGCCATAGCCCGCACCCCCACCTTCAGCGCGCGTTCGTCGGCGAAAAAGAGGGGTGAGTGGTTGGGCGCGGCCTTGCTGAGATCCTCAGGCGGAGCGACCCCCAACCCGATATAGAAGCCTGGCACCTCCTCGGCGAAGAAGGAGAAATCCTCCGCTCCCGTGATCGGCGGCGCGTCGATCACATGCTCGGCCCCGGCGACTCTCCGCAGCGTAGGGAGCATGCGCTCCGTGAGCTCGGCATCGTTCACTGTGACGGGGACGCCGGTCGAGATCGTCACCTCGGCGGAGGCGCCTGCGGCCTCAGCGATCCCCTGCGCCGTCCTGCGGACCCGCTCGTGGACGAGCTCACGAGTCTCGGCGCTCAGCGTGCGGATCGTGCCCTCGAGCACGACTTCGTCGGGGATGATGTTCCCGCGCACCCCTCCATGGATCGACCCCACGCTCACAACTGCGGGCGTGTCACGAAGGTCCACTTGCCGGCTTACGACTGTCTGCAGACCGAGGACGATCTGGGACGCGGTCACGATCGGATCCACACCATCCCACGGCATCGCCGCGTGTGTCTGTCGGCCCTTGACCACGATCCGGAGGCCATCCGCTGCCGCGAGGAAGCCCTCCTTCCGATACATGATCGTCCCGGTCGCCTCGGGGAAGACATGCAAACCGAATATCGCGCCCGGCGCGGGACCCTCAAGGACGCCCTCCTGGATCATCATGTCGGCCCCGCCCTGCTCGCCAGCCGGCGGACCCTCCTCGGCCGGCTGGAAGATCAACTTCACGGTCCCCGGTAGCTCGCTTCGGACACCCGCGAGAACCGAGGCGACTCCCATCAGGATGGCCGTGTGGTTGTCGTGCCCACAGGCGTGCATCACGCCGACTTCCTGGCCGTTGTACTCCGCCCGAACCTTCGAGGCGAACGGCAGATCCACCCGTTCGGTTACCGGCAATGCGTCCATGTCCGCGCGCAGGGCGACGACCGGACCGGGCTTCGCTCCACGCAGCACACCGACCACGCCGGTGTGCGCCACCCCGGTCTCTACCTCGAATCCGAGGCCCCGAAGGTGCTCGGCGACCAGCGCGGCGGTCCGGAACTCACGGTTCCCGAGCTCGGGGTGCTCGTGGATGTCCCGACGCCACGCGATCACCTGCTGCTCGACTTCGTTCGCGTACAGGTCCACGAGCTCAGTCAGCTCGATCTCCTGTCCGCTCATGGGACGCTGGCCGGTCGCAAGAAGAGCCAGCAGGGTTATCCAAATCGCGGTGGATGTTCGGTGGCGCATCGTCTTACTCACTGCTTGGGAACTAGGGTTCGTTCGAGTAGCCGGGCGCCCGGAGGACCGTCAGAGGGGCCGACAGGGTCCGCTCTCCGATCTTCACGACGACCGTGTAGTCTCCGGGGTCGGCCAATGCCTGGTTGCCGCCACCGAAGCCGCCGAAACCACCGGAACCGGCTCCCCGGTCACGCATGCCGCTGCGGATCTTACGCTGTATGCTACGGATCTCGGATTGGGCCGGGGCTCCCGCTTGACCCTCCCCGCCCGGACGGCCACCGGGCCGTTCCTCTGCTTCCTCGCGCTCCACGCGAGGTTGCGGATACGTCTCACCGGGCCGCTCCCGGAACCCCCGTCGAGGCGTCCCGCTGCCACCGAATCGGCCTCGGAAGGTGGCAGCACCGGAGCTCATCTGCTCGACCGCACGCTCGACGATGTCGGAGTCGTCGCCGGCGGCGATGAGCGAGTCGGCCACCTCGCGCATCAACTTCGCGTTCTCGACGCTGTCCCGAAGCTCGGACGGGGACTTGGGCTCCGGCTCGACCCGCGGGCGGAAATCCCAGTACACCCGCCTCAGTCCGGACGCCATGGCACCGGTAAACGCCAGACTCCGACTCCTGCATCGCCTGCCGCGTCTCGCGCGCTTCCCGCATCAGCGCGGTCGAGACTTCGCGCGGAATCCAGTACGTCATCTCGGCCCCGTAGCGAACGCTCTCTCCCTCGAATGTCCGGTGGCCGGTCGACTCACCGCCGATCGGAGAGTCGCCGAACTGGAGCGCGGGCTTCGGGTCGAACAGCACGATGTCCTCTGTCAGCGCGCCACCGGCGATCTGCTCGAGGGGCGCGATGTCCACGATCCAAACCGAGCGCCCGTGCGTTCCGGCGATCAGCTCGCGCTCGCGCGGGTGGATCTTCAGATCGTGCACCGGCACCGTCGGCAGCCCGTTCATGAACCGACCCCAGCTCACACCCCGATCGAGCGACATGTAGACGCCCACATCGGTGCCGATGAACAGGAGGTTCGGGTTGTGGGGGTCCTCGCGAATCACGTGCACGTAGTCCGGCTTCCCGGTCGGGAGTCCGGCCGCGATCGAGCGGAACGTCTCGCCCCCATCGGTCGTGACGTACACGTAGGGCGTGAAGTCGTCGCTCCGATGGCCATCGAACGAGACGTAGAAGGTGCTCGCATCGTGGTGCGACGGCTCGATCCGGCTCACCCACGTGCCCTCTGGCACACCGTCGAAGCGGCCGGTGAGCTCGGTCCAGCTCGCTCCGTCGTCCCGCGTCATCCACACACGGCCGTCATCGGTACCCGCGAACAGCCACCCGGCGCGGAGATAGGATTCGGCGAGCGCCGTGATCGTAGCGTGCGTCTCGGCCCCGGTGGCATCCCGCGTGATGCCACCCGTCGTCCCGGTCCCGCCCGTGCTGATGGCGATCTTTTCCGGGTCCGCATACGTGAGGTCGGGCGAGATGATCATCAGGTCGTCCCCACGCTTCACGGACTTGAGCACCTTGCTCGCGCCGATGTACAGCACGTTCCGATCGTGCGGTGAGAGCACCATCGGCGTGCTCCAATTGTACCGGAGCGAATAGGCGGCCGAGTCGGCCGAGATCTTGGTTTTCAGCTCGTCCATGCGCGCCTGCTGTTCCGCGCTCGGCGAGTCGCCGGCCTCGTCTTCCAGCAGGACCAGCGCATCGCGCAGAGGCTTGACCTGCTCGCTCCAGCTCGGGCGCTCGAGGCTGCGCCGCGCGCCCGTGGCGGTGTTGATGCGCGACACCCGGCCGCCTTGCGACTCGGCATACATCAAGTTCGGGTCCTCGGGGTCCTGCGGCGCGTAGAAGCCATCCCCGCCGCTCACCGTCGCCCACATGTGATTGTCGATGTCGCCCTGGCGGCGGCGGCTCGGCCCGCACCAGGTGCCGTTGTCCTGTAGCCCACCGCATACGCGATACGGCATATCCATGTTATAGCTGACTGCGTAGAACTGGCCGAGCGCTATCGCGTTCGGGAAGTCGTAGTTCCCGCCCTTGTCCCAGGTAATCGCGATCCCGCCGTCATTGCCCACGATGTAGTGGTCGGGGTTTGTCGGATCCCACCACAACGCATGGTGATCGACGTGGATGCCCAGCGTCGTTTGTCCCACCGTCTTTCCGCCATCCTTCGAGAACCGAACCGGCGTCGAGGACCACACCACGTGATCGGGATCGGAGGGATCGACCCGGACCTGTGAGTAGTAGAATGGGCGCGTGTTCTCCCCATTCATCCACGTCCACGTCCGGCTTCCATCCTCGGATCGGTACAGCCCCGAGCCATGCAGGTCCTGGCACGATTCCACGTCGGAGTCCTGCGCCCCGGCGTCTTCGAGGCACTCCGGCTCCTCCGCTTCGACGATCGCGTACATGACATCCGGGCTCGAGGGCGCTATGGCGACCCCTATTCGACCCTTGAGGGTCTCGGGGAAGCCGCCCCCGGCGACCTCGGTCCATGTGTCACCGGCATCGGTGGTCCTCCACAAGGCCGAGCCGGGACCGCCGCTGTTCAGAAACCACGGACCGCGGACGCGCTCCCAGCTGGAGGCGAACAGGGTATTCGGGTCGTTCGGGTGCATGACGAGATCCACGAACCCGGCTTTATCGCTTATGTGATGGATTCGATCCCACGTTTCGCCCCCGTCCTGAGTGCGATACAGGCCGCGCTCCTCGTTGGCCCCCCAGATGTGGCCCAGCGCCGCGACGTATACGAGGTCCGGATTGGTGGGGTGAATGACGATGCGACCGATCGCTTGCGTCTCCTCAAGGCCCACGAGGTCCCAGGTGAGTCCCCCATCCGTCGACTTGTAGACACCGCCCCCAGGAGAGATCGAGTTACGTGAGTCCTCCTCGCCGGTACCGACCCACACGATGTCCGGATCGCTGGGCGCGACCGCGATGTCCCCCATCGCCGCTATCCGCTCGTCGGTAAACAACGGCCGAAACGTCGTTCCGTTGTTGGTGGTCTTCCAGACGCCCGCCGTCGCCGCGGCCACGTAGAAGACCGAGGTTCCCGGCACGCCTTCGATGTCGGTGATCCGACCCGACATGTTGGCCGGCCCGATCGACCGCCATCGGAAGCCCTCCAAAAATGCCTCATCGAGTGCGGCATCCTGTGCGAGCAACGGGGCCGGTCGGGCGCCGATCACGATCATTGAGACCGCGACGGCCAGTCCGGCGAGGACGGCGCGGGTGTGGAACGGGACAGGGCTTCGACTCGACATCGGATCACTCCTGAGTGTGTGACCTGAGTGTGTGAGGGGATGCCCGACGCGCGACGGCGGTTTCGCTCGGCTCGACCCTCGACGAGCTCACAGCCGGGACGGCCTGCCTGTCGGGAACCGATAGAACCTGCGGCGATCGGACACTCACGGGACACTTGGGCTCGGCCGAACGTTTAGCGAGCCGCGCGCGGGACCTATCTTGGAATTGGCATGGTCCGGCCACTTACGCGATCACAAAACCTGGCGCAAGTACGTCTACGATTCTGGCGGGGCTGACGGCTCCCTCCGATCTCAGCCAAGTCCGCGCGATGCGAACCGACTCTTCCCCTTCGACGCCACGGGCCAGTTGACCATGGCGATATCGCGCAGCGGCTTCGTAGCCCTTCATAGTCGCGGCAGCGAAACCTGGCACCGCACGCGAGAGCAGCTCCCGGGCCTCCACCCGGGACTCGCGTGATGCCAGCGCAGCGTAGACGAGCCAGCCGAGCGGACGCACCCACTCCGCGTTGCTCCGCGTCAGACGTCGTGCATCCTTCTCTGCCCGTTCCGCGAGATCCTTCTTCCAGGACTGACGATCCTCATCACGACATGCGAGTAGCGCTGCCAGCGCGCAACGCGCGCGCAGGTGTATCGCTTCCATCCGGATGACTTGCGTGCGGAGCAGCAGTGATTTCTTGAGGCTCGGCCAATCCCCGGCGATGCGCTCCCACGCGCCCAGTCCATTGCCTTCGTAAAGGTGGAGCTGACACTCCGAGAGGAGCGTGAAGTAATGCTGGTTCTGGAACGGGTGATTATCCCACGGCCGCTTCGCTTCCCGTACTGCCGCCCATGTCTCGGCGGTGTTGCCGTTCAGCAACCAGACCAGGATTGGCCTCCCAATCACACAGTCCGCCGCCGCGTACAGATCACCAGCTTCACGGGCTTCGCGCAGTCGCACTGGAAGACGTCTTGCGAGCTCGCCGTACTCCCCTAGATAGACCAAACACGATGTCGTAAAGGTCTGCGAGGTGTTTACTTCCCAAACCACGCCGGTGCATCGGCGGCGCAGGACGTCGGTGGCGATCTCGCAGTGTGTCCGTCCCTCGGCGAAGCGGCCCAACCAGAACGCAACCATGCCAGCGGAGAACTCTGCGAACGCGTGTGCCTCCGGTTTGTCCACTCCCGTAGCCACTTCCCGAGCAGTTTCCACCAAGCGACGGGCGCGTCTACTTCTCGACTGTCCGGAGGTGGCCACAAACGAAGCCTCTGCGGCAACTGCCCGAACGATTCGGAACGGGTCCCTGCTTCTCAGCGACAAGAGGAGTCCAAGCGTCTGAAAGTCCATGGCCCGGATCGTGTCGATCCGGGCAAGACCGATCGAAGTGGCCCAGCAGACATCGATGCGGCGTAGAAGTAGCGAGTCGGTGTTCGCTTCGGGCCGCGGGCGGAAGCGTAGTCCCCTTAGACGCAACCGCAGCCGTCGGGTGAGTATGCGGACCAGCGCATGTCGCGGTGAGCCAGCCAACCTGAGTCGAACAGCGGCGAGTACCCGATCGAGCACCCCCAACCCTCGATCGACGTGGCCCGTTCGCAGTAACTGTTCCGCAGCCAGGCGTTGTAGATCCACAACCTCGGGACCATCCGCTATGTCGGCAGCTTCAAGATATACGTCGGCGGCTTCCGGTCCTCGGCCGGCGTTCGCCAGCGCGTCGGCAAGCTTGCGGCGCAACGCCTGTGTCGCGGGGCCCTCCACGCCTCGAGTCGCCAGCGCGTGTCGGTAGAATGCGACCGCGCGCTGGAAGGCCAATGCAGAAGCGGCCTTGTTACCGGCTTCCTCAGCGTACTTGGTCGCTATCTCCGTTTCGCCCGCCTCGCGGTAGTGCTCAAACAGAATCTCGGGATCGTCGACGCCGTGCGCCCGACTGAAGCGTGCCAGACGCAGATGGATCTCACGTGCCCGCCGTTCCGAAATGGCTGCTGCCATGCTTTCTCGAATTCGGTCGTGGTAGAATTCGATGTGATCAGCGTCACCTGTGGTGCGTAGGATGCGCTCCGAGGAGAGTATTCGGACCAATGGCCGCTCGTCGCCTCGGATTCCGGCTACGTCGCGAGCAACGATCGCCGAGAGCGGCTGCGCCGCTACCGCTAGGGCCTCGAGTATCGGACGGGCAGTCCTCGGAAACCGGCTTATGCGGCTTTCAAGCATCTCGTGGAGACTGAGCCCCGATCGACCCTGCGTCCGAGTCGGCGCGGAACCGTGGCGGGCGAGCTGCTCAATCAGAAACGGGCTTCCCCCCGACTCTGCAACGATCGAGTCCAGGGGTGCCTGTGCACCTGGCTCACCTTCCCATAGGCGCTCGGCAAGCCTGCGCGTCTCCGACTCCGCTAGCGGCTCGAGCTGAATCACACTTCGCGACGGGCTTTCGGCTGCAGACTCAAGCAGCGCTCCGAGGTATTGGTCCTGCACGTCCTCCGGCCGAAAACCACTGATCACCAGGATCGGGGGCGGAGTCGGGGGCGCAAGCAGTTCCTCGAGTAGTGCCACAGTATCGTCACCGGCCCACTGGAGGTCATCGATATAGATGACCACGGGCTGTGACTCGCTCAGTCGTTGAAGGAGTTCGCGCAACGCCCCAAATGCTTCGCGTCGGCGTTGGACAGGGTCCACGGTCTCGACGCCTGGGTGGGGCAACCTGGCGATCGCCTTTACTCGCTCGAGGACTGGGAAGACGCGGACCAGCCAATGCAGCTCGTCGAAAAGTAGCTCGCAAAGTTGTTGCTCCTCCAAGGCGAGGAGGAGCCGGCTCAAGCTATCGATGACCCCGTCGAACCCCTTATAGGGCATCGACTCACGCACATAGCACCTACCCTGGAGCACGGTAGCAGCTCTGGACTCCGTGAGTCGGTCCAAAAAGTGCCGGACCAGCGCCGTCTTACCGATTCCGGAAGATCCGATGACATACAAGGAGAACGCCTCACCCCGCAGGATCGAGTCGAGGGCACTTTGCAGCTCGCTCAACTCAAGCTCCCGTCCGACAAGGCAGGTCCTTGAAGAGGGCTCGCGGGGCGGCCGCAGCGGAGCCCGGCGTCGCCCACGGGCAATCCGATCCAAGATCTCCTTCTCTCCTGGTCTACCGGCCGGGTCGCGGGTCATCAGAGCGAGGGAAAGCTCAACGAGGTCCGACGGAAGCCCCTTCATGCCCGCCGGAAACCTGGCATCTGTCGTCTGCTTATCGACCAGGTATTTTAGGGGATGCCCACTGTACGGCAGCTGCCCGGTCAGTGCCTCATATAGCATCACCCCGAGTGCATACCAGTCGCTACCTGGATTCGACTCGCCGTCTATCTGCTCTGGGGCGACATACGCAAAGGTGCCGGCGAAACCCCCAGTTGCCCGGAAGGTATTCAGCGAACTGGCGACATCGGCCGCGATTCCGAAATCGAGTATCACCACCCGTCCCTCGGACGTCACGAGCACGTTCTGCGGCTTCAAGTCACGGTGGAGCTTGCCGGCCGCATGAATAAAAGCGACGCCTTCGGTCAACGCGGTCAATGCATGCCGAAGGCGGTCCACTTGCAGGTCGGCTGGACGGGCGAACTTGCGAAAATCGACGCCGTCGACGAGCTCCATCGTGAAGAACCACTGATGGGGAGTGCCGATAAGCTCGTACAAATTCACAAGGTTCGGGTGGACCAGGCCGGCCAGCGTGCGGAACTCGTGTTTGAGCCCGTAGATCGCCATGGGGTCAGCCCACAGCAGAGTCTTGGCCGCGATTTCCTCATCCCTCTCGCGGTCGTGCGCGGCATACACGACACCCATCCCCCCGGATCCGAGGCGCCGGATGACCCGGTATCGGTCGGTCAGAGCCGCTGGGTCGGGGTTCACGGGAGGAGCCTCGGTGGATGCGTGCGCGTGACGAACCTGATGCTAGCGGACCACTCTCGAGTACAGAGACATGTCGCGTCGCTTCACGAAGTCCACGATCACCCGTGCCCAGGACCGATGGTCATACAGCTCCTCGTAAAACTCCGGGGCGACCGCGTTTAGCTTCGGTAGACGGTTCCACGGAATGCTGGGGAAGTCGTGGTGCTCGTTGTGAAACCCGATGTTGAGCGATACTCGGTTGAGTGGGCCCGAATATCCGTAGGTCTCCTGGCCCGGTACGAACACGAAGTGACGCTGGATCCATCGCCCCCCAAGAGGATGCAGTCCAAACCCGAACAGAACCGAAAGGGCCAAGTATGCCACTCCGATCCACCCCGTCAATGCGAAAATCATGGCCAGACCCGTCACGTTCAGGGCTAGATTCGCGACGAACGGCGGGTCCCACACGTCGATGGTCCGTAGGCGCAGCGGTCGGATGACCATGATGAGTGGAATCGAGGCAAGCCAGATCAGCTTACGGATCGCGCTGGTGCCTACGATCCGGGCCTCCCATTCGCTCGGCAGGTCGCCATCCAAATCGTACCTCCCCTGGTGCTCGTGATGCAGAAGGTGATACTTGTGGACGCCGGCACCCGCGGGGATCACCAACGGAATGCTACACAGAAGTCCCAGCAGCAGATTGGCCGGGCGCGATCGAAAAACGAGGCCGTGAGCGGACTCGTGGATGACCATCAGCAGGGCGTGCGCCACGAAAGCGCCGAACAGGTAGGCTGCGACGACCATTAGGAGGACACCGCTTCTAGTGACCAGCCAGGCGGTGCTTATGTGGACCGTAATCAAGCCCAAGCCCAAGAGCGCCGTCCACATGTTTGTTCCGAAAAGCCTGGCAACCTCCGGGTGGCTTTTGGCGATCTGACGCGCGCGTCCGACGTGAGGATTAAGGCGATCGCTACGGTAGAACCCAGTTGTTCCCTTCTCTTCGGACATGCTGCTCTCCTCTCGCGACTCGGTGGCCGTCACCTCATCCTATGTTTCCAAGAGCCCCAAAGAACAGTGAGGAGCCTTCTACTGGCCATTGTCGAAATGCGGCATGACCTTCTCGGCGAAGATGCGAACTGAGTCGTTGACCAACTCGTTCGGAACAGTCCCCATCTGCATGATCAGAATGAGCTCATCGACTCCGGCCCGAGCGAATCGTGACACTGTCTCACGGGCGACGTCAGGACTGCCCACCAGGCAAGAAAGCTGAGAGCCGGGAGTGTTCCGGAATCGCGATGCCTCGGCGAGGTCATCGGCCGTCAGAAAATCGCGCGGAACGTCCAGCTCTGAAGTTGGTCGATCACCACTCAGGTAATACGCGCTCATTGCTTCGGCAAAGAAACGGGCACCACGAAAACCATACTCGCACGCCTTTCGATCGTCCTGCAGCACGAGGGTCGGAATCGTACACGCGTAGTGATCAGTCCTTACATAATCCGCTGGCTTCGATGCAGCCACGGTGCGCTTGTAGAGCTGGACTTTTTCTGTTAGGTAGTCGTCGTCGCCCAGGCCGAAGTTCAACGCGCCGAGGCCCAACTCCGCGGCCAGGCGCGTGGAGTCTGGCTTGCTACAGGCCGCGTGCATCGGCGGGTGCGGCCGCTGCACGGGCTTGGGGATCACGCGCGTGGGCGCAATGTCGTAAGCCGCGCCGTGCCACTCGAAGACATCTGTCTGCCACATCAGTGGGATCATCTTCTGCGCTTCGAGCCACTGTTCGTGCAGCTTTGGAATCTCCGTCTCGAACGCGACTTGCTCGACCAGGCTGGAGGATTTCCCGCTTCCCCACTCCACCCGACCGTCCGAAACGATGTCCAGCGTCGCTATGCGCTCAGCGATACGGATTGGATGATTATAGCGGCTCGGCGTGAGGGTGACGCCGTGGCCGAGACGAACTCGCTGTGTCCGCCCCGCGACGTACGAGAGAAATACTTCCGGTGCGGAGCAGTGCGAATACTCTGCCAAACCATGGTGCTCGACCGCCCAAACCGCGTGGTAGCCCAATCGATCCGCCAGCTCGGCCTGCTCGACGCACGCACGGAACAGATGTCGCTCACTCTCAAGAGTGGGTTGCGAGATTTGCATCTCGAAGAAGAGCGAGAATTTCATCGGATGCTACGCTGCGTAGTTCCGAGGACGCGATTCGCGTACCAACGGCCAAACATTCCATTCAATCCGTCGGCGTCCTGAATTCGTCGGAACTGGCTTGAGAGAAAGCCGAGTACCATCGGGGCGGATCCGTCACCGTCGACTTTGAGACGACCGGTCGCGGTGAGCGACCAGAGCGTTGTCTCCTCGGCGAGAAGACGAAGGAACTCCTCAGCTGGAAGCCGAAGCGTCGCTCGACTGTCGGGTCGAGTCTTGCGTCCGAACACCACGCACCCATCCACAAACCTGCAGTGCCAAGAGCCACCTCCAGCTCCCGTCAGCTGAAAGTTCACGACTCCGTGGAGACCCTTCAGATCCGCCCGACGGGAAAGCATCGGGGGAGTGAGTCTCGTTACTAAGACTAGAGTGTCGAAGAACCGAGCCGCGCTGCCGCGGGCGCTCACAGGCATGCAGAACCATACTCATTTGGCTGCCGCGGTAGCAACCGAGATTGACCAGGCCCACGGTACCCGGAAACCGCCGGCTGTACCTTCGAGCGAAGCCGTCGGGTGACCACCGGATCAACCTGTGTCACCCCGGCCGTCATACCGCAGGTTGCCGAGTCCAAACAGATGCAGGTGACCCTCCGCGCCGCACATGCAAATGGGCTGGGAGTATTGTGCGTGACACCCATTCTTTCGGCGTGCAGCAGGCTTCTAATCTCGGAGTACGCAAGATAGATGAGGTAGCCACAAGCAGCGTGCTCAAGATGAGGAGTGTAAAGAGCGCAACGGCGTGCGCCGGAGCGTGCGCCCACCGTTTGGCCCCCACTCACCCCCGTTGGCGCACCTCCGGTAGCAGCTCGCGAAACGCCTCCCCGTACAGCTCCCAAACGGTGATGAACAGGGCCGCGACGATCGGCCCGATCAGCACACCGGCGGCACCGAACAGGAACAACCCACCCAGGGTGCCCAACAGGATGAAGAGATCAGGCATTTGCGTATCGCGGCCGACCAGCCACGGACGCATGAGGTTGTCGACGGTCCCCACGACCGCGCCGCACCACAACCCCAGCCCGATCCCGGCGCCCGTCTGCCCAACCGCGAGCAGGTAGATGACGGCCGGCCCCCACACGAGCGCCGTCCCCACTCCGGGGACGATCGAGAGCACGGCCATCACCGTGCCCCAGAATACGGCGGCCGGGATTCCGACGACGGCGAAGCCGGCACCGGCGAGCGCCCCCTGCACGATCCCGATGAGCAGCGTCCCCTTCACCATCGCCCGCGTCACCGACACGAACTTGTCCAGCATACGGTGCTCGTCGTCACTCGAGAGCGGCATGTAGTAAAGGATCCGACCGAGCACGTTCCCACCGTCCTTCAGAAAGAAGAACATCGCGTACAGCATCACGAACAACAGGAAGAGGACCTGGACGGTCCCGCGTGTGACGGCCGCCAGGCTTCGCACGACGAACCCGCCCAGCGAGCCCGCTAGCTCAGCGACCTTCTGCTGGATCTGGTCGGTGTAGGGGGCGACTGCATCCGCGAATGGCAGCCGAGCGATCAGCCGATCGAGCTGGTCCGGCTGGCTCATCTGCTGCTGTACCCACGGGCCGACCGACTCGCTGACCTGAAACGCCTGGTTGGTGACGATCCCCATGAAGCCGGCGAGCGGGCCGAGGATGACGATGAAGAACAGTATGAGCGTGATAATCGAAGCCAGGGCCTTCCGCCCCCTGAACCAGCGAACGAAACGGCGGTAGACCGGCTGTGCGAGCCCGCTAAAGATCGCGCCCAGAAAGAGTGCCGTGATGAACGGGCGGATCATCGCGAAGAACAGCAACGAGATTCCGGTCACCAGGAGCAACAGGAACACCGCCCTGAACTTCACCGGGTCGATGGACTTTTCGCTCATGCTCGGTCTTCCCTCATCTTGGGCCTTCCCTCATCCCAAGCCTCCCTCATCCCAGGCCTTTCTTCTCGATGCGCCAGCGACAAGCATCGTCGCCCAGTTCGCGAAGGAGTCGCGCGGTGGTCTTGGCTCTATGGATCCAGAACTCGGCCACCTCGGGGACCACGGCTGCGGCACGATCGTGGCGATCCACCCAGGCCGCCGCCTCGTCCGTCAACCACCCCAGGGTGATCACCGGATCCTGGCCAAGCATGGCTCTCAGGATGAAACGGCGCTCGCCCACGCGGAGGCCCAGACCGAGCTCCCGCCCGGCGCGGGCGAGGTCGGATCGTGTGAGGACGAGCCCGCTACGCACCGGACTCAGCAGTGCCGCCAGAAACTCGCTCGACTCGCTGGATGCTCTCGGGTCGGGCATCGGCGGGGCCACGCGCAGCGCCAACGGAAGGCGATCCAGTGGCCCGATCTCCGCGATCTCCTGCGCGAGCGCGACCTCCAGGAGCTCGCCCCAACCGTCATAGAACGGCGGTGCGATCTCACGCAGCTTGGTGAGGAAGACCGGAACCCAGCTCGCCAAGTGCTCCCACAGGCACGCGTGACGGGTCCGACGCCACACGGATCGGCTGCCCGACCCCGTCGCGGTCCGCTCCAGCTCGGTCAGCCGTGCGTACAGGCCCAACAAGGTAGCGAGATGATCGGGCTCGGCCGGCGGTGCCTCGTCCAGAGCGCGCCAGAAGCCTGCCACCCGATCGCGGGCCTCTCCACCCAGTTGGCCCTGCCGCCCGAGGTAGACGGAGGCGAACGGATACAGCTGAAACAGGAACAGATCGCTGTACTCGGCCGGGTCTGGCACCGGCCCCAGGTCTAACAATGCGGCCACCGAGGCCGTCTCCCGTGTCGGGGTCTCGACGAGGCTTCCCAGAGCCCTGAAGAGTTCCACGTTCTAGCGGCCTGCTGAGTCCGTCGGGGCGTCCAACCGATAGGCCTTGGCCGTGGGCCGCACGGGTCGGATCAGCCAGTGCGGGCGGCGGGTCCCGTCAGGGGAGTGCGCCTGAGCGGTGCGCGACTTGGCGAGCCAGTCATGGTACGTCCGGTGTGACTTCTCGGGATCGACTCGAATGTCACCGTATCGATCGCCGGGTCGAGCCGCACGCACGCGCACGGCCTGGTGCCAGCAGTGCATGCCCGAGATGGGATCCGGGTGCACCGGAAAAGTGAGATTCTGGTGCACGCCCACATCGGTCCACCAGATGCGCGAGGTGTCGGCATCGGTCGATTCATACGGCTCCGCCCCGACGCGGCGGCTGAGGCTCCAGCCCTCGTCACCGCGCTCCAGATCCACGGTGGCCATGAGCTGGCGCTGCCCCTCATCGCCGAGCTTCCAGCGTCCCATGTGATGGCTGCAGGCGACAACCCCCGGTCGGATCCCCTCCGTGACCCACGCCTTCACGACGAAATGGCCGATCTTCGTTTCCACACGCACGAGCGCCCCCGTCTCGAGACCGAGCGGTCTCGCGTCCGCCGGGTGTACCCACAGCGGGTTCGTGTGAGCGATCTCATCCAACCACTTCGAGTTCGCGCTACGAGTGTGGATCTGCACGGGGAGCCGGAAGGTGGAGATTAGGACCTTCTCCTCGTCGGCCAGCGCCTCGGGGTGGACGTGGCTCTTGATGTACGTCGGCAGCGAGTATTCGGGCCAACCCCATTGGGCGAGCGTGGATGAATAGAACTCCAGCCGACCGCTCGGTGTGGGGAATCCACGAAGGACCTCACCGTCCACTCGAACTCCGACCGGCCGGCGGCCTTCGTCATCCAGGTCGGGAGCGCCGGTCGGAGCCAGGTTGGTCACCGCCGCCTGCGGTGCGCGCGTGTATATCCGCCCAAATCGGTCCTCCGACACGTCCTCGAGCTCGTCGCGGGCCACCTGCCGCTCGTACAGCGGACCCACCGAATCGGCCACCTCGAACGCCCCATAACGCCGCATGTACTTCAGCGGCGTCAGCCCCTCCGCTGCCGCGACCTCGGCCAGCCCGGGAACCGAACTCTCAAAGATATACCCGTAGTACTCATCGATGCTCAGACGCTCGCCGGGACGTTCTACCGACTCCACGAACTCGCGGATCCCAAGGGTCCCATCGGGGTCAATGCGCCACGACAGCTCGAGCCAGAACTCGTTTTCTTCCCATATGTTACCCGGGTTCACCTCACGCGTATCCGATATAGATTCACCCAGTCGCTCGCGTGCCTCGCGCAGCACCGGTTGCCGGAACCCGATCCACTGCCCGTCATGGGTCTCCAGCGAATGGATGTCGTGTCGCTCGGCGGCGTTCCCCATCGGGAGCACGTAGTCGGCGAAGAAGGCGGTCTCGTTCCAGGTCGGGGTGAGGGCGACGTGAAGCCCGACCTTGCTCTCGTCGGTCAGAGCCTCGAGCCACGTGAATCCGTCGGGGTTGGTCCACACGGGGTTGTAGACGCGGGTGAAGTACACATCGAGCACCCCGCGCCCCTCCTTCAGCATATGCGGGAGGAGGAAGGAGAGCTCATACATGGAGAGCGGGTACTCGTCGGGCCAGGTGAGCTCGTTCCAGTGCTCCGGGTGTCGCGGAAGGTGGATGGGCTTCGGGACGAACTTGTTCCACGCGTTCGGATACGTACCTCCGGGCGTCGCGATCGCGCCCGTCAACGCGTTCAACATGAAGAGCGTGCGCGACACCTGCCACCCTCCCTCGTTCCCGGCGGCGGCGCTCCTCCAGTTGTGAGTCGCGAGCCGCGTGCCGGCGGCCGAGACGATCCGGGCTACTTCCTCCAGCTCTTCCGCCCCGATGCCCGACTCGCGCGCCGCGAACTTGAACGTGTACTCCGCATACAGCTGCTTCAGCTCCGTCTCGAAGCTCTCGTACGTCGGTGGAGCCTCGGGGTGCTCCGCGGCCAGATACTCCTCCCAATTCCACCAGCGACGCACGAACTCTCGGTCGTAGAGATCACGCTGAATCAGGTAGTTCGCGATCGACAGTAGCACCGCCGCCTCCGAGCCGGGCTGCGTGGGTAGCCAGTGATCCGCGTGCGTGGCGGTATTGGAGAGCCGTGTGTCCAGGACGATCAGCTTCGCGCCCCGCGTCTTCCCCTCCATGATCCGCTGCGCGTGCGGGTTGAAGTAGTGACCCGCCTCGAGGTGCGCACTCACGAGGAGGATCACCTCTGCCTGGGCGTGATCGGGGCTCGGTCTATCGATCCCGCACCAAAACTGGTACCCGGCCCGCGCGGCCGACGAACAGATATTCGTGTGCGAGTTGTGTCCGTCGACGCCCCAGGCGGCCATGATGCGTTCGGTAAAGCCGTCTTCGCCTGGCCGGCCGACGTGGTACATGATCTCGCGCTGGCGACCCTCCTGGAGCGCCGTCCGGATGCGCATCGCGAGATCGTCCAGCACCTCATCCCAGGAGACCTGGATCCACTTCCCCTCCCCGCGCGCGCCCGCGCGCTTCAGAGGCTGCAGGATACGGTCGGGGTCGACGACCTGGTTGAGCGTGGCCGGGCCCTTCGCGCAATTGCGACCGCGTGACCCCGGGTGCTCCGGGTTCCCCTCGAACTTTCGGACCTGGAGCGTGTCCCGGTCCACGTACGCCAGCAGACCGCATGCGGACTCGCAGTTGAAGCACGTCGTCGGGACCAGCATGTATCGGCGCTCGCGACGCTCCGGCCACGCCTTGGAGTCCAGTTCCACCCAATCATCCCAGCGCTCCTTCGGCGGGAACGAGGCCAAGTGTACGCGGCTTGGGCCCGGATAGAACGTCTCGCCTCGCGCCTCGGTCTCGGCGCGCGCGGCACTGACCCGACGCTCGAGATCTCTCAGGTCCATACGATCGGCTCCTCGGTGGCTCTCACGAGATCGTATTCCCTCTTCTCTCGCCCGTTCATGCCGGGCGCGGCGACCGCCAGAGCCACGAGCGCGACTCCGACCCAGAAGAAGACGCGGAATCGGCCTCGAACCATCTCGTGCGCCGCTCGCCGGGCGTGCGCCGTAGGGTGAGTCAGAGAGACCTCGCCCAACACCAGCAGGAGGTGAACGACCGCGGCTCCCGCCAGGAGAGTCCGTACGCCGCTTCCCGCGAAGCCTGGAGCGAATGGGAGCAGGACGGCGGAGCCTGCGATCAGCGCCTGCACGACGAAGTGCGGCGGGAGGAGCGGGTTCTGCCATAGGTCCCGGGCCTTCGCCTGCGCGAACAAATATGCCGTGTACGCGGCCGTCATCGCCGCGAGCGGAGCACCGATCCAGGCGAGAGCGCGTGGCGTACCGGAGCCGCTGAGGCCCGCGAGCAGATGGCCCGTGAGCACGGCACCGAACCCCGTGATCACGAAGCCGCCGCGCACGAGCCAGCTCTTCCAATGTGGCCGGGTGAAGATCATGTAAAAGCGTTCCGGGTGCTCGAGATCCCAAATCAGGAGGGCACCCGTGATCCCCAGGAAGACCAGCGCGAGGATCGGGGCCGTCCGAAGCCACACCGTGCTCCCCCACGCGAGCCCACCCACAAGCGCGAGGAGAAGCGCCACGAGGTACGATCCGGAGGCGATTCCTTTCGTAAGCGTGTAGAGGCTCACTCTCCAGTCCCATGGGATCGCGTGCGCGACGTCATAGGCCAGCAGGGCCGCCGCCGAGGAGTTGGCGGAACCGGCCCCCGACCCCCGAGCTTCGTCGGGCGACCCGGAGACGACACGGCCGTTGCCGCTGATCTGCTCGCTCCACAGGAACAACCCGCCCGGCGGCTGCGCGGCGGCCAGGGGATCGAGTGTCGTCTGGTGCGCTCCACGATAGAAGAGCTTCGGGTGGGTCTCCTTCTCGGGTCGGCGGACGGAGACCGGCTCCCGGTGCACGAGCCGACTGACCATCGAGGTCGAATCGGCCAGATCGCCCACCAGAATC
>JBDHAD010000069.1:0-17702 GCA_039588215.1 Gemmatimonadota bacterium
AGCTACGCGAGCCGACCTGCGTCACACCCGCTCCGGACACAGGGGCGGAGGGACTCGAACCCCCAACCGCCGGTTTTGGAGACCGGTGCTCTGCCAGTTGAGCTACGCCCCTACGTCCATGGCTGGGGACGGAATTGAACCGCCGACACCCGCGTTTTCAGCGCGGTGCTCTACCAACTGAGCTACCCAGCCGAGAAGCTCCGGGGGTGGGATTCGAACCCACGACCTAGTGGTTAACAGCCACCCGCTCTGGCCACTGAGCTACCCCGGACCGTCAGGCCGAGCCTCTCGAGCCCGGCCACCCACCACGTGTTGAGCCCACCGTGGAGAGCAAAAACGCCCCGCCAAGCAGTGCGAGCCAGGCGAGGCGTCTCTCGATAGCGGGGGCGGGATTCGAACCCGCGACCTTCGGGTTATGAGCCCGACGAGCTACCAGATGCGGTCGCAAGGATACCCAAGACGCCAGTACTTGTCAACCCAAAACCGGGGCCTTGGAACCCCCTTTGAGACCCGTTTTCCGGGGTCTCCGACACCACCTGACGGTTGGTTGTACGCTTGCCCCTACCATCTGATCCCGCCTAAGGTTGCGCCGTGTCCACACACCCTGTCGCTCTGCCCGACCCGCTGCTCGCGCGACTCCGGGATCTGCTCGGCCCGAGCGCCGTGATCGCGGAGCCGAACCGCCTCGTCGCGTACGAGTCCGACGCGCTCACGTACCTGCGCGGGACACCGATCGCGGCGCTGCTTCCCGACTCTCGCGAGGGTGTGCAGGGGGCGGTCAGATGGCTGTACGAAGCGGGGATCCCGTTCGTGCCACGCGGCTCGGGCACGGGGATCACCGGCGGTGCGGTCGCAGACGGCGCTGTCCTGATCTCGACCGCACGGATGTGCCGGACTCTCGCTATCGACGCCGCGAATCGGCGAGCCCATGTCGAGCCGGGGGTGATCACGGCAACCATCTCCGAAGCGGCCGCCCCTTACGGCCTTCGCTATCTCCCGGACCCGGCCAGTGCGCCCGCCTGCACGATCGGCGGCAACGTGGCGCAGAACGCGGGCGGGCCACATTGCCTGAAGCACGGTGTGACCTCCGATCACGTGCTGGCGCTGGAGGTCGTCAGGCCGGACGGCGGCCTGCTGGAGCTCGACCGTGGCGAGGACGGTGGACTCGATCTCGGGGCGCTCTACATCGGCGCGGAGGGGACGCTCGGGATCGTAACCCGGGTCACCGTTCGCCTCGCACCATGCGTCCCGGAGGTACGGACGGCGCTTGCCCTCTTCCCCACCATGGATGCGGCCGGTTGGGCGGTGAGCGAGATCTTAGCGTCAGGCGTAATGCCGGTCGCGATCGAGATGCTCGACCAGGGGACGATCCGGATCGTCGAGGAGTCGCCGTTCCCGGCTGGCCTCCCGACCGATGCGGGCGCTGCGTTGATCATCGAGGTGGAGGGCGAGGCGGACGAGGTGGACTGGTCGGTCGCGCGCGCGGCCGACGTAGCCAAGTCGAGCGGCGCCACCGAGGTCCGCGTCGCGGGTGACGAGGAGGAGCGAGCGCGTCTTTGGAAGGCCCGTAAGAAGGCGTACGGAGCGCTGGGACGGCGGGCGCCGGAAGTCCTCGTCCAAGACGCGGTCGTACCCCGCACCCGCATCGCTCCGGTGCTCGAGCAGATCAGCGAGATCGCGCGCTCGTTTGACCTCGAGAATGTGAACTACTTCCACGCAGGTGACGGGAATCTCCACCCGCACCTGTTGTTCGACCCGCGCGATGCCGACCAGGTCGCGCGCGTGAAGCGGGCGAGCGAGGAGATCCTACGGGTATGTGTGGAAGCGGGTGGGACGATCAGCGGGGAGCACGGTATCGGCCTGGACAAGCGCGAGGCCATGCGGCTCGTGTTCAGCGAGGCGGAGTTGAGCATCATGCGCGACCTGAAAAGCGCGCTCGATCCCGCCGGGGTGTGTAATCCCGGGAAGATGTTCCCGCGAGCGGAGGCCTGAGGTCCGATGGCCAGGTACCGGCGACGGGACTCGTTCGAGAGCCGGGTGAGCGACGCAGTAGAGGTCGAAGGGCTCACGTTCACGGCCGACCTGATCGCCAAGCACGCAACAGGCGTGGCGGGCTATAGAGTCACCCTCGCCTTCTTCGAGCTGGACGGCCCCCGCAACGCGATCGTGCAATTGCCGCCGGCCGCTTCTCGGGCCGAGGTCGAGGCGCGCGCCGATTCGTTGCACGCTGATCCCGTGGCCCTGGCTCGGCTCCTGGCCGAGCGGCTGCGCGAGTAGCTCCGAGGATCATCGTGGAATCCGGTGGCTTGCTGGACTCTGATGGCGTGACATGGGTCGCTCCCGCGTCCGAGGCCGAGCTCGCGGAGTCTCTGGGCGAGCCTGACACCGGCTCCGGCAGGGTCCGGCTTCCGACCGGCGGCGGTGAGACCTTGGGGACCGATGCCAGGGCGGCCGGACACCGAGAGATCCACCTGCCCACCGTGCCCGGAGCGGCGGGCATCGACGTCATTTCGCTCGAGGCGCCCTCGTTCGCGCGCATCGTGGAGTACGAGCCGAAGGATCTCACGATCACAGTCGGCGCGGGTACACGCCTCGGAGCCCTCCAAGACACCCTGGAGTCAGAGGGCCAGTGGCTTCCACCAGGAGCTCTGGGCGCGGCCGGCTCGGTCGGCGGCTTCGTGGGCGCCGCCACACCTGGGCTTTTCGACGCCGCGTTCGGCTCGGTCCACAGGCATGTGCTCGCCGTCCGAACGGTCGCGTGGGATGGTCGCATGCTGAACTGGGGGCGGGCCGTGGTCAAGAACGTCGCGGGGTACGACATGAGTGGCCTGTGGTGTGGAAACCGTGGTCGTCTGGGTGTGGTGACCCAGGCTTCGCTGCGCGTATGGCCACAGCCGGAACGGCGGGAGTGGCTCGAGGTTCGAGGATCGGTGGATGGATGGACGCTCCTCGAATCGCTCGGGGCGATGGAGCCCCAGGCTGACTTCCGCCCGGAGGCGCTGCTGTGGCAGGGTGCGAGGGCGGGAAACGGTGCTTACGCGCTTGTCGGTCTGCTGGGCTCGGAGGCGGCGGTACGCGCGCGCGGCGTGCTTGCCCGGGCGTGGGCGGACAGCCACGGATTCGAGATCAGCGAGCGAGGTGTCAGGGCACATGGTGACGGGGCGACGAGGCTGGACTCCCTCGCGTCGTTCGGGTCTCGTTCGCGCTCGCTTGCCCAGGTCACGATTCGAATCCACTGCGCCAGATCGAGGCTCGTCGACGTCGGCCGTGGGTTGACTCGTGCGCTCGGTGATACTCCCGTTGCGCTCGATGCCCTCCCCGAGCTCGGCATACTCAGGGTGTCGTACACGCGGCCCGAGGACGCGGCGAGTGCGGCGGCGCTGAGGGCCGCGCTGTTTCAGGCGGCGGCAGGTGCCCGGATCACCCTGGAGCTTGGTGGGCCGGAGGAGCTGGCCGCGGCCGAGGCGCGGCGAGAGGCCGAGGTCCGGAGGCTCGAGCAAACGGTGCTGGGCGCGCTTGGCGGCACCGCGAGACACTGGCTGGCTGAGCACGTGTAGCCTCTTTTGGTGGCAAGGCAACGAGCCGGTAGCGAACAGATGAGGAAGAGGTTCGAGTGAAGATCTATACACGCGGCGGGGATGCGGGTCAGACGGGCCTTTTCGGGGGCGCTCGGGTCGCGAAGGATGACCCGCGCGTACAGGCGTACGGCGCGGTCGACGAGCTGAACGCGGCTCTCGGTCTCGTCGTCGCGCTGGACGAGACCGGCATCCTGGAACGTGCGGCGTTGATCGCGCTCCAGGAGGACATGTTCGCGATCGGGGCACGGCTCGCGGCGGCCGATCCTGAGCGAGCGCTTCGAAAAGGAACGATTCCCGAGCTGCCAGCCGCCCGCATCACGGTGCTCGAGAGTTGGATCGACGAGCTGACCGAGGAGCTCCCGCCGCTCGACGCCTTCATCCTGCCGGGCGGCAGCCCGCTGGCCGCGCAGCTCCAGGTGGCGCGGACCGTCTGCCGCCGAGCGGAGCGGGCCATCGTCGGGCTCGTCGACGAGCACGCCGACCTCGCGGGTGTGATCCTCCCCTACATGAACCGGCTCTCGGATCTCCTTTTCACCTTGGCGCGGGCCGCCAACCACCAAGCCGGTGTGAGCGAGACGACGTGGCCGCCACGACGCCGCGCTGCGGGCGAGCACGGGAGGGCAGACGATTGAACGACGCACGCCACGCCACGGGCGCCGAGCGGGACGAGCTCCGGACTATCATTCGTGAGCCATTTCGATTCGTCCTACCCGGAGCCGAGATTCGGGGCGACGCGTGGATTGCCGAGAGCCCCGTGCCCGACGTCGCGATCGTCGTTTGTCACGGGTTCAAGGGGTTCAAGGATTGGGGCTTCTTCCCGTATGTGGCCTGCGAGCTGGCGGCGCGGACCGGGTGTCTCACCGTCTCGTTCAACTTCGACGGGTCGGGCGTACGCGACAGCACGGACGCGTTCGATGACCTCGATTCGTTCGCCAGGAACACGTTCTCCCGCGAGTTGGCCGATCTCGAGGGCGTACTCGACCGGCTGGCCGCCGGACGTCTCGGTTCCGTGGATGTGCCCGCCGCTTCGGCGTTCGGGCTGCTCGGGCACAGCCGAGGCGGCGCCACCTGCGTCCTGAAGGCAGGGGTGCGCAGCCAGGTGCGGGCGGTCGTTACATGGGCGGCGGTCTGCTCGGTCAGCATGTACGAGGACCTGTTCGCCGCGCAGCTGGACGCCGGAGAGACGGTCCATATCCCGAACGCCCGCACCGGGCAGCAGATGCCGATGTATCGCAACGTGCTGGACGACATCCGCGCGAATCGCGAGCGTCTGGATGTGCTGGCCGCCGCCGCGACGCTGCCCGTGCCCTACCTGATCGTCCACGGGGCCGAGGATGAGAGCGTGCCGTCGTCGCATGCCCGGCAACTGGCGGAAGCTGCGCCGGACTCGCGTCTCGAGATGATCGAGGGAACCGGGCACACCTTCGGCGCCGGGCACCCCTTCCAAGGCCCCAACCCGGACCTCGAGCGAGCCGTCGAGCTGACGGCCGCTCACTTCCGCGCTGTCTTCGACAGGAGCTGACGAGATGAAGCACGGATTCCGCTACGCAGGTCGCGTGCGAGCCCATGCGCTCGCCGCCTTCGCTTTCGTCCTCACCCTCGGCCTGGGGGCTACGGGGTGCCGCATCGAGAGAATCGACGCTCCAGGCGTGGAGGATCAGGATGCCGACTTCGAGGCCCGTGTCGAGGAGATCCTCCAACTGTCCGCGGACGCCTGGAATACGGGCAACCTCGAGGGGTTCATGGTGCATTACGAGCGCGCGCCCACTACGACCTACATCGGAAGCTCCGGCCTCCTCGTCGGCTACGATGCGATCCACGGGCGGTATGCACCCGACTTCGAGCCCGCGGCGGCTCGAGACTCGCTGCGCTTCGAGTCGATCCGGACACGCCGGCTCGAGCAACGCTTCGGGATCGCGACTGCTCGCTACGTTCTGTACCGCGACGGCCAGACGACTTCGACCGGCCCGTTCACGCTCGTGCTGATGCAAGTCGAGGGGGCCTGGAAGATCATCCACGATCAGAGCGCGGCGGATCCACCACCAGAGCGGGAGTCCGGGTCCGCAGCGGAGGAAGAAGGAGGGGCGGCGGGCACCGTATGAGCGGTGTCGCGCTCGCGCCCGCACACACCCTCGAAGAGTGGGGAGGGCTCCTCACCTGCGTGCATTGCGGGCTGTGCCTGCCCGCGTGCCCCACCTACCAGGTCCTCGGTGATGAGAACGACTCACCTCGCGGCCGTCTCTATTTGATTCGCGTGCGGATCGAAGGCCGTGAGGTCGGCGAAGGTGCGCGACGCACGCACCTCGGACACTGCCTCGGCTGCCTGGCTTGTGAGACCGTCTGCCCGGCCGGCGTACCCTACGGAGCTTTGCTCGAGCAGGAGCGAGAGCGTCTACTCGAGTCTCGCCCCGTCCGGGCCTGGCTGGGGCGCCTCGCGCTCGGCTCACTCACGGGACGCGGCGGCCGCCTCTTGTACACGGCGCTACGTCTGATGCGGAGCGCGGGCATCGCCCGGTGGGCCGCCGGGCTGTTCCCCGGCCGGGTCGGACTCGCAGCGCGACTCCTGGATGCGACGCGACCGGGGCCCCGGCCGGGGCAGGCAGGCGCTCTTGGCCGCCCGGCACGCCCGGGAAGTCCGACGGCACGCCCGGGAAGTCCGACGGCACGGCCCGGAGGTCCGGCAGCTCGAGCCGGCACCGATCCGGAGCCATGCGCCAGTTACGCGCTGCTCGAGGGCTGCGTGATGCGCGGGCTGTTTCGCCACGTGCACGAGTCATCGCGCAGAGCCCTGGACGCGAGTGGTCACCGCGAGATCCACGTCTCCCAACAGGGCTGCTGTGGAGCGCTCCACGCTCACACGGGATGCATGGACCGGGCACGAGAGCTGGCACGTCGCAACATCGCGGCCTTCGAGCGCGGCGGGGCCCACTACATCGTCGCCGATGCGGCCGGGTGCGGCGCGGCTCTGCGGGCGTATCCCCTTTGGCTCGCAGGTGACCCGGATTGGACTCGGGCCGCAGAGCGGTTCGCCACCCGCGTACGCGACGTGATGGAGCTGCTCGCCGAGACCCCCCCAGCGGCCGCGGCACCCCGGTCCACACCGCCGTCGGGCCCCCGGTCGCCAAGAATTGCCTACGACGCGCCCTGCCACCTCCTGCATGCCCAGCGGATCGATTCCGCCCCGCACGTCGCGGTCAGGTCCATGTCGGGGATCGATATGGAGCCGCTCCCTTCCTCATCCGACTGTTGTGGTGGCGCAGGTCTGTACAACCTCTTCCACGGAACGTTGTCAGACCGCATTCTCGAGCGGAAGGTGGAGGAGATCCGCGCCGGCGGATACGATGCGGTAGCCACCGGCAACCCCGGTTGCATGATGCAGATCGGTGCGGGCCTACGAGCCGCGGGGCTGAAGATCCCCGTCGTGCACCCGGTCGAGTTGCTGGACCCCGAGACCCGGCCGGCGGGCGAGGTGTGATCCGGCCGGCAACTCTCACTGAACCTCGCGAGCGCCTGAGAGCATGGATCGAGTTCGGCTAACCCTGGAGGAACACCGCGCCACCCTGGACGCTGTGGAGGCGTGTGGAGAGGACATTTTGGCGGTGGGAGAGCGGTTCGCCGACTGTCTCGCCGGCGGCGGCACCGTCTTCTGGATGGGCAATGGCGGGAGCGCGGCCGACAGCCAGCATCTCGCCGCCGAGCTGGTCGGTCGCTACGAGGGCGTGGACCGGCGCGGGCTCGCTTCCATCGCCCTCACCACGGACAGTTCGGTTCTCACATCGGTAGGCAACGACTACGGGTTCGCAGCCATCTTCGCGCGACAGATCGAAGCCCTCTGTCGTGCCGGCGATGTGGTGGTGGCGATCTCCACCTCGGGAAACAGCGCCAACGTGCTGGCGGCCGTCGATGCGGCGCAGGCGCGCGGTGCGTTCACGGTCGGGCTGTGCGGCGGCGACGGGGGCAAACTGGCGCGGGGCGCCGATCTCGCGATCGTCGTGCCGTCCGACAGCCCCGCGCGCGTGCAGGAAGCTCATATCCTGATTGGCCATATCTGGTGCGATTATGTGGATGAACACGTCCGAAGCTACGATGCGTAAGCGTCTCGATCCGTTCGCGACCTCGCTCCTGGTCTGCGCCATGACCCTGGGCCCGCCAGGTACGGGAGCCCGGTCGGCCGAGGCGCAGGAAGCCGGGGCGCAGGGGCAGGCGACCGCCTCACCCCCGACCCGAGATCTCGCGGCCCTCAACTGGATGGAGGTGCGCGAGCTCGTTCCAGCGCGTCTCCGAACCGTGTTCCTGCCTGTGGGGACCCTGGAAGCGCACGGCGTGGTGCCGAACGGCGCGGACATCCTCGTCCCCGACTCGCTGGCGGCGCGCCTGGCGCCCGAGCTGGACGCACTCATCGCGCCGACGCTCAACTACGGAGTGAACACGTCGCTCGACGAGTACCCGGGCACGTTCGGGATATCAGAGAACCTGCTCCGCGAGACCGCGGCGGAAGTGATGCGCGGGCTCGCGGGGACGGGTTTTCGGAACATCATCATCCTCAACGGACATGGACCGAACTTCGGACCGCTCAACGAGGCCGCGAGAACGGTCTTCCGGGAATCCGACGCGCGCGTGCTGGTCGTGAACTGGTGGAGCATCACGGCAGACATCACCGAGGAGATCTTCGGCGCCCAGGGTGGCCATGCGGGTAACAACGAGACCGCAGCGATCCTCGCCCTGCGCCCGGATCTCGTCCGCTCCGAACGTTACGAGGGACCTTCGCAGGCGACGCCGTTCTCTACAGGATGGCAGGCGTGGCCGTTCCCGTCCTCGATCGGCCTGTACGCGCCAGGACAAGGCTACCCGGAGTTCGATCGTGACAAGGCGATCCGATACTTCGACCTGGTCGTCGAGCGGGTGAGGGGCCTCGCCGCCGACGTGATCGCGAAATGGGAAGCGGCCGGCCTCTGATCCCGGACCGAGCCGACCGGAACCCCGGTGGGGTAGTTACTCCGAGTACGGCCGCGCGCACCGCGTGGCCCGGGGGCGATCGAGCCGATCAGCCCAAGGCAAGACCTAATCCGAGGCTCGCCTCCGAGGCGGCTTCGTCGCGAGAGACAGGCAGATGCAAGAGTACCAGTACTTGATCGTGGGCGGCGGGCTCACCGCGGCCTCTGCCGTGGATGGGATCCGCGAGGTGGATTCGCGCGGCTCGATCCTCGTGCTCACCGATGAGGCCATGCCTCCGTACCACCGGCCACCCCTGTCCAAGGAGTACTTCCAGGCGCCCGAGGCGCCACGCGAGCTGCTCCACGTGAAGCCCGCCGGCTGGTTCGAGGAGCAAGAGGGGCTCACGCTGCACATGGAGGACGCGGTTGTATCGCTCGACCCCCGGATGCTGACCGTGACGGTGGAGTCGGGCGAGGTGTTCAGGGGCGAGAGGATCCTTCTGGCGACCGGCGGGCGTCCTCGAAAGCTGTCGATTCCGGGGACTCGACTCGAGCGAGTCTTCACGCTCCGATCGGTCGAAGACGCCGAGGCCATTCGCGACGCCGCTCGGGAATCGGAGTCCGCCCTCCTGGTCGGAGCGGGATTCGTCGGGATGGAGCTCGCCGCCTCGCTGCGCAAGTTCGATGTCGAGCCCCTCGTCATCGAGTACGAGGAGTGCGTGTGGCCGGCCATGCTTCCCGAAGCCATCGCCGGCTTCATGCAGGCTTACTTCGAGGAGCGTGGGGTCAAGTTCCGACTCGGAACACGCGTCGAGGAGCTCCGAGGAAGCGAGCGGGTGGAGTCGGCCATCCTCGATACAGGTGAGGAAGTCGAGTGCGACCTCGCGGTCCAGGGGGTCGGCCTCATCCCCAACACCGAGCTGGCCTCGGCGGCCGAGATGGCGGTCCAGGATGGCATCGTGGTAGACCCGTACTGCGAGACCAGCCACGGACATATCTACGCGGCAGGCGATGTCGCGCGTTTCCCCGACCCGATTTCGGGGGAGTCGACCCGCGTCGAGCACTGGGACCACGCGAAAGCACATGGAAGACTCACCGGCCGCAACATGGCGGGACAGCGTGAGGCGTACGACCACCTGTCATACTTCTTCACCCACGCTTTCGACTTGAGCATCAACGTCTTCGGCCAGCCCGCGATATCGGATCAATCGATCGTCTCGGGCGTACTCGGCTCGGCACGCTCGGTCGTGTACTGCGCCAGCGAAGGTCGTCTGTGCGGAACGATACTCATCAACGCGAATGACGCGTTGGACGAGTGCAGAGAGCTCGTGCGGCACGGACCCTCTATCGAGGAAGTGCGCGAGCGGCTGGCGAGGTTGGGAGAACCGGGAGCGGAGGTCGAGGAACTCGTAGGTTAGTTCACAGTGCGCGACAGAAAAGGGACAATGAGCCACATGAGCGACCCGGGCGACAACCCCGAAGCAGAGCAAGGCCCTCACACGGAACTCGGCCCCGAGCTGGCAGAAGGCCCCAAGATGGAAGGAGGCCCCAAGATGGAAGGAGGCCCCGAGATGCAAGAAGGCCCCGAGATGCAAGAAGGCTCGGACATGGAGGCGGCCACCGACGCAGACACGGGGTCAAGCGAGATCGTCGAGCAGGTAAGAACCGCGCTACGCGGTGTCAGCGATCCGGAGCTCGGTCTCAACATCGTCGACTTGGGGTTGGTGTACGATGTCGAGCTCGAAGGAGAGCTGGCTCGTGTCACGATGACGCTAACCAGCCCCGGCTGTCCGGCCGGTGGTCAGATCATGGGGGACGCGAAACAAGCCGCGGAGTCGGTTGACGGGGTGACCCAGGCCGAAGTGAACCTCGTCTGGAAGCCATTCTGGACCCCTGACCGCATCGATCCCAAGGTGCGGGCGATGATGGGGTTCTGACGGCCCGAGCGCGACTCGAGGTTTTCCTATGTTGTTGCGGCTGTTCCTCCTCTTCACCCTTGTTCCGCTCGCGGAGCTCATGCTCCTCATCCGGATCGGTGGTCTGATCGGGCTGTTCCCGACCCTCTTGTTGGTCGTAGCGACCGGGGCGGCCGGCGCGTGGTTGGCGCGGGCCGAGGGCCTTCGAAGCTGGATGGCGGTCCAGGGCGAGCTGGCCGAGGGGAGGATCCCGGGCGAGGAGTTGGTGCACGGGATGCTCGTCCTGATCGCGGGCATCGTGCTCGTGACCCCGGGTGTGCTCACCGATATCGCGGGTCTGATCCTCCTCGTGCGTCCGATTCGACAGGCCTTGATCCGCCGAATCCGCGAGCGGTTCACCCGGCGGCTCGAGGAAGGAGCCGTGGCCGGTCTGGGCGGTCCTTCCTTCAGCTTCTACTGGATGGGTGGCCGGCCCGAGTCAGGGCCCTGGGCGACCTCGGCTCCTGAAGCGGACGCCCGGGATGACACGGACGGGGAGCACCGCGATCAACTGACCGGTGAGGATGCTCCTCGCCGACCCCGCATCATCGAGATGTAGCGGCCAGGCCCATCGAGACTCGGCTTGTTGCGGCCTGGCCCTCTCGTGTCGACCTTCCAGCCTGTTTGTGCAGTTTCCGCCGTTGCAGACACGGCGGCCGGCCAGCCCGATGGAAGGCTCGATGTCGCTCAGCCGTACAACGTTCAAGAGCTCGTCCAGGTATAGCCTGGGGTCGGTACTGGCCTTCGTTCTGTGTGCCTCGGCAAGCCTGCCCGAGGCTCCTCCCGGTCCGAGCCGAGCCCAACGTGCCGCTGGCACCTCCGTCCCAGCCGCCTGTTTCAGGCCCTCAACACCCGAGGTTGTAGCGCTGCAGCCGACACAGAGCGCGCCAGGCGGGCGGGGGAGCATGACGCTCCTGATGCGGGGCTCCCCGTACGGCGTGAGCGTCGAGGCCGACGGGCGTTTCGCGTACGAGGTCACGGTGGAGATCGCTCGACTCAGACGGCGCGGAAGCGCTACCTACGTGGTATGGGCGGCAACGTCCGAGCTGGACCAGGTCGCGAAGCTGGGGGTGCTGGGTGAGGGCGGACGTGTGACCGGTGCCGTCAGCTGGAACAAGTTCCTCGTCTTCGTGAGCGAAGAGGCATCGCCCGACGGCGACACGTGGTCAGGACCGATCCTCCTCACAGGTCTCTCGCCCAGCGGTCGCATGCACACGATGGCCGGACACGGACCGTTCGAGGACGTGGATTGTCAGTACTTTTGACCCTTCCTGACGTGGCCCGCTCCCCTCACCACCCGGGGAGCCGGTGGCGCCCGCGCACCTGTTTGCTGCCCGCCTGCTTCACGCGCGGCCCCGGCTTCATGCGCGACTCCCTCCTGTGGGCCTGCTTCCTGACCGCTCCGTTCTTGGGCCCCGCGGACGCGGCCGCACAGGACCGGATGGAGGGCATGCACCGCCCGCGTCCCGACTCGACGGGTGTGGCCTGGCGGATGCCCCCGGTAGCCCTGCCGATGCCCATGATGCTGCCGGATCTGATGGGCCTGACGCCAAACGACGAGCCCTTCCTTCCAGGGGCAGACATCGATCCGATGTCGCTCACCGGCGCGGTGTTCCGTGAGGTCGTAGAGCTTGCGGACGGCGACACGCTGCGGTTAGAGGCGGGATTTGTCCGGCGGACCATCGGCAGCCGGATGTTCACGATGTACGCGTTCAACGGACAATATCCTGGACCGCTGATTCGGGCCCCGCAGGGGGCCGAAGTCGTGGTCCTATTCACGAACAACATCGATCTTCCGACGACGGTCCACTGGCACGGATTGCGGTTGGACAATCGTTTCGACGGCGTGCCCGGCGTCACCCAGGATCCCGTGATGCCGGGGGAGTCGTTCCTGTACCGCGTGTACTTCCCCGACGCGGGGATCTACTGGTACCACCCCCACCATCGCGAGGACATCCAGCAGGAGATGGGGCTGTACGGCAACATGCTGGTCGATCCTCCCGACCCGGACTACCTGGGTCCGGTGAACGGGGAGGAGTACCTCATGCTGGATGATCTCCTCGTGGATGAAGCGGGGATCTTTCCGTTTGGGCGCGAAGCCGCGATCCAGACGCTCATGGGACGCTTCGGGAATGTCCTCCTGGTCAACGGCGAGCCCCGATACGAGCTGACTGTCCGCCAGGGTGAGGTCCGACGATTCTACCTGACGGACGTCTCGAACACCCGGACCTTCAACCTGGTTTTCAACGGCGCGCGCACGAAGCTCGTCGGGGCCGACGTCGGCAAGTTCGAGCACGAGCAGTGGGTCGAGAACATCGTCCTCGCTCCGGCGCAGCGATATGTCGTGGACGTTCGGTTCGAGGAGCCGGGCACACACGCGCTCACGAACTCGATCCAGGCGATCAACCACTTCGCGGGAACCTTCTATCCTCGTGTCGATACGCTCGGCGTCGTCACGGTGCTGGACGAGCCGGCGGAGGTCGACCACAGGAGCTCGTTCGAAACTTTGCGTCGGAACGACGACGTGATCGCCGAGCTGGATCGCTATCGAGCGGACTTCGGCCGTGCACCGGACCACGAGCTGGAGCTGACCCTCCGCACCGGCGACCTGCCCTCGAGCATGGTCGCGGTCATGGCCCTCGACACGCTCTACTTCCCCCCGGTCGAGTGGAACGACGTCATGCCGATGATGAACTATCTGTCGACGTCGGGGAACGTGACGTGGATACTGCGCGACCCGACCACCGGGCTCGAGAATATGGACATCGGGTGGAGGTTCACGGTCGGGGACGTGGCCAAGATCCGTATCCATAACCGGCGCAGATCCTTCCACCCCATGCAGCACCCGATCCACCTCCACGGCCAGCGCTTTCTGGTCCTGGCTCGAGATGGCGTGGCAAACGAGAACCTGGCGTGGAAGGACACGGTCGTGATCCCGGTCGGATCCACGTTCGATATCTTGCTGGAGGCGTCCAATCCCGGGCGGTGGATGGCGCACTGCCACATCGCCGAGCATCTGGACGCCGGGATGATGATGGTGTTCACGGTCGATCCCGCCGACACAGGTCCATGAAGAACAGAGGCACCGAAACCCACCACAGAGGCACCGAAACCCACCGAGGAGGCCAAATGCGGATGTACGCGAGGATACTGCTCCTGACGATCGCCTACCTGCTGATCCTCATGGCGCGAACCGACGGGGGCGCGCTCGCACAGGTTCAGGTGATGAAGCGCGGGAGCGACAACATCGACGTGCTGGGCCACGCGCCGCTGGGCCCGAGGCTGAGCGTGGCGGACATGGACGTCGAACAGGAGCTCAGCCGTCCGTACGCGTACGTCGCGCGCATGGTGTACGGGGACGTCGGTCCGAAAGGGCTGGACATCGTGTCGATCGCGGACCCGACCAAGCCCGAGGTCATCTACCGGTGGCGGATCGAGAACCAGGACCTCCACCAGCGAACCGGCGGGATGGACGTCAAGCACTTCAAGTGGAAGGACCGCTACTACGTCGTCCAGTCACTCCAGTTCGGACAGGGCGGACCGGATACCGATTTGGGCGCCGTCGTGCTCGACGTGACCGACCTCCCCGACGTCTCGAAGGTGCGAGAGGTCGCGCGCATCCGTGAGCCCGATCTTCCGGGCGGGTTCCACAACATCTTCGTCTACAAGCACTCGAACGGCGGCGTGTACCTGTTCAGCACGGTCTCGGGACCCTTCGCGGCCGTCTATGACCTGGGGATGGTCGTCGAGGGCGACGTGGCGGAGGCACGCGTGGCGCAGGTCCCGGTTCCCGAGCAGGGTGGCGAGACCGGAACGCGCCGACGTGGCTATCACGATTTCTATGTAGGCTTTCACCCCGAGACGGGGACCGACCGGTTCTACGGCGGCGGGACGGGCGGTTACTACGTTTACGACGTCACGGATCTCCAGAATCCTCAGCTGCTCACACAGATCGTGGGGGTCTCGGGCGTCCGCGGTGGGCACACCTTCACCCCGACCCCCGATGGCAACTACGCCGTGGCCGAGACCGAATATCAGTACGCACCGCTCCGCATCTTCGACCTACAGCCGGGGCTGAGCGGTGCGACGTCCGCGATTCGGCGGCCGATCGCCGCCTGGACGGCGGACTGGCGGAATCTGGTCCACAACCACGAGATGCGGTGGCCGTACGTGTTCGTGTCCGGCTACCTGGACGGCCTCGTCGTGTTCAACATGATGGACACCTATCTCGGTCCGCCCAACACCGACCGGACAGCCGTGTTCAACGGCACGTTCGGCGTGGATGTGCGTAACGCCGACGGGCTGATCGTGGTGAGTGACATGACCACCGGGATCTGGACGTTCAAGATGGAGGGCTTCCAGGGGTGGAACGGGAACGATTGGGGGATGCCCCCCCGAGGGCTCGGAGAAGATCACCACGGAGCAGGACTGAGGCGAACCCGATCGACCGAGCCCGGCCGCCCCGGGGCTGTAGACCCACGATGAGTCTCGTGGTCGTGGGCAGTCCGTCCGTCGACCTGCTCCACTTCCGCGGCCGCTCCGTCCGCTCGGCCGGTGGGGCCGGGCTGTATACCGCGCTGGCCGCGAGGCTCGCGGGGGCCCAAGTCACGATGATCGCGCCACGGCCGGACCCCATGCCGGAGGAATGGGCCGAGCCGGCCCGGCTCCTCCGGTGGCGAGGTCCCACCGTCGCTCCCGATGCGCTTCCGCACTTCGAGATCGCGCATGAGCCCGGTGGGAAGACGACCTACCTCGAGGCCTTCTGGGGCTCTGAAGCCATGTTGACCCCGGACCATGTGCCGCCCGATCTAGAGCCGGGGCTCATCTACATCGTCCCCATGCTCGAGCCCGGGCGGCAGGTCGAGTTCGTCCGTTACCTGAAGGACCGGGATTGGCGCGTCGCGTGCGGGACTTACGCCCGCGCCGTCCATGGTCACCGTGACGACGTCCTCGCATCGATCGAGGCAACCGACATCTTCTTTTGCAACGAGGAAGAGGCGGTCGCCCTGTACGGCTCCATCGATCAGGCCACCAGCGAGCCTGACAGGCTGTTGTTCATCACTCGCGGGGAAGCTGGCGCGCGGGTCCTGCAAGGCCACCATGCGACGGACGTGCGCGGACTTCGGGTGGAAGAGCTGGATCCCACAGGTGCGGGCGACACCTTCTGCGGGGCGGTCCTGGCGCACCTCGATTCGGGCGCGCACCCGGTCCTGGCGGTGCGTGCGGCGGTCGCGATCGCCGCCGAGATGGTCACCGGGGTCGGGCCCGAAAGACTGCTGGACCCGGAAGGTCCCCCAGCGACCACTCCGAATCCTCGGGTCGCGGTGGACCACGATCAGATTCGGCGCGTCGCGGGCATCGTGGCCGAGGCGGAAGAGGCGTCGGCCTTTTCGTTCGCGGGTCCGACCTATCCTGACGCGGGTGATCCCCGCGCGCTCGACTTCTTCTTCGCCATTACGCTGCAGCAATTCGGATTCTGGACCGCGAAGGACGATCGCTATGCCAAGCCCATGATCGCGCGGTTGGGCGGGCGCGAGCTGAAGGGCAGCGACTTCCTGTGGGCGGCCTGCCGCCGGTGGCTGGACGAGGCACCGACCGAGCTGACGCCGGAGGGTCAGGCCGGGTTGGACGAGCACACCTTCGACTTCCGTCTTCGGGATGATTCGGGAGCCAACCCCCTCCCGGCATCCGAGATCCACTTCCGGCAGGCGGTCGAGTACGGGCGAGACATGCGGGCGCTCGGTTGGGCACCTGCGGACATCGTCGATCGTGCCTCCGAGAGCGCCGTGCCGGTAACCCGGATGCTGTCGCTCCTGGATCACGTGGCCGGGTACAAGGAGGACCCCTGGCGTAAGAAAGCCGCGCTGCTGGCGGCGATCCTCACGCAGAGGCCCGAGCGCTTCTTGATCCCCGGCACCAGCGAGGACGTGCCACCGATCGTGGATTATCACTGTCAACGGAGCTGTCTGCGCCTGGGACTCGTTCGAATCACCGACGCTCGACTCCGCCGGCGCCTCGCCGGACGCCAGGTCGTCGAGCCTCACGAAGAGGAAGACGTTCGCGCCGCGTGCCACGAGGCCGTGGCTGGAATCCGGCGGTCGAGCGGGCGGCCGATGGGGGCCGTGGATTGGTTCATCTTCCAGAACCGGCGTCGGTGCCCCGAGATGACCGAGCCGGATTGCGCGATCTGCCCTGCCGATCCCGTTTGCGCACACGAGAAGGATCTGTTTCAGCCCGTGATGCGAACGGCCGCGTACTGAGCCGGAAGGACCTGGCGCTCCTCGGTTCACCCGGAATCTTCGAAGAGAAGGGGGCCGTCCGATGACGGCCCCTTCTGTCCAACCCTCTCTACAGCCGAGGCGGTGTCGTACGTGATCGGCTGCCGTGCGCTCGAGCGTCTAACGCGATCGGGTCCTGCCTACATCTCTGGGCTGTCAGGCAAATAGCTCAGGTCGGGCCGGAAGACCGAGGGGTAGTTCATGCTCCTGCGCATCATGCCGAGCCGGGCCTCGATGACCTCCCCCCACTTCGCGGCCATACCGGCCTCGGTCAGATAGTTGTCCATCGCCTTCTCGCCGTAGAATTGGTCCAGCCCGTCGTGCAGGAGCACGAAGGAGGCGACGCCGCCTTCCCCGATCACGGTGCGGTGACCGATGACCGGATAGGGGAAGCCCATTTCCTGCAGCAAGGCGATGAGCTGTTTGGTGTTCTCGTCGAAAGCCTGGTTGTTCGCAAACGGTACCCAGTCCATGAACACCATCAGCCCCGCGTGCTCGCCGGGGATGACCCCGCCCTCGGCGGGCCAGTATGTCCACTCGGGCACCTGCGCGAAGACGGTCATGTCGGTCGGTATGTCCATCTGGGCATACATACCGAACGCCTCCTGCAAGGTCGCTTCGCCGGGCGTTCCCTGCATCGCGTTGATGAAGGCCATCGGATCGTCGAACGACCCCATGCTGGTGCGCCAACCGACGAACTCGTACTTGCTGCCGTTCTGGTGCACGGCCCAGCGGAACTCGTAGCCCATGCCGGCTTCCTCGGCGGCCTGCTTGACCTTCATGACCACGTCCTCGAAGGCCCCGGCGTCGGCGGGGGCCACGTCGTACGTCGTGACGACCGCGTACGTCGTTTCGCCCTCCTGGGCCTGCGCCGGAGCCGCGCTCAGGCCCAGGGCGGCCGCGGCGAGAAGCGAGAATGCACGTCGTAACATCTGTACCTCCTGTGACGGGGCGGAA
>JBDHAD010000070.1:0-33446 GCA_039588215.1 Gemmatimonadota bacterium
AGGGTCCTCGTAAAGACCTTGGAGGGTAGGGACCAATACACCTCAGGGCATTCGATTCGAGTCGCGGAACGATCGCGGCGGATTGCCTCACACCTCAAGATTCGGGGCCGACGCATTCGGCTGATCGAGACCGCAGCGCTGCTGCATGACATCGGGAAGATTGACCTCGCTTATGGAGAGATTCTTCGTCAAGCAGGCCCTCTGACCCCAGATCAGAGGGAGCTTATCAGGGCTCACCCGGATAAGGGCGTCGCTATAATGCGTTCAGTGCGGTCGCTGGACCCGGAGATTCTCCGCTGTATCCGACATCATCATGAATGGTACGATGGCAGCGGTTATCCCGTTGGGTTGGCTGGTGAAGCGATTCCGTTGGGTGCGAGGATCATCATGATATCCGATTCGGTCGATGCCATGCTGACGGATCGACCATATCGGGGCGCACTGTCACTTGATAAGGTCCGGCAGGAACTTCTGAGAAACAGTGGTTCTCAATTCGACTCGGTAGTCGTAGAAGCGGCCTTCGGGGCTGGAGTCCTTGACGCGGAAGATGAACTACCAGGAGTCGATGATTTCGTGCCAACTCCAGCCTGAGTCCCAGCGCTAGACTTCAGTTGTCGGATCCCTAGCAGGTCCTTTCAGATGACGCGGCCCGAGCTCGGTCCCACCAAGTTACTGCTGTGCGTGCGAACCAACCGAGCCCAATATGCACCAACTCCCGTCGGGCGGGATGCTGTGGAAGCACTTGCAGCATGTCTGCCGCCCCCGCATCCCTGGTCCTCGCGAGGGCTGCCAGAAAGCGCAGCTTGTGACAGCTCAGCACGTCGAATCCCGCCTCGACCTCCGACGTCTGCAGCAGGTATTCGCTGGCTTCGTCCGGCCGCGAGCGAGCTAAGAGGAAGCCTCTAAGCCAAGCCGCCTTGAATCGCTCTTCCTCCCATCGGTGGTAGCTGGGGCCAGACTTGAGGGTTTCGGCATGGGCCTCGCCGATGCTCATGGCTCCGCGTTCTAGTGCGAGCAGCCCCAGACACGCAGTGGTTTCATCAGACAAGCCCCGAAGTCCTCCAGACTCACAGAGTTCAGCCGCACGTCCATAGTACTTATTGGCCTCGGCGCTTACCCCTCGGTACATCGCGCAAGCACCACGGTTCATTATCGCAAACACCGCGTGCGGGGCTACGGCACTCATCGCTTGATCAACCTTGATGCACTCGTCTAGGAGTTTTGCGGCTTCGCCGAAGATCCCCTGCTCAAGCCGGACAACGGCCAAGTTATTCAGCAAAGACGCACGTAGGTGTGGTGGGTCGTGCTGTGAGTTTTCTGTAAGATCGCTGTAAATGGCAACACCTTCGTCGAGGCGACCCTGTCGTATGGCCAGGATCGCTTTCGCGGAAAGCGCCCTCGCTCTGAGCTGCTGCGAAAGTCGAGGAAGTGCATGCGCGTGGGCGGAGAAAACACCGAATGCCGCCGAGAGAGACTCGCACCACAGCGAGTATTTGAGGAGTTCCACCCAGCCCATGAACCATGCCAGCTGGGCCGCACTCGAGTGGAGGTCCAAGCTGCGCAGCAGGTGACTTAGAGTCCGCGCGGCCGACTGCATTCTGAAACGATCCCCTTCAGCATGAGCTAGCCGGAGCTCAAGGGCTGTAACGCGAAGCTGCACTGGGGTACCAGAACTCCCCTCGAAGGCATCTTCCAGTTTTGCCTTGGCTTTTCGAAGCTCATGCTCGGCGGCCTCCCATTCACACAGGTTGAGCTTGGCTTCTGCGAGCGCGGCATTAATCTCCGGGACGGCGTTGGCGGACAGATCGGAGGCTCCAACCAGCGACAACAGAATCGACTCGGCCTGCAGGTAGTGACCCCGCTCTAGCTCGGAGTGCGCCTCCAGTAGACGTGCCCGGCTCCGATCATGAACCGTGACGGCCTGATTGGCGGCAAGCGATGCGGCTGCGACAGCCGCGGCGGGAGCGCTCGCTAGAGTCCCTTCAGCTGCGCGCATTGCATGGCCGTACGCGGCCTCGCGCTCGCCTCCATTAGCGTAATGCTCGGCTAGGAGCAGCGGATCGGCATCCCCTCGGCGGTTGAGTACGGTCGCAGCGGCCAGGTGGATGGCGGCCTGGCGCGTATGACCAAGCTCCCGGGTCACGAAGTGCCGGATCACGCCATGTCTCAGTTTCCAGCGATCCTCAGCTAGCTCGACCAGTCCGTTGCGTTCTAGTTCCCGTAGCGTGTCGTGGGGCTCCTCGACTTGAACAATCTCACGAAAGAGGCCTTCGTCGACGCCTTCGCCGAGAATAGCCAAGTGGGTCAGGACCGCTCTTGCTGGCTTGGAGAGCGCGCCGATGCGTCCGCGGATCAGCGCGTGAAGCTGCTGAGCTTCGCCTGTTGCCAGGTACGTCTGGGTTTCAGTCGGCGGCGCGTGCTCCATGCCTGGACCGTGACCCTGCGCTCGATCGAAGCAGCGCAGAAGCTCGGTCGCGTACAGGGGATTGCCGCCGGCAAGCGCTATTGCGGGGTCCACAGCCGACTCACGTGCATCCCTCACCGACCCCTCGAGGATCGTTCTCAGGCTTTCCGCGTCCAGTTGCGTCAGCTCAAGGACCCGCGTCTTGTCGCGGCGGCGAAGGCTCGCCTCGAGGGATCGAATGGCCGATTCCCGCGGGCTGGCACTATCGACGGCGATCACCAGCAGAAGCGGGAAACGGGCCAGCCGGGCCTGACAACTCGCCAACACCTCCGCCGATTCCGCATCCATGAACTCGGCGTCGTCCACGATCAATGCCACGGGCTTCTTAAGGCTGAGTGCCCTAACGCCACCCTCGAACTCACGCTTCACCCTCAAGAAGGCTGCTGGAGCGTGGGCTGCCTCGGGCTCCAGGTCCTCGTCTTCAAGGCCAATTCCGGCGGCGGTCATCAGGTCCAGTACAGTACCGTACGCCCGCTCACGAGTTAGTGACGTGGCGACCGAGCGAACGAGGCAAGCCCCCCGGCCTTCGATGTATCTGGCGAACTCCGTGAGCAGTCGGGTCTTCCCGATCCCTTGCTCTCCAAGCACGATGACCGCGGCGGTGCCTCCTGCCCGCACGTCGTCATACGCCTCCCGCATCTCGGAGAACTCGGCCGGGCGACCGATCAGTCCAGAGGTGGAATCGGCTTGCTTGGAATGTCCTGCCTCATCCTCGCCGATCTTCGCGGCCAATTGGATCGTCGCGGGTGCGAGCCCGTCCGGGACTTCGCTGGACAGTCGACTCTTTAGACCCCTGTAATGCTCGATGGCGGAGATCCCGTCCCCCTTGAGCCACAGCCCTCGCATCAGCGCGCGGTGAGCCCTCTCGTCGAAGTCGTTCATGCGGATCAGGCGAAGCGCCGACAGACAGACGCCGTCCCAGTCGGCCCTCATTTCGGCATTGCGAAGGGAACTGCGTAGCGCGATTCCACCCAGTACGCGGTACCGATCTCGTTCACCGTCGAGCCACCGGTCGAAGGCCTGTGCACCGAGGTTCGATAGCGTGGGCGCGAACTCCCCTCGATACCGATCCAGCGCTGCTCGGTGATCGCCGCGCTCCACAGCGTTCTCGAACTCCCGCGCTTCGTACTCGATCAGGTCAGCACCGAGGCGAACGCTCATCGCGCTGGTTTCCAAGACTGATCCGACCTTTGACTTGATGTCATAAAGCGCCTGGCTGAGCGAGTGTCGCTCACGAGCGCCGCTGGCGTCCCAGAGCAGCGTGGCCAGGTCTGTCCTTGTATGTACGGTCTTCGGATGAGCGCAGACGTAAAGGAGCAGCCCGGAGTGCTTGCGCGATCGGAGCACCAGCTCCCGTTCGGCCCTGAGAATCGAAACGGACCCGAAGCACCGAAGAGTGAACATCGTGCGTCTCGCTCCCGTGGACGGTGTGAATACTGAGGGCGCCGACCCGCAAGAGTTCGTGGCCTTCACCCAACGCGTGGCAAGGGGCGTCCGCGATCTAGGACGCTATCAAGTATCTAGGCAGGGTTATCAAGTAGTTATCATCGCGGTTGTGCGGGGATGGTCACGAGCGGCGTGGGACCACCCCGACGACCCGAACCGATCCTACCCCACCCTGTCCGCCAACACCTTCGCCCTGATGGAGAAGTGCGAGGTATCCCAAACGGCCACTCCCTGCTTGACCACAATGGCCTGTGGCGACTTGTGACGGATCTTGAGCTCCTGAGCGATGAGGTCGGACAACTCTCGTTGGGAGGCGACATCGATCATCACAACGGGGACGTCCGGTCGCTGCTCCGCGAATTCCTGCATCTGGGCGATCGTGCGGCGGCTGATGCTGCAGCGGGGACTGTGCTTGTAGACGACGACCGTTTCAGCCTGGAGTAGCTCGCGGAGCCTTTCCTGTTCTTCGACGACCTCGATGCTCATCTCAAGCCCATCCAATCCCCGCGGGGCTACCCGGCCAGCTCCGTCCGGATCACGGCCTCGACCCGGTCCACGAGCTCGGACCACTCGACCTGGTCGGTCTTCGTGACCGTGATGAAGTTCTCGACGAGCAGCAGCGCGCGTATCCCCTCGATGGCAAGCAGCCGCTCCGCCAACCGGTCGCCCGTGGCAGACTCGAGATCGAAGTAGCTGCGGCTCCCTTCCCCCGGCACGTCCCGGTCCAGGACGAACTTCGCCGCGTTTGGGTTCGGGGTCCCTTCGACTGTGATGCTCATGCTCAGATCGGACATTCGCGACTCGGTTTTCGGGTCATTCTATCTGTGAGGCCCACGCTTCGAGACCGCAAGGGGCACCCAGGCACGCCGCCACCCGGCAGGTGCTCGATCGGCCGGTGGAGTGCCGCACCCCGCGAGCGTCAGCGGAGGACCACGTATCGAATCGCTTCGATGTTCTGCACATTGCTCGCTCCGGCCCGAGCCCAGAAGATATGAACGACTCGGGGCGGTGCGTGGGTTCCGGGACTTCGAGTTCGCGGCTTGAGGATCGGCTGCTTACGCGACAAGCGACGTATACAGCGTATACATATATACGTGCGGGCTTCCGAGTTCGGAGCACGCCCCCACGACCCGGGGGCCGGCGTCACCACATCCCACCGTGGGCAAGGTGGTTACGTGTCCAACCAGGCTGGGACGGCACGGTCCCGGACGTCCGCGACATCAACGAGGGATCAAATGGATCTGAAGAACAAGACGGCCCTGATCACGGGTGGAGCGAGCGGACTCGGAGCCGCGCTGGCGCGCCGGTTCGCGGAGGAGGGTGCTGCGGTCTCGATCTGCGGTCGTCGCGCCGGCGCGCTCGAGAGCCCGAGCGAAGAGATTCGAGCGCTCGGGGGTCGGTGTCTCCCGGTCGCCGTCGATATCACGCGTCCGGAGGACATTCGGCGCTGGATCGATCTGAGCAAGACGGAATTCGGATCCATTGACGTGTTCGTGAACAACGCTTCGGTCCTTGGCGAGCGTGTATCCGTGGAGGAGTACTCTCTCGAGACTTGGCGCGAAGTCCTGGAAGTGAACCTCACCGGCGCCTTCTTGTGTGCGCAGGCGATCGTAGCCGAGCTGCGGGAGACGAAGGGATCGCTCATAAACGTGTCATCGGGGGTGGGGGATCATGGACGCCCGTATTGGGGCGCGTATTGCGTGTCGAAGAACGGTCTCGAGGCGATGTCCGAGATGATGGCCGGTGAGCTCGAGGAGTCCGGCATACGGGTCAACACGGTGGACCCGGGAAGCATGCGGACCTCGATGCGCGCAGCCGCCTACCCGGACGAGGACCCGGACACGTTGCCGGAGCCATACGAGGTCACGGATGTCTTCGTGTATCTGGCGTCGGATCGTGCGGCGCACGTCACGGGGAATCGGTTCCGGGCGAAGGAGTTCGAGATCGCGGTTCGCTAATCCCGCCCGCGAAACGGGTCTCGCGACCGGCTATGCGCGATCCCCTTCCAACCGGTCAGGCGCGATCCCTACCAGTCGTACACCGTCCAGCAGCGACACTCCGGGCTCCCGCAAACGAGTCGGACTCGAAATGGTGACTCGTCGGAGCGCGGGGCCGGGTGGCTCTCCACTCGACGCACCATGTTCGTGCCGCAAAGCGGACACTCGGGCTCGCCTCCCGGCCCGGGGTGCTTGCGGTCGTGCTGCTCCAGCGTGTCGCCCTGTTCGGCGTCCAGAAGCGGACCGAGATTGTCTTCGTTCACCACGACCCTGCGAGCGCGCATTCACATTACGAGTGACGGGCGATCGATGCGCGCCTCCGAATCTCCCGTTCTGCCAGCCCGCAGATGAACGATACCCGTAGAGCCGACCAGCCGGCCACCCCGACGCGCGAGCTCGACTGTTTCCGCGACGAGTTCCCGATCCTCGAGCGCAAAGCGTACCTGAACTCCAACTCGCTCGGGGCGCTCTCACGGCGAGCCGTGGAGGAGCGCCGGACCTTCGAGGAGCTGTGGAACGAGCTCGGGGCCAGCGCCTGGTACGAGCTCTGGATGGCGAAGCTCGAGAAGGTGCGGGGGGCGCTCGGGCGAACGATCGGGGCCACCGCGGATGAGATCGCGCTCATGCCCAGTGTGTCGGCGGCCCTCGCCGCGGTCGCCGGAGCCGTCGCCGGTGCCACCGAGCCGGGTCGGAGACCCAAGGTCGTGATCACCGAGCTCGACTTCCCTACGGTGGGCCACCACTTCCTGTCGCGGGTGCCGCTCGGAATCGAAGTGAAGATCGTCCGCAGCCCAGACGGCGTGGAGATTCCGCTCGAGGCGCTGGCGGACGCGATCGATGAGCGCACCGCGCTTGTCGTGACGTCGCACGTCTTCTTTTCCACGGGCGCGATTCAGAACGCGGCTGCCGTGGCCTCGATCGCGCATGAGGCGGGTGCCCGGATTCTCCTCGACGCGTATCAGTCGAACGGGCAGCTGTCCATCGACGTCCGCTCGCTGGGCGTCGATTTCCTCGTGTCGGGCACGCTCAAGTGGCTTTGTGGAGGCCCCGGCCTCGCCTACCTGTACGTGCGGCCGGACGTCGAGATCGCCCCCACGACGCTTTCGTGGTTCGGCGTCGAAAACCAATTCGCGTTCGATCTGCGCGATGCGACCCCGCGGCGCGACGCTCGCCGCTTCGAGATGGGTACGCCGCCGGTTGGGGCGGCATACACGGCAGCCGGAGGCCTGGCTATCGTCGAGGAGGCAGGGATCGGGCGAATCCAGACGCGAAACCGCGTTCTGGCGGACGATCTTCGCGCCCGGCTCGTCGAGGCGGGGCTCACGCTACACGAATCGCCGAGCTCGGACCGACGCTCCGCCCTGGTCCTGGCCCGTCACCCCGATCCGCAGGGCGCGGTCGCGCACCTGGCCGAGAACGACGTAATCATCGACTCGCGCGGCCCGCTCATCCGCTTCTCTCCGCATTTCTACAACGCCATCGAGGACAATGCGCGTGCCGTGGAGGTGTTGAGCAGCTATCGCGGAACCTAGGAGTGGCGTCGCGCCCGAAGGTTCTGGAGCTCCAGCCAAAACGCGACGGCGGCGAGGGACAGCAGTCCGATCGACGCGGGCGCGCGCATCGTCAAATAGAGGGGAAGGAGGAAAACGGCCGCCAGGAGATTCGCCGCTTCGGTCAGCAGTGAGAGGCGCCGCAGCCGACCACGAGCGTCGGCCGCCGTCAGATTCAGGAAGCCGAGGAACATCATCATGAGCCCGGCGCTCATGAACCACATGGCTTCCGGGCTCCGCTCATCAAAGGCGAGAAACGTCCCTCCGGAGTGACCCAAGCCCCCGAGGACCATCAAGACGGCCACGCCCTCGTGTAGTCTCTGCGGCTTCACCCAGGCCTTGAGCCTTTCGGAACCGCTCAAACGACCCGCAGCTCCTGAAGCGGTTCCTCCACCTCCGACAGATCGAACAGGTCCGTTCTCAGCTTCATGCTCCGTCGGCTCCAGTCCGTGATTCCGGTTCGTCGCTCGAGTCAGGAGGTAGGTCGGCTCCAGCCGGTCTCGGACCCGCGGGAATCTCGTAAGAGAGGGTCACTGCCCGGTGAGGGCGAAGCTTCCCACCATGTGTTGGTAGATCTGTTGATGAGCGTCAGAATCGGGGTCCTCCTCGCTATTCGCATTGAAGGACAGGAGGTAAGCCCGGTCTTCCGCCACGGTGACGAACTCACCGTGTATCAGGTCGTACGCGAAGCGGGTCCAGCGCTTCGCAGGTAGGGGTTCGGCAGCACCCTCAGCTCGAACTGTCCGGGCCAGGCCCCTCCCGGTGGCTCCAGAAAGGTGAGCTTCTCGAGCTCACCCGGGGCCAGAAACTCCGACGCGCTGACCATCCCCCGCTCCCACGCCTGCGCTTCGACCAGAGTCCAATCGGCAGGGTACGCGATCGAATAGCCGAAGCGCTCGCTGCGGTACTCATCCCACGAGCCGCCTCCATCCTGCACGCAGGCTGCTAGCGATACGACGCCCAGAACGACGACGAGTAGTGCCCCCCGCTGCCCGCCGATCACTGGCTTGCCCCTCGGCGGGCCGATCTCGGAAGATCAGCCATTCCCATCCTTCCAGTTCCACCACTTCAATAACTCGGGGTCGTGCTCTTCGGTTGTCGCATAGTAGACGGCGCATCGGAAAGCGTACAGCACGCAGCGATCGACTTCGGCGCCGACCTGGGCGCAGTGCTGTCGGTACAGGTGCTCGGGATCGGCCGTCTTCAGGGCGGCCACCTCATGGATCCCGAGGTCCCATAGATCCTGGCTCAGACTCTTGCCTATGCCCGGGATCACCTGCAGCGCGCGCAGGCCTCTCTGACGCTCATACGTCTCCGACGGGGGGGCGAGGCTTTGTGGCATCGTTCTCTCTCTGATTCGCGTTCAGCTGGGGACATCCGCGGTGTCGTCCGCCAGAACCATTTGCGATCGTGCGGTGGGCCCCGGCTTCAAGGCGATACGCGATCGCGTCCCGCCAGACGAAAAGCCCAGAAGCAAAGGAAGATAGCGAAGATCCCGCCTGGCCATGACAGCCACATCGGGAACTCCCACTCTCCGGCGACCACTGGAACCCCGAGGGCCGCGCGGACGATATGGGCCGAACCCACCACGGCGAAAATCGACCCGGAAATGTAGAGATACGCTCTCGGACTCATGGGTCATCTCCCTTCTGGCGCGCGTGAGCCTCACGCAGCGCGAGGGCCAGCACCCCACCCATGAACATCGTGAACACGATCAGCATCGGCCCGTACCAAAAGATGGCTGCCGCACCGATCGCGCACCCGATCAGCGGCCACGGGAGAACGCGCCAGAACCACGTGGTGGTGCCCAGGAATCGTTGAGCCAAGGCGACACCCGCCGCGAAGCCGATCGCGGTAATGACTGGCGCCGTCAGCCAAAGTACGGCTTCGACGGGCTCGGTGTCTCGACCGACGACCAGGAAGACGGCGAGCCAGGACGAGTACAGAATGCCCCCACCCAGGAGTCCGGCAGCGACCCGAATCAATCCACGCATGGGTGCGCGAGCTCCGGAGAGCTTCGGAAGCCGTGGAGGCTACAGACTCGCCAGCCGGATAATCTTCCGGGCGCCACGACGCCGTTTGTCTCGCACGTAGTCCGAGACGTGATCCCCGTAGCGGGTAACGAAGTCCTGCAAATAATCGTCGCCGCGGATCGTTCCGCGGCAACCCGGCGCACCGCAGTCGCACTCGAAGCTCGGCATCTGCTCGTTGAAGACCGTCGCGTAGTCCATCGTGATCTCATCGCCCGCCGCGAGTGGCCGTCGGGCCGCTACGTCCAAGCCCTCGAGCCAGGCCGTGGGATCGCAAGAATGGTTGACGGGCTTCCAGTCCTCGGCATCGCAACTCCACACCACCCACAGCTCATCCGTCAGCGGCCACGCGTAGCGGCGGAACCACTCCAACCGGTCGCCGTTCCAACGGGCCTCGACGTGGGACCGAGTGACCAGGGAGTGCGGCTCCTCCTCGAACTTGATGATCCGCTCACCCGTCTCGATCGGACGCGTGGCGTAGAGACCGTGCTCGCCGTCGCGGCGTGAGCGCACTTCCCATCCCCGAGCTCGCCGCTCGTGCCGTCGGAGCGCGGCCTCGACGATGTGACGCGTGAACCCCTCGTGCCCTGCCGGGTCATGCAGCAAACAGAAATCGGCGCTCCCGGCATCTTCAAGCTGGTAGTAGAGGCCGCAGTTCGCGTTGATCTCCAGCATGAAGGGCCGGCCCTCGGCATCGACGCGTATATCACACCTGCCGTAGCCCGATCCGTTGAGGCCCACGAAGAACCTTGCCGAGACCTCCTGCAAACGGGCCGCGAGCTCCGGTTCTTCCACCGGGAAGCTCTGCATCTGCGCGTAGTCGACCCACTTCATGTCGGAGTGTTTGAAGCTTTCACCTTCCGGAAAACGGTACTGGACGGGCGTATAGGTGATCGGATTCGTGGGATCGTTGGCGTTCTCCGCAACCAACGCGGTGCACTCGATTCCATCGATGAACTCTTCGATCAGCGTGCCTGCGAACCGGTCCATCATGATGCCGGCTTGCTCGCGCAGGGCTTCAGGGGTCTCGACTCGCGACTCCCGGGTCAGTCCGACGCTGGCGTAGCTGCTGGGGTGCTTGACAAACAAGGGAAACGTCAGCGTCTCCGCGGCTCGCTCGACGTCGGACTCGCTCCTTGCGAGCACGTAACCGGGAGTGTGTATGCCCCACGTGCGGCACACCCGCTTCATCGCCTCACGGGAAGGCTCGTAGAACTCCGAGGCAGCCCCCGTGAACGGCAGGTTCAGCCGCTCGAGCGCCTGAACGACCTCGATACCCGGCGTCCCTTCGTCCCACGCCCCGTCGCACAGGTTGAAGAAGAGATCGAATCCCTCACGCGAGCGGGCGATGACCCGCTCGACGGCGGTCTCCTTCTCGAGGACCTCGAGCTCCCACATCGCCTCGGGGAGGAAGGGCCGCGGATCACACGGCCAGTCGTCGTCCGGAAACGGGTCGGCCTCCAAGTCCTGCGTAGTCAGCAAGCAGATGCGCATTTCGTCAGGTTTCAATCGGTGGTGAACCTCAGCCAATGACCTTCATGGCAGTAATAGGCCGTCGCGCCCTTCTCGAGAAACGCATCGGACAGTACATCATGGGCGAGCGTGGGCCGCGCCTCCTCCTCCGTATATGTCCAGTACCGGTCCAGCGGCTCGAAAGAAACGGAGTCGACCACCCGCGAATACAGAATGCCCTCGGCACCGAGCGCTTGTAGATAAGCGCGATCGGCCGTGGACGCCAATCCCGACGGACAACTGGCCGCACCTCCCCAGATGATGACGAGCTCGGAGATCCCGTCGCGCGAGCAGAGAGCAGCCCAATCCGTCTGCCCGGACGCCGCGAACCCGCAATCAGATTATGGGCATCCGGCTCGCCCCAGGCTTGGGGGATTTGGCATCCCATCTCTTCGAGCGACTCTCGAACAGCGGGAGGCGCTTCCGTGAAGTCATTCGGGTGAAGCCGCACGATATCGGCTTCGGCTGCGCTCCAACGACTCTCTTCCACGCGCTGAGCGTTCACCGATGTGCACAGTCCGATCGTCGCGAGCGCCGCGAACAACCATGACCGAGCGCTCAGCATGCAATCACCCCCTCCCCTATCGGAGCTCGACGTCGCCCATGGCGGTTTGGATCACGGCGATCAGGGCCGGGGCCGGTCCCATCTCGACGGGCAGGTCCGACCCGATGGCGTCCAGCATCGCGGCCACTCGCTCGGGATCGGGGTGCTGGGCCCGCAGGCTCGATAGCCTGCACCCGGGCGGCGCGTCGATCGCCGGATGCCGGGAAGCGCCCCAATCGATGAGGAACGGCACGACCCCATCCGCCAAGACCACCTCGGGATCCGTGAGCCGCCAGGAGAGGACGCGGCCGTCCGGTCTTTCCCGACTCGCTGCGGAAATCTCGCCCAGGTGGACACCGGCGGCGGCGGCCGTCTCGACCCGACCTTCCAGGTCCGTTTCCTTCGCCACCCAGGTCACCAGATGAGGCTCGTCCAGCCGGTTCAGGCCGAAGATCCTCGGCATCTCGCGATCGTCGCGCTCCGGATCGGGTCCGAGGACTTCGAGGTAGGTCGCGGGGCCCAGTGAGATCAACGCGTTTCGGGTTCCCCAGCGGGGATGTCGGCCGCCCGGGGCCGCTCGAACACCGAGGAGTTTCTCGAGCTGGTCTACGGCCGCGTCGAGGTCGGGCCCGGCGTAGACGAGATGATCGATTTCGCCCATTAGGTTGGTCGAGGCTCAGAGTGTCGCGTCCTTGATGCGCTCGATCTGAGCCCGGTGAACGAGGTCGTGGGCCGCGAGCAGCCTCACGATGTGCTCCACGCTCTCGGGTCCGCGTTCCTCGTGGATCCCCGCGCGCCCCAACTCCTCGGGAGTGAGCCCCTCCAGCCAGGCCAGATTCGCCGAGCGCAGGGCCTGCAGCTCCGCCAGCGAATCGTCCAGCGAGTCGTCCGTGTACCGGAGCTCTACCACCCACCGATCCTGGTCATAGCCGGCGATCGGCTCTCCCGGTTGCGCGACGCTCTTCCTCATCCGGTAGCGGTACACGAGCTCGGTCTCGGCGAGGTGACGGATCACTTCCAGGACGGACCAGTTACCCGGGGCCTCCCGCCGCCGGAGTCGGTCCCCGTCCATCCCGTCGACGGCATCCCGCAGCCAGGTGACGAGCTCTCGCTGTACATCGATCGGGTCACGGTCACCCAGCAGATCGAGGAGCTGCCGTGTATAGACTCCGGCGCTTCGCGCCGCCTCGGAGACCGGATTCGAGAAGTCCATGCTTGATCTCGACTCTCTGGCTGTGCGTTGGTACTGGTGATCTAGGAAACTCCCACGCGGGTGCTTCTCCGCTCGAGGAGGAGCACGTCCTGCCACTCCTCGCCCAGCTTTCCGAGCTTCTCGCGGATGCCAATCACGCGGAAGCCCTGCTTCTCGTGCACTCGGACGCTGGCTTCGTTCTCGGGGAACACGCCGGCCTGAAGGGTCCAGAACCCTTCGGCTTCCGAATCCTCGATCAAGCGCCGCAGCAGCGACGAGCCTACGCCTTTTGCATGGCTTGTTTCGTCCACGTATACGCTCACCTCGGCCACACCGCCGTACACGCACCGATCCGACACGGGGCTCAGCGCCGCCCACCCGACTACGTCCTTGGTGCCCTCGGCCTCGGCGACCAGACGACACGTAGTCAAGTGGTCCTGATCCCACTCATCCCAAGCCGGGGCCGCAGACTCGAACGTAGCCAGCCCGGTCGCGATCCCTTGCTCGTAGATCGTACGTACGCGCTCCCAATCGCCACGCTCCATCGCCCGGATGCGCATGTTCCTCGACTCTAGAACACACCTGGTGTGACGCGAGGCATGTTTTCTGGAGAACTCGCGGGCATCCGGGTGCGAGGTCTGGACTCGGCTAGGCCGCCGGCCACAGCCACCCGAACACGCCGGCGGTCACGAGTGCGTACACGAGACCATCGAACACGGACTTGAGGGTCGAGCTCCACGCGCGCTTGTACCAGATCGAGTTCTGCAGCAGAGCCAGGGCGTAGCCGACGAACGCCGTGGCGCCCGCGAAGCGGAAGACCGCTAGGTATTCCGCGCCGGGGGCGAGCGCGCGGCCGGCGATGTAGGCGGCGATCAACCCGACCACGATGCAGTAGATGAACCACTGCACGAGGCTCGAGCCCATCCCCATGGACCCGCTCGGCAGCACCGTCATGAAGGCGATTGGGCCCTTGTTGCACTTCTCCTGGAATTCGGGGCTCTTCATGGCCTGCGAGCTCTCCGCGCGTGGAATGACGTAGTCCCCCGGAGGGATGTTGAAGGGGCGCATCGCATCCATGACCGCATCCTCCGACGGCACCTGGCCGAAATCGCTCTCGTGGTATTTGAGCATCATGTGGATGATCGAACTGACCACGAAAACGAGGACTGCCGCTACCAGGATCGGGATCAACAGCGACATTATCGGAACCATGTTCACCTCCTCGTGCAGACACGATGGGCTTGGAACTCCGGTGGTAGGCCGACCTAAGTTGGGGCGCTCCGAGAGGAAAGCCAACTCCTCAGTCGCGCGTAGAAGTCATCGCGCACTTCGTTTTCCAGCCAGGGGTAGTGGCCGCACGACTCCCATTCGTGGTATTCGAGGTGTGGCACGTGGGGCTCGAGGCTCGCTCTGATCATGCGACCCGGGTGCGGATCTCTGGCGCCGTGGAGCATCAGCACCGGAGCATCGACGGTCGCGAACGCCGCCGGATAGACGCCCTCCCTCTGCAACCGCAGCATGTCCTCCCACGACTCCCGATTCGCGCGGGCGTCGACGCGCTCGTTCTCGAGATCGGTGGTGACGAGGTCGTAGGAGTACACCGCGAGCAGCAGCTCCGCCTTGAGCCTGAGCCGTTCGTCCGCGTCCGCGATCTCGTTGTCGAGACCATCCATTCTCGCACGCAGACGCTCGTCCATGCGCTCTTTCACGGTGGCTTCGAAGCGTTCCCGCGCGGCCGGATCGAAGGTGCCGCACCCGATCAGAACCAGCCCCCTCGCCCTGCCGGGTCGGGCGGCCGCGTACGCGAGCGCCAGCATGGCGCCCCAGGAAAAACCCACCAGGTGGACGGGTGTCTCGCCCGCGAAGGAACCGATGACCTCGTTCAAGTCCTCGAGGTGGCAAGCCACCGTGAGCGGTGTCCCGCCGCTACCTCGCTGGAACGGTTCGAGAATCCGAAACTCCCCGGCCAGCTCCCGGGCTATGGGGGCCATGTGCCCGGGAGCACCGGGGCCTCCATGGATCAGGACTACGTGCGGGCCCTTGCTCCCGTAGGTTCTCGCGGCGCGCAACTCGCCTTTCAGGGGCGTGGTCCGGAAGTGCCCTCGCCTAGGGAGCTTCGTCGGCCGTCGGTCCGTACACGGCGGGGACCGCGATATCGTTCAGCCGCAGATACAACCCGAGCTGCGCGCGGTGGTGGATGACGTGGTTGATCACCATGCTCCGAAGCACCGCGATCCGCGGCATCGAGAAGATGACTTCGCCGCCGGACAGGAACGTCCATTCTCCGAACAGATGCTCGTCGCTGGCGCCTTCGATCGCGGCGCGCGCATCGGCCACGTTCTTGTCGAACGCCTCCAGTGCCTCCTGGACGGACGTGACCGGCTCGACGTGATGAGGCTCACCGCCCTCGGGGGCCATGTCGAAGCTGTCCTGCTGGATCGTCATCACGGTCCAGCTCGGAACGTTGGACAGGTGAGTGGCGAGGCCGACGAACGCCATCGATTTGTCGTGCGGCTTCCAGCCCAGCTTATCGTTCGGAATGCGTTCGATGACTTTGCGCGTGTTCGCCATCTCGTGATCGAACTCGGGCAGTAAGGCCTGGCTGAGTCCCATGGTCTATTCTCCCTGTTCCCGTTTCGCCGTCTCGATCCAGTCTCGTGCAAGATCATGATAAGCAGCGTATGCGCTCCAGACATCTGACGCCCATTCCCTGACGAGCCTCTCGTGTTCGGCTTCGTCCGGGGCGTCCAGTATGTGAGCGATGGTCAGCTCCCCGACATCGTCCAGGAGCGGCGGCTTTTCGAGGTCGTGACGCTTCCCGTTCAACCATTGCTGCACTGCCCGCAGTAGGTCCCGGTCACCCTCGTACTCCATCGCGCAGCACATCCCGGTCAGGTGCGCCGCAAAGGACTTGGCCGAGATCATGTATGGATCGGCGTGCTGCAGCGAATACGTGTCCACGGTGAGCCGGTGGATCTTGGCGTATCGGTAGTCCGAGAACTCTTTCGCCAGCGTCTCATCGAAGTGTCCCTTGCACTCCGCTTCCGACGCCAGACCGCATGAGCAAGTCATCGAGCCCCTTCCAATGGATGCGTTGCGATCGGCCTGCGACCTGGAGCGATCGGCTTGCAGCTCGGAGCGATCAGCTTGCGACCTAGAACATGGTGTTGTCGTTCGCTGATTCCTCCGGTACGACCTGCAGCACGTCCCAGTGCTCGACCACCCTTCCGGATTCATCGAAGCGGAAGATGTCGATGCCGGCGTAATCGGGGAGTCCTGGCCATTCTTGCCTGCAATGAAGGACGACGTAGTCCCCCTCGCCGATGGCGCGCGCGAAGTATACCCGCTTCCCGGGATATTCGGCCGCCATCCGCACGAAGTACTCGATGAAGGCCTGTTTTCCGTCGGGCACCAGCGGGTTGTGCTGGACATACTCCTCGCCGAGGAAGCGCTCGGCGGCTTCGGCGGGCCTACAGTCGTTGAAGGCCATGCCGTAGAAGGCCATCGCGGTCTGCTTGTTCCTCTCGAGATCGTCGTTCATGTGTGCCGTTCCGAAACGTTGAGTGAATCTGGGGCCGGCGGACGCGGTCCAATCGCACCGCCGTGCAGCGGACCTCACCCGCCCGGTAGGCTCGACACGAAGTCCTGGAACCGCTCCGGATCTCTCAGCGGCGCGCCGTGGCCAAAACAGACGACGGCCGGGTCGAGCGCTGCGAGCCGACGGGCGGAGTCCCGGTTCAGGCTCGGGTCGGTCGTCGCGGCGTCGAACGGTTCGGTCAGACCCTTCCGGAGGGTGACCGGGTTCCGGTGAAACAGTACATCTCCAAGTACGAGGACGCGGTCGCTCGCCCGCCAGAGCGCCAGGTGGCCCGGGGTGTGCCCCGGACACTCGAGCACGGTGAATCCACCCACCTCATCACCCTCCTCCAGCGTGCGGGATACGGGATGACTCGGACCCGCGAACAGCTTTCCGACCCTGGCCACCCAGGATCGCGACCGGGGGAGAATCCCGCTCAGGTCTCCGGACTCTATCGCTTCGCGGTCGCCTTTACCGCACCAAAGCGGGATCCCGAGATGCTCACATACCGCGTGACTGGCGCCGACATGATCGAAGTGTGCGTGGGTGACGGCGTGTGCCCGCACGTCATGTCCCTCGAGCGCCTCGAGCAACCGGCCGGCGGAGAAACGCGCGCCTGAGTCGACCAACACGTCGTCCAAGAGATACGCATTCATGCTGTCCAGCGGTGCGAGCGGCACTCGCCAAAGACCGGCTGACACTTCTTCCATTATCGCACGAACAGTACGGTGACCCCGACCTTGAGCACGAGCGACCAGTCGAAGTCCTCGAAGGGGAGCGTTGAAGCGATCGCCACGAAGGAGGTCCGCGGGATCCCGAGTGGTACGACGGTCGAGCTGACCAGCATGGGGTATGGGGAGTAGTCGTTCGCATCGAGCCACAGCAACCCCGCCCCCAGACCCAGAAACGCCTGGCCTACGTGGAGCACGGGTCGCTCGGCGGCCGTGATGAGCGTGGGAGTCCAGCTCTCGTCGGTCCACGACACCGTGACGTACGCCCTCGCCCGTGCGAACGGCGGTGTCTCCGCGTGCAACTCGAACACCGGCTCGGTCGGCCGCTCGCTGAGGAGCGCACCGACCCCGACGGTGACGAGCTGCGCCTCGGTGGCCCGCGCTCCCGCGAGCGAGGCACAGGCGGTGAACAGCACCGCATACAAGGTGCGTTTTACGATGGTCCGTCTCCCTTATCCTCTCCGAGTTCCCCCGGCACACGCGGAATCCAGCGTCTCACCGCCCGCTTGTACTGCTCGTACGCTGCCCCGAATCCTCCATCCAGCTGGGGCTCCTCGTAGAACACCACGAAGGCGTGCACGAGCAGGAATGGCAACCCCGCGAATAACAGCATCGACGGGGAGCGGTGCCACAGGCCGAACCCGACGAGCATGGCCAGACCGCCGATGTACATCGGATTCCTCACCCATCGATACGGTCCGGTGACCACGAACCGGGTCGGCGGGTCGAACGGGGCCGGCGTCCCACGTCCGCGGGCTACGAACGAGGCGACGCACGTAATCGCGACGGCAGTTCCCAGGGCCAACAGGAAGGTGCCCAGCACCCGGCTGCCGGCCGGCAACTCGAACCCGATCGCAGGATCGTATACGCGGACCTGCAGCGCCACCCAGCCCCAGAGACCGATGAAGACGCTCGCGTACACGATCGACCGAAGAGCGGCGAAGAGTCGCGTCATGATCCGCAGCCTAACCGGGTGGACGCGGCGTGAGGCGGGCCAGATACTCGCCGCTTCCCTCCTCGAGCAGGATCTCGCACTCCCAACCCGCCCGCGCGGCGTGCTGCGCCAGCGTCACCGGGTCCACGTGCACCCAGCCGCAGTAGGGCCCGACGTAACCTTCGTATTCGAACTGCACACGCGTCTCTCCCACATACCTGCCGGCTTCGCGATTGGCCTCATGATAGGCGAGGTGCTTCTCTTCATCCGTCCGCCGCACATCCAACGAGTCCGCCAACAGTTGCCCATCGGCTTGGATCAGCCGACGGGCGTGGAGCAGGAAGCGCCTCAGGCCCGGCGGATCCCCCACGATTCCGATGCCGTGTCCCAGCATGAGCAGGGTGTCGAACGGCCCTCCCGCGAACTCGAGAATGTCGGCGCAACGGACGTCTTCCACCCCGCGTCGTGTCATGATTCTCGTCGCTTCGGGGGTGATGTCCAGCGCGGTCACACGACGGCCCTCCGCCTGCAAGGCGAGGCTGTGGAGTCCGGATCCGGCGCCGATGTCCAGCACGTGGCCCCGACAATGCTCCAGGGCCATGGTCTCGATGGGCCAGAACTCGGCGGGAGAGCGGAAGAAGACGCTCACAGGCAGGGCCACTTCGAGTCCGTCATCCCGCCGGATCAGGACTTCCGCCTCGGAGTCGCCTCGATAGTAGGCGAGCAACGCGAGGCCGTGCGGGGTCATCGGACGGAGGTCCATCACTCGTCTCCCCGCTGTGCACTCGTCCTCTGCCCGAGCCGGTCGCCAGCAATCCAGATAAAGATCGTCCACACGATAACAGCGATGATGACGGAGACCGAGACGGCCACGACGGGGCTAACCTGCACGCCAAGCAAGCGTCTCACGATCAACTCGATGACCAGATAGCCGAGACCGCCAATCGCGATCACGAACAACGCGATCCTGCCCATCTTCTCGCGCGATCAGATATCGTGGGTGAAGAAGGTGATGATCATGCCCCAGGCACTGCTGACCACCAACGATCCTAAGAGGATCGGCACGAGCAAGAGCAGCGCCTGTTTTGTGGATCTGCGACGGGCGATCCGCCACGTGAGTACTGCGGTGACGGCTATCGCGCCGAGAAAAAGCCCCCAGACCCACGGAGCCGGCAGCGCCATGGGATAGAACGTATACGGAATCGTCAAGTCCATGCGATGCTCAAGGCGTTGGCGCGGGACTCGACCAGTGTAGGTCTCGTAGTCGCCAACCCGTCGAGGTATGCACCGCCACTCCCGTGAAGTAGCCCTGGAATCGGGACTCGCTTCCCGCCGTGTCCGTGATCACCTCGCGATACGAGGCGGCGAGAACGGCGGCTCCGGGAAAGAGCGGGTCGATGCGCATCTCCTCCCATACCAGCTCCATGTGGGCGACCCCGGGAGCGAAACCACGTATGAAGCTGGTGGCGGAATCGATGCTCGGGAACACCAGTTGCCCATCGGATGCCATGAAGAACTCTGGCCCGTCGACGAAGTACGCCAACCACCCGGTCGGTCCATCTCGCTCGAGATCCCGGGCGATCGCCGAGGTCAGATCGCGGACGCTGTCCTGAATGGCGGCGGCGTGTGCAGCGTCGAGCGCAGCTGACGCCACGTCGAGCCTGTCGGTCGCCTCTGGCGCAGCGTTCTGGCAGGCTAGAAGCGGCAGAAGGACCGCCGGGACGAGGACGTGGCAAATTGAGGCTCTCATGGACTGCTCGACTGCGTCATGTCGAGTCCCGCTCGCGGACCCTCAATGGTGCGAGGCCGGGGACCTGGGGAAGAACATGGGCACCCGGTTGCGGTATTCGACGTAGCTCGCTCCAAAGCGCCGCTCGAGCTCCGGCTCCTCCACCCGTTTCAGCTCGACCACGTTCGCAACGACGAACAGCGGGGTCCAAACGAGGACGATCGAGAGTGAGTGGAGAAGAAACCCGACCCCGAAGAGGCATGCGAACGCGCCGGTCAGCATCGGGTTACGCATCCAGGCGTACGGTCCGGTCACAACGAGGCCGCGCGGAGGATTGAACGGGACCGGCGTCCCCTTCGCCTTCGCGAACAGAGCGACGCACAAGCCGCAGAGTATCGAGCCTGCCGCGAGCAGGATCACTCCGATCAGCGAGCCAGCGGTGCCGGGCATTAGGCGCGGCAGACCGATCGCCCGGTCCGTCAGCAGGCCAGCGAGGACAACCAGGATCAGCAGCGTCGCGAACACGACCAGACCGACGGGGGTGAGCAGCGCACGCCGCCGCGTAGGGCCTGTCGTGATCGAGTGGAACAGGTCTACGAGGCTCATCCGCCCTTACGCCTGCATTCCGGGCTGCTCGCGCGTGCGACTTCGACAGGAATCGTCAACGGGGCGCTTCCGGCGACTGCTCAGCCGCCGGAAGCGCGTCGAGCACCTTGTTGATCACCTGCTTGCGGTGCTTGAGCATCTCTCGGAAGTCGAAGCTGTCCGTATCGGCGATCTCCATTCGCAAGTCCGAAAGGTAGCTCTCCAGAACGTGCCGTAGCACGTCGATTTCGTCTCCGGTCAGATCGATATCCAGCACGGTAGCCGTCTCCATCGAATGCTATCGAATGGGTGAGGGTCGTCCCTCCAGGCCCAATTAAGCCCTCTCACAGCCCCTCGCAAGGCGGCTCCTCACGCCGCGCTCTTTCCTCCGAATCCGGCGAGCACGAGCCCCAAGCCGGTCACGGCGATCACGTGTCCTCCTCGAAGACTCGTTCAGTCTCCAAAATCACACTCCTCCGCCTCCGCGTCCCACCGACCACCCGCATCGAGACAGCGGTCGACGGTGGTCCAGTCGCGAATCAAGAAGAACATGGTGGCGAGCAGCACGGCGATGATCGCCGCAACGACACGCCTCCTCGTCACCTTTCGCACACGCCCATCATGCTCCACTACCGCGCTCCAGCCTCCAGCTCGCTCTGCAACAGCTTCCGGAACTTGTTGTCGCTCATCAACTCATGCGTGATGAGCCGGCCGTGCAGGAAGGCGCCGAACGTGCCGAACGGAGACGCGGCATCATGGGCGCTCTCTACGGTGGTCAGTTCTCTGGTCGTGACCGGCAGGTCGAACTCGCGTGCCACCGCGGACATGTTTCGCGTGCAATCCGGCACGAAGGGGCACTGGTAGGCGTACTCGAAGTGGACGCCCTGGTCCTGGGACACGGTTCCACGCTTGGCGCGATCGGCAAAGCGGGGCGTGGGGGCATCGTCGTTCGCTCGATAGCAGACGAGGTCGAACCCGGTATCGGTCTGCTCGATGAGGTCGAACCCCTGGTGCAGGTAAAAGCGGGTGTCGGTCAGGTAGGGACGACGACCGCTGACGGCCACGACCCCGTGGCGCTCCCCTCCATCGGTGACGCAGTACTCGAGCAACTCGCGGCCCAGTTGCCGACCCTGGTAGCGGCCGGACACCCAGAGGCAATGGATGACCAGATAATCGGGAGCCACGACCGGTCGCCAGGCGGCTTCGGCAGGTGCGTACTCGATGAAGACCTTGCCCCGCACATCGTATTTCCGGAACACCAGGCCCCGCTCGAAACCACACGAGAGGAAGGCTTTCTTACGATCCACTCCTTCCTGGTGCTGCTTGCCCACGATCGCGCAGCAGATGTGCTCATCTTCGATGTTGTCGGGCGTCAGGTTGAGGAACCTCGGCTCCGCGTTACTCATGTCGCCCCCATCACTTCTGGCTCAGGTGCTCGAGCACCGCCTCCCCTCTCGGCGACAGCCGATACCCGATCTCGAGACTCTCCGTCAGGCCCAGCCCCTTGAGCTTCCGAACGTTCCCCTTGAAGCGTTTGGTCTCCTGACCAGCCATGGCAGCCAGATCGGCTGCTCGCACGCCTGGCGTTTGCTCGATGAGCTTCAGAACTGGAAGCGTCCACGGGCCCGACGTGCTGGCCGCGTCCCAGCGCGCGAGCCGCGACCTGAGGTGATCCAGCTCCTCGTCGCTTTCGGGTACTCGGGTCCGCAGCGCGATGCGGGGGTCGGGACCGGCCACATGAAAGGAGACCCGGTAGACGGCCGGGTCTACGCTGTCGATCGACAGGACGCCGATCGAGGTGGTCAGGCTACCGCCCGTGCGCACCGTGGGTCTTCGCCAGCGTCGGAAGGCCAGCGTGACCTTGCCGTCAGCTACAGCCTCGAGGGTGGCTTGCTTGAGCAGCATCGCGGAATTCGCCCTCCACGGCAGTTCTGATGGCCATGCACAGGACGCGGCTACGCGTCGCGCATGGCGCCAAGCACCTTCTGCTGGAGCTCGGGCGTGATCTCTTCAATCCCGTGCGACTGCTGGGCGTGATCCGCAACCATCTTGAGCAACTCCTCCTCCGTTTCAGCCCATGCCTCGTAATCGCAGTCGAGCCCGACGTCGGCGCAACGGATCTGCTTAGCCATTCAACCTCCAGATTCAGGTAACGCTCTCCCCAGCGAAAGAACCATATGATGCTCGGCTATGAATCGCCCATCGATCTGCCGCGCGCGCGGCTCCGTCCCCTGACTTATGAGCTTTGAATGAAGCCCAGTTCGACAAGGAATCTCTCATGCTGCGCGATCCCGTCCGCACGTGCCTCAGGATCCGGATCGAAATCGCTTTCCTGGTTGGCCAGATTGCGGGTCAGCAGGTGCCCGAGGCCTTCATAAACGTGTAACTCGCACCGCTGCCCTCGCTGGACGAGGCGAGTACAGAACCGCTCGGCTCCGGCCAGCGGCGTCAGCGTATCCTCTTCACCGATGACGATGCTCGTGGGCGGGGTCGATAGCCCGACATGCTGGGCCGGTGAGTAGTCGATCGCTACCGCTCGGTCGCGAAGGAGCCTTCGAAACCACCCATCGATCGTCACGTCCAGCGCCGGTGACCACAACAGGAGCGCGTCCGGTCGCGAGTCGCCGCCGGCACCCCGCCCCGCGCAGCCCACGGTGGCCGTGGTGGCAGCCAGATGCGCACCCGCAGACACTCCGTAGGCGGCTATTCGCGCTTCGTGGATGCCCAACTTGCTCGTGTTTTCGTGCGCCCAAGCGAGCGCCGCACACACGTCATCGAGCGCGTCGATGGGCGTCAAGCCATCGACGGAGAGGCGGTATTCGACGGAGATCGCCACCATACCGAGGCTTGCAAACCGGCGGGCGGCGTCGAACGTCCACTCCGGCGACCCGGCGCTCCATCCCCCTCCGTGGAACAGGAGCACGGCGCTGCGGGGATCGCGGCTCTCCGCCGTCGCTGGAAGGAAGACGAACGCGCTGAGCGATCGTCCGTCAATCTGTCGGTACGTGTATTCTCTACCCGGTTCCTGTGCCTGCTCCCGAGCTCCGGCCCGAGCCCCGGCCCGAGCCCCGGCTTGGGCGTCGGCTTGGGCGGGCAGGACGGATACCGCCAGGGCAAGTACCGAGGACGGTGCGACTCTCACGGGCGCGAGGCGCAAAACCGGCCGCTCGCTTCTTCCCCCTCCACACCACCGGTGCGCCACTCACCCGAAAACCCATCGGCACCGGAGTCACGCACCGCGAGTGACATGTACGTGCCATCGAAGCGTATCTGGCCGCGCCGGTTGGCCTCGGTCCCGAGCCGCAGGGTGAGTCCCGGCGGAAGGTCGCCCTGGCCGGCTTGTGAGTAGCCCCCCACGCCGGGAGCGGTGGGGTCCTGGTCGCCCACCTCGCCCGCGGCGGTCGCCCCCACGCGCTCAAGACGTACGTCAGCCGAGCCGTAAAGAGGCATCGATGCGCCCGGCAGCGGCGTCCCATCGACATCGGGCACCGCGAGCAGCGCTTCCGACTGCGCCACCAGCGTCAGTCGGCCCGTCACGGTCGCCCCGACCCTGGGGCCCGAGGTCGCGTAAAGCGCGAGCTCGTACTCGCCCGCCAGCTCAGCGGGGTTCGCGACGCGGTCGCCCACGACGCACGCGGCCCAAGCGAGCAGGGTGGGTCCTCTTCCGGGCCGTCGTACACACCCGGCGAGGGCCACCGAGGCGCACACCAACAGCAGCGGGATCCGCACCAGCCCAAGGGTCCGAAGCATCTCAGAAGCTCTCGATTAGCTCGACACGTCCGCTCGCGTAGATTCGATAGACCGGTTGCCGAAGGATGTCATTCCCGAGGGCCAGCTTCGGGGACCGCGCGAGGCCCGAAGTGGCGAAGGGCACCGTGTACTCCTCCGCGGCCGTCAGATCCACCTCGTACCCCATGTCGCCCAGGGATGCGACCGTGATGATGCTGAGCGGGTTGGGACCGTCGTCGACGAACCCTGTCATCAGCTCGGACCCCATCACGCGCTCGCGCCAGTGCACGAAGCGCGTTCCTCCCCCGCCTTCATCCTCGATCGGCACCTTCTTGCCCACGAGCGGCTGGCCTCCGGCCGCATCGAAGGCGGCGCGCGCCTGTGTACCTGTGAAGTGCGGGTCCGCGCCGGGGGCACCGCTCGTCTCGGCGACCAGCCCGAAGTCATCCCACAGCCCTCCGACTCCCAGCACATGCCCCATCTCGTGCACGATGACCTCGTCCAGACGACCCGACGTCTCGAGGTTCAGGAGGTCCGCGGCGTCGAACCGCATGCGGCCAATCAGCGGCAGCCCGCTCGCATTTCGGAGCACGCATGGACCGGCGGAGCCAAGCACGCCGCCGGTGCCGTCGATGTCGACCACGTCGGCGAGGATCAGGAGGTCATCGATCGTTTCGTCGAGCGCCTCGGTGGACCCACAGAATCCGACGCTCTCGCTGATCGCGACATCCGGGACATCTCCGGAGATCACGCTTTGCCAACGTGCTTCGGCGACTCGGAACGCCTGCCGCTGTGCAGTCGTCGGGCTTCCGGCGTTGAAGCGAATCACGATGTCGTACACGGCGGGCGGGATCGTACTGGTGGCGAAGAAGAAGATCGGGGCAACCCCGCCCACGCTCGCACGCAGGCGCTGGGCTCCCGGTTCCGGGCCGAGCGTCCAGCTCCCGGCGCTGGCGAGGCCGTCGGCATCCGTCGTGGGGTTGGGCCGCGTGATCGTGCCGGCCCCGGGACTCGGCTCGAAGCTCACCTCGACCCCGGCAACCGGGTCTCCGCGACCGTCCACGACGCGCACGGTCGGCGACGTGTCCAGCGGCCGCCCTCCGATCCCCGTCTGGTCGTCTCCCTGCACGGCCTCCAGCGCGGCGGGGACGCCGGCGGGAGGAGGCGGTGGCTGGTTGCCGTTCGGCTCGGTGGTACCCCCGCAAGCCACAGCGAACATGGCGGCGAGAGCGATCAGCACTGACCCGCGACTCGAGCGGCGACACGCGATCATGGGTGACGGCACGACTCCTCCTGCGATGCATAGGACCGGGCGGTTATACACCGGCAGGCGTTCCTGTGCCGCGCTCGGGCCGGCACATTCTCATGGGCGATGGCGAGCGGCCGTTGTCCGGATCACCCGTGCCACCTCGGTCAGACCGACTCGGTCGGCTTGGACGCCGTCAGCATGACCGCCTTGACCCCGTATTGCTCGGCGGCGTTCTGCGTCGACTCCTGCCGGAACCGGAATCTCGGCACGACGGCGGACCGCACTCCCGTAAACCCGGTCTCTTCGAGCAGCCTGAACATCTCTCCTTCCAGGAGAGCACCTCCGATTCAGCTGGCCCACAGCTTGGGGTCGTTCACGATGGACTGGGACAGCTGCTTGGCGCTCACGATGTCCGTAATCGATATCCGACCACCGGGCCGGAGCACCCGAAACATCTCCTCCACTACCTTCCGCTTCTGGAAAGAGAGATTGATCACGCCGTTCGAGATCACGACGTCGACGGAGGCGTCAGGCAGGGGAATGTCCTCCATGCGGCCCTCGTGACATTCCATCGACGTGCCGTCCGACGCCGCATGGGCCTGGGCCTTCAGGCACATGGAAGGGTTGAGGTCCACGCCGATCACCTTGCCGGTGGGGCCAGCTCCCCAGCTCGCAATGATCGCATCGAGACCGGCGCCGCTCCCCAGATCCAGAACGGTCTCGCCCGCCTGCACGCTCGCGCGCTGGTGCGGGTTCCCCACCCCGGCGAAAGAGGCCACGGCACCGGACGGGGCGCGATCGAGCCATTCAGACGGGTACTCGAACAGCTCGGCCGCCTCACGGCCGTGGAAGAAGTGGAACACCCCGGACGGGTCGTCGGCGACTTCCTGGTACATCCGCACGATCTCGTCCTTCAACACCCCTTCCAACGACGCTTGGGCTGCAGCGGTATCGGTCATGGTCAGGTCTCCTCGAGTTACTCGACTTCGTCTGTCTCGGACCGCTCTACTTGGCTCAGGCGCGAAATCCCGCTTCCTTGGCTCAACTCCGACGACTCAACCAACCGGAGGAAATCCTCATCGGGACCCTCCAGGAACGTCGAACCGTACCTCTCCAGGTCTGCTCGCAGATGGCGGAATCCGTCTCGCGGATCATCCGAGAAGCCGGGGTAATCGCGGGGTGCGCCTGGCCCTGCCACGGCGTCCACGTATTCCACGTGCGCGAGCGAAGCTGATCCTACGTGGTAGCGTACGAGGCCCAGCGAGCGGCGAAAATGGAGCTCCAACCTCCGGTCCCCGCGCCTGTAATCCGCGCGCGCGTAGTGACCACCGGATCCCTTACCCGAATCCCGGGCTACGAAGCTGAATCCAGCGGCCTCGAGAACGGGGTCGAGTATTTCGCGCCCAAGCGCGAGCAGAGTCCGCGGATCGTGTTCCACGCTGGATTACCTGCGGTAGCGGATCACCTGCGGAATACGCCGTACACGAAGGCTTGCTTCCCCCCCGAAGGAGTGGAGTGCAGCTCTTCGGTCGCCTCCAGCAGCGTGAATTCGGGTCCCAGCTCTTCCGCCAGTGTCTCGGGCGAGTAGCGGACGATTTCCAGCCCGCTGCACTTCGGTGGCCCATCGGGCCCGAACGTGGCGACGATGGCATGGCCGCCGGTATCCAGCGCTCCCAGCAGACTCTCCACGTAGCTCCGGCGGTCGTCTGGATCCGTCAGAAAGTGAAACACCGCCCGGTCGTGCCACACATCCCACCCGTGTGGTGAGTCGAACTTCGTCACGTCTGTCTCGAACCACTCGACCGATCGCGCGTGTGCACCCAGCCGGTCCTTGACTCGGGCGAGCGCGCCGAGGGCCACGTCCAGCACCCCTATCGATCGATACCCGAGCTCGACCAGGTAGTCAGTCAAGAGCGAGGCGCCACCACCCACGTCCAGAAGACGTTGATTCACATCCCCGTCGGTCACGGCCTTTATCAGGCGTATCGAGAGCTCCGGGTTGGCCTGATACCAGCTGACCTCGTCGGGGGCGCGCGTCTCGTAGATGGCCTCCCAGTGGGCCTTCCGTTCCTTCAGCTCAGGCATCGTTCCCTCCCACGCGAACTCGCGCTAGTGGTGCTCACATCAAGGGGCTCCCTGCGCATTCAGCGCGGCTTCCACGCGCATGCCTCGTCTCGTCCAGGGTCCGAAACCACGGGAACTCCTCCCCGGTCGATAGATCGACCGCGAAGATGTCCCATTGATAGTCGACAAGCGCCGTGTAGCGCATGTGGGAGACCTCCGTGGACACGCCGGGGTTACTTGATGTCTGCGTCCGTCGACTCCAGCTGGGCCAGTAGGGCATCCGCGGCTTCGATCATCCCCGTCCGATAGTAGAGTTGGAGCAATCGGTACTGGGCGACCCGGTAGTATCTGACGTGGACGGCGTCCTCGTACCCATCCGGATCGGGATCGTACCTCGTCACGTACGCCTCGAGCCGCTTGATCTTCTCGGAGTCCTCGGCCGGCTCGAGAGTCCACAGGAAGTCCGCATGTGTCCCGCTTCCCGGGACGACTATCGCCTCATCTGTCGCTTCGTCCGGCGCGGGGGGCGAGCACGCGCCGAGCACCAGCCATGTGCCGAGAGCCGCGGCAAGGATTTGCGCCTGGCGGCCACCCGTAGGGCGTCTCACGATTCTGATTCCCTTCGCATTCTCCTGTCGGTTCCGATCATGCCGGTGTTGCGCTGCCCCAGTAGTTGAAGCTCCCGGGGCGCCAGCCGGGAATGTACATGGTGTCCATGTCGCGGATCTGGAATCCGCCACCCTCGATGAGCTCCGGGATGGGGCGGTTGAGGTTACACCCACCCCCGAGCCGCCGCCAAATCGGATTGATCCGATCCTGCCAGCGTCTGACGCTCGCATCCGGCGCCACCCCGTGCTCACAGAAGATCAGCCGACCTCCGGGCTTCAGGACTCGAGCCATTTGTTCCAGAGCAGGCCGGGTTTCCGGGATGGTGCACAGCGTATACGTGACGAGGACCGTATCGACGCTCTTGGCGTCCAGAGGGACTTCGTCGCCCGGTAGACCGATAAACTCGACCTCGAAACTGACGGCGCGCGCGGCAATCTGTGCACGCTTCGTGAGCTCCGGCGAGGGATCCAGACCCCAGAGCTTGGTCACGTTCGTCGCATCGTAGTACGGCAGATTGAGGCCGGAGCCGATCCCGATCTCCAGCACGCGCCCCTCAGCGAGCGGGACGACCTTCTCGCGCTGGCGCATGGACGGGTTCCCGCTGCAGGCCATGTGTACCAGCTTGGGCAAGATGTACTTGTTGTAGAGTCCCATGCCTCACGCCTCAGGTGCCAACAGATCCAACACACCAACGAGACCGGGAATCGAGGGGCTCGTCTCGTCTCGATCTGGATCACGCTTCACCAAGATCGCTTGAAGACCGGCTTGGCGCGCGCCTTCGAAGTCGTCAACGGTCGAGTCACCGACGTGCAGGGTGCTCTTCGGCGAGACGCCGAGCAGGCGGCAGGCCTCGTGGAAGATCTCGGGCTCGGGCTTCGCCGAGCCCACCTCGGCGGACGCGACAACATCATCCAACATGCCGCCAATCCCGAGATCCGTGCAGAAATGCGTCAGACCGCATTGCCAATTAGAGACTACCGCTACGGGGAGCCCTCGACGCTTTAACCCTTCAAGAACGGACGTCACATCGGAGTACAGCGCTAGAGAAGCGGGCCCGAGGAGGCGCCAGAACTCCGCGGCGTGATCCGCGGCGACCGCACCCGAACCCCGAATATTCAGCCGATCGAACACCCGCTCCGCGAAGCGTAACCGGTAGCGTCTCTTGGCTTCAATGGACTGGGTCGGGGAATACTCTCGCGCATGGGGCTCGAAGACGTCATACAGGACCTGGTGCTCCCATGGATCGGATTCGAGCCCGGCGCCCTGAATGTACTCCATCAAAATCGCGCCTCGTCCGCCACCGGCGCGGGGATAGGCGAGTGTGTTGTAGAAGTCGAAGGTGACGGCATGGATCGCCGCGGCCCGGAGGCCTGCGGTGGGTTTGCTGCGGGCGCGGTCGTCGCCGGTGGTTTGATCGCGAGCGGCTATCGTGTCAGCCCCTTAATGCTTTGATGTCCGGTGCCCCTCTCAGGTATCGGATCTCCGTTCGTAGCTGAGTCCCACTATACCGCTGGCATACGGCTTCGCCGCAACAAGCCTCAGTGAGTCTTGTCCAGTCGACGTCGCGAACAGAGGCGTCACGCTTTCGCGTGGAGTACAATCTGACGCTCTCCGGCTGAGACCTTTACCTTCACGTCCAGGTCCGATAGCCGGTCGACAACCACATCGGCGTCGAAGAGGTCCTCACGTCCATACTGAAACGCCAGCCCGATCGTTCGCATTCCAGCCGCCCTTGCAGCAGCAAGCCCGATTGGCGCGTCCTCGATCACCACGCACTCCGACGGCAACGCCTTCAGGCGTTTGGCTGCCGTCAAGTACCCTTCCGGGTCCGGCTTCCCTCGAGTCACGTCATCCGCCGAGACCAAGACCTGGGGAAGCGGCAGTTCGGCATGACCCAGGCGAGTTTCCGCCGTGATCCGAATCCCGGACGTAACGACCCCCCATGCCTCCGGCGGAAGGGCGCCCACCAGATCGTGAGCCCCAACCATCGCGACCAAGCCTTCCGTGTCCGGCGCCTCAGAAGCCGTCAGATCGGCCGCTTCTCGAACGGCGTCGAGGCTCGGTGCGACCAGTCGAATCGTCTCCACGGTGGGTCGACCGGGTGCGACCTCGAGGACCCTCGAAGCGTCGAGGCCCTGACTCGCCGCCCAGCGCCTCCAATGCCTCTCGATGACCGCGCGCGAATCCACCAGGACACCGTCCAGATCGAAAAGCAGCGCCGAGCATTCAAACGCCGTCAATCGTCGCAACCTTCCGTCAACCTACCTCACGCTCGACGCCGCCCAACGCCCAGAACTCTCAACGCGCGTCGGAGCACTCTCACGTACGGTGACCAGCTACACTTCCGTTCGAGGCTTCCCGTGATGGCCTCCTCGGCTCGATCCAGGGAGTCCTCCATCAAGGCATCGTGCAATGGTCTGAAGACCAGCGGCCATGACACTTTCGCCACGCCACCGATCTGCATGTCGATCTCATGAGTCAGTACCGTGCACCCTTCCGCGTCTTGGGCGATGGCATATCCATGCGTCCCATGAAAGCCCTTTGGCGAAATGAAGCGAAATGTGATCGCAGAGCCTGGTGTATAGCGCTCGATCTCGTATCGCACGGGTCCGTGTCCGCCGATTGCTCCTGGCACGAGTCCCCGCTCAAACCGCATGCGTGGCCAGCAATCGTGTGGCCAAAGCCGGTCGCTTGACGATGCCAGACCGTCGATCAACTCGCCTACCAACGCCTGGGTGCACTTGATTCGGCGCCGATGGACGTTGCGTATTCTCATCTCACCTCAACGACAACTGCTTAGCCTGGTTCATGGCAGCCTGCTCTTGGGAGCAGCCCGGCGAGGATGAGCACCAGGAACGCGACCGCAACGAACGTAGGCTGCAACCATGAGACGTAGCCAATGAGGGCCAGTTGCACCGCCATCCACACGAGTAGGACCGTGCCGGCGCCGAATGCCGCGGGTCGAGCCGACCGGTGCCTGAGGAAGACGGCAATCGCTGCCACAAGCGACGAGCCTCCCACGACAACGAACAGGATGAGACTTGGGACGAGATAGTCGCGAAACGGCGTCCCGCTCAGCCATTCGGTCGAAACGTCTTCCGCTCCGGCGATTCCATATACCCCGCCTCCGAGCGCGTTAATGGCAACGAGGGCGAGTAGCGTCACTAAGGTGTGGCGTGCAAGACGCTCTGGGGACCTGACCATAACTTCCCTCATCCTCCATGCGCCGGGCTTTCTTGATCTCATTGGGCTGCGACGGCAGTCCATAACAGAACAAGTCTGCCAGCTCCATGCTAATGCGATGCGGGTCAGCTCATGCATCTGCCTGCATTGCGGCCAGTAGGGACCTCTTCATCGCAGCCACGATCACTCGTCAAACTTGACTACAGGTGGGACCCAAGTCTCTGCGTCCCCGACAATGCCACGGCTGTAGCTAATGACTTCCATCCACGTCGGGCTCACGGCTATGAGAACGTAGTCCTCCTCCCTATCAGCGTAATACGGCTCCCAGCCGCTCTTCCATCGACGATCCTTCTCCGCTGGATCGTCCACTAGGCGGGCCGTTCCTGATATCGTGACGTAGCCGTCGGCCTCGGGAGCGAAGTAGTAGAGAGTTACTCGTGGGTCTCTCTCAATGTCTTGGACCTTCCTCGTGCCGCGATCCGTTCCCAGCCAGACCACCATGTCCTCCTCCGGCAGGAACGGATCCATGGCCCTGGCGCGCGGTCTTCCAGATTCGTCAAGAGTGATCAAGGCGCAAAAGCGAGCGGCCTCCATTATCTGCCGCGCAGCTGCGATGAGCGTATCGCGCGGCGGTACCGGCTGAGCGTCTAACTGGCGATGCGGAGTCAATAAACAGGCTATGAACAACACGAAGGGCCAATGTCTGGGGATAAATCGGCGTGGATTCACAATATTGCTCCTAAGGCAGCGATTCTCACCTCTGCTGCACGGTAGTCCGATCCCAGAAAGTCTCTCGGCCACTACTGCGCCACCAGAACCTGGGAATAAGAAACGATGTTCGACTCTTGGTACTTGAGGTACATGTCCCCGAATCGTGCTTTGAGCCCTTCTTCCTCGGTCGCCTTGATGTAGACCAGTAGGCCGAAAGCAAAGAACGAGGCCAAGGCGAGGGCGCCAACCGAGCCAATTGCGAGCCCGAGACCGAGGTAGAAAAGGACCATTCCGAACGCCATCGGATTACGGCAGTAGGAATAGGGCGGACGAACGACGAGTCTCTGCGTGGGCATGAGATCAAGCGATTGCACCTAGCATCCCGGCCACTGGCGAACTCGATGGGCGCTAGCCCCAGGGTTGGGCGAACCGCCGTGCTACCCTACCCATTCTCCGGAAGCCCACCCAAGAATGACACCGCCAACGACGCCAACACCGATGATTGGTCCATATGCCTTCGTGATTACGGCGTCGGGCAGACTCACGAGAAGACCAACCAGGCCACCGACCAGCAAAGATGGGATTGGTGCCTCGATCAGGGGGATGAGGAACCCGATGGCAAATCTGTTGAGGAATGCGCCACTCATAGCCCTCTTCTTGTCCGGCAGGTCGAGCGGAATCATCAGCAGAAGGTCGAGTACGCCGAAGCCCAAGCCAGCTGCAATCCCAAAAACGAACGGGTTCATGAGTCTCTCCCCCCTTGGCTCCGCTGACTCAAATGGGCTCCAGGCTGTGCGAGGGCTCCGGCGCGAGCCGCCATTGGACCCGTTACGCGAAGGGAGCCCACCTCATGGTGCGGACTCCGTCCCCCGGGCTCGCACTTCCCGCACCTGCGCCTCGATCCTCCCTGCTGCGACCGCCATCACGATCGCCTGGGCTGCGCCAAGCTCGTCCTCGGTTATTCCTTGCTCCTTGGCCACGCCAAGGTAGGCTTCCATTCACGGATAGCAGGCGAAAGCCATCGCCGAGGCGACGTGAAGCAGCAAGGTGGTCTTCGGGTCCAGGACTTCGTTCTCCCGCGCAGACCTGTAGAATCGGCCGAAAGCTGCCTTCTGTTCCCTCGGGAGCATCGCTTCACCTCCTTGCCTCTCGCTCTCCGTGCGCGGCTCTCACCTCACCTTAAACCACGCGCCTTTCGTATAACGTCCCGGCTCCACCCCGAGCCGGCAGGGGACCCGTTATCTGAAGTGGTACGCTTCGATCGCGATCACACGTGCTCCAGGAACTCGATCGGTGCCCCGTCATCGACGATGAACGCCACTCTCACCCCCTCCGAGGGCGAGTTCGGAGCAATCAGGACGTCCTTCCCTCGTACTGCCTCGTCCAAGTCATCCACCTCAAACGCCACGTGCGGTACCGTTCTCACGAGCTCCGGCAGCGGGCTATCCGGCTCGAACCGCATCCATTCCACTCGATACGGGCTGGTGTCGTAACCGGATACGTACATCCCAAACTCGGGGAGATATCGCTCCCGCTCGCGAGCTTCCGTCGTCGGAATCCCCATGTGGTGGTACCGCACGATCACTCCTTGCTGTCTGCTCTGCTCACCC
>JBDHAD010000071.1:0-13919 GCA_039588215.1 Gemmatimonadota bacterium
GTGATGGTGACGGAGTCGGGGGAACGGCTCCCGGTGGCGGGTTCAGTGGAAGGGTGGTTCGCGCGCCGGACCGCGGATTCGCTCTGGTTCCGAAGAGACCCCGTCGCGGAGACGCTGGTCGCGGTCGGATTGGGGACGGTCGAGAGACTCCAGGTCAGCCTCGGCAAGAGGCGGAACACGTTGACCGGCGCCCTGTGGGGCGGTGGTATCGGCGCGGGGCTGGGTGTGCTTGGCGCGATCTCGCTCCCCGATTGCGATTTCGGCAATGACGAATGGCTCTGGTGGTGCGACGGAGAGGAGGCGGTCGTCATCCTCGGTAGCGCGTTCGCCGGGGCCGCCTGGGGAGCCCTCATCGGCACCTTCATCAAGACCGAGCGCTGGGGCGACATCCCGCCGGCCACGCTGACCCTGCGCTCGGAGGGCGGCCGCGTCGGTCTGACGCTCGGAGTCAAGCTCCGACTCTGAGTGGGTCTCGGGTCTGAGTCACCACAGACGTCACGCACTGCGGAGATAAGGAATGATCCTCCCGATCTTGGCCGCGATCGGCATCCTGCTGGCCGTCTCCCTCGCCGTCGCGATGATCGTGATCCGCAGCGGGGTGGGCTGGGGCGCGACGGCCGAGGAGCGCGCGGCCCCGATGCCGGGAGACGAGTACTTCACGGACCGCCTCCCCGCGTACGTTGCGATGACGCGCGGCATCTCGATCGTAGCACCGCGCGAGGTCGTGTGGCCGTGGCTGGCCCAGCTCGGACGCGGAGCCGGTTGGTACAGCTACGATGGCATCGACAACGGCGGGTTCATGTCCGCCCGCCACATCGTGTCCTGGATTCCGCCACCCGAGCTCGGCGACGCATCGCCCATCGGGTACCTGCGCCACATAGACCCGGGGCACGAGCTCACCTGGTGGGTCCCGGGTACACGCTTCGCGGGCGCCAAAGCCCGATTGGCCGTCGACATCCGTCTGACGCCGAAGGGCTCCGGCTCGCGTCTGGTGGTCCGGATGTCCGCGGACGCCGGGGGCGCGATGGCGCGACCGGCGCTATGGATCTTCCGGTTCATCGACAGCATCATGGCCCGGCGTCAGCTGCTCGGCATCAAGAGCCGGGCCGAGGCCCATGGGATGCGCACGACCAACCCGACGCACCCGGAGACCGGGCTGCGCGATCAGTACCAGCTATACGAGACCATCTACGCGTCGGGTGAGCATGCGGGGAGGCCCGGGAAGGAGGCCGCGGGCCGGTGGCGCCAGGCCGCCGTCGAGGCGGGGTTGATAGCTGGGAAGCCGGAATAGGCAGATCTGGCGAACGGGGGGCGAGCTTCCGCTGCCCCCCGGCGAGATTGAGCTATAGACACCTTCAGCCAGCGACGGGTTTTCGGCCGGCGATGAGCCTCAGCCGCCCGCGCTGCCGTTCATCAGCGCCAGCACCTGATCCGTGGCATCGACCGCCTCGCTGATCCACAGCAGGCCCTGGGTGCGCGTATCGAAGATCAGGTCGTAGCTATTCTGTCGCGCCACCAGATCGAGCGCGGACATGAGCCGGGCGCTGATCTCGGCCTGCGCCTGCTGTCCGCTCCGGCCCAGCTCGCGGTTGGCGTCTTCCTGGAGACGGGTGAGCTCGAGCTGCGCGCCCTCGATCTGCTGGTTCAGATCCCCGAGCGTCTGCGCGGTCAGCGTCTCGAGCTCGTTCTGGCGGCGGGTCACGAGCGCGTTCAGCTCATCCCGCTTGGCGTTCACGCGCTCCTCCCACGTCGCCGTGATTTCATTCGCGCGCTGCTGCGCGGCCTGCCCCACCGTCGACTCCACGATGATTCGGTCGCCGTTCACGACGGCGATCTTGGGCACCGTGGCCTGCTCCGAGGGCTGCGCCTGAGCCGGCTCGCCCGCGGCGGGCGCCGGATCCTGTCCCAGGACCGGTGTGGCCACCAGACCCACAAGCACCAAGGGATATACAAAACGACGAACCATGATCGACCTCTCTTCTCAGATCCCGGACGGATCCCTCGTTGGATCCGACCCAACCGCCCTCCTGGCCGGCTCGAATATACCCGAATTGCCCGGTTGCAGGTCCTTCCCTGATCCACCCTTGCTTCTCCCCGGACCCTGGCCCGGCGGGCTGCGAGGGCACGCGAATGTCGGAGGGCGCGCGACAGACGGCAAGCGACGCGTCTTTTGTCCCACCGCGGCGTGCTCTAGAATACCGCAGCGGTTGGGTGCGGAGTCATGTGTTCCCCGGTCGCGCCTGGCTCCGTTGTGGCACCCGGTTCACGACCGAAGTGGATCGACACGGCAGGTTTCCGATGGCCATGTACGAATTCGTTTGCGAGGACTGCGAGAAGACGTTCACGGTCGCCGAGCGAATCTCGGAGCACGAAGGTCACGAGCACCCCAAGTGCCCCAAGTGCGGCAGCAAGAAGACGCACCAGCTGTTCACCGCGTTCTTCGCCAAGACGACCCGCAAGTCCTGACCACGCCGAGCGCGATCGACCGCGCCGAGCGACGCACGACAGGTTAGCCCACCGCCTTCGCGCGGAACTTCTTGAGCCCGAGGCGAAAGACGAGCGCGTTGAATACGACGAGCGCTCCGAGGATCGCGGGCATCGAGAGGTGCGGGAACTGCGGCACCAGGCTCCCACCCTAGTGTCAGCCCACCCGTCGCCGAGAACAACGCCACCAGCAGAGCGATCAGGGCGAAGAGCGGCAGGTGCTCGAGCCGAAGGTCCACACCCGACCCCATCACCAGCCACGCGAGCGGGATGACCACCGGCCCCGCGACGATCGCCTGAATCATCCCGGCGACGATCTTCTTGATCCCCACCCACTCGATGCGGATCGGCGCCAACAGGCGGTCTTCGATCTCGCGCGTGTACTGGAACTCGGCGATCAGCGGGAGCGCGACGGCCTGGAGCGGTACCTGTTTTACCCAGCTCCTCGACCCCGATGGGGCAGAACGCCCCGGTGGCCCTGACGGGCTCGAGAGAGGAGTACGGTTACCATACGTATCGCGTTATTCGGTAACGGCTTAGAGAGTGTGTTAGGCTAGATCCAAACACACCTCCACGGCCCCAGGTTTGCCACTGAATCGGACCGAATCCCGGGCAGCGTTAGAGGTCGGATTCATACGAGGATGCGGGGTGCCCGTCTCCCTTTGCGGAGGGGCGCTCTTCGGCCCGTCGAGGGCCATATAGATGCGCGGAGGACAGATCCGATGAAGAAGAGCTATCTCCACCGGGGCGGGGAGGAGCCGCTCCTCGGTCTCACGATTCCGGAGCACTTCCGCAGGATCGCGGAACGGTTCCCCGAGCGCGAAGCGATCGTCTCGATGCCGCAGGGCCGACGTCTTACGTACGGCAAGCTGGCGGACCGGATCGACAAGCTCGCGCGCAGCTTCCTGGGCATCGGCATCCGGAGAGGAGACCGGGTCGGAATCTGGTCGGTCAACAACATCGAATGGCTGCTCGTGCAGATGGCGACGGCCCGGATCGGTGCGATCCTGGTCAACCTGAATCCCGCCTACCGACCCCGTGAGCTCGCGTACGCGCTCAAGAAATCCCGGGTGCAGTGCGTGGTCACCATCCCCTCGTTTCGGACCAGCGACTACGTGGGGATGCTCACGGAGCTCCTTCCGGAGCTGAAAGAGGCCGGACCGTCGCCGCTGCCGGGGCCTGCCGCTCCCCGGCTCGAGAGCGAGGAGTTCCCCGATCTCCACACGGTCGTGGTATACGACCCGACCGATCCGCTGGGGTTCGAGCGCCCCTACCCCGGCGTCGCGACCTGCAAGGGGCTCGCGGATGCGGGTAAGCAGGTGCCGATGGCGGAGCTGGACCGGGTCACGTCGACGCTCGACATGGACGACCCGATCAATATCCAGTACACGTCGGGCACGACCGGCTACCCGAAGGCCGTCGTCCTCACGCACCGGAACGTCCTCAACAACGCGTACTCCTGCGCGCAGGCGATGCAGTTCACCGAGGAGGACCGGTTGTGCGTGCCGATCCCCTTCTATCACTGCTTCGGGATGGTGATCTCGACGCTCCTGTGCTTTTCGACGGGCGCGTGTCTCGTGATCCCGAGCGAGCACTTCGACCCGCTCCGGGTCCTGCAGGCGGTGGAGCGAGAACGCTGCACCGCCCTGCACGGGGTGCCCACGATGTTCGTCTCCGAGCTCGAGCATCCGCAGTTCTCGGAGTTCAACCTCACGAGCCTCCGGACCGGGATCATGGCCGGCGCCCCTTGCCCGCCGGCGCTCATGACGCGGGTGATGGCGGAGATGCACGTCGATGACATCCTGATCGGCTACGGGCAGACCGAAGCCTCTCCCGTCACACACCTCACGACGCGCGACGACACCTTCGAGCGCCGCGTCGAGACGGTCGGCACGAACCTCCCCCACCAGGAGGTCAAGGTGGTGGACGTCGAAACGGGCGAGACGGTGCCCGTCGGGCGCGTGGGGGAGGTTTGCTTCCGCGGCTACCACGTCATGCGGGGCTACTACGACGATCCCGAAGCGACGGCCGAGGCCCTCGATGAGGCTGGCTGGTTACACTCCGGCGATTTGGGGACGATGGACGAGGACGGCTACGTCCGGATCACCGGTCGGCTGAAGGAGATGATCATCCGCGGCGGCGAGAACATCTACCCGCGCGAGATCGAGGATTTTCTGTACACGCACCCCAAGATCGCCGAAGTCTCGGTGTTCGGGATCCCCGACGAGTTCTACGGCGAGGAGACGATGGCGTGGATCGAGCTCCACTCCGGCGAAGAAGCGACCGAAGACGAGATCCGCGAGTTCTGCAAACGCAAGATCGCGCACTACAAGATCCCGACCCACATCTGGTTCGTGGATGAGTTTCCGCTGACCGTCACCGGGAAGATCCAGAAGTACCGCATGCGCGAGCTGGCCCTCGCGAAGATGGAGGAGAGGAAGGCGGCGGGTGAAGCCCGGGCCCCCGAGGAGCCTGCGACCGAAGGGGCGCCCGCGTAGAGCCAGCGCCTGAAGACCTCCAGGAGGCTTTCTAGGGGTGCCCGCCCGTTGACGATTCGCTGCCTGCCGCGGCATCGACTCCGGCCTGGAGCGCCTCGAGCCGCTCGGGCGCGTCCGCCATGAGCGGGATCTGTCCGACCGCATCCCCGAACCCGCCCACCAAGCGCTCGTAGACCCCGACCGCCGCCGCAGTATCCCCCAGCGCTTCGTACGCGCGGGCGGCGAAGTACTCCCCTTGGCGCCACGGCAGCGGATCGATGCGGGCCACGCCGTCCAGGATATCCGGATTCGCCAGCCTCTCCAGCATCTGAACCGCCCGTTCCGCGAGGCCGAGCTCCAGTAGCGAGCGGATGACGATCCAGCCGGGCACATCCCCGTCGAACTGGTCCGGCAATTGGCCGTAAAGGTCCAGTACGCGCTGGTACTCTCCTTCCACGAAGGCGATCTCCATATCGACTACGGTCGACAGGATACCTTGGACCTGTGGAGGGAACGCGTCGTCGCTGTACCGGGCCACCGCCTCTGCCTTCAACGCCTCGAGCCCCGCGACGTCGCCGGCTCCCCGCAGCGAGTCCAGACCGATCCAGATCCACGAATCGGCCAGCGGCTCGAACTGGCGAAGGGTGTCGTACGCCGCGCTGGCTTCTCCGAATTCCTGGAACGTGATGTGGGTCTGGATGATCTGGTTCAACGGCCGCCCCCGCAGATCGGACCGCCCCGCCTCTACGGCAGCGCGGTCGGCACGCTCGTAGCTGGCGAGCCCTCGTTCGACCGCGCCTTGCCACATGTGCGTGTCCCCGACCAGGATGCCCGCCGTCACGCGCATATCCAGGGCCGGTGAATCCAGATAGCCCTGGAGCTCGCCCCGACCCTCGACTGGCTTGTTCTCCTTCAGGTAGGACCTGGCCAGGTGCTCCAGGGACGGTCTGAAGTCGTCCCGCAGGCGGAGAGCCTGGCGATACGCGTCTCGGGCCTCGGAGAACCGCCCCGAGAACTCGAGGATCTCGCCTTGCGAGTCGTACGGATTCGGCAGATCCGGCTCCAACTCCACGTACTGCCGGATCAGGGAATCGGCGCCCTCGTAGTCCCCCTCTGCCGCATGGACGTACGCGAGCTGGTTGTAGGCCGCGGCGTGGAGCGGGTCGAGACGGATCGTCTCCTGGAGGATGTTGCGCAGCTCTGCCCGGGCCAACTCGGTGTCCCGATTGTCGAGGATCGAGGCGAAGATCACCCGGGCTTCCTTCTCGTCCGGGTACTTCCGAATCAGCTCTCGCAGGGTCGCGTCGGCTCGCTCGGGCTCGAAACCGGAGGCCCACACTCCTTCGATGAACAGGCTGTCGCGCTCGGAAACGGCGGTCAGGCTCTCGCGCGCGAGCGCGAAGTGCTCGAACGCCTCGGACGGATTGCCCAGCCGGCCGAGTGACATGCCGAGCCGGAAGTGCGCGAGCGCGAAGGCCGGGTCCAACTCGACCGCCCGCCGGAAGTGACCCTCCGCTTCGCGGTCGAGAAAGCGCGCGAACGCTTCGCGCCCCGCCTGGTATTCGCGGTACGCATCGACACTCGTCGTCGTGAGCTGGGCCGCGGAGGCGAGCTCTGTCGGCTCGACCGGCGCGCCGCTGATCTGTCGCGACATCGCGAGCGCGATCGAGTCGACGACGGCGAACACGTCCGACCCGCGTGCATTGGCGCTCGCCAGGATCTCCCCCGTCCTGGCATCGGCGAGGTTTGCCGTGATCGCGAGGGATTCGGGACGGCCGTATACCGAACCGGTGACCATCATGCGCGCACCCGCCAAACGGGTGATCTGGGGCTCGAGCCCGACGGGGACCTGCCTCAGCTCACCCATCCCGTTCTGGCGCAGGAGATCGGAGATCCGCTGGGCGCTCACGACCTTCAGGCCGTCCAGCTGCGCCAGGTGGGTGGCGATCAACTCCGCGAGGCCGCGATCCAGCCACCCGAGATTCCCGTCTTCGATCGAGTTATTGAACGGGAGCACGGCTACGGACCCCTCGCCCAGATCGACGACAGGCTCTTCCGCAGCCAGCGCCGCGGCGCTGGGGGGCGCCTCGCCCGTGGCGATCCACACGCTCCCGATCGCACCCGCTGCGAGCAAGACGGCGAGGATGATCCCCTCCACGCGCGTCACCCGCTGGTGCCCCTTGGCCCCGTGGAACCATACGAGGGTGAGGACGATCGGGAGGAAGACGAGGATCAGGAAGAGGAGCACGTCCAGCAGGGTGCGGGACAGCCCGTAGTTGTCGATCAGAAACCCGGTGGCTTCCGTGAGTCCCCAGGACGCGGCGGCGTACGCGATAAGCCAGCGCCAGGCGCGACGCTCGTTCAGCGCCTCGAACAGCTCTCCGAGCTTCATGATCTCGACCGATCTATCGATTCGTCAGGGGGGCGCCCGCCCCGCAAGGGCGGTCCCCGGCCCCCGACTGCTGATCTTCCACCACCCCACGCCGGGACGCAACACCGGATCCGAGTGTCAGAGTCTGGTACGCGTGCCCCGGTGCCCGCGTTCCTTATGCCCTTCTGAGACGCGCCTGGCGCAGCCTGCGTTGTCCGGTGTCCTCCACCGACGGTGCCGGTCCGCCTCGCCGGCTCCAACTGGTGTTGTCCCAGGGCTCTAGTCCAAATACGCTTTCATCCGATCACTCGTTTCACCCACGAATTCCGGTTGCTCACGAATTCCCGGAGAGATAGTCCGATGCGTCCCGCGATACTGTCCCGCTCCGTCGCGCCCAAAGCTGCGCATACCGTCGCCCTGGGTCTCGCCCTCACCCTGGGAAGCGATCACGTCCTGGCTCAAGTTGTCGCCGAGCCCTCCGTCGAGGCCGGGGCGACCGTGCCATCTACCGGTGTGCTCGGGACGGATGTGTATCCCTCCACTGGCGTGTCGGGCTTCTACCGATACCCTGCCCTGCGCGGCAACACGATCGTATTCGCCGCCGAGGGCGACCTGTGGATGGTCACGACCGAAGGCGGTCTGGCCCGACGCCTCACCACGCACGCGGCCGAAGAGACGAACCCGGTCATCTCGCCCGACGGGGGCACGCTCGCGTTCACGGCCCGATACGAGGGACCGGCGGAGCTGTACACGATGCCGCTCGCGGGCGGCGTCCCGGAGCGGCGCACGTACGAATCGGAATCGTCGATCGCCACGACGTGGACACCCGACGGGCAGCTCGTGTACACCACGACCCACTACTCGGGGCTCCCAAAGCCCCAGTTCGTCCAGCTCGACCTGGAGAACGGGGTCCGCGCGCAGATTCCGCTGTTCGGGGTGAGCGAGGGCAGCTTCGACGACACCGGGACCAAGCTCTTTTTCGTCCGCCCCCCGTTCCACAACAACGTGACGAAGCGCTATACGGGCGGGACCGCGCGCGACGTGTGGAAGTTCGTCGCCGGTTCGGCGGAGGCGGTGGAGCTCACGGGCGACTACACGGGGGAGAGCCACTCGCCCATGTGGTGGAGCGGCCGCGTCTTCTTCGTCACCGACCGCGATGGGACGATGAACCTGTGGTCGATGGAGGAGGATGGCGGGGACCTCAGACAGCACACCCGGCACGCCGGTTGGGACGTCAAGAACCCGACGCTCTCGGACGGCCGTATCGCGTATCAGCTGGGCGCCGATCTGTGGCTGTACGACATCGGGAGCGACCAGACGCGCCCCATCCCGATCACGATCGCGTCCGACTTCGATCAACTGCGGGAGAAGTGGGTGAAGGAGCCGATGGACTACCTCACATCGGCGCACCTGCACCCGAAGGGCGAGAGCGTGGTCCTCACGGCGCGCGGGCGTGTGTTCGTGGCCCCGGTGGGGAGTGGCCGCCTGGTACGAGCCTCGCGCGATGACGGGGTCCGTTATCGTGACGTGGTGTTCATGCCGGACGGCGAGACGCTCGTGGGGCTCTCCGACGCGACTGGCGAGCTCGAGTTCGTGCGGATCCCGGCCAACGGCGTGGGCGACCCTGAGCCGCTCACGTCCGACGGGGAAATCCTCCGTTTCACGGGTCTTCCCTCCCCCGACGGAAGCTGGATCGCGTATCCCGACAACAACCGTGACCTGTGGGTGTTGAACACGGAGAGCGGCGAGCAGCGGAGGATCTCGCACCACCGCGAGGGGATCGGCGACGTCGCGTGGTCTCCCGACGGCCGCTGGCTGGCCTTTTCCGAGACGCAGCTCAACCTGTTCCGCCAGATTCACCTGTACGACGTGGAGTCCGGCACCACGACACCGCTCACCAGCGACCGGGTGAACAGCTTCAGCATCGCTTGGGACCCGGGGGGCGAATTCCTCTACTTCCTCTCCGATCGCAATCTGCGCTCGGCGGTCGGCAGTCCGTGGGGGACGCGGCAGCCGGAACCGTATTTCGACCGGCCGATCGAGATCTTCCACATCGCGCTGCGACCGGGGCTCCGGTCCCCGTTCAAGCCCGACGACGAGCTGAACGGTGGCGACGAAGAGGAAGATGGGGCCGGACGGCGGGGCGGTCGTCCAGGGGCGTCCGGTGCCGGGTCGGCCCAGGAGGCGGACCAAGGCGACGGTGGTAGCGCTACGATCGAGCCGGTCCAGATCGACCTCGATGGGATCCAGCGACGGGTCAAGCAGCTTCCCGTGCCGGCGGGCAACTATGTCGGCTTGTCAGTGACCGAGGACGCGCTCTTCTGGCTGTCACGCTCGGGCTCCGGGTTCGGTCCGAACGCCCGGGCGTCTCTGATGGCGCTCGAGATCGATAACGACGATCCCGAGCCGGTGACCGTCGTCGAAAACGTACGCTCGTTCGAGGTCTCGCTGGATGGGAAGAAACTTCTCGTGCGGAGGGGGAGCGATCTGTTCGTGCTCGGCGCCCGCCCGCAGCCGGTGAACGACCTGAACGACAGGGTGATCGACCTGAGCGGCTGGACGTTCCCGATCGATGTGCGCGAGGACTGGCGCCAGATCTTCGTCGACGCGTGGCGACTGGAGCGCGATTACTTCTACGACCCGGGCATGCACGGGGTGGACTGGGACGCGACGCTCACCAAGTACATGCCGCTCGTGGACCGGGTTACGACGCGCAACGAGCTGTCGGACCTGATCGGTCGGGTCATGGGCGAGCTCTCGGCGCTGCACACGAGCGTGCGGGGCGGCGACCTGCGGGAGGGGGACGACGACGTTCCCGTCGCGAGCCTGGGGGCGCGGCTGGTCCGGAGAGCGGACGCCGGAGGGTACCACATCGATTACATCTTCGAGACCGACCCGGATTATCCAGACGAGGCATCCCCGCTCGCCGACCCGGAGCTGGACATCGAGGCGGGCGACGTGATCGAGGCCGTGAACGGGGTCGGGACGCTGGAAGTCAGCGACATCGGTACTCTGCTTCGCAACCAGCAAGGTCGCCAGGTCCTGCTCACCGTTCGCGACGCGGATTCGGCGACCTCCCGAGACGTGATCGTCGTCCCGACCGGAAGCGAATCCGGCATCCGGTACAGCGACTGGGAGTACGGCCGCCGCCAGGTGGTCGAGGCGCAGGGCGAAGACAAGATCGGGTACGTCCACTTGCGCGCGATGGGCTCGAACGACATCACGCAGTGGTACCGCCATTTCTACCCGGTCTTCAACCGCCAGGGGCTCATCATCGACGTGCGCCACAACCGCGGGGGCAACATCGACGCGATCATCCTCGAGAAGCTTCTCCGCCAGCCGTGGATGTATTGGAAGGGGCGGGTGGGTCAGCCTACGTGGAACATGCATTACGCCTTCCGTGGCCACATGGTCGTGCTCGTGGATCAGAACACCGCCTCCGACGGGGAGGCGTTCGCCGATGGCTTCCGGCGGCTGGGGCTGGGTGAGGTGATCGGGATGCGGACGTGGGGCGGGGAGATCTGGCTCAGCGCTTCGAACCGACTGAGCGACGGCGGGCTCGCGCGCGCGCCGATGACCGGGGTGTACGGCCCCGAAGGCGAGTGGCTCATCGAACAGATCGGCGTGGTGCCCGATATGGAGGTCGACAACCTCCCGCACGCCACCTTCAACGGCGCGGACGCACAACTCGATGCGGCGATCGCGCATCTCCTCGCGAAGATCGAGCAGGATCCGCGGCCGGTGCCGCCGCCACCGCCGCACCCGAACCGCGGCTTTCGCTATCCCGTCACCGAGCAGGGACAAGGCAGCGGTAACGCCAGCAGGGGCGGCGCCGGCGGTGCTGATGGCGGCGCGGGAGATGGTGTTGGCGGCGCGGGAGGTGGCCGCTGAACCTGGAGGGTCGCGTCGCGCTCGTTACGGGCGCCGGACACCGGATCGGACGGGCCATCGCCCTCGCGCTCGGCGAGGCGGGGTGCCGGATCGTCGTCCACTATCGGAGCTCTCGGGAGCCGGCCGAGGAGACCGCACGCCAGATCGGTGAGCTCGGGGGCGAGGCGCTCACGATCCAGGCCGATCTCGCTGAGCCCGAGCAGATATCCGCCCTTTTCGAGGGAGTCCGCCAGGGCTTCGGCGGGCTCGACATCCTGGTGAACAGCGCGGCATCGTTCGAGCGAGCGCCGTTCGACCAGATCAGCGCGGAAGATTGGGATGCTGTGATGGCCGTCAATCTGCGCGCCCCGTTTCTGTGCTCGCAGGCCGCCGCACGACTGATGCGGACGAGCGAGCGCGGGCCGGAAGGGCCCCAGGACGAGCGCGCGACCCCGGGTCTGATCGTGAACCTGTCCGACATCAGCGGTCTCACCCCTTGGCGCGGCTTCGCCCATCATGGCGTGAGCAAAGCGGCGCTGTTGCACCTCACGAGGGTCGCCGCACGTGAGCTGGGACCCGGGGTTCGAGTGAACGCGGTCGTCCCTGGACCCATCCTCCCTCCTCCGGGTGAAGACGAGGACAGCGCGGCGTGGCGCCAGCGAGGCGCGCGGCTTCCTCTCGGAAGGACGGGGGAGCCGTCGAATGTCGGCGAGGCCATCGTGTTCCTCGCGAGGAACGATTTCGTAACGGGCGAGATGATCGTCATCGACGGGGGCGAACGCCTTCTGTCGGGTGGCAGATAGGCACGGACGTGGGCGGGCGGGCGGACGTGGGCGGGCGGGCGGACGAGGGCGGACAGGCGGACGAGGGCGGACAGGCGGGAGATGGCCATGGCGGCACGTGACAAGATCGTGATCAAGGATCTGCTGCTCCGCGGCATCGTCGGGATCAACGATTGGGAGCGGGAGACGAAGCAGGACATCCTCATCAACCTGGAGCTTCACCTGGATGCGCGGCCCGCAGGCAGCTCCGATGACGTGGCCGACTCGCTCAACTACCGGACGCTCACCAAGGACATCATCGCGTACGTCGAAGGATCGTCCCATTTCCTCGTCGAGGCGCTCGCGACGGAGATCGCCCGTATCGCCGTGATCGTGCACGGTGCGGAGAGCGTCACCGCGCGTGTCGAGAAACCGGGTGCCCTGCGTTTCGCCAGCTCCGTGGGGGTGGAGGTCGAGAGGAATGCGTCGGATTTTCTCTAGGGTGGCCGCCGCGCAGGCTGCCACGCAGCCCGGAGAGAGCGCTAGCGGGTCACGGACCCCGGAGGACCGCGATTAGGAGCGTGCTGATCAGCCTGGGCTCGAACATCGAGCCGGAGGTGAACCTCCCCCTGGCTGTTCAGGGGCTGGGAGCCCGGTTCTCGCTGGTCGGTGTGTCGAGGATCTACGAGGCCGAGCCCGTGGGAGCGCCCGCTGCCCCGAAGTTCCTCAATGCGGCGGTCGCGATCGAGACGGACGTCGCCCCAGCGGAGCTCAAGTTCGGGCACTTGAGGCCTCTGGAGGCCGAGCTAGGGCGCGTTCGCACGAGCGATCCCAATGCGCCCCGAACGATCGACCTCGACATCGCGCTCGCGGGCGAGCTGATCGTCGCGGATGCGGCGTCCGGGCTCGAGATCCCTGATCCGGAGATCCTCAGGCGTGCGCACGTGGCGCTGCCACTCGCCGATCTGGCGCCGGACGCCGTCCACCCCGTGACAGGCGAGACCCTCTTCGAGATCGCCCGACGCTTCAGGGCCGAGGCCGGGATTCGGGTGTACGATGGCTTGTCCTTGCCCCCGAGAGACACGAGTCGCGAACCCGCCCCCACCCGGGCCTCGGCTCGCGAAATCGATCCCGCAAAGGAGCGATCGTGAGCCCCCGGCTACCACGACCGGACCCGATCCCGGCGGGTTCGGGACAGCAGTCCGTCTGGGACTACCCGCGGCCTCCGCGCGTGGAGCCGGTGGCTGAGCCCGTTCGCGTGGAGTTTGCCGGCGAGGTGATTGCGGTTACCACCAGGGCGCTGCGCGCGTGCGAGACGGCGAGTCCGCCATGCTATTACATCCCCGTTGCCGACGTGCGGCGAGAGGCCCTCGTACCGGTTTCCGGGTCCTCCTTCTGCGAATGGAAGGGGGCCGCTCGCTACTGGGATGTTCGAGTCGGTGACCGGGTTGGCGAGCGAGCCGCATGGGGCTATCCGAGCCCCGATCCCGCGTACGAAGCCCTGCGTGACCACGTCGGCTTCTATGCCGGGCGGGTGGACGGTTGCTGGGTCGGGAACGATCGAGTGGTCCCCCAGCCAGGAGGGTTCTACGCGGGGTGGATTACACCCGGTTTGCTGGGCCCTTTCAAGGGCGAGCCGGGGACCGAGGGCTGGTAGGGACTGGAAGCGCGCACGTGCGAGGCAGGGTCAGACGTTGTTATGTAGATAAGATGGGAACGAGTCCTTTTCCTCGTCGAACGCGCGTGCGGCCCGATTTGGTCGCGAGCTTCCTTGCGGTTGTGATTGCCGCCTGCGCATCCCTGGCACCCGGCGCTTGGCTTTATGCCCAGGTCCCGAGCCCGCAACCCGACGGCGCGCCACCCGCGGAGAGCACCGCGGTCATCGATACGCTCGTGATCCTCCGTGAGGACGTGTTCGGCAGTGAGGATGCGGAGCGGAACGTGTTCCTCAAGCTC
>JBDHAD010000072.1:0-15727 GCA_039588215.1 Gemmatimonadota bacterium
ACGTCCACCGCCGGGCGGATCCCGGAGTAGAACAGGTCGTTCACCAGATAGATCTGTCCGTCGGTGATCGAGATCACGTTCGTCGGGATATAGGCGGAGACATCACCTTCCTGCGTCTGGATGATGGGGAGCGCCGTGAGCGAGCCGCCCGCTTTCTTGATGTCCGGGTGTCCTTCGACCGCGGCGGGATCTTCCGCGATCTTCGCGGCCCGCTCCAGGAGCCGGCTGTGCAGGTAGAACACGTCCCCGGGGTAGGCCTCGCGCCCGGGCGGCCGCCGCAACACGAGCGAAGCCTCTCGGTACGCATCGGCCTGTTTCGAGAGGTCGTCATAGATGACGAGGACGTCGCGGCCCTCCTCGTAGGTGAAATACTCACCGATCGCGCACGCGCCGTACGCCGCCATGAACTGCATCGGAGCCGGCTCGTTGGCGTTGGCCGCGACCACGACCGTGTAGTCCATCGCGCCTTTCTCGCGCAGCTTCTCGACCACGCCCGCGACCGTCGAGCCCCTCTGCCCGATGGCACAGTAGACGCACACGACGTCCTGCCCCCGCTGGTTGATGATGGTGTCGATCGCGACCGCGGTCTTTCCGGTGCGGCGGTCCCCGATGATCAGTTCGCGCTGTCCGCGCCCGATCGGGATCATCGAATCGATCGCTTTGAGGCCCGTTTGTAGCGGCTGTTTCACGGGCTGACGGTATACGATTCCGGGCGCCTTTCGGTCGACCTTCATGTAGCGGACGTGTTCGATCGGCCCGCGTCCGTCCTTCGGCTGCCCCAGAGCGTCCACCACACGCCCGAGGATCGCCGGCCCCACCGGCACGGAAAGCACACGGCCCGTGCGACGTACCGCGTCGCCCTCCTTGAGCTCGAGGTAGTTCCCGAGGATCACAGCCCCGATGTTGTCCTCCTCGAGGTTGGAGGCGAGAGCGATGACGATGTGACCCGTCTCCTGGCAGGTGATCTCGAGCATCTCGTTCGCCACACAGGAGGAGAGACCCCAGATCCGTGCGACTCCGTCCTTCACCTCGAGGACCTCGCCGACTTCTTCGACCTGAAGCTCCTCCTCGTAGCGATCGATCTGCTCGATGAGGGCCTTCTTGATCTCGCTCGCGCGAAGCGCGCTCTCCGAACTCGTCATCTCCGTCTCGTCCCGATATCGACTGTGGTCCGTGTCAGATCAGTTCCCACTTCAACCGTTCCAGCTGGCGTCGGAGGGAGGCGTCCATCAGCTGATCGCCGGCCCGAACGATCAAGCCGCCCAGGATGGCCGGGTCGAGCCGGAAATCCGGCACGACCCGCTTTCCAAAGCGCGTTTCAAGGGCCCTGACGATGTGGGCCTTCAACCCATCGTCGGGCTCGAACGGCAGGGTCACGGCGGTCCGCAGCCGACCGGCCCGCTCATCGAGGGAGTCCTGGTACGCTTCCGCGATCCCCGGAAGAACCCGCTGCCGCCTCCGCTCCAGAACCACCATCAGGAACCGGAGGAAGAGCTCCGGCACCTGATCCTCGAAGGTGCGACGAAGTACCTTCTTCTTCTCCGCGAGCGCAATGCGGGGCGTTTCCAGGAAGCGCGGGAAGGCGGATTCCTCTTCGTAGAGTGTCGCCACCCCGGCGATCAGCTCCCCGTAGCGCTCGACGCTCTTCTCCCGCTCCGCGAGCTCGAAGAGCGTCGCGGCGTAGTTGCGGGCGACGGCGGATCCCCTCATGAGCGGTCCGTCATCCCAGCTCGGAGACGTACTCTTCCACGAGCCGCCGATTCTCGTCGGCGTCGAGCCGCGCGCGAATCAGACGCTCGGCGACACTGAGCGAGATCTCGACGACTTCTCGCCGGAGATCCTCACGGAGCTGATCGCGCTCCATATCCAGCTCCCGCCGCGCATCGGCCAACATCGCCGACTGCTGCTCCTTCGCCTCGGCCAGGATCTCCTTCTTCAGGCTCTCCGCCGTGGAGCGGCTCTTGTCGATCAGATCCTGGGCCTCTCGGCGTGCCGCCTCGAGCGCCTGGTTCTGATCATCGAGCAGCGCCCGGGCCTCATCGCGGCTACGCCGAGCCTCGTCGATCGACTCCTGGATCTTCCGCTGTCGCTCTTCCAATCCCCCCGCGATGAACGGGAAGACCTTCCATGCGAGGATCCCGAGCGTGAGGAGGAACAGCACCCACGTCCAGATCACGAGGCCCAGGTTCAGCGAGATGATCCCGGAGCCGCCCTCCTCCTGCGAGAAAAGCATCGAAGGCGTCGTCGCGAGAACCGCGACACCCGCCGTCAATCGGCGCGAGATCGCCGACCCGAACCTGGTCACTTGATGAAGCCGGCGATCACGAGTCCGAACAGCGCCGCGCCCTCGATCAGGGCCGCGAGGATGATTGCGCCAGTCTGGATGTTCGCCAGCACCTCCGGTTGCCGTGCCATCGCCTCGGTCATGTGACCGCCGATCTTGCCGATCCCGACCCCGGCACCGAGCACCGCCAGTCCGCCTCCGACCACCGCGAGGCCGGACGCGAGCCCATCGCCCACCGAGAGGGATGCCGCCTCCTGCAACAGCGCCAACATGTTCAGCATCGGTTTGCTCTCCGTTCTTTTGTCATCACTTCCCGCGCCGGACGCGGGATTCCTTCCCCGGCTCCCCGGGGATCAGTGCGCGTGGCGGATGAGTCCGATGAACACCGCCACGAGCATCGCGAAGATGTAGGCCTGAAGGAACGCCACGAACAGCTCCAGGAACATCACGAAAAGCGCCAGGAGCAGCGGTCCAATGATCGCGAACCAACCGCCGAAGCCCCCGGTAAAGCCGCCGGATGTGATGATGATCCCGAGCAGCGCGAGGAGGGCGAAATGGCCTGCGGTCATGTTCGCGAACAGCCGAACCGCGAGCGCGAAGGGCTTCGCCACCTTACCGATCAGCTCCACCGGCGTCATGATCAACAGCATGATCACCGACATCACGGGGTTGAGGCCCTTGGGCACGTAGAAGATCGTGCCCAGATAACCGCGAGGCCCGAGCGCCGCGAAACCGGCGGTTTCGATCACGACGAACGCGATGATGGCCAAGCCCGCCGTGACCATGAGGTTGCCGGTGGCCGTCGCCCCGAAGGGGACGAGGCCGAGCAGATTCGAGTACAGGATGAAGAAGAAGAACGTGATCACGAGGGGCACGAAGCGCTCCCCTCCGTGCCCGATGTTCGCCAGCGCCACCTCGTCCCGCAGGTAGAGGTAGAAAGCTTCCATCGCGTTCAGGATGCCCTTGGGAGCGCTCTCCCCTTGCTCGAGCTTCCGTGAGGCGCGCGCGGCGGCCCACATGGTGAGGATGGTGAGGATCGTCGCCATGAACAGGAAAACCACGTGCCTCGTGACGGACAGGTCGATCTCCAGCGAGCCCACGTGGATCGGGGGGAACGACAGCGCTTCGAGGGAGATCTGGCCGAAGCCCAGATCGATGACGCGATCATCGGCAATGTGGTGGACCATCGCCTCGGTGTCCCACACCTCTCCGTGGGCCTGGGCCGCTCCACCCACCGCATCCGCCCCGTGCTCCTGGACCACCTCGGTCACGTGCCCCTGCACCGCGACGAGCCAGCCCCACATTGGGGTGACGAGCGATCTAAAGACTTCCGGTATCATCCGGTCGATTCCCTATGCGCGCCACTGGAGCTTCTCAGCGGCCTGCCTTGCGCGTGCCGTCGGCCTGTCCGCCCGAACCCGTCCGCCAGCGGCACCGAGATAGCCATACCGCCTCCACGAGGAGGAGGGTCACCAATGTCACCCCGTACGCCAGGGGTAGCTCGTTCCCCACCGATGTCGAAGCCGCGGCGACGGCCGCGACCACGAACCCTCCCACCCGTGCCGCGATCCCGCCGATCCAGACCCGAAGCGCGTTCCGGCCCGCAGCGAGACTGGCGACCAGTCGCCAGAACGACGCCGCTTGCACTATCCACGCGGCGAGGGCCCCTGCCGTGACCGTGCTCGTGTCCAGACCCGGTCTCCGTGCCGCCAGACCCAAGCCTATCGCGACCAGTCCAAACGTAGCGAGTGCGTATCCGGTGGCGGATGCCCAACTCGACGTGCCGTCGACGTCTCTTCCGCTAATCGGGGTCATCCGCGGCGGCCTCGTCTTGCTCGTCGGCCCGCGGCTCATTTGCCGACTTCCTCCCGCGCAACACGAGCCGCGAGTACATGCTGTAGAAGCCGGCACCGAACCCGCCGAACGCGCCGACCAGGACGAAGAGCGGCTCCGTGTGAAGCCGACCGTCCAGCAGCGAGCCGAGCCACGCGAACAGCGCGGTGGCCAGCGCCATGGTCAACCCGAAGCCGGCCACCTCTCCCAACTGGCTGGCCGATTCGGAGTCCCGGGGACCCCGATTGGGGGGCCGTCCGGCCATGCCGGGACCTCGTTTCCCTGGACCCGACCCGCTGGCTGGCTGACTCATTGAAACCGCTCTCCTGCCGCCGGTGGGACGCGATGATACCGGCTTGTGAAAAAATTCGCAAGCTACGGGAAGAGCTTGACGTTACGCGGAAAACCTCTAGGTTTGCCGCACGATGAGGACACCCTCCAGATGACCTTTGAAGGGCCGCTCGGCCACCCCGATTCCGACCCATCTCGATGCGCTCCGACGGCAGTCGCGGGGGTGGATTACGTCGAGGCCCCGCGGGCCGCTGAAGAACTCGAGCAGATCGCGCGCTAGACGACCATGGAAACGATGGAAGCCAGTCCATGCACGGACGACGTCGCGCTGCTGGAAAGACTCGGCGAGACGCGGGCAGCGATCGAGGGACAGGTAGCCCAGCGGATCGTCGGGCAGAAGGGCATCATCGAGAGCCTGTTGATCACGCTGCTCGCGGACGGACACGCGCTCCTCGTCGGCGTGCCGGGCCTCGCGAAGACACTGCTCGTCTCGACGCTCGCCGACGCGCTGCACCTCGAGTTCAGCCGCATTCAGTTCACTCCCGACTTGATGCCGTCCGACATCACGGGCACGGAAGTGTTGCAGGAGGACCCGCACACCGGAGTGAGAACGTTCAAGTTCATGCCGGGTCCGATCTTCGCCAACGTGATTCTCGCGGATGAGATCAACCGGACGCCGCCGAAGACGCAGGCGGCCCTGTTGCAGGCGATGCAGGAGGGGGAGGTGACGGTGAGCGCAGAGACGTTCAAACTGGACCCACCGTTCTTCGTGCTCGCGACGCAGAACCCGATCGAGCAGGAGGGGACCTACCCGCTCCCCGAGGCGCAGCTGGACCGATTCATGTTCGAGCTCCGAATCTCGTATCCGACTCCGGCCGAGGAGATCGAGGTGGCCGCGCTGACGTCGCGTGAGCGTGTCGCCGCGATCGAGTCGGTCGTGACGGCGAGCGAACTGCACGACTTCCAGGGGCTGATCCGTCGCATCCCGGCTCCACCGTCTCTGGTCGAATACGTGGTCAAGCTGGCGCGGGCCACCCGTCCCACGGAACCGGAGGCGCCCGATTTCATTCAGCGGATGGTGAGCTGGGGCGCGGGTCCGCGCGCCTCCCAGCACACGGTCCTTGCCGCAAAAGCTCGCGCCGCGCTCAACGGCCGGCCGGTGCCCAATCTCGATGACGTTCGGGCCGTCGCACCCGACGTCTTCCGTCACCGCATCGTGCCGGGCTTCGAGGCCGAGGCCGCCGGACGGACCGCGGACGACCTGATTGCCGAGCTGATTGAGGTCAGCCGCTCATGGTAGGAGACGGCGCCGTCCTCGACGGCGTTCCGGTCACGGAGGCCGACGGGGAGCCCCCAGAGCCCGAGTCAGAGAGCGCCACACCGCCCGACGACACGGCGCGAGACGCCCCGACGCCGCGGGTGGCGCCGTGATCGGCACCATCGTCCTGCTCGTGGTTCTTCTTGTTCTTTCCGGCTTCTTTTCGGGAGCGGAGATCGCGCTGTTCTCCATGAGTCGCGCGAAGGCGCGTGCGCTATTGGAGGAGGGAAGACCGGGAGCTCGTGCGCTGGTCGAGGTGAAAGACAACCCCGAGCACCTGCTGATCACCATCCTGATCGGGAACAACGTGGCCAACATCGGCGCGGCGTCGGTCGCCACCTACACGGCCACGCGCGCATTCGGCTCGGCGGGCGTGGGGCTCGCGACCGGGGTCATGACCTTGCTCGTCCTGTTCTTCGGCGAGATCACCCCAAAGAGCTTCGCCGCCCGAAACGCGTCAAGGCTCTCCCTCATCGCTGCGCCGATCATGCAGATGCTCGGGCGCGCACTCTGGCCGCTGGTCGCCCCGCTCGAGGCCATCGTACGCATAATGCTGCCCCCGATGTCCAGCGTCCCACGAGTGACCGAGCAGGAGATCCGCATCATGACGCGGATGGGCCACAGGGCCGGGGAGATCGAAGAGCACGAGCGTCAGCTGATCGAACGCACGTTCATGCTCGATGCCCGCCGCGTGTGGGAGGTCATGACGCCGCGTGTGGACATCTTCGCGTGGGAGGACTCCCTCACCTTGGCCGACATCGCCGAGGAGCTCCAGCGCGTTTCGTTCAGTCGAATCCCCGTGTACGGCGAATCGGCGGACGACATCACCGGTCTGCTGTATCTGCGGGACGTGTACCAGGCGCTGCTGGCGGGACAGCGCGATCTGCCGCTCAAGGAGCTGGCCCGCGAGCCGTTCTTCGTGCCCTCGAGCGTTTCGCTGATCCGACTCCTGGAGGACTTTCAGAGCCGCCGCATCCACATGGGACTGGTCGTCGATGAGCACGGCGGCATAGATGGGCTGGTCACGTTGGAGGACATCCTCGAGGAGCTGGTCGGCGAGATCGTGGACGAGACGGACATTCCGGAGGAACCCATCGTCCGCATCAACCGGAACGAGATCCTCGTGGATGGGGCGGCCGATTTGCGAGAGATCAACCACTTCTTCAATACCTCGTTCCCGCTGCTCGAGCACCGCTCGCTGAACGGCTACCTGCTCGAGGAGTTGGGACGGGTCCCGGATACGGGAGAGACCATCGAACGAGAGGGGGTCCGTATCGAGGTCCTCCGGGCCTCGGACACGCAGGTGACGCGAGCCCGCCTGAGACGCGTGGGAGCTCAGCAAGGGCGGCTTGGAGCGACGACGTCGGGATGAGGGTCCTGGTGCGGGACCGTCGTCTCGCGTCAGGACGACAGGAAGCCGGCGTACCAGTCGATCAGCGGTTCGGCGAACAGGAAGGTCACGGCAGCCCCGAGGGCCAAGAAGACGCCGAACGGAACGAGCTTTCCTGTCTTGAGGCTGATGGGCCCGAAGATCACGGAGCCCGTGAGCGCGCCCAGAAAGATCGTCAGCATGGCGCCCAGCGGACCGAGGAAAGCGCCCACCATCGCCATCATCTTCATGTCACCGCCGCCCATCGCCGGCTTCTTGAACGCTCGCTCACCCAGCCAGCCGACTCCGAACAGGATGACGAAGCCGAGCGCGGCGCCGACGGCGGCTAAGACCGGGGTCGGCGGCCCCGGCAGGAAAGACGCCGTGAGACCCGCGGCCAGGCCACCGATCGACAGAGGGTCGGGAATCAGATAGTGCTTCGCATCAGTTATCGCGATCGCGAGCAGGATCGAGAACAGGATCGCACCTACCAGCCCCCGCGGCGTGGGACCGTACAGAACCGCCATGCCGACCCAGATCGCCATGGTCGCCGCTTCGATGGCCGGATACTGCCACGAAATGGGCTCGCGACAGCTCCTGCACCTCCGCCTGAGCAGGGCGAAGCTCAGGACGGGGATGTTGTCGTACCACCTGATCGGCTCGCCACACGCCGGGCAACGCGAGCGCGGGCTCACGACGCTCTCGCCGGCCGGGAGGCGGGCGATGCAGACATTGAGGAAGGAGCCGATCGAGGCTCCCAGGAAGGCGGCCCAGATCAGGAATACCGCATCGATCATCCTACGCTCCCCCCCTTATCCGCTGCCCCGCGTCTCCCCGACGATCGAGCGAGCCTGCGTCTGCCAGCAGGCGGTCCAGGATGATGGCGCCCGCGGCCGCCACGTTCAGCGACTCGCTGGCGCCTGCCATTCGTATCGCGATCAATCGGTCTGCTGCATGCTTCACGCCATTGGAGAGTCCGTGTGTCTCGCTCCCGAGCGCGATGGCCAACGGCGTGGGTGCGGGATCCCCACGATCGAGAGGCTCACCCCTCGGATCCGCGGCCCACAGGGCGAGCGCACGAGCGAGCAGTTGTTCCCGCGCCTCGTCCCAGCCGGCCCGCAAGACAGGCACAACCAGACCCGCACCCGCCGACGCGCGAACCGTCTTCGGAGACCATGGATCCGCGGTCCCGGGAAGGCAGACCAATCCGGCGATGCCGAGCGCGGCGCTCGTGCGGAGGAGCGTGCCAAGATTACCCGGATCCTGGACGCCGTCGAGCAGCAGGATGCTGTTTGGCCCGACAGCGGGCCAATCCCAGTGGGGGATTCGGGCGATCGTCAGGACGGGTTGCGGTGTGACCGTGTCGGCGAGCTCATGCACGTCAGGCGGTTCGACCTCCTCCACGGTCCAACCACGAGCGCGCGCCTCCTCGATGAGCGCGGCGACCGCACCTTCCGCGTCGGCGCCCCGCGACAGGAGAACGCGCTCCACGTCAGTCGATGCCCGCAGAAGCTCGGAGAGGAGTCGCGGCCCTTCGGCGAGAAACAGTCCGCTGGCCTCGCGACCCTTCCGGCGACGAAGCGAGCGCCAGAGTTTTCGCTCGGATCGAGTCGGCATGCGATAAGTGTATAGCAGGAATATGGAGGAGGGAACTTGTGCCATGGCGCACGTGACGCGACCCGCTGGGGGCTCTCAGCAGCCTCCGCGCACCCGGCGACGGCCGGTCGCGCTCTCGATCGCCGGTAGCGATTCCGGAGGCGGTGCCGGTATCCAGGCCGATCTCAAGACGTTTCAGGCCTTCGGGGTCTTCGGGACGACGGCCCTCACGGCCGTGACCGCGCAGAACACCCGGGGCGTTCTCGGCGTTCGTGTGCTGGAGCCTGCCTTCGTGCGCGAGCAGATCGATGCGGTGTGTCAGGACCTTCGCCCCGCGGCCACGAAGACGGGGATGCTGGCGACTGTGAACATCATCGAGACGGTGGCGGACGCCGTATCGGACCACGCGCTCGAGCGCGTGGTGGTGGATCCGGTGATGGTGGCGACCAGCGGCGACCTGCTCCTCGACCCCGCCGCCGTGGATACTTTGATCGATAGACTCCTGCCGCTCGCTACGCTGGTCACACCCAACCTGCCTGAGGCGGAGCTCCTCGCGGGACTGACGATCACCGATGAGGAGGGGATACGGGCAGCGGCGAGGCGCATCATCGACCGGGGGGCGGGGGCGGCCCTCGTCAAGGGAGGGCATAACCGCTCGGGCGAGGTGGTCGATCTGCTGTGCGACGCGTCCGGCAGCCGCTCGTGGCGGGGTCCCCGGATCGAGACCCGGCACACGCACGGGACCGGCTGCACGCTTTCGGCGGCTATCACCGCGCGACTCGCATCGGGGGCGTCGCTCGAAGCCGCCGTGGACGCGGCGATCTCCTACACCCGCGAGGCGATCGCGTCCGCGCCGGGGCTGGGCGCCGGGCACGGCCCCCTCAACCATTGGGCTCGCTTCGCCGAGGAATCGAACTCCGAATGAGCACACCCGTCTACGCCCTCTCGGCAGCGCTGGTGCTCGCCGCCGGCTTCACCGTGTTTCGCGTCGTCGTGCGGCGGGACTACGCGCGCAGAGGCCGCCTCTCACCCGTCTCCGTGCTGCTCGAGTGGGTGGCCATCCTTCTGTGGGTCGGGTTCGGGAGCGTAAACCAGTCTTCCGACTGGCCCGCGGTCCACGTCGGTTCGATCAGCCGAATCGTCGGGTGGAGCCTGATCGCGGGCGGAGCGGGGATCATGTTCACCGCCCTATTCCGCACCCTCGGAGTCCGGCGCTCGCACGGCTTGGACGTGGAGCGGCTTGAGCGGGAGGGCCTGTACAGCCTCAGCCGGAACCCGCAGGTGGTCGGATTCCTGATGGCCATGATCGGGTATCTGCTGTTGTGGCCATCGTGGCGGAACGCGGGAACCACGGTCCTGCTCGCGGCTATCGTGCATCTGATGGTCCAAACCGAAGAGGAGCACCTCCGCGAAAGGTTCGGCGACGAGTACGAGCGGTACCGGTCCACCGTACCACGCTACCTCGGGCTGCATCAAAGGTAGGAAGGGGCCCAGAGGACTCCATGTGACAGCCAGACCCGAATCCAGACTTGACATCCGGCGCCAAATATGATTGATTGATCTATCAATTGGGACGGACATGCGCACCCCGTTCACGGACACCCGGATCGACGAGGGGTCGTTTTCTCTTGATCGTTCAATCAAATCAGACGCCGGGAGCCGAAACCAAGGCCCGGATCCTGGAGGTGGCGGCTGAGCTCTTTCACGATCAAGGGTTCGAGGCCACCGGCGTGGCTACCATCCTGCGGCACGCCGGCGCGCACAGCGGCAGCCTGTATCACTTCTTCCCCAGCAAGGAAGCGCTCCTGGGGGGTGTCATGGAGAGGCACCTGCGCGCGCTACGTCCGACGCTTCTCGATCCGGCCGAGCGCGCGAGCGACGATCCAGTCCGGCGTGTGTTCGCTCTTCTCGAGCTCTATCGGCGCAATCTGCGGATCACGGGGTGCAAGGGGGGATGTCCGGTCGGCAACCTGGCGCTCGAGGTGGGGGATCGAAAACCCGAGGTGCGCGCCCTGATCGAGGAGTACTTCTCACTTTGGGTCAGGCGCGTGGGCGGTTGGCTCGAGCAGGCCGGGACCCGACTCCCGGCGGGCCTGGATCGAGAGGCCCTCTCGAGGCTGGTCCTCTCGGTCATGGAGGGAGGCATCATGCAGGCGCGGGCCGCCGGTGAGCTCGGGCCGTTCGACGCCGCTGTGGCGCAACTTCGTGCCCACCTGGACCTCCTGATGGAGCGTGCCGAGGACGAGCGCCGTGGGACTCGAGCACTCGCCCTCGACGCGGCGGCCCCAACGGCCCAGGTGGTCCAGGGTCGTGAGGCGTCTCCGGCCCAGACTCGACGGGCCGCCGCTTCAGCGATGGAAGCCCGGCCGATGCCGTCCTCGGACGAGGACGATCCGGACCTGGATCGCACCGCGTGGCGCAACTGGTGATGGGGCGTGGCGAGAATGACCGTAAGAGGCGCTCGATGCGCCTGTTGAGGCGGGATTCCGGTATTGTGGTGCTCCATCCGCTCCGGCAGTTTGCCGAAAGCCCTCGCACCGTGAGGTCAGAGCCGAGGTCCACCGGATGATCGACGAGCAGAAGATCCGAGAGATGGTGCGCCGGGTGGTGTATCGGGCCGTCGGCATGACCCCGTCGTCCTCCCCGGCCCATCGAGGCCTGGTGACCGAGCCGGATCTCCTGAAGGCCCCCACAGGCGAAGCGTTCGTGGTCCCCGAAGGGGCGCTGGTCACTCCCCTCGCCAGGCAGGTGGCCATGGAACGCGGCGTCCCGCTGGTGGAGGAGGACCGTAGCCCTGGGAGCCGCCAAGTGCCTGCACAGCAAAGGATTACCGGCGTCACAGGAGCGAAGGCGGTCGCGTTCGGCGCCGATCACGGCGGATACGAGCTGAAGGAGATGCTCAAGAGCCACGCGCGTGAGCTCGGATACGCGATCCTCGATTGCGGTACCGACAGCACCGAGTCGGTGGACTATCCGGATTACGCCCTCGCCGTGGCCCAGCTGGTGGCGAGTGGGCGTGCCTGGCGCGGGGTTCTGGTAGATGGCGCTGGCATCGGCTCGTGCATGGCGGCGAACAAGGTCCCGGGGGTGCGGGCGGCTCTGTGCTACGACGAGGCCACCGCGGTCAACAGCCGCGCCCACAATGACGCCAACGTCCTGACGCTCGGTGCCGGGATGATCGGCGCCGCGCTCGGACGTCAGATCGTCACGACCTGGTTGAAGACCCCGGCAGGCGGCGATCGGCACGCGAGGCGTGTGGGCAAGATCATGGACATCGAGAGACGGTTCCTGAGGACGTGAGCCCAGCGCCGGCGCGCGATCGTGCAGAACCGGGGGCGGTCGAACCATGAAGCTCGATGAGCAGACGCTCGAGCAGATCATCGAGCAGATCACGCATCAGGTGCTTGTCCTGGTGCAGGAGGGTCAGGCGAACGAGGACGGGGCGGGGAGCGAGCCCCGGTCCACCCTATCGGCGCAAAACTACGTGGATCGGGTTCAACCGGTGGTCGGCGCAGGCGCGGACCGCATCGCCAGCACGCTCGGGGTGGCGCCGACCGATGGCCGCCTGAGCCACATGATCGACCATACCCTGCTCAAGCCGGATGCGACCCAGGACGAGATCGCGCAGCTGTGTTACGAGGCGCGAAAGCACGGGTTCGCGTCGGTGTGCGTCAACCCGTCCTACGTGAAGCTTTGCTCCGACCTTCTGAAGGGCAGCGACGTGCTCATCTGTACGGTGGTCGGGTTTCCGCTCGGGGCGACCTCGACCGAGAGCAAGGTGTTCGAGACCCAGAAGGCGGTTCGGGACGGCGCCACGGAAGTGGACATGGTAATCAACGTCGGCGCGCTCAAGTCACGGGACTACGAGCTCGTCGAGCAAGACATCGCTTCGATCTCTCGAGCCTGCCACGCCGGCGGCGCGATCCTCAAGGTCATCATCGAGGCGGCGCTGCTGACCGACGAGGAGAAGGTGGCCGGATGCCAGCTCGCGAAGGTGGCCGAAGCGGACTTCGTGAAGACCTCCACCGGGTTCGGACCGGGGGGCGCTACCGCGGAGGACGTGGCCCTCATGCGGCGCGTTGTGGGACCACAGATGGGCATCAAGGCCGCCGGTGGCATCCGCACCCGCGCCGATGCGCAGAAGATGATCGCGGCGGGCGCTACCCGAATCGGCGCCAGCGCCAGCGTGAAAATCATTCAGGGAGCCGAGTCATGAGGAGCGCCCGATGAGCGTTGATCTTCGCACCTATGTCTTTCTCGACAGCCTGCAGCCGCAACACGCCGCGTATCTGGGCACGGTCGCGCGGGGGTTCCTCCCGTTGCCCGGTGACACGTCTTTATGGGTAGAGATCTCGCCCGGCATCGAGATCAATCGGATCACGGACATCGCGCTCAAGTCGACGCGCGTCCGCCCCGGCATGCAAATCGTGGAGCGCCTGTTCGGCTTGCTGGAGGTCCACCACGAGGTGCAGGCCGAGGTCCGGGCGGCCGGGGCGGCGATCCTCGAGGCGCTCGAGGTCGAGGAGATCGAGCGGATCAAGCCCAAGGTCGTATCCAGCCAGATCATTCGGAACGTAGACGCCCACCAGGTGCAGCTCGTGAACCGTATGCGGTTCGGTCACATGCTGCTCGCGGGCCAGACGCTTTACGTACTGGAGGTGGAGCCGGCGGGGTATGCGGCCCTCGCGGCCAACGAGGCCGAGAAGGCCGCCGACATCAACATCCTCGATGTCCGCGCGTTCGGCAGCTTCGGGCGGGTGTACCTGGGCGGTGAAGAGCGGGACATCATGGCGGGGTACGGCGCGGCGGTCGCCGCCATCGAAGGGGTGGGCGGCCGCGAGATGGAGAGCAAGCGACGGACTTGAGGGTCCGAGCGAGACGGTGTGCAAGGTGACAACCCAACCGACGTCGGGAGGACGTAATGGCTGAAGAGTACGGGGCGGTCGAAGCGCTGGGCATGATCGAGACCAGGAGCTACCCGGCCATGGTCGAGGCGGCCGATGCCATTGGTCTCCTACGAGAAGACAGGCGGAGGCCACGTGACGGCCGTCGTCCGTGGCGACGTGGCGGCCGTCAAGGCAGCGGTCGAGGCCGGCGCCCGGGGCGCCGAGAAGATCGGTGAGTTGGTCGCGATCCACGTCATCCCGCGCCCACACGCGAACGTGGACCGTGCCCTGCCCCTGGGTCGCCAGGAAGGCGAGGGCTCCAAGACCACCAAGAAGTAAAGAGGCGGGTCCCACGACCCGCATGGGGAGCTACCTATGCTGTTAGGAAGGGTGGTCGGGACGCTCGTGGCCACGCGCAAGGAGCCGTCCCTGGATGGTCTGAAGTTCCTGGTCCTCAGGCAGCTGGATGTCGAGGGCCAGGACACCGGAGGCTACCGGGTGGCCGCGGACGCGGTCGGTGCGGGGATGGGCGAGGTCGTCCTCTACGCCACCGGAAGCGCGGCTCGCCAGACCGAGCTGACCGACCGGCGACCGTGTGACGGCGTCATCATGGCGATCGTGGACACCCTCGAGGTCGATGGCGACGTCAAATACGACAAGGCGAGAGACGGCTGATGATGGACGACACCCAGATTCAGGCAGTCATCGACCGGGTGATGTCCGAGCTAGGTCACTCCGATCGGGTAGGCCACGGCCCGCGTCCGTCGCGGCCGGAGATCGTCGAGCCGCTTCGGCCGGCCATGTCGCTACGCCATGACGACAACCTGTTCCCCGACGTCGACAGGGCGGTCGAGGCCGCCCGACGCGCGTTCCGTGACCTTCAGGACCTGCCGTTGTCCCTCCGCGAGCACATCATCGCGCATATCCGCCGCACCCTTAGGGAGAACGCTCAGCCGCTCGCTTACGAAGCCTGGGAGGAGACGGGGTTAGGCCGGTACGAAGACAAGCTCGAGAAAGTCCTGCTGAACGCCAACAAGGCCCCCGGGACCGAGTTCCTGGATACGAGCGCGTGGAGCGGGGACGGTGGTTTGACGGTCGTCGAGTTCGCTCCCTACGGCGTGATCGGCTCCATCATTCCCAGCACGAACCCGATCTCGACCGTCGTGTGCAACGTGATCAGCATGGTGGCGGCCGGGAACGCCGTCGTGTTCAACGCCCACCCCGGGGCAAGAGGGTGCTCCAACCACACGGTCCAGCTGATCAACGACGCCGTGATCGAAGCGGGAGGACCGGCGAACCTCGTATGCGCGCTCGCGAAGCCTACCATCGAGACCGCCCAGCAGCTCATGACGCACAAGGGAGTGAATCTGCTGACCGTCACGGGCGGGATCGGGGTGGTCAGGGCGGCGATGCAGAGCGGCAAGCGAGCGATCTGCGCCGGGCCCGGAAACCCACCGGTGGTCGTGGATGAGACCGCCGACCTCGCGCAGGCCGGGCGGGACATCGCCCGCGGCGCCTCGTTCGACAACAACATCATCTGTACGGATGAAAAAGAGGTGTTCGCGGTTTCCGCCATCGCCGACGAGCTGAAGAGATCGATTTGCCATCACGGAGCCGTGGAGATCGACGCGCGGCAACTCGACCGGTTGCGGGGCTCGATCTTCACGGACCGTCCGGAACGCGGCCGGCACGGTGCGATGAATACCGAGTTCATCGGGAAGAACGCGAGCGTCCTGTTGCAGGAGATCGGCGTCGAAGCCGGTGACGAGACGCGGCTGGTACTCGTGGAGGTAGAACGGGACGATCCGCTGGTGTTCTCGGAGCAGATGATGCCGATCCTCCCGCTGGTGCGGGTGCGGGACGCCTGCGAGGGGATCGACCTGGCGGTCGAGGCCGAGCACGGCTTCAGGCATACCGCCGTAATGCACTCCAAGAACCTCGACCATCTGAGCCAGATGGCGCGCCGGATGGACTGCAGCATCTTCGTCAAGAACGGCGCGTCGTTCGATGGCCTCGGGTATGGCGGCGAGGGCTTTTGCTCCTTCACGATCGCGAGCCCGACCGGCGAGGGCATCACGAATCCGATCAGCTTCAGCCGCATCAGACGGTGCGTCCTGAAGGATTCCTTCCGGATCGTCTGACGGTGACCG
>JBDHAD010000073.1:0-19859 GCA_039588215.1 Gemmatimonadota bacterium
CCCACGTCGGACGCTGTCGAGTACATCCGGACTTGGTGCGACGAGCACCGGACGACGGCGTCTGAGTAGCGACGCATGACCCCGAAAGAGGAATCGAGACAAACCGGCCCGGCACCCCCGGCCACCGCAGACACGCGGATGAATCACCTCGTGGATGAGCTTCGCCGGCTGGAGACACGCCTGCGCCGCGGCGGTGGCGAGAAGCGAATCCAGCGTCAACACGATCAGGGCAAGCTGACCGCCCGCGAGCGGGTCGATCTACTCATCGATCCAGGCGGCGGATTCCTGGAGATCGGCCTCCTCGTCGCTCACGATCAGTATGACGGAAAGGCTCCCGCCGCGGGCGTCGTGACCGGCATCGGCGAGGTGGGCGACCGCGAGGTGGTGATCGTGGCCAACGATGCCACCGTAAAGGCCGGAAGCTGGTGGCCGGAGACGATCACGAAGATCCTCCGGGCTCAGGAGCTCGCGATGCGATGCCGCATCCCGATCATCTACCTGGTCGACTCCGCCGGAGTGAACCTCCCCTTTCAAGGCGGAGTGTTCCCCGGCAAGTACGGGGCGAGTCGGATCTTCTACTACAACTCGATCATGCGGCACTACCTGGACGTGCCGCAGTTATCGGCCGTCATGGGTCCTTGCATCGCCGGCGGCGCCTACCTGCCAGCGCTTTCGGATGTGATCGTCATGGTCGAGGGGACGAGCTTCATGGGGCTCGGCGGCCCGAACCTCGTGAAGGGAGCCACGGGTCAGGACGTGGAATCCGAGGAGTTGGGGGGCGCCCTCACACACAACAAGATCAGCGGGGTGGCGCACTATCGGGTCGCCGATGACGAGAGTTGCATCGAGATGCTTCGCGAGCTCGTCACCCAGCTGCCGAAGACGACTCCGGCCATGGAGAGGGACGAACCGAAGCCCCCGAAGCGACCGCCGACCGACGCGTACGACTTGATGCCCCCCAATCACCGTCAGCCATATGAGATGGAAGACGTCCTCGCGACGATCCTGGACGATGCTGCATTCGATGAGTTCCAGGCGGATTACGCGCCGGAAATGATCACGGGAGTGGGCCGCCTCGGCGGTTGGAAGGTGGGTGTGATCGCCAACCGGCGCGGCATGTACCCCGCCGAAGCTGGAGGGAGGCCCAAGTTCGGCGGAATCGTCTATTCGGACAGCGCGGAGAAAGTGGCCTACTTCATGGACGTGTGTGACCGCCACAAGACGCCGCTCCTGTTCATCCAGGACGTGAGCGGCTTCATGGTCGGTCCGGAGGCCGAGCACTCGGGGATCATCCGGGCGGGGGCCCGCATGGTGGAATCGATGGCCACCGCGCGCGTCCCCAAGATCGTTCTCACGCTGAACCACGCCAGCGGCGCCGGCTACTATGCGATGGCGGGGCAGGGCTTCGATCCCGACTTCATCTTCACCTGGCCCACGGGTCGTATGGGTGTGATGGAAGGCGAGTCGGCGGTCCGCGCGATTCACGGCCCCAAGCTGGACCGCTTGGCGGAGACGGGAGAGCCGCTAGATGCCGAGACGGTCGAGGCGATCGAGAGCACCCGCCAGGAATACGATGAGCAGCTCGACTCGCAATATGCCGCGGCGCGTGGGTTCGTGGATGCGATCCTCACCCCCGAGGACACACGCGACGCGCTGGAGCTGGCGCTGCGCAGCGCGCTGAACAACCCGGCGCCGCACATCGGGGCATTCACCCTCCCCGACGACGCATGAACGGACGGCGCCCGAGCGACGACTTGCCCTCTCGTCCGATCGCACGCTTCGATCCGGAGGACACTGCCGGCGGAGGGCTGGCAGTTCTCGACGCCCCCGAGCTCACTCCGCCCGATCCGGAGCCCGAGGCCCACCCCGCGGTCGATGAGCCGGGCGACGACCGCATCGTCCGAGTCGCTTCAGGGCAGGGATTCTGGGGGGACTGGCAGGAGGCACCAAAGCTCCAGGTGCGCCGGGGGCCGATCGACTATCTGATGCTCGATTATCTGGCCGAGATCACGATGTCGATCATGCAGAAGCAGCGTCAGCGCGACCCGACGGCCGGGTACGCACGCGATTTCATCCCTCTTATCGCCGACCTGGCTCCGGATCTGCTTTCGCAGGGCGTGTGCGTCGTCTCCAACGCGGGCGGCGTCAATCCACGGGGTTGCCGGAGCGCCCTCGCCGACGCGCTGGCGCCGCTCAGTCTTCCGCGGAAGCTGAGGGTGGCCACGGTCCTGGGCGACGACCTGGCGGAGCGGTTGGACGAGCTGTTCGCCGCCGGACACGAGCTCCGTCACATGGAGACCGGCGCGCCCCTCGCCGCGATGCGCGATCGGGTAGCGAGCGCGAACGCCTATCTCGGTGCGCGACCGATCATGACGGCGCTGAAGCAGGGCGCCGACGTCGTGATCACGGGGCGCTCGACCGACACGGCCCTCACGTACGCGCCTCTGGCGCACGAATTCGGGTGGGCGGAGGATGACTGGGACCTCCTCGCGGCGGGCGTCGTGGCCGGCCACATCGCCGAGTGCGGTTGCCAGGCGACGGGAGGAAACACCCTCGTGGATTGGCGGCGCGTCGACCTCACGCTCCCTGGCTACCCGATCATCGAGGCCGAGGCGGATGGAACCTTCGTGGTCACGAAGCACCCCGGCCTGGGTGGACGGGTGAGCTGGGCGACGGTGACCGAGCAGCTCGTTTACGAGATGGGCGATCCCACCGAGTACATCACACCCGACTGCGTCGCGGACTTCTCGACGATCAAGCTGCGGGACCTGGGTGACGATCGAGTGCGCGTGTCCGGGGTGCGCGGGCGCCCACGCACGGACAAGCTCAAGGTGTCGATCGCCTATCTTGACGGATACAAGGCGATCGGCTCGCTGACTTACGCGTGGCCGGATGCGTACGAGAAAGCCAAGCGGGCCGACGAGGTCCTGCGTGGCCGTTTGGCCCACCTGGGGCTCTCCTTTGCCGAGATCCGCACCGAGTTCATAGGGGCTGGAGCGTGCCATGGCCCGCTTGCGGGGCCACCGCTCGATGATCTTCCGGAGGTGACGCTTCGGGTCGGGGTGAGGGGACCCGAGCGGGCACCCGTCGAGCGGTTCACGCGTGAGCTGGCTCCGCTGATTCTGGCCGGGCCGCCCAGTGTGACGGGGTTCGCCGGGGGGCGTCCCCGGGTGCAGGATGTGATGGCCTACTGGCCCGCGCTCATCGACCGGGATGTGGTCGAGCGCTCGGTGACCGTCGAGACCGTCGAGCTCTAACAGGCCGCTGGAAAACTCGAGAGGCTGAAGAGGCATGACGTCGTGAAGGTGAGGCTGGCCGAGATCGCGTTCGCTCGCTCCGGTGACAAGGGTGACACCGCCAACATCGGTCTGATCGCTTTTCGGCCATCCATCTACCCTGTCCTGGTTCAGGAAGTCACCGCCGAGCGTGTGAAGCAGCATTTCGAGGGGATCTGTAAGGGCGAGGTGGAGCGTTTCGAGCTCCCCAATCTGCGTGCGCTCAACTTCCTGCTACACGGTTCCCTGGGAGGGGGCGGCACCGTTTCGCTCATGCTGGATTCACAGGGGAAGACGTTCTCGACGGCGCTCCTCCGCATGGAAATCGATGTACCCGACGAGCTTCTGGAGCCCGGCACCGAGAGCGAAACACGCGACTGAGGCAGGCGAGGGACGAGGATCGTGTTCGAAGAGTTACGAAGCGAGATCGACGAGCGGACCGGGGTGAACCGGATCGTGCTCGACCGTCCCGAGCGCAGGAACGCGCTCAACGGAGCCCTGGTCGCCGAGCTGAAGGAGGCACTCGCGCTCGCGGCGGCGGACGAGCGAATCCGCGTGATCGCGGTGGCGGGTGCGGGCCCCGATTTCTGCGCGGGGGCGGATCTCGACGAGGTGCAGGCGGCGATCGACGAGGGAGTGATGGCGAGTCTCGCCGACGCGGAATCCCTCGGCGAGCTCTTCCTCCTGCTACGCAGGCTGGAGAAGCCGGTGGTGGCCCTGGTGCACGGGCGCGCGCTGGCCGGAGGCTGCGGCCTGGCGACCGCATGCGACCTCGTACTGGCCGCCGAAGGCGCCACGTTCGGCTACCCGGAGGTGAAGCTGGGCTTCGTGCCGGCCATGGTGATGGCGATCCTGCGCCGGGTGGTCGGCGAGAAGGTGGCCTTCGAGCTCGTGGCGACCGGCGATCCGATCGACGCGGCGGCTGCAGCGCGACTCGGGCTCGTGAATCGAGTATTCCCGGACGGCTCGTTCGAAGAGCAGGTAGGCGCGTACCTGGTCGCGCTGGCGAAACGGAGCGCCTCGGCGCTGGCACTCACCAAACGGCTGTTGTACGAGACGGACGGGGCGAGCTTCGAGGCAGCCATCGCGGCCGGTGCCCGGGTGAATGCGCTGGCCCGCCTCACGGAGGATTGCCAGGATGGGATCCGAAGCTTCTTGGAAGGTCACTGAAGAAGCGAAGCAGCCCACCAGAACGCCGAGCGGCGCGCACGCGCCGGGAGCGAATCGATGACGGACGCGGAAGGACCGGTTGGGCCGGAACAGGCTCCGGTGTCGTCGCTGATCCTGAAGGCCGTGAGCCTCGCGGCGGCGGGCGGAGCCATCTACTCCCTGAGCGGGGGCTCGGGCCGAGCCCTGATCGTCGGAGTCCTCCTGGGTATCGTCGCGCTGGGGGTGAGCGCCGTCCTGCTCGGGGGCGGGTCGTGGGGGCCGGGGGTCGAAGGCCGTCTCGACCTGAGCGCACGTCTCGGTCTCGGCCTGCTGGGGGGCGGCTTGGGAGCCCTCGCGAGCCGGGTCGTGCTCTGGCTGTTGGAAGTGATCGAGCTCCCAGCCGCTCTCGGCGTCGGCTCGCTGAGCGGATCCTCCGGCGGCGAGCTCGCGGCCCACGTCGGAGTCGGGGCATTGTGGGGGATGGTGCTGGGCGTCGTATTCCACCAGGTCCCGGCGCGCGGTGCCGCGGCCAGGGGAGCCCTGTTCAGCCTCGTGCCGAGCCTCTATCTGCTGCTCAAGGTCTATCCCGTCGACTACGGGGTGGGCGTGTTCGGTTCGGGGCTCGGAGCTCTGACCTTCGTCTTCGTGTTGCTCCTAAATCTGATCTGGGGTGTCGTCGTCGGGTCCGTCCTGGGTTGGGGAGAGGAAGCGGAAGAGGCCCCGGTCGCCCGGCCGATCGACGCCTGATGACCCCCGGCGGGATCGACGCGTGATGACCCGCGACGGCCCGAGCTCGCAGCGCTGGTGGCTCAAGCTCCAGATCGGCTACGGGGTCGCGGGTGGCCTGGCCTGGCTGCTCGGCGCTGCGATGGAGCAGGACTTCATCGCCGGAGTCGGCTGCGGGCTGCTCGTGGCGGCCCTCCTTCTACGTCTGGGCCGAACCGCCGCGGCGGGCGAGGGTCCCGGAAGGGAGTAGCCGGACCGTAGTCGGGGATTGTGACCCGGACGTGAGTTGAGCCCCGGTTGAGGTCGCGGGTGAGACTGAGGTGTGACGCCCTCGCTCGCCCAGGCCACGCAGGTACTCCACAGTTACTTCGGGTTCGACGCGTTTCGCCCGTCCCAGACGCGCGTCATTCGGGCGGCGCTTCAAAGCCGCGACGTGCTGGCCGTGTTGCCGACCGGCATGGGCAAATCGCTTTGCTTCCAGGTCCCCGCCCTCGCATCGGCCGGGCTCACACTCGTGATCTCGCCCCTCATCGCGCTCATGGAGGATCAGGTAACGGCCGCTCGACGACGCGGCATCCCGGCCCGAGCGTGGACCTCCGGCACCCGAGCCGAGGAGCGAGCGGTCATAAGAGCCGGTCTACGGGACCGATCGCTACGGTTGCTGTACGTATCTCCGGAGCGGCTCGATGGACTCGGCTTTCGCGCGCTTGTGCGAGGCGCTCGGGTCCAGCGACTGGTCGTCGATGAGGCGCATTGCATCGCCGAGTGGGGGCACGACTTCCGTCCCTCATATCGCGGGATCGGGGACTTCCGAGCGCACGTAGGCGACCCTCCGGTCATGGCTCTCACGGCCACGGCTACGCCGGCGGTACGCCGTGACATCGTCGCCAACCTGCGCATGCGCGACGCGGTTCGCGTGGTGGCCCCGGTCGACCGCCCCAACCTCCGCTTTGGGGTCATACAGGCCCGCGGAATCGGTCCCGGCATCGAGACGATACGGCAGGAGCTCAGGGACGCGCGCGGCCAGGCCCTGGTCTATGCGGCGACACGGGCCCGAACGACTCGGGTGGCGGGCTCGCTCCGGCGGCTCGGCTGGGGCGCCGTGGCCTTCCACGCCGGGCTATCTACGGTCGTTCGGCGCGAAATCCAGCGGGCGTTCCTGTGTGGCTCGGTTCGCGTCGTCGTCGCCACTTCGGCCTTCGGCATGGGAGTGGACCATGGGTCCGTCAGAGCCGTCTGTCACCTGGGTCTGCCGGGTTCGCTCGAGGCCTACGTGCAGGAGTCGGGACGAGCCGGCCGCGATGGCGAGCCCGCCCGGTGCACCCTCGTTCGGTCGCCGCGCGACCGGGACGTGCAGGAATCGCTGGTGCGCAGGTCCTGGCCGTCACCCTCCTTCGTCCGTCGAGTGTGGAGGCGGTGCCCGGTGGGGACGCGCGTCAGCACCCACTACATCGTGCGCGCACTGGGTCGCCGATCTGATCCGGGAGCCGTCGAGGCCACATTCCGCTTGCTGGTCGAATTCGGGACCGCACGCTGGTCTCCGGAACGGGGCGCCGACCCTGCCATTGTTCGTGGGCCGGACGCTCTCTGGTCACGCGTTGATGTGGGGGCGCTACGCCGGGGACGGGAATGGGCGCTGGATCGGATACGCGCCGCGGCTGCCTATGCGGACGCGAGCACCTGCAGGCGCGCCATGATCGCGTCCCATTTTGAGGAGCCGGCGCCGGACTGTGCCGGGTGTGACAACTGCCGCCCAACCCCTGTCAGCCGCCAGCCCAGCGCACCGTGATCAGTGTCCCGCCGGTGTTGCGCCCAGCACCGGAACCGCTTCGACATAGTCCGAGACCTGGAAGGACATCTCATCGTCGATGGCGTTCAGGATCCAGTCGACGAACACCTGGACCGGGTATCCGAACGATTCGTCGTAGGTGGCATCGATTCTGGCGGCGTCACGGTCGATCGCGTCCTGAATCTCATCGAACAGATCGTCGATCGTCGGGAACCCGTTCAACGGTGGGTCCACTGGCTCGTTCGTGTCCGGGTCGACGGCGGATATGACGACACCGTTCGACACCGTGATCCGCACCGGGCGTACGATCTCCGGTGGGCAGAAGCAGCCTCGCTGGAACCGGAACTCGTACAATACCGGCAGGCGCGACTCCCACCGCACCCGAGCATGGTCGAGCTCGCTCTGCTCGGGGCCGAGAGGGTTCGAGCAACTGATCGCACCGCTCGCGAGCAGGGCCGTCAGCGCTCCCGTCAGCGCGATCGGGGATCGCCGCTCTCTATTGCGCTTCGAGGTTCGAAGCTCGAATGACGAACTCATCGTCGGCAATGTCCCTTCGGTAGTCGACGCTGATCAGGGTCGGGTACCCGAGCGTCGGGTCATACGTGACCACCAGAGAGGCGGCGTCCATTCGCACGGCCTCGTCAACCCGGCCGAACAGGTCGTCGATCGTGGGGAAGGCGTCCGCCGGTGGGCTCTCCAGAGTCTGCGCGTTGTCCAGGAACGTCACACGCGCGACGGATCCGGCCAGCACCTCGATCCGTGCGGGTCGGAGCGTCTCCGGACCGCACTCGCATTGTTTGCTATACTCGTACACATACGCGGTGAGCCCGGCGGCCTCCCAGCGAGCCCGATGGCTCTCCAGCCCCGCCTCCGTCACCCCGAGCGTCTCGGAGCAGGCCGTCACGGCGATGGCGGTACAGACGACGAAGACCCCCGCAAGGAGCTGGAGCCGGCGGCTCATCGCCCGGCCCTCGCCGCGTTCACGAACTGCCGCACGTCTCCGACCAGGTCCAGGACGGAGGAGGGGAGGGTACCGTCGGAGCCCAGAACCGTCTTCTGATCGTCGGCGTCCACATACGTGAGCTCATACCCGAACTGGTCGCAGCATTCGGTGCCGTAGTCGGTTCGCGGCAGCTCCAGAAACCCCGTCTCCAGAAAGCGCCGGGCGAGGACCAGGAGCTGCGCCTCATCGGTCGCTCCAAGCACCTCTCCGGCCTCCCAGTCGCAGTCCAGTTGTGCGCGACAGCGATCGCCCACGATCTCGGCCCTGCGGCTATCGATCGTGAGCTGCCAGTCCACACCCGCGAATCCGCCTGAAACGCCGAGTACGATCCTCACGTTCTCGCCGTCCTCCGGAGCCGTCGGTCGCTCGCAGCCCTGCGCGCCGCACAGGACGATTCCCCCCCATACGCCGAGTACCAGTCGACGAGTTGTGGGGACTCCGTTCCATGAAAAGCGCATCACACCCCCTCGGCTTCTATGACGGTCGCAGCCCTGCTCTGAGGGCCGGGGCTCTCGTTCAGCTCCGCCGTGTGTAAGGACGCGCGAGCCAGGCGCGTTGTGACATGCGGAGCCAGGAGGCTGCTGAGAAGCCCCGGCAGCCTCCTAGAAGCTCCAGGCTACGCCCACGACCGCTAGGATGGGTACCGAGTCGAGTGGGACGGGGCTCCCCGGGCCCTGCTGGTCGGTGCGGTAAAACAGCGCATCCCGGCGGTCGAGCGCGTTGAGCAAGCGTAGATAGGGCGCGATCTCGACGGCGGTGTCGCCGAAGCGCGCCACCCAGCGACGCGAGATCTCGGCGTCCAGCCGCAAGTACGAGTCGCTCGGTGCTCCTGAAAGGGTCGGGGGTGGTGCTTCGGTCTGCTGCGGTGCGCCACCGTCCCCCTCCGCGGCGAGAGGCGCGTCGGCGGATGTGGGCACGGGGGTGAACGGTAGCCCGGACCCGTACGTGACTCGCACCCCGAGATCGAACGCGCGCGTGTCCGCCTCGAGACCCGCGGAGAGCAGTTGGCGGCCGACAAAACGCGTGTCTCCGCTCGGCTCGTCCGTCCACACCCACGCGAGCGAATACCCGACCCAACCCGTGACCGGCCCCTCGTCGCGGTGGATCCACAGATCCGCGCCCGACGATCGCAGGTCGTCACCGCTGGGTAGTCCATCGAAAGACTTGAGGAAGCCCTCCAGGCCGAGGCTGAATCCGTTCTCCAATTGGTTTTCGAAACCGACCACCAGGTGGGTGGCTCCGGCGATCGTGAACAGCGGCTCGGCCTCGAAGGCGGTCTCGTCCTCCAGGGTTGGCGGCCCGAGCGAGCCGAACGTAGGACCCGTGAGATCGGACGACAGGATCGACTCTGGCCCGCGTACGTATTGGTAGAAGCGCCCTACGGCGAGCGACAGCCGGGCGCGCTCTCCGACCAGCCAGTGGACGGAGGCGCGGGGGGCGAGCCTGCCCACGTCATCGGGTCGGAAGTAATCAGCTCGCAATCCCACACGCAGCTCGAGGTCACGGGTCGCCGGCCACACGACCTCCCCGAAGGCCGCCGCCACTTCACCGCTCAGCGACGCCTGAGACGTGGAGTCTCCCTCCACACTGCGCTGCTGGAGCTCGGTTCGATACACATCGAACGCCGCTCCGGCACTCCAGCGGATCGGGCCGCCTTCGCGGCCGTATGTCGTTACGAGCCTCGAGCGCTCGCTACGGCCGTCGGCGATGGTCAGCGTCTCACCCTGGATCGGGATGCGAGTGCGGAACAGCCCGTGCGCGGCCGTCAGATTCAGAGAGCCGTCACCGATCGGTGCGCGATAGCGAAGTGAGCCGGCCGTGTTCCCCCAGTACGCCGAGGAGGGGAGTGCTCCCTCAGGGAGGACCTCGCTGGACTCGAGATCGACGGACTCGCGGTTCCAGAATCCCGTGCCGCTGAGACGCCCCGGCCCGAGCGGCACCTCGAGTCGCGCGAGCGCATCCCCGTACCCGTATGGCAGCTCGTCTCCGCCCGTGAGAGCGGGGTATCCCAACCCGTGCAGTCCTCTCGCGCCGAGCAGATACCGGCCCTCGCCGCCGAGCGGACCTTCGAAGCGGGCGCCGCCACCGAGGAAATCGAAATCCCCCGCTCCGTGGGCCTGCTCTCCGTCACCGCTCCGCAACTCCAGGTCGAGGATGTAGGAGAGGCCTCCGTCGAACCGGGCCGGGGCACCGCCCGTATACAGCGTAGCGGTCTCCAGTACGCCGGTCGGAAACACATCCAGGAGACCGCTCAGGTGGAAGGGTGCGTACACGGGAGCCCCATCCAGGAGCACCAGCTTCAGGTCGGCGGCCGCACCTCGCACGTACAAGACGCTGGAGGGATCTCCCGGGTCGGGATCCGGTCTGGCCGCACCGCCCACGAGACCCATCTCGACGGCACCGGGACTCGCCTCCAGCGCTCGCAGCTCCGCCTCACCACGGGCGCGCAGCCCTTCCCGAACACCTGGAGGCCGGAGGCGCAATCCCGGCACCTCGACCATCGCGAACAGCGGAGGGAGGACGACCGGGCGGATCTCGAGACGCAGGTCCAGCCTCACGGTCTCTCCGGGGGCCACCAACACGCCGGCTTCGAGCGAGGCGTGATCTATCGAACCGGCCACGATCAGGCGCGGACCCGCCCCCAGACCGTCGATCCGGTAGCGACCGTGCTCGTCCGTCAACACGAGCCGGTAATAGGCTCCCCCGCGCACCTGGACCCGCGCGCCGGGCAGCGGGGCGCCGCTCGGCGCGCTCAACACGAGACCGTACACGGTACCGGTGGGTGTGTCCTGGGCGGAGATCGCCGGGGCCAGCGCCAGCGCGGCGGCCGTGAGCGTCGAGCCGATCTTCGCTACCGTCTTGCCGGTTGCCATGCTCTCCCGATCGAGCCTCTGGGGCCGACCTGCCGACCTAGCGAATGCCGATTGGGTGCTACCCCCCCGTCTCGAGCAGGATCTGGGCCGTGCTGGAATCCGCTGCCGGAGTCAGGAAGATCTCCTCGCCCCGCTTGCGGACGACGAGATGTCCATCGATCTCGACTCGCGCGTCCGAGATCCCGCCCGGGAGTTGGATGGTCATCTCCCCGAAGGGTTGGACGATCTCGATGCTGCCGGGTCCGACTCGATAGCTTCCTCCCGTGGCCCGCACCGATGCGCGAGTCTCGTCCGTGAGGGTGACCCGCACCAGAGTTCCGGTCTCCGGCTGGTGTACCGAGATGCTCACCTGCCCGTCGAGCGGTTCTACGAACACCCCCGAGCCCGCGACATCGCCCCCGACGTCATCTTGCCCGACTGCGGCAGGATCCGGCGTTCCGGAGCCGAAGATCTCCGCTACGGCCGCAACGGATCGCGACACCCAATCCCGGAACGGCGAGCCTGGAATGGCCCACGCGCCAGCCGCGAGAAGAAGCACCATGCTCGCCGCGACGGCCATCGCCCGCCCCGAGAAGCGATGTGCTCGGCGCACGGAGCGCGCGGTCGCGATGGAACGAATCGAGTCTGGGGTGCCCTCGCTGCGCACCGCCGCAGCAAGCTCGGCCGGGATGTCCGTCCACGGTGGCTCGACGTCCAGGGACTCGAGCGCCTCACGGGTCCGGCCGGTCGCCGCCAGCAGCGTCGCCAGCCGATCCGCGCACGCTTCGCAGCGCCCCACGTGCTCCGCGACCTCGGATCGCTCAGCCGCCTCGACCTCCTGGTCCAGGTAGGCGAGCAGGATCTCGTCTGAAACGTGCATGCTCACTCTTGGCTCGTATCCGTTTGAGAGTCCGCCTCTTCACTCACGTCTCGTCACTCGCGTCGTGCCCGCGATCGACCGCGTGCCGGTCCGCGTGCGCGGGCTCGAGCGCCGCCGAGAAGCGCCGGAGCGCCCGAGCGAGCAACGTACCCACCGATCCGGGCGCCACACCGATGGCCTCCGCGATCTCCGCGTACCGAAAGCCTTCCTGGCGCATCAGCAGCATCTCCTGGTCACGCGGCGCGAGCTGACTCAACGCGCCCCGTACAGCATCCACCCGCTCCGCCCGGCTCGCCATCTCTTCCGGTCCCGGGTCGCCCCGCGGGGGCGAGTAATGCTCCACCAGCAGCCTCTGGCGGCGCGTCTCCATGCGCGCATGGTCGCGAACCAGATTGGTGGCGACCGTGAACAGCCATCTGCGCACCTCGACGTCGGGCATTGGGTGGCGCAGGAGCCGCACGAACGACTCCTGGACGACATCCGCCGCCACGTCCGCATCGCCGAGCAACCGGTTCACATACCGGAATAGCGAGGCGTTGTGGTCGTGAAACGCCGCTTCGAAGTCCACGGTCCTCCCAGTGTCGTGCCCGTGATTCGGCGGTTCATCCCCCCGCGACGAGCCGTACCGGGGCCAACCGCGTCCCCCAAGCCCGTCTATGAACGCGCATCCGCGCCGGTGTGTGACATCGCACGCGCCGGCTGCGCGAAACCGAGGTTTATGTCGCGCCGTTCATTACATAGCTTACGCCGCCCGGCCGTCGGTCGGCACTCGCCCGGTACGCCCGATCCGCGGGCCTTCTACCGGGCCGTCGACGGTCGAGTCGTGTAGTACCCTCGCGGGCACCGGCGGTTTTTTCGGCGGTCCGCGTTAGAGCGCGAATAGGCGCGCCACGGCGCGCATGGAGATATGGATGGGAGACCTGAGCCTATTCCTCGAAGAGCACCACATCATGATGCGCGATATGGTGCGCGAGTTTGCCGAAGCGGAGATCGCCCCAGTCGCCGCCCAGTTCGACGAGAACGAGGAGTTCCCGTGGGAGAACGGCGCGAAGATGGCCGAGATCGGCCTGTTCGGGATCGCTCTCGGTGAAGAGTACGGCGGCGCCGGGATGGACCTCCTCGCGAACGTGATCGCCTCCGAAGAGCTGGCCAGGGTGGACGCAAGCCACTCGATCATGGTCGGAGCCCACTCGTCCCTGTGCTGCGCGCCGATCGACCGATGGGGGAACGAGGAGCAGAGACGGAAGTTCCTGACCCCGCTCGCCAGCGGTGTCGTGCTGGGCGGGTTCGGCCTCACCGAGCCCGGCTCGGGCTCGGATGCCGCGGGCATGCGGACGATCGCCGAGAAGAAGGGGGATCGATTCGTCCTGAACGGGCAGAAGACGTTCATCACACACGCAGGCGTCGGAGAGATCTTCGTTGTCGGTGCCCTGACATCGCCCGATAAGGGCACGCGCGGGATCACGGCCTTCGTGATGACGAAAGAGACGTGCGACCTGGAGACGGCGCGCGCCGTCGGCTTCGGTCATTCCGACGAGCTGCCGCCGATGCCCGGCTTCACCGCCGGGCAAAAGCTCCGCAAGCTGGGCTGGAACGCGTCGGATACCCGCGAGCTGATTCTCCAGGACGTCGAGGTCCCGGAAGAGAACGTCCTCGGCGAGGTGGACAAGGGGTTCCCCGTATTCCTCGACACGCTGGATGGTGGTCGCATCGGCATCGCGGCGCACGCGCTAGGCATCGCACAGGGCGCCATGGAGGAGGCGGTCCGATACACGGGGGAGCGGGAGCAATTCGGCCAACTGATCAATCAGTTCCAGGGCGTGCAGTTCATGCTCGCCGATATGCAGACAGGAAGCCTCGATGGCGAAGCTGTTCGCGTCGGAGACGGCCATGGAAGTCACGACGAAGGCCGTGCAGCTGCACGGTGGATACGGTTATTCGCGTGAATACCCGGTCGAGCGGATGATGCGGGACGCCAAGATCACGGAGATCGGCGAGGGGACGAGCGAGATCCAGAAGTTGTTGATCTCGCGTGAGTTGATCCGCGAGCTCGGAGGTTCCTGAGGAGCCGCCTCGCCGCGGTTCGAAGGCGCACGTACATTAGGGCCGTCTGATTCGCCCAGCGGCGCGACCCCGATGGGGAAGTCGGCGGCGCCAGGCGTCGAGCACGGATCGAGCACGGATCGATCCAGTCAAGGGAAAGACGGCCCGGAGCGATCGAGCTCCGCGTGGCCCCAGGATGGAAGTAGCCGGTCGCTCCAGGTCCACGAGGCGAAGGCCTCGAGCCCTGAGCGCGGACGGGCTGCCCACGGATAACCAGCCATAGGCGTGCGCCGCGAAATCATCGTAAACGCGACGGGCAATGAAACGCGCGTCGCGATCCTAGAAGACGGCCGTCTCGTGGAGCTCATGCACGAGCGCCCCGACGATCGGCGGATGGTAGGCGACATCTATCTCGGTGTCGTCGAAGCCGTCGTCCCGGGTCTTCAGGCCGCATTCGTCGACATTGCCGCCGGCAAATCCGCCTTCCTGCATGCTTCCGACCTCGCCGAGCTCGAAGACGAAGAGAACGGCGAACGGCGACCCAAGAGATATCCGCCCATACAGGACGTCGTGAAGCGCGGCCAGTCTCTTCTCGTACAGGTCACGAAGGAGCCGATAGGCACGAAGGGGCCACGAGTCACCAGCCAGGTCTCCCTCCCGGGTCGCTTTCTCGTGTACATGCCATTCAGCTCGCGTGTGGGGATTAGCCGGAGGATCGAGGATCGGGACGAACGGCTACGCCTGCGCGAAATGGCAAAGGGACTCATCAAGAAGGACTCCGGGGGCGTGATCGTCCGCACGGTGGGCGAGGAGCTTACCAAGGACACGTTCAAGCGCGAGCTACGATCACTCCAAAAGACGTGGGACAAGGTGGGCCGGCGCGCCAAGAGCATGAAGGCGCCCGTGCTCGTCCATGAAGAGGCCCGGCTCACCTCCGGGGTCATTCGAGACGTGTTCAGCGAGACGGTCGATATCCTCACGATCGACTCGACCGACCTCAGTCACGAGATCAAGTCATACCTCGGCCAGGTCAACCCCGAGCTGCTCGACCGCGTCAAGCTGTATTCGGGTCCCGAGCCAATCTTCGACAAGTTCGGTCTCGAAGAGCAGATCCGCGATGCATTCCGCCGGAAAGTGACGCTGCCTTCGGGCGGCCACATCGTGATCGAGCAGACCGAGGCCCTGGTCGCGATCGATGTGAACACGGGCCGGTATACGGGGAAGAAGGACCCTGCGCACACGATCCGGCGCACGAACATGGACGCCGCGGTCGAGGTGTGCCGACAGCTCCGGCTGCGGGACATCGGTGGGATTATCGTCGTGGACTTCATCGACATGGACGACGCCGACGACCGACAGCGAGTCCTCCAGCTGATGAGGACACAGGTCGGGCGGGACCGAGCCCGGACGAAGGTCTTCGGCATCTCGGAGCTGGGGCTGCTGCAGATGAGCAGACAGCGGGTGGCACCCAGCCTGCACCAGAAGATGACGGACGCCTGCCCGTTTTGCCGCGGCTCGGGGCGCATTCTGGCGCCGGAGACCGTCGTGCGCCGCCTCGAGCGGGCGCTGCATCGGGCATCGAGCGGCAAGGAACGCGGCCTGACCATCCTCACGCACCCGGTGGTGGCCCTGTACCTCCTCGAGGAGGAGCCGGGCTTTCTCGAGGCACAGCGAAAGCAGGGGCGATTCACGCTAGATATTCGGGATGATCCGCTCCTGGGGATGGATGAGTTCCGCCTCCTGTCCCACCCAGCGGATACGGACGTCACGAACCGGTACGTCGTCCTGTAGGACCTTGGGCGCGCCGTGGCCGGTGCATCGCGCCGCAGTCCGCGCCTCCCGCCCGTTTTTCGTTGACAGACCGGTGGTTTCCGCATATTCTTTCAGGCTCGCGAGATTCGTCTTACGAAGTACGAAACGCAGTACGGAAATAGAGCATGTACGCGATTTTTCGGGCACAGGGTAAGCAGTTCAGGGCGGAGCCGGATCTGACGCTGCGGCTTCCGACACTGGACGCGGAGCCCGGCGACAAGGTGACGTTCGAGGACGTCCTTCTGGCCGAGCGTGATGGCGACGTGCGCGTGGGCAGCCCGTCTCTGACGGGGGCCACGGTCGCGGCGGAGATCGTCCGCCACGGGAAGGATGACAAGATCGTCGTGTACAAGATGAAGCGGCGGAAGGGATACCGTCGCAAGCAGGGTCACCGGCAAGGGTTCACCGAGATCCGGATCCTGGACATCGCGTTTCCGAAGGGGAAAGCCCAGCGTCCCGCCCCCAAGGCAAAGGCGGAGCCGACACCGGCGAAGCCAAAGGCCGAGGCTCCGGTCGCCGAAGCCCCTAAGGCGAAAGCCAAGGCTCCCAAAGCGGCCGAGAAGAAGGCCGCCAAGCCGGAGAAGACTCCGGAGCCAGCCGAAACGGCGGCACCGGCCGCCGATGAGATCAACATCACGGACGCCGCGCGAGAGCTCGCGGAGGCGCACGGGATCGATCTCGCGACGATCGCGGGAAGTGGGCAAGGTGGCCGCATCCTGAAGGGTGACGTGGACAAGGCTATCAAGGCGCAGCAGACGGACGACTAGACCATGGCGCATAAAAAGGGTGTCGGCTCCAGCCGAAACGGACGTGACAGCAAGCCCAAGTACCTCGGGGTGAAGCGCTACGGTGGGGAGCGCGTGGTCGCCGGCAATATCCTGGTCCGTCAGCGCGGCACCAGGCTGCACCCGGGTCGAAACGTGGGGTGCGGCCGCGACCACACGCTGTTCGCTCTGGCGGCCGGACGCGTCACGTTCACGACTCACCGCGGCGGGCGGAAGTCCGTGAGTGTCATCGCGGAGGCGTAGGTCTCGCCCTGCGGGATCATCCCCGCGGGCAGAGAGAGAAAGAAGCCCGGGGCTCGGCCCGGGCTTCTTTTTGGCCGCTGGGGACCGGACCTCCGGGCCTTGCCTCGACCCGCCCAGAGAACCCGCCCATTCGCGACCATTCACGTTATGGGACACCGCGTTACAGGGTCGAGGCATCGGACTCGTGATCCGGTGCCTGCTGGGCCCGCCCACCTTCGCTCGTCTGGCCAAACTCAGCACAAGAAGGCCACGCACAGGGCCTACTCCTTCGCAAGTCGTTGTCAGTACTAGCCGTGCATCGGTTTCCATAACCGGCACACGGCGGCCAAGGTGGCTCATGGGTACGTCGCGGGGGACCGCAGCGGCTGTACCTGGCGCGGTAGGCAGCTCAGAAATCCGCTAGGCCCGGCGTGATCCAGAGCCCGATTCCGTTGGAGGCTATAACTTTCTGATATTACGTCGGTTACGGGTCGGTTTATCCACAATCTTGTTGCGTTTCTTGCTCCTCTTGCGCTCGGGGATGGCGCTTCCCACAGTCTCTGGTCGATCGGCGCCCGCCCGGGGTTGCCGATACTGCGTAGAGGAGGTCCCATGAACCGTCGCCCCAAGGTTCTCACCACGCTCTTGGGCGTTGCCCCGTCGCTGACGATCGCAGGGTGCGCGGCCCTGTCAGAGGCGCGCTCCGCACCAACCACGCACACTTACTACGTCGCGGCGGACGAGGTCGTGTGGGACTACGCGCCGGGTGGCGTAAACGAGATCACGGGCGAGCCGTTCGGCGAAGCGGAAGCGCTCTGGGTCGAGAGCGGACCCCACCGGATCGGCAAGGTCTACAAGAAGGCGCTATTCCGAGAGTACACGGACGAGACATTCACCACCCTCAAGCCACGCCCACCCGAGTGGGAGCACCTGGGCATTCTAGGGCCGCTGATGCGAGCGGAAGTGGACGATACGATTCGAGTCGTGTACCGCAACAATGTGCCTTTCCCCAACGGGCTCCACCCCCATGGCGTGTTCTACGAGAAGGACTCCGAAGGCGCCCCGTACAAGGACGGAACGGTGGGTGCGGACCAGGCGGACGATGGGGTCCCTCCGGGCGGCACTCACACCTACGTGTGGCCCGTTCCCGAGCGCGCCGGACCCGGCGAAGGGGACTCGAACTCCGTCCTTTGGATGTACCACTCACACACCGACGAAGTGCAGGATGTGAACGCCGGCCTGCTCGGTCCGATGCTGATCAACGCACGCGGGTCAACCGGAGCGAACGGCGCGCCCGAGGGTGTTGATCGAGAGTTCATCGTCGCTTTCAACGAGGTGTTCGAGAACGAGAGTTGGTACTTGCAGGAGAACATTCAAACGTACACGAGTGACCCCGATGGCCAGGTGCTGATCCAGGATCCGTTCGGGCAGCCGTTGCTCGTCACCGACCCGACCGCGACTCCCGACTACAACCTCATGGAGTCGCTGAACGGATTCATCTACGGCAACCTCGCCGGCCTCACCATGCGTGTGGGCGAGCACGTGCGTTGGTACATCATGGCCAGCACCAACTTCGAGGTTCATGCGCCCCACTGGCACGGCAACACAGTGCTGATTCAAGGGATGCGGACCGACGTGGCCACGCTCTTGTCGATGGGTATGCTCATAGCGGATATGGTTCCGGATAACCCGGGAGCCTGGCTCTTTCACTGCCACGTGGGGGCCCATCTCGAGGGCGGCATGACGTCTCTCTACACCGTGGAGCCGGCGGGAGCCACGACCGGGCGGTGAGGCTCAGTCCGGGGTGTGGGGTCGTCGAGTATGGGTAAGCCCTGGATGGGGCCATCCGGGTTCGGACTCCTCGGGACTCATTCGGACTAGTCCAACAAGGATTCCGCGCCAATTGGACGTATGCGGACAGGTAGGTACTAGATAGGACACCTGGGGCCGGTCTCGAAAACCGGCGCCCTGTCAGCCTGCCCTCAGCTCTGACAAGTTCGAGGACCTACCGCGAACCCGCAACAGAATCCCGACGCAGATTGGGGCCCCACGGGTCCCATACGGGCCGAGAATCCGGGACCCCCAAAGGAGGTGACGGCAGGCGGCTGCGGCTTGACTGGACAGGGTGGGCTTTCACCACAAAACCCGTCTGTTTCGCCCCGAACCTGCCCAGCGAACCCGCCCAGTCTCGACCGTTCGTGTTGTGGGGCGTGACGTTACGCGGCAGAGGAATCGGACGGGTCAGCCGATGCGTTCCTGCTCCCACCGGTCAATGACATCGATGAAGCCGGGGCAGTAATGCTCCTTCGTCGCACGCCCGGTGACCCGCGTCCACAGGTGTGGCATCGCCCGCATCTCACAACCCGGCGTCGCGATCACGGCGGACAGCAGGAACGATCCGCCGAGATGGGCCGAGAAGTACACCAGCCAGAACCAGACGAGCACGCCCAGCGGCGGTCCCCACCACGTGCCGTACACCAGGGAATCGACCACCACCGCTCCGGCCAAAGCGGCGGCCAACGCGAGTTGAGGCTTGCGCCGCCAGCTTTTCGTGAACCCGATGTTGACGACGGGGGGGAGGAGCCAGAAGCCGAGCGCCATGAACACCCACCATGTCCAGTTCGTCGGCGGCGTAAGGTCCACCAGCACGCCCCAACCGTACCGAACGAGCATGTAAAGCCCGGACAGGAGCCAGACCCCAAGCGCCAGACGCACGATTCGCCCGATCCACCCTGGGCGGGGCAGCGAGCCGGTGGACTCGAAGTAGGTCTCGAGAGGGTCAGACGGCCGATCTGTCATGCGCCGACCCTCAACTTCCCAAGACCTCGAGCACCTTCACGGCCAGGCGCTCGGAATCGAACTGTGGGTGTGGCCGATCGTACTGCTTGGCGTGGGCATCCTCGACGTGGTCGGGCCGAGGCGGAACGTCGTCCCCCCACCTAGCTTCGGGGCCAAACAGGAGGAAAACCCCGGCGCATGGGCCGGTCAGTTCCAGCATCTCGGTATAGGGCCCGATGATCGCGCCGGTCGCGTCCCAGTACTGGGGTGCTCGCTCATCGGTTACGAGGTGCGTAACGCGATCCACGTGCTGTTCTTTCGCCCCATTCCGCGGAACCCAGACCACATGGGCGGCGAGATTCGGATCATCGATCCTGTCCAACACATCCTTCTGGACTTCGGAGGCCCCCCGAAGACATCCCCCTCAGGTCGGCGCAACCAGCATCAGGATGCGGACCTTCCCGGCGTCGGCGTTGAAGGCGGCCCGGAGGGGCTCGGAGTCCGCTCCGATAGCCTGGTAGTCGGCTGCCCGGAGTGGTCCGAGC
>JBDHAD010000074.1:0-19520 GCA_039588215.1 Gemmatimonadota bacterium
TGAGCCAGCGGGAGGCCCTCCGCCTGAGGCTGGACGCCGCGGAGCTGGTTCACCTGGATCCGAGGGTGTTCGCCTACCACCTGATCGGCGCGACGATCTACTCCGAGCTCACCGGCGTCATCTTCAAGGGGATGCGGAGCCGATCGTTTCGTACGCAGACGTCCTCGTTCGCCCTCTACCAGATCCTCGCGGAGGTTTACCGTCGGGGTGAGGAGGAACGAGCGGCGGAGATCTCGAAGATGATCACCGTGCACGCAGGTCTCGAGATCGTTCCGGTGACGTCGGAGGTCGCTGCACAAGCCGCGCACGTACGAGCCCAACTGGGTGGTCGACCGGAACGCGCCGTTCAGATCGCCACGGCTCTGATCAGGGAGGCAGATGTCTATCTCACCGAAGGATCCGGCCTCCGCAGGATCGTCGGAATGGCGGTCGTCAACCTCGAAGACTACCTCTAAAACCCTCCCTAGCGGGGGCGGCTGAGCGAGGATAGGCTATGCCATGGGAGGGGGCTCCTGCCGTCCCGTCTTCCGACCCGCGCCGCGGCACAAGACGAACACAGCGGTCTTGTAGGATACTCCGAAGATGAAGTGGATACGAGACTTCTACCGATCGTCGCTGGGCAAGAAGGCGGTGATGGCGGTGACCGGTGTGCTCCTTTTCGGCTTCGTGTTGCTCCACATGTTGGGGAACCTGAAGCTGTTCCTGGGACCCGAGAAGCTAAACGGTTACGCCGAGGGCCTGCGAGCCTTCGGGGAGCCGATTCTCAGCCACGGCGACCTGCTATGGATCCTGCGGATCGGCTTGCTCGTGGCTGTCGGGCTTCACGTCGTCTCCGCGTGGCAGCTACGACGGCTGAACGCCCGAGCACGACCCGTCAGCTACATTCGGCACAAGCCTCAGGCGGCCACCTACGCCTCACGGAGCATGTTTTGGGGCGGGGTCCTGATCGTCGTGTTCGTTGTGTATCATCTGCTGCACATGACGGTCGGGAACGTGCACGCGGAATTCGTGGCTGGCGACGTGCACCACAACATGGTCACCGCCTTCGCCAACCCGTTCGTGAGCGGTTTCTACATCCTGGCCGTCCTCGCCCTCGGGTTCCACCTGTACCACGGTTTATGGAGCTTCTTCCAATCACTGGGGTGGACCGGTCCGCGGCTGTCGGGATTCCGCCGGAAGTTCGCGGTCGCGTTCGCGGTGCTCGTGTCCGCCGGCTTCATGGCGGTCCCCGTAGCGGTCCTGATCAACCTCGTGCGCTGAAGATCTGAGGAGCTGGAGATGCAGCTCAACGCGAAGATCCCGAAAGGGCCGATCGCCAACAAATGGGACCGCCACCGCTTCGAGCTGAAGCTGGTCAATCCCGCCAACAAACGCTCGTTCGACATCATAGTCGTCGGGACCGGCCTGGCCGGAGGCTCGGCCGCCGCCAGCCTCGCGGAGCTCGGATACGACGTCAAGGCGTTCTGCTTCCAGGACAGCCCGCGCCGTGCGCACTCGATCGCGGCGCAGGGCGGAATCAATGCGGCGAAGAACTATCAGAACGACGGCGATAGTGTCTTCCGCCTCTTCTACGACACGGTCAAGGGCGGGGACTATCGCTCGAGGGAAGCGAACGTCCATCGGCTCGCCGAGCTCAGCCTCAACATCATAGACCAGTGCGCCGCTCAAGGCGTTCCGTTCGCGCGCGAGTACGGTGGGACGCTGGACAACCGCTCATTCGGTGGCGCCCAGGTGTCACGCACCTTCTACGCGCGCGGCCAAACGGGACAGCAGCTGCTCCTCGGCGCGTACCAGGCGCTCGCGCGGCAGATCGCGGCGGGGAAGGTGACGATGTACCCGCGTTGCGAGATGCTCGATCTGGTGTTGGTCGATGGCCGAGCCCGAGGGATCATCACACGCGATCTGGTGACGGGCGGGATCGAGCGCCACGCCGCGGATGCTGTGGTGCTGGCAACGGGGGGGTATTCCAACGTCTTCTTCCTGTCGACGAACGCGAAGGGATCCAACGCGACCGCCATCTGGCGCGCCCATCGCCGCGGGGCGCTGTTCGCGAACCCGTGCTTCACGCAGATCCACCCGACGTGCATTCCCGTTTCCGGTGAGCACCAATCGAAGCTGACGCTGATGTCCGAGTCGCTTCGAAACGACGGTCGCATCTGGGTACCGGTGACCGCGGATGACGCGAGGCCCCCGGGTGAGATACCGGAAGAGGAGCGCGATTACTTCTTGGAGCGGAAGTACCCCGCCTTCGGCAACCTCGTGCCGCGTGACGTCGCGTCGCGCAACGCCAAGGACGTCTGCGATGAGGGACGCGGTGTGGGTCCGGGCGGGCTGGGTGTCTACCTGGACTTCGCGGACGCGATCCAGCGGGTAGGTCGCGATACGATCGAAGCCCGCTACGGCAACCTGTTCGAAATGTACGAGAAGATCACGGGCGAGGACCCGTACAACGCACCGATGCGCATCTACCCGGCGCTCCACTACACGATGGGTGGGCTATGGGTCGACTACAACCTGATGACCAACATCGAAGGCCTGTATGCAATCGGCGAGGCCAACTTCTCCGACCATGGCGCCAACCGGCTGGGCGCGAGCGCGCTGATGCAAGGCCTGGCGGACGGCTACTTCATCCTCCCGTACACGATCGGCGACTATCTGGCACGGCACATGGGTGACCGGGTCGATACCTCGCACCCCGCGTTCGAGGCGGTGGAGTCCGAGGTCCAGGCTCGCGTCGACAGCTTGCTGGCCGTCGGGGGTTCACGCACCGTGGACTCCTTCCACCGCGAGCTCGGCGCGCTCCTGTGGAATCGCTGCGGGATGGCGCGTGAGGAGTCGGGCCTGAAGGAAGCGTTGGAGCAGATCCCTCGCCTACGAGCCGAGTTCTGGCGCGATGTAACCGTCCTGGGCTCCGGCGATAGCATCAACCAGGCGCTGGAGAAAGCCGGGCGCGTGGCTGACTTTTTGGAGCTCGCCGAGCTCATGTGCCGGGACGCGCTCGGGCGCGCTGAATCGTGCGGAGGTCATTTCAGGATCGAGAACCAGACGGCTGAAGGCGAGGCGCTGCGCGATGACGAGAACTTCAGCCACGTGTCCGCTTGGGAGCACCGCGGGGACGGCGAAGAGGCGGTCGAGCACCGAGAGCCGCTCGAATTCGAATACGTGAAGCTCACCCAGAGGAGTTACAAATAATGGATCTCGTCCTCCACGTCTGGCGCCAGCCCGGCCCCGACGCCGAAGGGCGGATGGTGCGGTACGACGCCCCCGGCATCGACCCCGACATGTCGTTCCTCGAGATGCTGGATGTCGTGAACGAGCGCCTTCAGACGGACGGCGAAGAGCCGATCGTCTTCGACCACGACTGTCGGGAGGGCATCTGCGGTACGTGTGGCATGATGATCAACGGCGTCGCCCACGGACCTCAGGGCGGCACCACCGTCTGCCAGCTGCACATGCGGCACTTCTCGGACGGCGATGAGGTGCGGATCGAGCCGTGGCGGTCCGCCGCCTTCCCGGTGCTCAAGGACCTGATGGTCGACCGCTCGGCCTTCGACCGGATCATCCAGGCCGGCGGGTACATCTCGGTGAACACCGGCAGCGCCCCAGACGCCAACGAGGTCCTGGTGCCCAAAGCCTCCGCCGAGCTGGCGTTCGAGGCGGCGGCGTGCATCGGGTGCGGTGCGTGCGTCGCGCAGTGCCCGAACGGGGCGGCGCACCTGTTCACGGCCGCCAAGGTTTCTCACCTCGGCCTCCTGCCGCAGGGCCAGCCCGAGCGCCGAATCAGGGTCGAGCGCATGGTGGCGCAGATGGAGGCCGAGGCGTTCGGCTCCTGCACGAACCACCAGGAGTGCGAGATCGTGTGCCCGAAGGAGATCTCGATCGACTACATCGCCCGCATGAACCGGGATTTCCTCGGGACCAAGCTCCGCGGGCAGATACAGGCGAAGGCCGGCTGAGTCCCGGCCGGCTCGACCTCCGCACGTGCCCGCGGTAGCCCGCCGCTTCCCTAGGGGGGCGGAGGGTTCGCGAGAATCGCCTGCGCGATCGCGCGCGCCAGGTTCCTGGCGGGCCACGACCTCGGGGTGGCCGGCCCCGGCGTGAGCGGGCCGTTTCGCTGGTTCGAGAGGATCGCGATCACCAGCCCCTGGTCCGGATCGGCCGGGTCCCGATGGATCGCCAGGTGTGAGCGCGCGCCGGCCCAGGAGCCACCGTGCTCCGCGACGTTCCGGCCGTTCACCATCCGAAGCTCCCACGCCAGACCGACCTGCGGCACCGTTGAGGTGCCGGACCACTGCGGCAAGCCGGTCGTCAACGAGGCCCACAGACGGTTGTCGCGCACCGTGGGCGACACGATCGTGCCGTTGAGCGTCAGCCAGCCGAAGCGCGCCAGATCGATCGGATCGAGTTGGAGGCCGCCGCCGAGCACCTTCCAGCTGCTGTCGTCGTAGCCGATCGGCTGGGAGAGTCCGGTGTTGGGGTTGTACCAGTACCCCTGCGCCATGTCGAAGTACGGCACCGGACCCGTCGGTCCGGCGACCGGCGTGCTACCCATCGTGGCGAGGCTCGGGAGCCCGAACGTCACCGTCAGCTCGTCAGTGATGATCTGGTGGATGTCTTTGCCCAGGACGGCCTCGAGAACCGCGCCGACGAAGGTGAACCCGTGGCTCGAGTAGTGGTATTGTTGGCCCGGCGTGCAATTCAGCAGCAAGCGGTTGTTGCCGTTCTGGTCCACCAGACTGTCCTGCATCTGCGCCAGGGCAGAGTCGCGCCACCGGTAGTATTGCTCTACCGGCTCCGGTCCTTGGGTGTAATGCCACACGCAGCCGGTCTTCGACAGGAGCTGCTCCACGGTGTGCGTGTGGTGCGCCGGCAGGTTCGGCAGGAAGAAGGTCGTCGCTTTCGAGAGCGAGTCCATGCGACCCTGTTGCTTGAGACGGGCCGCCAGGGTCCCGCCGAACACCTTCGCGACCGAAGCGGACAGGTACATCGTGCCCGAGTGCGCCCTCTTCGAGGCGAGACTGTCCGCCCACCCGAACCCGCGGCGATAGATGACCTCGTCGTTCTGCATGACAACGACGGAGATGCCGGGGATCGCGTGCCGGCTCCGAAACGTCGTCACAGAGTCGTCCACCTCGGGCTTGAACGCGAAATCGTATCGCCGGTCGTTCTCGGCCCACACCCCGGCGTACCGGATGCCGTTCTGAGTATCGTAAGACTCGAAGTCGATCAGGCGGAATCCCTCGTCCACGTACTGCCGGTGGAAGTTGAGGAATCCGTTGAGGTCCCGGCCCGAGCGGACGGCCCAGGCCCTCCCTGCGGGAATCTTCTGCCAGATCGCCGCGTATCGCTGCCCGCCGGAGGTCTGGTAGGACTCGAAGTCGATCACCTGGAAGCCGAGCGCGGATTGGCTGTTCGTCCGGTTCTGATAAGCAGTGCGGTCCATGCCGCGCCACTGGCGCCAATCGCTGTTGTCACAGCTCTTGTACCAGATGGCCGCGTAGCGGAGGCCGCTCGGCGTCTGGTAGGCCTCCATGTCGACGAGGCGATACCCGGTGCCGCTGAGTTGCTGGAAGGTTTGGCCGTATTCCTGGCCGGTCTGGCCGTGCTTCACCGACCAGTCGACGCCCTCGGGGTTCTCCACCCACACGCCCGAGTACCGCATCCCGGCGGAGGTTTGGTACACCTCGATGTCGCTGGCCCTCAGGCCGGCGGTGCGGTGGGTCTGGTCTTGTTGATCGAATTGGGCGGCCGTCAGGTCGCGGTGCTCCGCCCACGAGTATCGGCGCGGGCGCGACACCGGTTGCCAGACGAACGCGAACCCGTCCTGCATGCCGGGAACGCGGACGCGCTCAAGATCCGTCAGCACGTTGGCAGTCTTCAGGGCGCCCTGGAAGTCGCTGATCTTGTATTCCCAGATGCCCAGCGTCTCTCTGATCGCGTCGTTCGGGGTCGGCGACGAGAGACCGAACCCCCACGCGGTCCCCATTTGATCGGCGGGAAGCGACGTGGCCAGGCAGGCTCCGGGGATTGGGCCCGGTTGGGCCGGTACACCCGGCACCGTCGGCAACCCGCCCGGGGGCTGGAGGTTGCTGCCGGGGGTATTGGGGTTGGTCACGGGACCCGCGAGCGCGAGCCGAGCGGCGTTCACGGCTCTGGGTCGGACCCAGATGAGACCGGACCCGACGCGAGGGTCGTTACTGTCGATGCGAAGCCGGTCCGTGCCGATCAGCGTGAACTGGGCCTGGTAATAGCTCCCGTTGCGTCCGAGCACCTGCAGCGTGTTCCCACCGATGTTCTGCCAGAGCTTGCTGCCGACCCGAAGGCTGCGCGGGGCGGTCGCCGGCAGATAGCGGACGGACGCCTGATTGCCCGCGACGCGGACCTGTACGCCGTCGTCGGGCGTGCCCGGGGCGGCGATCCGGACCCAGTCCCCGGCGATCGAGGGACCGGCACGTGTCCACGTCTGATCGTTCCCCGCAGCGGTGTGGTGGATGTCGACGTGAACGACGTCGGGGCCCTGGAAGGTGAGTTGCGCCGGGTAATAGCTGCCATTGTTCCCCAGGACCTCGAGCGTCCCGTTGCTTTGAATCTTCCTCCAGAGGACCTGGCCCACGGCGAAGCCCTGAACGACGCTCGCCGGCACAGCCGTCAAAAGCGCCTGGGCGCCCTGGATCGCGATCCGCATGGTGTCGTTCGGATCATAGTTGCTGTCGGACCGGACCCAGTCGCCCTGCAGCGACGGGCCGCTCGCGATCTGAGCCGTCGCCGAGAGCGGTGCCAGCATGAGGATAAGAAAGGAAGCGAGAACCCTGAGTGTCGCGTTCGAGGTCATTGAATCCCTCTCGGATGCCGAGTCTGTGGTCGCGGATCGCAAGGGATCCGGTCCGCATACCGGGAAGAGCGGAAAACGAGGGGACTATCCGCCACGCGAGAGGGCTCAAGAGCAGCAACCTTTGGAGGGGAGCCAGGATCCGGACGGGCCTGGCCTCGAGCCGGTTATTGCTCCAGCCGGATCCTATAGAGGACGTTGTCGCGGTCGCCCGTCACGAAGACCGTGCCCTCGTCATCGACGACCACATCGTTGAACACCCAGGTCGGAGGGGCCGACGCCGGGCCCGGACCGGATCACCAAGGGCGAAAAAGAAGACCGGTCGGCACCTTGGGAGAGAAGTACGTGGTCTTGGCCGGCAGCCGAGTGCCATCGGAGACAGCCTCACGCACGGCGTCGATACCCACAGGCGGGAGCAGGAAAGCTGCCCCCTCGTCCCCGACCGCGCTCGCGGCGTCGGCCGGCTCACGATGATACGTGAGGACGCCATCTCGCGCGGCGTCGTCGGCCGAGGTTCCGAGCGCGGCCTCGAGCACCAGGTGATCGAAGATGGCGGCGCCGATTCGCGCGCGCGCCGGAGCGATCCCAGCCTTCTCCACCGCGCTGGCACGAGGCCGAAGCAGGTGGGCGTTTTTTCCACCGGCCGTGACCAATCCGAGCGCTGCGTCCCCCGCGGCGGCCACTCGCCGAGCGGCATCCTCGGGGTCCACGCCCGGCAGCGACTCGATCTCGAAGTAGTCGGCGAGCGCCTCGACACAACTCCGGTCCGGAGGGGATGCGGCGAAAGCCCGGTGCGTGGGGAGGACCGTCAGACCAGGATCCCGCTCGCTAACGATGCAACACAGCGTCCGCTGCGCACCTTCCTCCGCGGGACGCGCCGCGGCCGCAGCCAGCGCCGTCTCGTAGCGGTGGTGCCCATCGGCGATCAAAAGAGGCCCGCGGCTCGCGAGCGCGCACAACCGGGCAGCCGCAGGCGCGTCCGACACACGCCACAGGGTGTGGGTGATCCCGTCGGGCGTCGTGCCATCCAGCTCCGGGGTCTCGGCTTCGATGGCCCGAAGCGCACCGATTAGCTCCGCGTCGCCGTCCTCTCCGATCACGAAGATGGGTGAGAGCTGAGCTCGACACGCGAGAGACAGTGCCAGCCGGTCCTCCTTCGGCCCGCGGTGTGTGCGCTCGTGTGGGAGCACCTCACCGGCGTCGAGCGGGGCCAGACGAAGCGCCGCGAACAACGCCCTTCGATCCACGCGCGTGCCGTCGTCATCGTACGTCTGACGGTATACGTAGACCGATGGCGAGGAGTCACGCTCGAGAACCCGGTCGGTCTCCCAATCTGCCAGCCTGCGGGCGGCGAGACGGTACCGCTCGGGGGCCTCCCCCTCCGGCAGCACGAGTCGCACGCAGTTGAACGGACTGCGCTCCCGCAGCGCCTCGGCCTCTTCGGCGTCGATGACATCGTACGGCGGGGCCAGGAGGTCACCCGGCTGACCGGCGAGCCGGTCGAAACGAAGCGCGCGAAACGGAGCGAGATCGGGCAAGCTACCTCCCGTTCTTAGAGGGCGGCTAGACGAGCTAGTCAACGCAGCCGTACCCACCCGTAAAGAGCCACCATCGCGAGGATGAGCGCCAGCCCCACGATCTGCACGACCCGGCGCTGGCGTAACCCTCCGCCCGCCGCCTCGTCGGGAAGGGCCTGGGTGCGCGTGATGGCACCGGCTCGGATGTCGAACACCCACGCGAGGATGAGGGCAACCGGGAAGCCGGCCAGCACGGTGATGACCACCGCCGGACTGATCCACGATGGGAGGTCGAAGGGCTCGGTCAGATTATTGATGCCCTCCACCGCGATGAATGTGGCCAGAGTGTACGCGACCGCGACCTTGTACACGTGTCGACGCTTGAGCTCGGCGAAGAAAGCGCCCACCGCGGTCGTCGGCGGACTCTCCGGCATCTCGTCCGCGTCGGCGAGCAGGAGGCGAGCGACCTCGGCCGTGGTGGGCCGGTGCTCCGGCCGCTTGGCCAGACAACGGCCGAGGAGGTCCGCAAAAGCCCGATCGGTGCCCGGGCGTAACGTTTCGAGCGGTGTCGGCGTCTGGCGCAGGTGGGCCGCAGCGAGCTCCGCGTTCGATGACGCTTCGTAGGGACTCCTGAGCGTGACGAGCTCGTAGCCCAATACGCCGAGCGAGTACACATCGGCGAGCTCAGTCAGCGGCTCACCCAGTAGATGCTCGGGCGACACGTAGCGCATGTCCCCGAGCACCTCGCCCTGTACCGTGAGTCGGGTCGAGGTGTCGTCCTGCCCGGTGTCGCGGATCGCCGCCACGCCGAAATCCGTCAGCACGATGCGACCGGTTCCCTTGTCCAGCAGCACGTTGGCGGGTTTCACGTCGCGGTGGATGATCTCCTCCGCGTGAGCCGCGGCCAAGGCGGCGGCGATCCCGCCCAGCGTCGCGCGCGCGTCGTCCTCGGACATCGCGCCACCCGCCTGGAGCGCATCCTCGAGGTTGCGGCCCTCGATGTACTCCATGACGAAATACGGCACATCGTTGGAGAGACGGCCCACCTGGTATACAGACGTCACGTTCGTGTGCGAGATCCTGGCTGCCGAGCGGGCTTCGCGCTCGAACCTGCGCCGTACCTTCTCGTCCCGCGCGGGTTCCGGCGACAGGACTTTCACGGCAACCGGGCGGTCGAGCGCCGTCTCTCGGGCGAGATACACGCTCGCCACCGAACCGCGTCCAAGGAGGCGAATCACACGCAGGTCGGGTGCGAGTTCCTCCCGTACCTGTGCGTCCAGGGCGTCGAGAGAGGCGGGATCGTTCAGCGCTCGCCCTCCATCTGGGGGCCATACGAGTCGGGGAGTGAGAATAGCCGCTCGCTTCGGGGTCGGCCAGAAACCCGAGGCTTCGGCAACCTGCTAGATTGGCGTACGCCGGCTCCGCGAGACGCGCCCCTGACCATGAGACGGAGCGATGAACCAGCCGATCCAGGGACTCCTGATCGATCTCGACGGAACCGTTTACCAGGCGCGCTCGCTGATCGAGGGGGCCGTGGAGACGACGCGGTGGCTTCGGCGGCGCGGCGTGCCGTTCCTGTTCACGACCAACACCAGCCGGAAATCGCGGCGGGCCGTCGTCGAATCTCTGTCGGCCCTCGGTCTGGAAGTGGAACCTGACGAGATCCTGACCGCGCCGCTGGCGGCCGCCCGCTGGCTCGAGGCTGCCGGTCTGTATCGCCTGCGCTTGCTGCTCCCGGAAGCCACGCACGAGGACTTCGTCGGGTTCGATCTGGACGCCCACTCGCCGGAGGCAGTGGTGGTCGGCGACCTCGGACCGGCTTTCGGGTTCGAGCTTCTGAATGAGGCGTTCATCGCGCTCCGGCGCGGCGCTCGCCTGGTCGCGATCCACAAGAACCGATTCTGGCTCCCCGCCGCCGGACCCACTCTCGACGCGGGCCCCTTCGTCGTGGCGCTCGAGTACGCGGCGGGGGCCGAGGCCGTGCTCGTCGGCAAGCCGGCACCGGCTTTCTTCACGCTGGCGGCCCGGCTGCTCGGAGTTGAGCTGGATGGATTGGCGGTCGTGGGGGATGACATCGAGTCCGACATTCGGGGCGCCCGCGGTGCCGGGCTGACGGCGATTCAGGTGCGTACGGGGAAGTTCGATCCCTCCCTGATCGAGACCATCGACCCGGCATACGCGCCGCACCTCGTGATCGGATCGATCGCCGAGCTCCCTCCGGTCCTCGAGCACGGGCATTGATCCGGACGCGCTTGCCAGCGCTCCGCTCGCACCCGAAGGTTTTGAAGGGAACGGGCCCGCCCGCGCGATCGAGCGCGAAGCCGCCCGAAGCAGCCGCCCGAGACCGTCGGAGGTGCAAAGATGGATCGTCACGGTTCTGGTGCGTCGTTCCAGCTCTTCTTCAGCGTCGCCCTCACGATACTGGTCGTCATGCTTCCGTTTGCCATGGGCTGCTCCAGCGAGAGCCCAGCACCGGGCACGAGCGCCGAACTGGTCCGCTTTCCGCTCGACGACCTCGAGGGTGTGATCGCCCAGGGCGGAGCGGAGCTCGACCCGATGGTGTCAGCCGACGGCAACGGATCGCTGCGTCTGACGGCGGCGCAGCCGACGACCTTTCGCCTCTTCGAAACGGGAGACCTCGATGTGGAGAATGCGCTCCTCCTGTATCGCGCGAGCGTACGAACGGAGGGGGTGGAGGGCACCGCATACCTGGAGATGTGGGTCCAGGTGGCGGGGATGGGCGAGTCGTTCTCACGGGATCTCCAGACCCCGCTGAGCGGATCGAACGACTGGTCGACCGAGGAGACGCCGTTCTTTCTTCAGGCAGGGGAGAATCCGGACAACATCAAGCTGAACCTGGTCGTCGATGGGCGGGGAACCGTGTGGATCGACGACATCCGACTGACCAGGGGACCGCTACCCTGAGCCCGCCCCCGGGTACGCCCTCCCTGCTCAGGCAGGCCTCGCTAGGGCAGCCTCCCGAAGTGCTTCAGGCGATGAGCCGATTTCGGGCCTTCATGCGCCTATCAGAGGTGAGGAGACGACCGAATATGAGCCAGCACACCATCAAGGAGGCCTTCGAACGGAGCGAGAGGGCACTGTCCCTCAAGCCGTCGATAGGTCGCGGGAGCGCGAAGACGACAGTCCGTTTGAGCGAGGGCCTCGCGTGCGAAGCCCGAGACGGCCGTTGGAAGCTGAGCGTGGACATGTCGGAGAAGTCGGGTGGATCCGGCGCGGCGCCGGACCCCGGTGTCTTCGGCCGGACCGCGCTGGGGAGCTGCTTGGCGATCGGGTACGCGAAATGGGCGGCGGTGCGGGGCGTTTCCATCCGGAGCCTCGAGGTGGAGGTGCAAGCAGATTACGACGCAGCCCGCGAGTACGGTGTCGGCGACAAGTCGCCCGGCTACTCACAGGTCCGCTACGTCGTAAAGGTCGAGAGCGATGCACCCGAGGACGAGATCGCGCGACTCCTCGATGAGGCCGATTCATGCAGCCCGTGGCTCGACGTCTTCGTTCGCCCGATCGAGCTACGGCGCGAGCTGCGTGTTCTACTACCCGAGGAGTAGCATCGTGGATCCGAGGTTACAGCGGCGCGTGCAGCGTTACGGTTGGGATCGTGCGGTCGATCACTACGAGCGTCACTGGGCGCGGCAGCTGGAGCCCGCTCAGCGGAGCCTCCTGCGGATGGCCGCCCTCCGTCCGGGAGAGCGGGTGCTGGACATCGCTTGCGGGACAGGATTGGTCACGTTTCCCGCGGTGGATAAGGTAGGAGCAGAAGGATCGGTCCTGGCCACGGACCTCTCTGGGGACATGATCGACGCCCTCCGGTCTGACGCCGCCAGCCGGGACCTCACAAACCTCGCTTTCGAGCGCATGGGGGCCGAAGAGCTGGATCTGACTGACCGATCTTTCGACGTGGCACTGTGCGCCCTCGGGCTCATGTACGTACCCGACCCGATGCAAGCGATGCGCGAGATGCACCGGGTCCTCGTCGCAGGCGGCCGGGCAGTAGCGGCCGTGTGGGGCGCGCGCGCCAACTGCGGGTGAACGGAGATCTTCCCGATCGTGGATTCGCGCGTGAGCTCGGAGGTGTGCCCGCTCTTCTTCCAGTTGGGGACCGGGGCGTCTCTGGAGGCGGTGTTCCGGGGCGCTCGCTTCGTCGACATCGCGACGGAGCGATTCGCGACGCTCCTGGACTACGCCTCGGAGGAGGATGCGCTGGGTGCCGCCTTCGCCGGGGGGGCGGTCGCGCTCGCCTACTCACGCTTCGATGACCGAACGCGCGATGAAGCGCACGCGGAGTACCTCGCCTCCATCGAGCCGTACCGAAACGGGGAGGGCTACCGGATTCCGGGCGAGTTCGTCGTCGTGAGCGGCACGAAGGACGACTAGCAGGCCACTCGAGCACTCAACGGCTGAGAGCTCGGCCGTCGGCTAGACGCTCTCTTCGGGGAAGTTCTCCAGCACGTGCTGAATCCTGTTCAGGAAGAACGCCGCCATCGCGCCGTCCACCACGCGGTGGTCGTAGCTGAGCCCGAAGTAGGAACGGTGTCGAATCGCGATCACGTCGCCGCCGAATTCATCCTGTGCGACGACGGGGCGCTTCTCGATCACGCCCGTCCCGAGGATCGCCACCTGTGGCTGGTTGATGATCGGCGTGCCGAAGAGGTTCCCAAACACACCGACGTTCGTGATCGTGAAGGTCCCACCCTGGATGTCGTCGAAGTCGAGCTCCCTGGCGCGCGCCTTCTCCGCGAGCTCGTTGGCGCCCTGAGCGAGTCCGACGAGGCTGAGGCGATCCGCGTTCTTGAGGACCGGTACGATGAGTTCCGCTCCATCGTTGATGGCGACTGCGACCCCGAGATTCACATCCGCGTGGTACACGATCCGTGCGCCGTCCACTGAGGCATTCAAGATGGGGTATTCCCGCAGGGCCTCGATCACCGCGCGGTAGATGAAGGGTCCGTACGTGAGCTTCACGCCCTGATCCGCGAACCGCCCCTTGAGTTTCTGTCTGAGACGGACAATGCGCTCGAAGTCCACTTCGGTCACCGATGTGACGTGCGCGGAGACCCGCTTCGACATGAGCATGTGCTCCATCGTCCGGAGACGAACGCGGCTCATCTCTTCGATGCGGTCGTGCTCGCGGATGGGCACCTTCGGGAGCTTGATATCCAGGGTGGCGCCGTGGATGGGGACTCGCATGATGCCGGGCTCGGTCGCGACCGAGGCCTCCGCGGGTGCGGGTGCTGGTGCTGGGGCAGCTGCCGGTGCAGGAGCGGGTGCAGGTGCTGGGGCAGCCGCGGGTGGAGGTGCGGGTGCCGATCTCGACGGCGGCCGGTCGCTCCTCGATGTACGCGACGATGTCGTCCCGCGTGACGCGCCCCGCGATACCGGTACCGGATACCTGACCGAGGTCGACGTCGTGTTCAGCTGCGATTTTGCGCACGAGTGGCGTGGAACGCGTACGTATGCGCTCCACGCGCGTGGCCGAACCCTCGCCATCCACAGCTGGCACCCCGGCCACCGGCGCGGGAGTCGGAGCCGGCGGGGTAGGCGGCGCCGGTTCGGAAGCCGGGGCCGGTTCGGGCGCCGGTTGAGGAACCAGCCCCGGTTCGGGTGCGGCGCCAGCCGCTTCGAGGCTCGTGCCAGTGGCATCAGGTACGGGCATCTGGACAGCCGCCGCCGCTTCGGTCTCGATGCGCGCGACTATCGTGTTTACCTCCACCGTCTCGCCTTCCTGGACGAGGATCTCGGCCAGCAGGCCGCTCGCGGGGGCGGGAATGTCGGCGTCGACCTTGTCTGTCGAGATCTCGAACAGGTCCTCATCGCGCTCGATGGGATCGCCCACGCTCTTGAGCCACTTCGTGAGCGTTCCTTCCGCGATCGACTCGCCCATCTGAGGCATGATCACGTCGACTTTGGCCATATGGTCCTTCCCTGGTCAGGTTTCGCCGGCGGCGCGTGGCCGCCGACTCAGTATGCGAGCAACCAGCGGGCGGCGGTGACGATGTCCTCCACCTGCGGCAGGTAGTAGTCCTCCAACGGAGGCGAGTAAGGGACCGGGGTGTCCAACGCCGTGACCCGACGGATCGGAGCGTCTAGCCACTCGAAGGCCTGTTCGCAGATCTGCGCGGTGACTTCGCCGGCGAACCCTCCGAAGCGCGGCGCCTCATGAACGATCAAGGCGCGTCCTGTCTTCCGTGTACTCGCCAGGATCGCCTCGATGTCCAGGGGACGCAGCGTACGCAAATCGATGATCTCGATCTCCGCCCCGTCTTCCTCCGCGATTCGTTTCGCGGCGTCCTCCGCCTTGTACACCATCGCCCCATACGTGACGATTGTCAGGGCATCCCCGGGGCGATGAGTTCGCGCTACGCCGAGTGGAACGAGGATATCCACTTCCTCGGGCAGTTCCTCCTTCACCCGTCGGTACAGGTACTTGTGCTCAAAGTAGAGCACCGGATCCGGGTCACGGATCGCGGCTCTGAGCAAGCCCTTCGCATCATACGCGGTCGACGGGGCGACCATCTTCAGTCCTGCGACGTTGGCGAAGTACGACTCGACGTTCTGCGAGTGGAACGGGCCCGCCCGCGCGCCACCGCCACACGGTCCCCGAATCACGAAGCCCGCCCCAACGCCGGTACGATAACGGACCTTGGCGGCGAAGTTAACGATCATGTCGAAGGCGGGCGCGATGAAATCGATGAACTGCATCTCGACTACTGGCCTCAGCCCCATGTGTGCCGCGCCGATGGCGGCCCCGACGATCGCCGCCTCGCTGATTGGCGTGTCGATGACGCGATCCGGACCGAACTCGTCCAGAAACCCCTCGGTGATCTTGAAAGCCCCGCCGTACGCGCCGATGTCCTCGCCCATGATGAAGACGGACTCATCGATCTCCATCTCCTCCCACAGCGCCTCGCGGATCGCCTCCAGGTACGTGGTCATGTCCCGACCCGCTCCGGCCGACCGGCGGCGGCTGCCACACCGGGCATCCCCGCGTGTCGGGCTACCTGAACCAGGTCCGAATATCCGACCGGGTCGACTCGGGTCCAGGGGACGGACTCCGACTCGGGCTCCGCGTACACTCGCGTCTGGGCGTCGGTAGGCGATGGCATCGAGTGAGCGAGCGCGTCCTTCAGCGCACGATCCAGCTCTCGATCCACGTCGTCGCGGAGGACGGAGACACTCGGCTCGGTCTCGAAGTCGTGCCGGAACAGGTAACGCTCGAAGCCCTCGATCGGATCTCGCCTTCGCCAGCGCTCGAGCTCCGCCTCGGGGACATACGCGCGGGAATCGTGCTGCGCATGGCCCGACATGCGGAATGTCTCGGCGACGAGAATCGTGGGTCCGCCGCCGCCGCGCGCCCGGGCGACCGCCTCTACCGCCGCGTCGTACACGGCCAGGACATCGTTTCCGTCCACCTCGATCGCCGGGACGCCGTACGCCTTGGCTACGTCGGACCAGCTCTCGACGGCGGCCTGCGCCGACGAGCGCGTGGAGAAGGACCAACGGTTGTGCTCCAGGACGACGACCATAGGGAGACGCTGAGCCGCGGCAAACGCGAAGCCCTCGTGCGAAGCGCCGGTCCTGGTGGCCCCTTCTCCCTGGTAGGTCATGCACACGTGTGGCTCGCCTCGCAGGCGGAATGCGAGCGCGACCCCGTTCAGGGCGCACAGCTGGGTGCCGAGCGAGCTGACCGGCCCGAGCAGGCCCAGGTCGGGAACAGTCGCCTGGTTCGTTCCGTCCCTGCCGTCGGCCGCGGAGCCGGTCCTGCCGGTGTACTGCAGAAACACGTCGCGTGGAGGAAAACCGCGCACCAGGAGGGCGCCGAGGTCCCGAAACGAGGGCGCGAGCCAATCCCCATCCACCAGCGCGAAGGCGCTGCCGACGGGTGTGGCCTCCTGGCCGAGGCTACGGTACAGACTCCCAGGCACCTCTCCCTGCTTGAGCAGGCGCTCGAGCCGCTCCTCGAGTCCCCTCGTGAGGATCATGGTGCGAAGAAGGCTCCGGAGATCGCTCGCAGTCAGAGACCCTTCAGGCATCCCACTCCCGCGCGCAGATAGTCGTCCGTGTCGATCCGCGCCCGGCACAGTTCGATCCTGGCCAAGCCCGGGGTGGCAGTCCTGCATGGGACTGGACGGCAAGAATACGGGCCCCCCGTGGTCGCAGCAACCAAAAGACGCTCACGCTTTACGTCTAGGTAAAGGGGATCTCTCGTACCTCGACATCCGGCGGAGCCCCCGCATTGCGCGAGAGGATCTGGCCGAGCTCGACCTCACGTCGCGCATACCCGAGCCCGATGGCCCCAAAACGTGGCGAGATCGCGGCCGTGAGGACGTCGGCGACACTCCGTTCACCGAGAAACAAGGAGGAGCCGGGTGCCAGGGGCTCGGCCGGGTCGCCGCTAGCGAAGCCGACGAGCCGTCGGTTCACGTGCCCACGGTAGTGGATGCGCGCGACGACTTCCTGACCGGTGTAGCAGCCCTTGTCGAGGTGAACGGCCCGCGCGGTCTGTCCGGTCTCCTGCGGGAGGGTGTCTGTCGTGATCTCCTGCCCATATAGGGGCACCCCACGCTCCACGCGCAGGATCTCCCAGACGGGGCGGCTGGCCGGGACTCCGCCGAGCGACCGAACCGCCCCCTCCAACGCCGATCGCGCGGCCCCCGCCGCTGAAGCCGGGACATAGAAGTCGAAGCCGGGGCCCTCGAGCGACTCGCGTCGCACCAGCAGGAGAGGGCTGCCGGTCGCTTCCTCCGAGTCGCTGCCCGACGGGCCGATGCGCAACGCTCGGAGTTCCTCGACCTCCTCGGGTGGGGTGCGCTCGGTGCGCCAACCCTCCGCCTCGCTGGCGAGCTCCACGGCGCGGGAGGCCAGCGGCCCGACGACGCTGAGCCGACATACATCGGTCGCGACGAAGCGGGCGTAGATGGGCGGCAGGTACTTGGCGAGATGGGCGAGGAGGGAATCCGCGCATGCGGCTGGAGCATCGAGCCACACACCGGCCGCCCAGGGCCCCGAGCCGTCGGCGTCTCCAGGGGACGCAGGTCTGGGGGTGATCCGCATCTCGGCCAGCGCTCGCCCCTTGGGCGTCAACATGAACGCGTACACGCTCCTGCCTTCCGCGACGACCTCGATGGCGTTCGTGACGAGACCGTTGATCATTCCGCGGGCACGATCGCCCGTGACCTCGATGATGACCCGATCCGAATCGTCGACGAGCGCGACACCCTCCGTCAGTGCCTCGTATTCGGCGCGAGCTCCAACGGGAAAGGGGTTGTCATTCACCCGAATCCTCCTCTGACGGCACGACTTCGCATCGAGCTCCGCAAAACGTCTGCTACAACGAAAAAGCCCCCGGGGTACGCATCCCCGGGGGCCTTCTCCGCTCGATCGAGCGGCGAGTTCGGCCTGATGTCAGTTCATCGACCCGCGCTCTCGCTCGCGCGAGCCGCGATACGCCCTAGTTGCCTGCGACGGCGACTCCGGCCCACTCGAGGACGAACGTCACACGGCGATTCTCGATGCCGCTCTGAGCGTCCACGGCGCCGGTCTCGCCGGGCTTCACCTGTCGAGCCTCACCGTAGGCCGCTACCGCGATGTTGTCCTCTGCCATGCCCTGGCCGACCAGGTAGGACCTGACGTTCTGCGCGCGCCGGCGCGAGAGCCCGACGTTGTACTGCTGGCTCCCGGCCGCGTCCGCGAACCCTTCCACCGTGACCTTGGCGTTGGGGAAGTTGCTGATCACGGATGCCGCGAAGCCGTCCAGAATACCCTGATCAATCGGTCGAACCTCGGCGCGATTGAAGTCGAAGTGCACCGGCAGCGAAACCTCGAGACCACAGGGGCAGTGGAGGCTCTCGTCGTTGATGTGGCTGTTGACGGTTCCTCCGAGCTGATTGACGGTCTGCTCGAGCTGACCCACCCGGCTCTGCAGGGCGGCGACATCGGATTCGAGGGTCGTGATCCGTGTGTTGTGATCCGCGAGCTCCGCGTTCACCGGGTCCAGCAGTCCGTCAAGCTCCCACTGATGGACGAGGTGCGTACAACCTCCCATGGTGCCCGCGAGGAGCGCAGTCACCGCAGCCACCGACCAACATCTCGTCTTAACCATCAGGCCTCTCCTTCTCGGTTCACAGGGCGGGACAACCTCAGGGCTTTTTCCCTTGTCCAGTTCTCGACACCGGTCCGATCGCACGTCGCGAGATCCCACGGCGACCGACGACCAGCGTCCACACCAGGAGCCTGTGGCTCCGCTCTGTCTTGATCGCCCCCGCCGGCCGGAGCTATGCCTCCGGCAACGGGACCGAAACGTTAATCAATCCAATCCTGTTTTGCGAGGCGCCATCGGCTCATGCAGCCGAGGCGAAAACGGGAGAGGCGTGTGCTCACACCTCTCCCATTGCACTCGAAATCGATCGCGTTCGACCGCCTACGGGATGTTGAGCCGCAGGCCGCCCGTGATCGGGATCGCATACGCCGTGTCGAACCCCGACGTATTTCCGTACAGGGCGGAAATCAAGGACGAGTCGACCGCGTCGGCAAAGACGAGGTAGATGTCGGCGCCGATGAAGATCGTCCCCATGGGCGTCCCCGTCGCGCCGTGCCGGGCGAAGTTGTACCCGAGCTGGAGCCCGCCGTTGAGCGCGAAGTACGTGCGATCGAAGTTCCCCCGGGATTGCGCTCCGGTAGACGGGGAACACCCCGAGGGCGAGCTGCAGTCCACGTCATTCACCGTGAACACGTCGGTGTCGAACGTCACTCCGCCGGCCCCCAGATCGAACGTGAAGAACGTGCTCGACGTCGGGTCGGTGATGTGGTACTCGAACCCACCCGTGAACCCCCACATGCTCAGGTCCGGGTCGACTCCGCCCTGGGATCCGTCCGCCGCCCCGAGGAAGCTGAGGCCACCCTCCACGCGAAGCGCGAAACGGGGGTTCAGGAAGTAGGATCCGGCCAGGCCGAACGTGAGGCCCGGGTCGGCCACATCTCCCAGATCACCCATTGGGAGCGTGATGCCGCCGTTGCCCTCGATCGCCCAGAAGACCGGCGAGTACCGCACGAATTGAGCATCGGCCCTGGCGGGCAGGAGAGCGAGTACCGCCACCGCCCCGAGGACCATTCCCAACTTCTTGTACCCCACCATCATCGCTTACCTCCTGGGTTTTTCG
>JBDHAD010000075.1:0-13464 GCA_039588215.1 Gemmatimonadota bacterium
GAATGCACGATCCTGGGCTCGCGGCCCGTAGAGGTGTTTGAACGGAATTCGTCGATCTGAAGAGACCGAATCACACGCGGACTTGACGGCCAGCTTTCTTAGAGGTGTAAGATCTCCCGCCCCGACGGCATCATAGGGGGAGCGGCAGTCGTCCGGCGCCAGGAGGTCGCACGATGACAAGCCCGTTGTCCCGTCTCGTGTCGCGTCCGGTAGCGGCGTGAGCCCGGCCTCCGGCCTCCGGCGCGAGATTCGACTTCCCCACGCGACGGCGATGGTCGTCGGGACGATCATCGGGGCTGCGATCTTCGTTCAGCCTTCGGAGATCACGGGCCAGGTCCCGTCCGTAACGGGAGTCCTCCTGGTTTGGCTCCTGAGCGGCGCTCTGACCGTCTGTGGCGCTCTCGTATGCGCGGAGCTGGCCTCGACCTTCTCGCGCACCGGGGGCGTCTACGTGTACCTGAGCGAGGCGTTTTCACCGGCGATCGGGTTCCTTTGGGGCTGGGCGATGTTTTGGGTGATGCACTCCGGTATCATCGCCGCCATCGCGATCGTCTTCGCCCGCTACGTCGGGTTCTTCATCTCGCTCAGCGACGTGGGCACGAAGTCCGTCGCCATCGGGGCAATCCTGGCCCTGTCTGTGGTGAACTACGCGGGGGTCAAGCATGGGGCCCGCCTCCAGGCGTTGTTCACGCTCGGAAAGCTGGTGGCAATTGCCCTCATCATCATGCTCGGATTCGCACTCGGTGGGGGCGCGGATGCCTCCTTAGCCGCCACGGAGTCTCCTCTCCCCGGGGATTCCGGCGCCGCCGCGGCGGCCGCGCCACTGACGCTGGAGGGATTCATCGCAGCACTCGTCGCGGGTTTGTTTGCGTACGGGGGGTGGCACATGGTCACGTATAGCTCCGAGGAGACGGTAACCCCCACAAAGACGATCCCTCGTGCGCTGTTTCTCGGGACCGCGATCGTGACACTGATCTACGTCGGCATGAATGCGGTGTATCTCCACGTGCTTCCCCTCGAGACCGTCTCGTCTTCCACACGCGTCGCCGCCGACCTCGCCGATGCGGTGCTTGGGTTCGGAGGGGGCGCGCTGATGTCCGGGCTGGTGATCTTCTCTACCTTCGGGGCTCTGAGCGGGATCATCCTCGCCGGGCCGCGCGTCTATTACGCCATGGCACAAGATGGCCTTCTCTTCCCCTCTGCGGGGCGGGTCCACCCGCGGTTCCGCACGCCGGGTCGCGCGATCGCGCTCCAGGCCGCGTGGGCGTCCGTACTAGTGGCTTCAGGCACGTATCGGGCGTTGTTCAGCCGAGTCATCTATACCGAGTGGCTGTTCTTCGGCCTGCTGGCGATCGGGCTCATCCGCTTGCGGAGCCGGGTCGAGCTGACGCGCGGTTACCCGATCCTGGGGTATCCGGTCATCCCGGTCGTGTTCGCACTGTCCTCCTTCTTCATTGTCTTCAATCACATTGCGGCAAACGCGCGCGATAGCGCGTACGGGCTGTCGCTCGTTCTCCTGGGATTGCCGGTGTACGTTTTGTGGGCCAAGAAACGTGCCCGGGTGCGAGGGTCGTCCGAGGGGGATTGACCGCGAAAGGTCCATCCGGCCCACGCCCGGGTGGATCTGCCGAGAGGGATCACCGCATGCAAGTCATCGACTTCCACAATCATTATTACCCACCCGAGTACCTCGCGGCCCTTCAAAGCCAGTCGAGTAACATGAAGGTGACGTTCGACGACGAGGGTAGTCCGGTGCTGCACTACCCGGGTGATTACAACGTCGTCGTTCCGGGGCACCGTGACATCGGGTTCCGGGAGGAAGTGCTCGAGAGAGAGGGCGTCGACCGGCAGGTCCTCACCTTCACGGCCCCCGGCATTCTGATCGAGTCTCCCGAGCGTGCCGTGGAGTTGGCTCCGACCATCAACGATGCATTGACCCGGATCGTAGAGGAGCGCGGCCACCGCTACAGCGCCCTCGCCACGCTCCCTCTGAACGATCCCCAGGCATCGGTGATAGAGTTCGAGCGCGTGATGCAGGAGCTCGGTCTACCGGGCGCAATGTTGTTCGGGAACGTGAACGGGACCGCGCTGGCCGACGAGCGCTTTTGGCCGATCTACGAGCGAGCGAGCGAGCTGAATGCCGTCCTGTATATCCATCCCACGCAGGCGATCGGGGTGGAGGCGATGCTGGACTATTGGTTGATGCCGTTGATCGGGTTCACGTACGACACGACCCTGGCGGCGGCCCACCTCGTGTTCAGCGGGGTTGTCGAGCGCTTTTCGGGGATCCGTTGGGTCCTGGGACACCTGGGTGGGGCCATCCCATATCTGGCGGAGCGACTCGATCGCGGCTTCGACGCGTTTCCTGAATGTCGCCAGAACATCGATCGCCCACCGAGCTGGTACCTGAAGCGGTTCTACTACGACACCGTCAACTTCGACCCCAACGCCCTAAGGCTGGCGATCGAATTCGCGGGGACCGATCAGCTGCTTGCCGGGAGCGATTATCCGCACCGCATTGGAAGCATCCCAAAGATGCTGGAGAGCATCGACGCTCTGGATCTCGACGAGAGCGAGAAGACCAAGATCCTGGGTGGCAACGCGGCGGCATTGCTCGGAGTGTAGTCCCTCCCGAGATCGCCCCCTGGTCAGTTCCCCTTCCCGAAGCGACGGTCACCGGTGTCGAACCCGGCCAGCAGATTGCGGAGCCGGGGCAACATCATCACACCAGCGTCCGACTTGCTGAGGTCCACCGTTTCTTCGGGATCGGCGTGCAAGTCGTACAGGGACTCGGTGCCGTCGCCGTCCTGGATGTAGTGCAGACCATCCACGATCAGCGATCGCAGCGGTCCCTTCGCCGCGGGAACCCAGCTCGGCCGCTCCCAGGGGGCCTCGCTCACCTCCGACAACAAGACGGTCGAGGTGCGACACCCGTCTTCGCCCTCGGCCCAGCAACTGGCGAGAGAGGTACCCGGAAGTGGGGTCCCGCCTTCGAAACCGATGAAGTCGAGGATCGTGGCCGGCACATCTCGCAAGCTCACCGCCTCCCGAACGCGGTGCCCGCCCGGGATCCGCGGAGGGTAGAGGACGATCAGCGGGACGCGCAGGGCGGGCATGAACAAGCTCCCCCCATGCCCCATCACACCGTCGTGCTCTCCGAACTCCTCTCCATGGTCGGAGGTGATGATCACGACTGTTCTGTCCAGCTCCCCGCGTGCTTCGAGGCTGTCGAGCAGTGCCCCCACCTGGGCATCGAGGTACGCGAGAGTCCCGTCGTAGGCCGTCGTGAGCTCGGCCAGCTGGTGTGGCTGGTAGCGGCGTTGCCCGTCCAGCCAGTAGATCGGCTGCTCGTCCGCGAAGCTGAGGTTGTAGGGCTCGGGTGGTAGGTAGGGTTCGTGCGCGTCGTAGTAGTTGAGGAAGGCCAGGAAAGGACGGTCGTCCCTTCGGTCCAGCCAGGCCAAGAAGCTCTCGTTCAATTCCTCCGCCCTCTTTCGGACCAGTGTCTGGCGCAGCCCCAACCGTCTTCGCACCCAGCTCGTGGCCTCCCGCGTCACCCAACTGCTCGAGAGGAGGCTGCCCAGCGACAGCGGCATCACCTCGTAGCGACCGAAGCCTCGATCGAGTCCGAACTGCCTCGCTCCATAGAACAGGTTGGCGACGAACGCCGCCGTCGCGTATCCCTGGCGGCCGAGAACCTCGGCCAGCACCGGGTCCGTGTCATCCAGCGGGGTCGACCAGTCCGCGGACAACTCGTACGGATAGCGACCGGTGAACAGGCTCGCATGGGTCGGAAGAGTCCACGGCGAAGGGGCGATCGCGCGCTCGAAGACCACGCCTTTGGCGGCCCATCGCTCCAGTCGCGGGGTGGTGGGTCGCACGTATCCGTAAACGCTCAAGTTGCGGGCTCGGACAGTATCCAGGATGATGAGAAGCACGTTGGGGGCGTTCTCCGGCGGCTCTGACAGAGCGCCCGGGGGTCGCGTCTCGGTCCACCGGTCCAGACCCGCGCCCGCGAGTGCGACCGCGAGCGTCAGTCCCCCGAGAGACGGTGTGGCTCGGACCCCCCATGCGTGGAGCGCAAGGGCCCGGTCCGAGAATACTCTAGCTGCCACGGCCCCGAGCCCGAGCGCCAGGATCGCGGCAGCCGTGCCGTGGATGTGCTCGCCGCTCCGCAGAATGCCGTACGCGCCGATGGCACACAGACTGAACACGACGGTCTCAATCGAGCACGCGCTAGGCCAACGCATCGCCACGATCCTGAGTAGAAGCGCGAGACCCATGAACAGTAGGGCATACGCGATCGGGGCCATCCAAACGATCATGAGATCCGCGTCCGTGGTCGTCATGACCGCCTGGTTCAGGACCGTCTTCTTGGCCAGGAGGTATAGCACCTCAACGAAGCCCGCAGCGAGCCCGATCGCGAACGCGGCCAGGACGAGCGTCCCGAGGCGCATTGCGGGTCGACTCCTGAGGAACTCGTGGGTCCACCGCATCGATCTCGTGAAATGCCGCCCGGCCGTCCGGGCAAGGCCCAGAACGAGCGCGGCGTACAGCAACCCCCCGCTCGCGACCAGACCGAAGGTCAGCGGACGTGCGAGCCTCTCCCAGCTCTCCAGGTAATGGCCCAGCGAGTGAACCGCGCGCCCCGAGATAAGGCGGTTGAGGAATGGAAGGCTCTCCTCGCGGTACGCATCAGCGATCAGGGAAGGAACCAGCCAGCGCGAAAGAGCCAGCCAGCCGGCCAATAATACGACGAAGCGAAACCAATAGACGGCCGTGAGCCGCCTACTGTCTTGAGCGGGCATACGTAGCCAGGTCTAAGGTCCACGACGGGCGCGAACGCCACCGAGTTCCTTGATCGACCCTCCACGTATTCCCAGCCAGGAACTTATATATATGTAAAACGGTCACCTACGAGACAAGCCCGGAGGCCGACCCTCGTTAGCCAGCCCGCGATCGAACCCGACTACTCGAGGAACGCTCGCTCCAACCGCGAGGCGCGACCCTCCAGCTGAGGCACCTGGCTGTACCCGCCGCCGGCTAGTAGCTCCGTAGCCCGGTCGTGTAGATCGCGGTACGTGATCGTCCCACCGACCTGACGCATGGCCGTGACGAGCGAGTAGGTGAGAGCTCCGTGATAATCCCCGTCGATGAACGCATCGGCGGATGTCTGCGTGTCCCGGCACCCGGTGATCAACACCTCGGGGATGTCGACGTCGACGATGTCCGAGGCGACCGCTTCGCGCTTCTTGGCCTTCCGCAGGCTTTGGATGTCACCGCGGAGGGTCCGGCCGGCTTCGACAGCCACCAGATCGAGGGGGCAGGGGAGAAAACGATCGATGGACTCGCTTGGCCCGGGTGGCTCGATCCTGCGAGTGACCGTGCCCGAGTGGCAGCAATCCATGATCACCGTGAGCTTGGTCCCCTCGGGCATCTCATCGAACAGATCGCGTATCCAATCGTCAGTCAGAGGATCCTCCCAGTCGAGGTCCGTGGGGCAAAGGATCTCGTCGCGATGGTCCGCCTCGTCCCCGTCCTTGTCGGGGACGTTCGATCCGTGACCGGAGTAGTGCAGGAAGAGCGTGTCTTCGGCGGCAGCACCGCGAACGAACGCCTCCATCTCACGTTGCATGGCGGCCTTGGTGGCATCGTAATCGATCAGCGTGGTGATATCCGACGGTTCGAAGCCGAACACCCCCTCCAGCACCGTCCCGAGGTCGAGGACATCGTTCACGCACCCACGCAAGTCGGCCCCGGGGACCCGGTACCGGTTCAGACCCATGAGCAGCGCCTTCTTGGCCATGCTTGCCTCCCGTATCAGTGAGTTGGTTCCCAGGTGAGGGCAGAACGCGCGTGAGTTGTTCTGAAGGCGTGTGGTCAAGTCTCACGCGACCTTTTCTTCGAACGCGAAGGCTCCGTAGCCCACAACACGATCCTGCGGGCCCGCCGTGTCGCCGGAGTTCCTCAGGTCCAGGGTCCTAACCCGAAGCCCGAACCTCCCCGCCAGGCTCAGTAACCCCTTCACCGGGATCGCTCCGCAGGCCTGGCTGGGGCCGATGTCCTGGGGGCGGAGTGCCTCGATGGCCCTGGCGGTCGCTCGATCCGTACGCCGCGCACGCTGGTATTCAAGGTAATGGCTAAGGTCTGAGCTCACGACGACCACCGTCTCGATCCCACCCCACAGAAGACGGAGCACCGCCTCGACCTGTGCGGGTGTCGCGTCGCCGACGACAAGCGGCACGATTTGAAACACCGAGAAGATGCACTGCAGGAAGGGAAGGTGAACCTCCAGCGAGTGCTCTGACTCGTGGGCGTCCTCACGTTCCTGGACAAAGGGCAGGGAAGCGAACCGTCCGATGGATTCCGAGTCTACCTCGACGAGTCCCAATGGTGTCTCGAACGCGTCCGCGCCCGAAACGGCCACACCTCGGAACGGCACCCTGTGCGCCGGTCCGACGAGGATGACTCGGCTCACGCCGCGCTCCGGTCTCGCCCCCGCGGGGCGGTCCGCCTCCGCCAGCCAGCGATATGCGCTCGCAGCTACCGGGCCGGAGTAGACGTATCCAGCGTGTGGCGCTACCACGGCCTTATGGAAGCCCTCCGTCTTTCTGTTCGGAGCCGGCGGTTCCGGCGCCACGGGCGCCGCCGCCGTCCCCTCCAGAAGCGCCCTCACCGTCTCATCCAGCGAATCTCGATCCGCGGGATAGAAGTGACCGGCGACCGCAGCCCTGCGGATCCTCACGGTCCTACGCCGCGTACGTGGCAAGCCGCACCGGAAGGCACCTCGAACCCCAACGCCCCGGCTCGGACTCGAACAGACCGGGGCACCGACTTCCGCAGCGTCTGCAGAGGCCGTCCCCGGTCAGGTTCCATTCCGCGAGCTCGTACCAGTCGCGCCCGATCACGCGCTCCCCGCACCCGTGGCAATACGTGCTCTGGGTGTCCAGGTCATGCACGTTGCCGGTGTACACGTGCCGCACCCCGCTGGCGAGCGCGATCCGACGGGCTCGACACAGCGTGTCGGGGGGTGTGCGCGGTCGATCTCGCATCTTCCAGTCAGGGTGGAACGCCGTGAAGTGGAGCGGCACGTCCGGCCCGAGGTGCTCGACGATCCAGGCCGTCTCCCGTTCGAGCTCACCGTCCGAGTCGTTCTCTGCCGGGATCAGGAGCGTCGTAATCTCGAGCCAAACGTCAGTCTCGTGCCGGAGATAGTGCAGGGTGTCCAGAACGGCCTCCAGCCGACCCCCGCAGATCTTCCGGTAGAACGCGTCGCTGAACGCCTTCAAGTCCACGCTGGCCGCGCCCATATGCCGATAGAACTCTGCGCGTGGTCTCGGAGATTGGAAACCGGCCGTGACCGCGACCGGGTGGATCCCACGCTCGCGGCAAGCGCAGGCGACGTCGATCGCGTACTCGTGAAAGACCACGGGATCGTTGTACGTGAACGCCACGCTGCGGCACCCCAGCCGCTCGGCCGCTGCGGCGATGGTCCGGGGCGACGCCGCATCCGCCAGTGTGTCCATTTGCCGGGACCTCGAGATGTCCCAGTTCTGGCAGAACTTGCAGGCGAGGTTACACCCGGCGGTCCCGAACGAGAGCACCGGCGTGCCGGGCAGGAAATGGTTGAAGGGCTTCTTCTCGATCGGGTCCACGCAATAGCCGCTGGAGCGGCCGTACGTGGTCAGCACGATCGCGCCGCCTGCATTGGCGCGGACGAAGCAGAATCCGCGCTGGCCGTCGCGCAGCCGGCACGTGCGGGGGCAGATGTCGCACTGGACACGACCGTCAGCCAGCCGGTGCCAGTGCCGCGTCGGATACGCTTCCTGAGCCTCGGCGCCCTTCATACATGTACAGCCTGTTCGGGCCGCTCATCGAGTCGGCGCAGTCCCAGGTCGCCGGCGATCTCCCGCGCCTGACGGAACTCATCGGCGGAAAGGCGCCGGGACAGCTCGGGGTACCGACGCCCATCCACGGCGCCTGCGGGCATGTACTGACCCATGAGGTTCACGTACGTGCCCGGCCCCAACTCTCGCGCCACCCACTCGAGAATCGCATGGGTTTCATCCAGCTCGCCGGGCATGACCAGGTGTCGGAGGAGGACCCCTCGCCGCGCGAGCCCGTCGGCATCGACGACGAGGTCCCCGACCTGACGGTGCATCTCCCCGATCGCCGCACGGGCGACGTCCGGATAGTCCTCGGCCTTCAAGTACATCCGGCTCTTGTCGGCACCCCAGAACTTGAAGTCCGGCATGTAGATGTCCACGATCCCGTCCATCAGAGCCAGGCTCCCGAGCGCGTCGTACGCGCTGGTGTTGTAGACGATGGGGAGCGTGAGTCCCTGTTCTGCGGCGATCGCGACAGCTTCGAGCACCTGGGGCACGACGTGTTCCGGGGTCACGAAGTTGATGTTGTGGCACCCGAGCCGCTGGAGCTCGAGCGTCATCCTCGCGATCTCGCCCGGCGAGGCTTCCCCGCCAGATCTACCGGGTTTGATCCCCTGGCTGATGTCCCAGTTCTGGCAGAACACGCATCGTAGATTGCAGTGGGAGAAGAAGATGGTCCCGGACCCGCTCCAACCCCGCAGGCAGTCCTCCTCGCCGAAATGCGGGAAGCAGCTGCTCACGATCGCGTATCGCCCGGTCTTGCAGGCGGCCCACTTGTCCTCGAGCCGGTTCACGCCGCAGTCCCGCGGGCATGCGCGGCAATCCGCCAGGCAGGCCACCGCGCGAGCAGCCCTCTCGTGAAGCTCACGGTGAGGTAGGTTCAGGTATGCGGCGCGAGCCACCGTGCCTCCGATCCTGCCATATTGACCTTATCTGAATGTACAGAGGAGCCGGGGCCCTCGCCCCAGACTCGTGATTTCTGCACCTTGAAAATGTAAGATTTAGCCCGTTAGTGGCATCTATACGCCGATGAAGGGTGGTATGGGTGCCGACTCGAACCGGTGGGAGTGTCGGCAGGTTATGGCGTGAAATACCAGGCTACCAGGCTTGAGGTGCTGACGCGTGCGGGTCGCGGTGATCGCGACGCCCTGACGCAGCTGTACCACGAGCACGCGGAGGGGGTGTACGAGGCGGCCTTTCACCTCACCGAGTCCGCGGCCGACGCACAGGATGTCGTGCAGGATGTGTTCGTCGGACTGCCGGAGGCGCTTCGGACCTACGAGGGGCGCGGCAGCTTTGGCTCCTGGCTGCGGACCGTGACAGTACGAACGGCCTTGGTCAAGCTGCGTCACCGTCGGCGGCTGAGAGAGATCTCGCTGGGCTTCAATCGGACGGGACTGTCGCTCGCACCGGCGGACCATATCGATCGGATCGAGCTCGAGAGAGCGCTGAGCGCGCTTCCCGAGAGGTTGAGGATCGTGGTTGTCCTGAAGGAGATTCAAGGCTTCTCGCACAAGGAGATCGCGGGATTGTTGGGGATTCGGCCTTCGGCCTCGGCCGCGCGGTTATCGAGGGCGAGAGAACAGCTCCGGGAGCAACTGAACGCCTGAAGATGCTGCCCCGACGTAGGCACCCGGATCTGGAAACGCTTCAGGAAGTAGCGGACGGCGTCGTCGCCGCCGACGGCCTCCGAGGACGCGTCGAGCGCCACCTGGAGAGATGCGGTGAGTGCCGGCACGCAGTAGGGATGAGACAGGACGCCCGGAAAGGGCTCGAGAATATCGCGCGCTTGCGCGCGAGGTTGGGAGGATAGTGGGGATGAGGGTACGTAGACATCCAAGCCACCAAACGCTCAGCCTGTACGTCGACGAGGAGTTGCCCGAAGGCCGGCGTACGCGGGTGGTCGAGCACCTAGAGGGCTGTTTGAAGTGTCGGCGCGAGGTCGACTTCATGCTCGAGGCGCAGCGCGGGCTGCGTGAGATCGCGAAGCCACGCCCACCCAGAGACCTCCTCGAACACATCCTCGAACGCCGTGACGCGGGTGAGCGAATCATCCTGCCGACGGCCTGGGCGAGTCCACGGCGGCTCAGGCCCGCGATCCCCGCCGTCGCCGGGATCGCTCTAGCCGTCTTGGTCGCCGCCATCGGACTCGTAGTCCTCGGCAGCGGCGAGGCCGCAGCGGGCGCCAGCGGCATGACCTTCTCCCCCGCCAACCTCGATCGCACGCAGGAGATCGAGGTCGAGTACACGACGATCGGGGCGCTTGCAGCGGAACCGAGGCTGCTCCTGCGCGGTCGCTACCTCACCGCCGATGACGAGATCCGGTTTGGAGAGGGCGGATCCTTCGTGTCTGCCGATCTGTGGCCTGAGGAGGACGGGACCTTTCAGGGAGCTGTTCGTCTCCCAGGCTCCGCCGTCTACGCGCACTTCGCTGTAGAGGACCCAGAGGGAGAGTACGTCGACCACAACGGCTACCGGTCGTGGGAGCTCGTAGCCGAGTACGAGGACGGGCGGCCCAAGTTCGAGGCGCTGTGGCAGCGCGCCAGAGCCTACGAGCAGAGAGACCGTCAGGAGGCTTACGAGTCGATCAAGCGGTTGACCGAGGCCCACCCAGACCGTGTGGAAGGTTGGTCGGCGCGGTACGGCTATGAAAAGGCTGCCATCGCATCGGTGCTCTCCCGACCGCTCCGGGCTCGGCACCAGTCAAAATTCACCGGATTCCTGGAGCAAGCCTCGAAGGGTACTCTTACCTCCAATGAGCTGGGTGCCCTCGTCGACTATGCCCGCCGCCTGGGTGAGGGCGCAGCGGTCGAGAGGGTGGCCAACGAACTTCAGCGCCTCCATCCGAACGATCCGATCGCCGTTCGAGAGCGGGTCCTGCACCTGCGCGAATCCCTGAAGGGTGCGCCTCAATCCCTGCTCCGCGAATTCGAGCGCGAGTGGAAACGCGTGGGACCTTCGCAGCCCTTGCTCGTTGAATACGCGTACGAAGCCGCCGTGCAGACCCGGGAGCCCGCTCCGATTCAGCAGTGGGCCGACCGATTCGTGGCCCTTGATCCAAGCCGAACACCGATCATTGCTCGCGACCTGGAAGGCATCCTGGCGCTGCACCCGTACGCGGCCGATCTGATCAGAGACGAGCTCAGGCGAATCGAAGAGGCTCCGGCGATCAATCGCCCCTTGCACCTGGGCGTGACCGAATACCGTGATGAGAACCGGCGTCGACGCCATGAGCTCCTGGCGACGCTGGGTCGCATGCTATTGGAGGCCGGAAAGCTGGAAGCCGGGGCCGACACGTTGTTGCTGGCCGCCGAGACCGGTTGGGATCCCGAGCTGTTCACCGACCTCGCCGAGTTGGCCGCGTCCCGTGGCGATGCGCCGACTGCCCGTCGTTTCTTGGCGTTGGCGGCCATCGATCCGCTCGCCGGCCTCGCGGACCTCGAAGCTCGACCGGTCAGGATCGACGGCGTTGGCGATCGGGCCTCCTGGGAGGCAGCGCTCGCGGCCGCCAGACAGGAGCAACAGGCGCGACTTGACGCGGGTGACCTGAATCGGAGCCTGCCTGACGGCGTCGTCCTCCGCGATCACGGGCGAGTCGCAAGGCGGCTCGATTCCCTGTTGGGGGAGACGGCCACGATCGCCTTTCTGTGGTCACGGTGGGATCGGAGGACCATCGACATCTCACAGAGCCTGGCGGACTACCGGGACCGACTCGCTTCGGTGGGGGTCAACATCCTCGCCATCACGCGGGACCCGGACGTCGAGGGTGCGTTGACGGGGTGGCGCGAGCTGAAGGTCGGACTTCCAGTTTACCTCGATCCCCAGGGGCGAGCTACGGCCGCCCTGGGGTCTTTCGCGATCCCTGATCTGCTGGTGCTGGATGCCGAGGGGCACGTCCGATTCGCACGCAGAAACGTCGACGAGGCCACACGCGCGGCGCTGACGCTGGGCCTGAACAGGTAGGTAGAAGACGGCGGATCGATGGCGGCTGCCATAGGCGCGAGGACAACTCCCCAGACCCGCGGAGGAGGTCTGCTCACCTGCTGGTGACCTGGGGCGCATCCCCCTCCTCATTTCCTTGCGCCCCGTAGATCATTAAGAATCACATGTAGCCCGCACCGGGACAGGGGCTTGCCCCAGTCTACCAGGTGCGGACATTCCCACCCACCTCCAAGAGGAGGAAGTTATGAATTCGAAACGCATCTCCCGGCTCACGAGCGCCACGCTGTTGGCCGCGGGCTTCTCGTTGATTCCCCTCACGATCTCCAGCTCCGGGGCAATAGAGGAAGCCGCCGTGTGCGCGAATCAGGGGCAGTGCACGTTCGAGCTGGGATCGTTCTGTGACGACTACTTCGACTACTACGAGAAGACAGTGGACGTCGATTAGTCCGAGTGCGAGGCGATTCAACAAGCTTGAGACGAAAGGACTCGAAGCCATGACCAAGAGAATCGGCAGAGCGCTCGCGCTCCTGTTGACGCCCTTTTTCGTCTTCGTCGGCTCCACCGGCCTCGGCTCGTGGGCCCTCGCGTCGGACGACCGGTCCCCCGCACACGATGCGGTGTCGGTTCTGGATCTCCAGGGTGCTGTGCATCACCAGGGTGAGCACCTCGCGATGCCCGTGGGCTTGGCTGCGTTCGGCAACACGTTGGTGGCGCTCGATCGTTTCGCGGAGCGCAGCGTGCACGTCGTCGATCTCGGCACCGGAGACCTCCGCAGGTCTCTCGGACGCGAGGGGGAGGGACCGGGCGAGTTCAAGTCTGCCTACTCTATCGATCGCGTCGCGAATACCGGTGAGCTGTGGGTCTTCGATGCCGGAACGCAACGTCTGACCCGCATGGATCTCGAGGCACTCGACTCCGAGGGCGATTGGGCGCGCGAGTTCGTCAGCCTGAGAGGGAGCGCACGCGTGATGAACCCCGTTCATACGGCCGAGGGTAATGTCCTCGCCGTTGGACTCTTCTCCGAGGGACGCTTCGGCATCTTCGATCAGAAGGGAGAACAGGTCGACGTAGGCGGTGCCCTACCCGAGTGGTCGGAGCCCATCCCCCCCGCGGTTCTCCAGCAAGCGTTTAGGGGAACGATCAGATCCGATCCGGCCCGGCAGCGTTTCGCCGTGGGGGCAGGCTGGCTCGCGCCCAGGTACCGGTGGAGTTCGAGCCGCGCTTCACGGTGAACGTTCGTGAAGACCGTCCGCCCTCGATGGGAAGCGGTGACGACCTTCGGTTCGGGTACGTAGACGTCGCGACGACGGAATCCCGTGTCTATGGCCTGTTTTCAGGGCGGTTGCGCGGTGAGTATCCGAAGGCCGCCACGTACGCGCGGGAAGTTCACGTCTTCGATTGGACAGGTCGACTGGAGACGGTCATCCATCTCGACTCGGACGCGATCGCGATCGCGGTGGACGAGCGGGACGATACCCTGTACACGATTCGTCACGATCCGCTGCCAGCGATCATGAAATACGGCCTGCCGGACGCGCGAGGCCCGCGAGCCGTGGGTTCCATCGCCATGGGTGACTGACGATGTCGAGTCGGGGACCGAGCGCAGGCGCCGGCTGTTGCCTTCGACCGGCGCGTGACT
>JBDHAD010000076.1:0-12925 GCA_039588215.1 Gemmatimonadota bacterium
CGAAGAAACCCCACGTGGACCGCGCCTGATCCTGTCCCGTGGCGATCCGCAGTTCGTGGCGTCGTTGTTCGCGCTAGAAGTGCCCGAGATCTATCAATCGATCGTCGAGATCCGGGAGATCGTCCGCGAAGCCGGCGGGCGGACGAAGATCGCGGTTTCCTCGCGGGACGAGTCGGTCGACCCGGTCGGCGCGTGCGTCGGGTTGAAGGGCTCGCGCGTCCAGGCGGTCGTCTCCGAGTTGTCGGGCGAGCGGATCGACATCGTGCCGTGGCACCCGGATCCGGAGATCTTTGCCCGTCGCGCCCTCGCACCCGCACGGGTGGCAAAGGTAATCTCGGACGCGCCGAGACATGTCATCACAGCGATCGTGGACGAAGATCAGCTGTCGCTCGCGATCGGCCGAAACGGCCAGAACGTGCGCCTGGCGTCACAGCTGATCGGCTGGCAGATCGATCTTTACTCGAGCCGCGACTGGATGGAGCGCGGGGCCGAGTCCACGCTGTTCGGTGGAGGCGATGAGTACGAGGTGGCCGATTTTCCGCTTTCGGAGCTCGAAGGCATCACTCCGGCCACGCTGGCGGCCCTCGAGGCGGCAGGGGTGAGCACGTTCTTCAAAGTCCTGGACATGGACCGAAGCGACTTTCTCCAGGTTCCCGGAATCGGCCCAGACGAGGCCGATCGGCTGGAAGCCCTGATCGACGAGCTCACGGTGGTGGAGGAATCCACAGCTGAGACGCCGACCGCGGACTCGACGGCCGAAGAAGCGGCTGAAGACACGGCGGCCGAGGGAGCGGTAGCCGAGGAAGCGGCAGCCGAGGAAGCGGTGGCTGAAGACGCGGCGGCCGAGGAAGCGGTAGCCGAAGACACGGCGACCGAGGAGCTGGTGGCCGAAGCATCGTTGGAGTCGATGGAGGCGGGCGAACCGGACGAGGAAGCGGCGGGAGCGGAGGCCACGTGAACTTGTCCAAGAGGGCGCCGATCCGAGGAGCGGAGCGGAGCGCGCTCCAGACGCTTGGGCTCGCCCGGCGCGCCGGTCGCGCGGCAGTGGGCACCCGAGCGGTCCTGACGGCAGCCCGCTCGCGCCGGCTCGAGGCCTTGGTCGTCGCGCACGACGCGTCGCCCAACGCGTTGGATCGCGTGCGCGGAGCTAGCCGCCGAGTGCCGGTCGTCAAGTGCGGGACGCGTGAGACGCTCGGTTTGGCCCTCGGTCGAGGGCCGGTGGCGGTCGTAGGGGTAACCGATCGAGAGTTCGCACGCCGGATCGCGGCCGGCGTGCTGGCAGCGTAGCTAGCCCAGAGGTCGAGGTGGACTCGGCCAGGAGGGGTCGTTGACAAAACTCCGCGTGTATGAGGTCGCAGAGGAGCTGGGCGTCGAGACGAGCCAGCTCATCCAGATGCTCCGCGAGATGGACGTGCCGGTGCGCAGTCACATGTCCACCGTGAACGCTGGGCAGGTGGCCAGGCTCCACGCACGACTGGAGCGTGAGCGCCGAACTGATCTCGCGACTTCAGCCGTATCCGCGGCAGCCTCGCGAAAACGTCGACGGCGGCGGCGTGTGCCGGAGCTGATCGAGACGGCCGTGCCCGGTGTGGACGAGTTGCCCCTCGACGAGACGGCTGCGCCCGGCGTGGACGAGTTGCCCCTCGACGAGACGGCCGTGCCCGGCGACCTGGTGGACGTCGAGGAAGAAGTTGAGCCGGCTCCGGAGCCCGAACTGCTAGAGATCGAGCCGGAGGAGTTGGCGGCGGAGTTCGTCAGCGAGCCTCTCGAGGAGACGATCGAAGAGGTGGAGCTGGAGGCGAAAGCGACCGAGCCCGAGGTCGAGTTTCCGGATGAGCCCGAGATCGAGGAGCTCCATCCCGAGCCGACTCTGGCGGCACCCGAGATCGAGGAGATCGTTCCGGCGCAGGATGCACCCAAAAAACGGCGGCCAAAACCGGTACGCCGCGACATGCCGGCCGGTCCGACGGAGCCCGCCGTCCCGACGGGACCAACCGCCTCGGCGGCCCCTGGGGGTACCGTGCGCATCAGCGCCGAGGGGTACACGGTCGATGGCCGCCGCAAGAGCCCGCGCGAACGCAAGAAGCGGCGGCGGGTCGATCAGGACGCCGTGCAGGAGAACGTCAAGAAGACGCTCGCAGCGCTCGGCGGCCCCGCACCGCGCAAGCGGCGGCGCGACGCCGGGCCCACTCAGCAGGAAACGGAACGCGAGCGCCTCGAGCTCGAGAAGGAAGTCGAAAAGACGACGGTCCGGGTCAACGAGTTTCTCACCGTCGCCGAGCTCGCCGACCTCGTCGGCGTGCCGCCGCAGGAGATTATCACCTCGGCGTTCAAGAACCTGGGGCTGATGGTCACGATCAACCAGCGACTCGATTTCGACCAGATCGAGCTCGTATGCGAGGAGGCCGGGTTCACGGCGATCCGCGAGGAGGCGTACGAGGCGGATCTCGCGGAGCTGTCCGACGAGGTGGGAGACGAATCCGATCTCGAACCGCGCGCGCCCGTGGTCACCGTCATGGGACATGTCGACCACGGAAAGACGTCGCTGCTGGACTTCCTGCGGAAGACGAATGTCTTTGCCGGCGAGGCAGGTGGGATCACCCAGCATATCGGGGCGTACCACGTCGACCTCGACGACGGCCGAACGATCACATTCCTCGACACCCCGGGTCACGAGGCTTTCACGGCGATGCGGGCCCGCGGGGCGGAGATCACGGACCTCGTGATCCTCGTCGTCGCGGCGGATGATTCGGTGATGCCCCAAACTATCGAAGCCATCAGCCACGCGCGGAACGCGGGTGTCCCGATCCTGGTCGCCGTTAACAAGATCGACCTGCCCACGGCCAACGTCGACAAGGTGAAGCAGGAGCTCCTCGGCCAGGACGTCGTCCTGGAGGAATTCGGGGGTGATGTCCTGTCAGCCGATGTCTCCGCCAAGGCGGGCACGGGCATCGCTGACCTGCTCGAGAAGATTCTCCTGCAGGCCGAGCTCTTGGAGCTACGAGCCGATCCGACGATGGCGGCCCGGGGAACCGTGGTGGAGGCGGAGCTCGACCGGGGGATGGGTCCGCTCGCGACGGTCCTCATTCAGAACGGTACCCTCCGCGTCCAAGACGACTTCGTCTGCGGGTTGCACGGCGGACGGGTGCGCGCCCTGCTGGATGAGCGAGGGCACAACGTCGAGAGCGCCGGGCCGGGGATTCCCGTCCGGGTGCTCGGCTTGGAGGGCGTGCCACAAGCGGGCGATTCGTTGATCGTTCTCGATACGGATCGTGTGCGCGAGATCGCCACCCGGCGCCAGCAGCTCGAGCGCGAGAAGGACATGCGGCGACGCGCCAGCGGGACACGCCTCGAAGATATCTTCGAGCGGGTTCAGGCGGGTGAACAGGCTCGCCTGAATATCGTGATCAAGGGAGACACCGACGGATCGGTGCAGGCCCTCACCGATAGCCTGCAACGAATCAGCACGGACGAAGTCGCCGTCGAGGTCATCCACCGAGGTGTGGGGGGAATCAACGAGTCGGACGTCATCTTCGCGTCAACGAGCCAAGCACTGATCATCGGGTTCCACGTGCGGCCGGAGGCGAAGGCCCAGAGTGCGGCCGATCGCGAGGACGTCGAGATTCGCTTCTACAACGTGATCTACGAAGCCGTCGAGGACATTCGGCTCGCGTTGGAAGGTCTGCTGGCTCCCGAGCAGCGCGAAGTCACCGTCGGTATCGCCGAGGTGCGGCAGCTCTTCCGTGTCCCCAAGGTCGGTACCATCGCCGGGTGCTACGTGAACACCGGCATGATCCGCCGCAACCTCCCGGTCAGGCTGTTGCGCGACCAGGTCCAAATCTACGAAGGCCGGATCGACAGCCTGAAGAGGTTCAAGGATGACGTGAGAGAGGTTCGGGACGGGTTCGAGTGCGGGATCTCCATCGAGGGGTATAACGACGTGAAGGTGGATGACGTCATCGAGTGCTTCGAGGTCCTTGAGATCGCCCGGACGCTGGCGGAGCAGCCGGGGGGCTGATCCGCACCCTTCGGACTGGAACGGGGGCTCCTAGTGGCGGTGGTCGGCGTCTCTCGGTGGGTCCTTCACCTGCCGGGCTGCCAGTCCCTCAAGATGAAGCGCTCCATCGTCCGCAGCTTGCGAGACCGCATGCAATCGAAGCACCGCGTTTCGGTTGCGGAGACCGATCTCCAGGACCGCTGGCAGATGGCCGAGCTCTCGGCTGCCGTGGTAGCCTCGGACCGGCGTAGAGCCGAGGTCGTGCTCACCCGGCTGGATCGCTTCGTACGCTCCGATCCACGGGCCGAAGTAGTGGAAGCCGAGAAGGCGTACTTCTGAACGTGTCCCGACATCATCGCTCCGAGCGCCTCAACGAGATGTTTCGCCGGGAACTGTCACGTCTCATTCAGAGACGCCTCAAGGATCCACGCGTCCAAAACGTCACCGTGACCGAGGTTCGCACCTCACCCGACTTGTCTCATGCCAGCGTATACCTGCGGAGCGATGCCCCGGTTGCAGTGGAAGAGGCGATCGAGGGGCTCCAAAGCGCGGCAGGGTACGTGCGTCGGGAGCTCGGACGCGCGATGCACATCCGAAAGGTGCCCGAATTCCGTTTTGTTGCCGATCACGGTTTGGAACGGGCGGAACGTATCGAGGAGCTCCTTCGGCGTTCGCGCGGAAGATCGACGGAGTCACCCGTTGACGAGTAATGAGGGCGCGCTCGTGCTCGTTGACAAGCCCGCCGACCTCACGTCACACGACGTGGTGCGGCGCTACCGGCGCGCGTCGGGTACCCGACGCGTCGGCCACACAGGTACGTTGGACCCGTTCGCCACCGGGCTGCTGCTTCTGTGCGTGGGCGTGGTGGCCCGCCTCGCCGAGTATTTTCACCTCCTGAGCAAGACGTACCGCGCCACGCTCAAGCTGGGAGAAGAGACGACCACCGATGATTGGATGGGGGCATCAGGACCGCCGTCGGATCGGTGGGAGGACGTGACCCGGGGACAGCTGGCCGCCGCACTGGCGAGCCGCGTGGGGCAGGGGCTCCAGCAACCCCCAGCCTTCTCCGCGAAACGCGTTGACGGTACACGGGCATACGAGCGGGCTCGAGCTGGGGAGATAGTGGACCTCGATCCCGTGCCGATCCGCGTGCACGCGCTGGCGCTCGAGCGCTTCAGCCCCCCGGAAGTCGAGCTCGAGACACGCGTGTCTACCGGGACCTATATTCGAGCGCTGGCTCGAGATCTGGGGCGTGATTTGGGGTGTGGCGCCCACCTGACCGAACTGAGACGTACCCGGATCGGGCCATTCCAGGTCGAGCAGGCAGCCACCCTCGAGTCGATCGAGCTCGGCACTCCGCCGACCAGCGCCGTCAAGACACCGTTCGACGCGTTACGGTGGCTCCCCGTGCGCGAGCTGGCGGCGGAGGAGGAGGCTGTGGTTCGACATGGCCGGCGCATACCCGCCCGCGACGTGGCGCCCGGCAAGCTGACCGAACCGTCGGACAGGGAGGCACCAGTCATCCTCGTTCGTAAGGGGAGGCTCCTCGCCGTGGCCGAGCGACTCGAAGGTGACCTCCAGCCACGCAAGGTGCTCCCGGACTGATGAGTGGACGTCCTCCGCGCCCCGCGCACGATCAACCGGTCCACGCGGACCCGACGGATGCCAGCGGTGGGAGCGCGCTTCCGGACACCGTCACGGGCACCGTCGTCACCGTGGGCACCTTCGACGGGGTCCACCTCGGGCACCGGGCGATCCTCAGGGAGATCGAACGGCGAGCCGAGACGCGCGGTCTGCACAGCGTGTTGCTCACTTTCGACCGACACCCGCTCACGGTGGTGCGCCCGGAGCATGCGCCACCGCTTCTCACTACTCCGAACGAGAAGAAGCAGATCCTGGCGCAGTTCGGCATCGATTACGTGGCATTCGTCGCCTTCACCCGGTCGCTGTCACGCTATACGCCCGAGGAGTTCGTTCGAGCGGTGTTGGTGGAGCGCCTGCGAGCCTGCGAGCTGGTGATCGGTCACGATCACGGATTCGGTCATGGTCGTTCGGGAGATGAGGAGACGCTTCGTGCACTCGGCGGACGCTACGGATTCGAGGTGGATGTGGTCGACGGTGTCGTGGTGAACGGAGCACCAGTTTCCTCGACCCGGATCCGGCGTCTCCTGTCGGAGGGTCGAGTCGACGCGGCGGCCGGCGCTCTCGGCCGACCATACTCCGTGACCGGCTCTATCGTGCACGGACTGGGGAGGGGAAGGACGCTCGGGTTCCCGACGGCCAATATCGCGCCGCCCACGGCCGACAAGCTGCTACCCGCGGAGGGCATCTACGCGGTCCGGGCCAACCTGCGAAACGAGATATGCGACGGTCTCCTGCACCTCGGACCTCGCCCAACCTTCGCCGGCTCTCCACCCACGATCGAGCTCTTCCTATTGGATTTCGATCGTGACATCTACGGTGAGATCGTGACCGTCGAGTTCCTGCAACTGCTGCGGACCGTCCGCCCCTTCGACTCGGCCGCGGCTCTCGTCGAGCAGATGCGCCGAGACGAGGAGGAGGCCATCCGTTTCTTCCGGGGTGCCAGCGGCGGCCGTGCACCTTGAGGACAGGTGGCTGACGAGACTCTCTGCGCGGCAGGCAAATCTGGAGCCGGTAGCCGGGGGGAGGTCTGTGGAGTGTCTGTGATCCGAACTTTACAGTATCGCATGATCCTCCTATACTTATTGACTTGTATCGGAACGGCTAAGAAATGATTCGCCGCGTCGGGTGGATTGGGCGCGGCACCCAGGGAATGGGAAGTGGAAAAGACCAAGAAGCGAGAGATCATAGACAAGTTCGGGCGTGGCGAGAACGACCACGGTTCGGCATCCGTGCAGGTCGCCCTGCTGACCGGCCGGATCGAGGAGTTGACCGACCATTTTCGCGCGCACCCGAAGGACCACCACAGTCGTCGAGGACTGCTCAAGATGGTCGGGCGTCGGCGACGCCTGTTGAACTACCTGCGCCGGACCGATCTGGACCGGTACCGGCGGGTGATCGAGGAACTCGGCCTCCGCCGGTGAAGCGGGCGAACCGCCCGTGTCCTCACGTTGCAGCCCGTCGGCCCCTCGACACGGTCCGTGTGCCGGACCGAATTCAACCATGCGGCGTCATCGTATCGCCCGACGCCTCGCCGCCACCACCAGCCACTCGGTTGGCGGTGCGCACCGCTTCCAAACCGGCGTGCCATCCGTGGCACCCCGGACGGCAGCGGTTCGCGACCTCAGCGTCGCGACCGGGCGAAACTGGCAGTTGAAAGCTCACGGCCGACCCGGCACGTAGCCGGATCCGAAAGAAGTCGGCCGCAAAGGAAGGAATCGAAGAGAAGATGAGTCACAGAATCGAACGCGAGTTCCACGGTCGTAAGCTGATCATCGAGACAGGGCGCATGGCGCGCCAGGCCGATGGAGCCGTGATGGTCCAATACGGCGAGACCGCCGTGCTCGTCACCGCGGTTGCCCAGCGGCACCCCACACACCTCCCGTTCTTTCCCCTTACGATCGAGTACAGGGAGAAGAGCTACGCGGCGGGCAAGTTCCCGGGGGGCTTCTACAAGCGCGAGGGCCGGCCCGGCGACAAGGAGATCGTCGCGGCCCGTCAGATCGACCGCCCTCTGCGCGACCTGTTCCCGGATGACTACCAGAACGAGACGCAGGTCGCGTGTTTCATCATCTCGGCAGATCAGGAGAACGACGCGGATGTCATCGGCATGCTGGGCGCTTCCGCATCGCTCACCCTCTCACCGATCCCGTGGAACGGTCCCATCGGCGGTGTGCGCGTCGGGCGGGTTGAGGGGGAATGGCTGATCAACCCCACCTTCGCCCAGTTGGAGATGTGTGACCTGGAGATCGTGGTCGCGGGCACGGCTGATTCCATCGTGATGGTCGAGGGCGCCTGTCTCGAGATCTCCGAAGACGAGTTTCTGGAGGCGCTCGACATCGCGCACAACGCGATTCGCGAGCTCATCGACCTGCAGCACGAGCTTGCTCAGGCGGTCGGTGGTGCGCCACCCAACTTCGAGTACACCAGCCAGCAGCCGGATCCGGAGTTGAAGGCGCGCGTCGAGAGCGCGGCGACCGACAGGGTGGCCGAGGCGCTCACACTGCCACTCAAGGAGGAGCGGAATCAGGCGCTGGCGACCCTGCGCGACGAGCTGGGGGCTGAGTTCGAGGCCGAGTTCCCGGAGCGCGCGAAGGAGGTCAAGGATGTCGTACGAGCGCTGGAGAAGCGGGTCATGCGCCAGCGGATCCTAGATGACGGGGAGCGGCTGGACGGACGGGGCCTGACGGATATTCGTTTGATCTCGTGCGATGTGGGGATTCTCCCCCGCACCCACGGCTCTGCCCTGTTCACCCGCGGGCAAACACAGGCGTTGGCGGTCACGACGCTCGGGACCGTGAGGGACGAGCAGCGAATCGACTCGATCGACGTTCGCGAGGAGACCTCCAAGTCGTTCATGCTTCATTACAACTTCCCACCGTTCTCGGTGGGTGAGGTCCGCATGTTCCGCGGCGCGAGTCGTCGCGAGATCGGGCACGGGATGCTGGCCGAGCGTGCCCTTCAATCCCTCCTCCCGCCGTACGAGGAATTCCCGTATACCGTGCGTATCGTCTCCGACATCCTCGAGTCGAACGGTTCCAGCTCGATGGCGACTGTTTGCGGCGGATCCCTGTCACTGATGGATGCGGGCGTGCCGTTGCGGGCTCCATGTGCGGGGATCGCGATGGGTCTAATCCAGGAGGGCGATCGGACGGCGGTGCTGACCGATATCCTCGGCGTCGAGGACGCCCTCGGTGACATGGACTTCAAGATCGCCGGGACGGAGACGGGGATCACCGCGGTTCAGATGGACAACAAGGTCGGCGGTCTCTCCGTGGACACCATGCGACAGGCGCTCGAACAGGCCCGTGTCGCGCGCCTCCACATTCTCGAGATCATGAACCAGACCCTGGGTGACCCACGCAGCGAGATGTCCCAGTACGCGCCGCGGATCATCACGGTTCAGATTAACCCCGAGAAGATCGGCGAAGTGATCGGGCCGAAGGGGAAGACCATCCGGGCTCTTCAGGACGAGACCGGGGCCGAGATCAACATCGAGGACTCGGGAGTGGTGACCATCTCCTCGGTTTCGGGTGAGGGCGGCGAACGCGCCCGCGAAATGATCGAGGCGATCGCGCAGGACCCGGAGGTCGGCCGTGTGTACCATGGCGTAGTGAAGAACACCACCACGTTCGGGGCCTTCGTGGAGATCATTCCAGGGGTCGAGGGGCTGTGTCACATTTCCGAACTGGAAGAGGGACGTACCGAGCAAACGGAAGATGTGGTGAAGCCGGGTGACGAAGTTTCTGTCAAGCTCCTGTCCATCGACGACAGGGGACGCCTCAAGCTCTCTCGCAAGGCTGCCATGCAACCACAGGATTCGTGATCTGCCGAGCTGACGCTCGGTTCGGCCCGTGGTCGGGGAGATGTCTCGGCTGACCACGGCGCCGACCGAGTGCCTCGACACCCACGTCCGCCGCACCTGTCTCGAAGACGGGCCGATCGTTCTGTCCGAGCGGATGGATTCGGTCCGCTCGGTCGGTGTCGGGATTTGGTTTAGGCAGGGACGACTTCACGAGTCCGACGAAGAGCAGGGCATCTCGCACCTGCTCGAGCACATGGTCTTCAAGGGGACCCATACCCGCACGGCGCGCGAGGTAGCGTTCTCGTTGGAGCGCCTGGGGGGATCCCTCGATGCCTTCACCACGCACGAAGCGACCGCGTTCCAGGCCCGTGTTCCGGATCATGCCCTGGCCCTGGCCACGGACGTGCTCGTTGATCTCAGCTTCCAGCCGCTTCTCCAGGCTCGCGACCTCGAGCCGGAGCGGCACGTCATCTACGAGGAGCTCGCGGCTATCGAGGATACGCCGGAAGACCTTGTCTTCGAACTCCACGCGTCGTTCATGTACGACGGACATCCCTATGGCGCGCCCATCATCGGCACCCGTGAATCGATCGGCTCGATCGGGCGCGAGTCTCTGAGGGGCCTTCATCGCTCTGCGTATCGCCCGCGTCGCTGCATCATCGCCGCGGCGGGCCGCGTCGATCACGATGAGCTTCTCGAGCTCGTTGAACGGCTCGTGCCCGGGGATGGAGTGGCGGGCGACCCGCCTGCACCGCCTTCCGCCGTGGCCAAGGCGGGTGAGCGACGGGTGCCACGGCCCAACGCCCGTCAAAGTCACCTTGTCGCTGGCGGGCTGACGGTCCCGTACCGCGATCCGTTGCGGTACGCTATTGTGCTGGTTAACACGGCCCTCGGCGGTGGCATGAGCTCGCGCCTTTTCCAGTCGATTCGCGAGGAGCGAGGGCTTGCCTACGCCGTGTACAGCTTTCACGCGTTCCTGGCGCACGGCGGACACGTCGGGGCGTACGTGGGAACGAGCCCGGAGACGAGCGGTGAGGCGCGCGAGCTCCTCCTCGAGATGCTCCGCGACGTGGCGGAAAGCGGGCTGTCGCCGGATGAGATCGCAGCCACGAAAAAGGAGTTACAGGGACGCTTGTTGCTGTCTCTCGAGACTCCCGGCGCGCGGATGAACCGGTTGGCGGGTCTCGCGCTGTACGGCCAACGCTATCGGAAACTGGACGAGATCGCAGAGCGTATCGGAGCGATCACCGTGGATCAGGTGCGGGAAGCCGAGCGGTTCTTTCACCCTGATCGCCTGGCCGTCCTCGAACTGTGCCCAGCATGACTCTCTGAGGAGACCGAGCCATGGTCGTAGGAGTCCCGAAGGAAATTAAGGCGGACGAGAACCGCATCGCGTTGATCCCCGCCGGAGCCGACGCCCTCGCCCAACGAGGCCACGACGTACTTATCGAGTCCGGTGCCGGAAGCGGAAGCGGGTTCACGGATGAAGCATACGCGCGGGCGGGCGCGACTCTCCTTGACGACCCGGGCGAGCTGTGGGCGCGCTCCGACATGATCGTCAAGGTCAAGGAGCCGATCGAGGTCGAGTATGGTCGCTTGCGGCCGGACCAGGTCGTCTTCACGTACTTCCACTTTGCGGCGGATGGAACCCTCACGCGTCAGGTACTCGACCGTCGCATCGTGGCCATTGCGTACGAGACAGTCGAGTTGCCAACGGGTGAGCTGCCTTTGCTCACGCCGATGTCCGAGGTCGCCGGACGCATGGCGGTGCAGGAGGGGGCCAAGTACTTGGAGAAGACGTCCGGGGGCTACGGTATTCTCCTTGGCGGCGTTCCGGGCGTCCTGCCGGCCGAGGTCGTGATCATCGGTGGGGGCGTCGTCGGAACGAACGCCGCGACCATCGCCGCGGGCTTCGGGGCGCACGTGACCATCATAGACCTCGACCTGGAGCGCCTTCGGTACCTGTCGGAGGTCATGCCGGCCAACGTGGACACGCTCTACTCGAACCGGCACAACATCCTCGAGCAGATCCAGAGGGCGGACGTGCTCGTTGGGGCGGTCCTTTTGACCGGCGGAAAGGCGCCCAAGCTGGTCCTGCGCAATGACCTCAAGCACATGAAGCCCGGCTCGGTGATCGTCGATGTCGCCGTAGACCAGGGAGGGTGCGTCGAGACGGCTCATCCGACTACGCACCAGGAGCCGACGTTTGTCGTAGATGGCGTCATCCATTACTGCGTGGCCAACATGCCGGGGGCCGTTCCGCGGACCTCCACGCTGGCGCTCACGAACGCCACCTTCCCGTACGTGTTGAGACTCGCGGACCAGGGCTGGAAGGCGGCATGTGCGAAGGACCGACCGCTCTCGCTCGGCGTGAACGCCGTTGACGGTCGGTGTACGTACGGGGCGGTTGCGGAGGCGTTCGGTCTCGATCACACGCCGCTGGAGGAGATGCTGGCGGCCGGAGGCTAGGAGCAGATCGTGGTCACAACCTCAGCCAGCCGCGAGGCCACGCACGGGGGTGTTTGCCGGTGAGCAACGGCCGATCCGTCAACGGGCCGGAGGCTTCCTTTCCTTATGTGAATGTTGCATTTACATTGGGCGTTCCGCAAGATCGGACGGTCGCACGGTAGGCTCGAAGGGGGCGCGTCACCCCCTGAAATGCTGGCCCGGGTCGTCCAGCGGGGGCTGCGGCGCGCCGGCTTCGCGGGTTCCCGTCGTGAGCTTCGGGGGCAAGACTTCGAGGCGCATGGGTCTTGCGAGGTGGAGGTTGGGAAGGAGGAGGTGATGGAAACGAACCGGCGACGATCCGGGCGGCGACCTGCCGCCAACCCCATTCTCTGATGGCCAAGTGGTCCCTGCGCGGCAGTCTCCTGCCGATCAACAACATCGGGGTTGACCTCGGTACCGCTAACACCCTCATCTACGTCGAGGGCGAAGGCATCGTCATGAACGAGCCTTCGGTCGTCGCGATCGAGAGGGACTCGGGACGGATCAAGGGCATCGGTCTCGAGGCCAAACGCATGCTGGGACGTACCCCCGCTGCCATCGAAGCCGTTCGACCGCTCAAGGACGGCGTGATTGCGGACGTGGACATCACCGAGATGATGCTCCGCTATTTCCTCAGGACCGTGACCGCCAACCGGGTCTTCAAGATCCGTCCGCGAATCGTGGTCGGCGTTCCCTCGGGCATAACCGAGCTCGAGCGCCGGGCCGTGCGATCGAGCGCGCACGCCGCAGGGGCCAAGGAAGTGTATATGGTATCCGAGCCCATGGCCGCCGCGATCGGCGTCGGACTCCCGGTCGAGACGCCCACGGGAAACATGGTGATCGACGTGGGTGGGGGGACGACTGAGATCGCCGTGATCGCCCTGGCCGGATCTGTGGCCGACACCTCCATCCGCGTGGGAGGGGATGAGCTGGATGCCGCCATCGTCGGCTTCCTTCGAAAGAACTACAACCTCCTGATCGGAGAACCGACCGCC
>JBDHAD010000077.1:0-13906 GCA_039588215.1 Gemmatimonadota bacterium
CTGAACGCCCGCATCGGCTATCTGGCGCGCTCGATCAACGGGTCCGACGACCCGCCGACCGACCAGCAGGTCGCGCTCTCGGAGGTCCTCGTGGCGCAGGTGGCCGAGCTCGAGGGGCAGTTCAGGGCGCTCGTCGCGGACGAGCTCGCAGCGTTCAACTCGATGCTACGCGAACGTGGGGTGCCCAACGTGCTTGTGGGCGGTGAGCCGCCGGAGACCAGCTAGCGTATCAATCAAGCATAATCGGAATGATGTGAGCAGGGGCGGCCCGTGGGCCGCCCCATTGCTCTGTTTGTGATGTCGGAGAGCAAGTCGGCTATTTCGTGGGGCCATCCATCGACGACAGTGGCGCCGCGGGGTGCCATGGCCCGCTGAGCACCGCTCACTACCATCGGACCGCCGCCTAGCCCTCGATCACGTCAATGACCACCTCGTCCTCGAGCGGACAGGCTAGCCCCACGAAGTCGGGCACGTCTCCGGCCCTCAGCCAGACGCTCGCTGTGCCCTCTGCGCGGAAAGTGTACCGAGTAACGGTCGGAGACAGTTCGTCGGTATCAACATAAGGATCCCCGAATTCGCCGTCCCTGATGCGTACAAAGACCTCTCCGCCGTCCTGATACGCCCAGAGCGGGTGCGTTGGCGCATTCCCCAGTGAGTTCTGGGCGGACATCCGGTGCTTCAAGCTCGACTTGCTGCGCTTGTCGATATCCAAAACAAGACCGTCGTTCCCCAGTAGATCCTGAGACGACCGTAGGAACTCTAACGCCATGTCATCCAGGATTTGATCCAGAACTTGTGCGTCAATGCCATCGGGTGCATCCACCACACAGTTCCTAGCGACATACTGGGCGTAGGTATCCGTGAAGTTCAAGCCGATCTGCGCATCCTGGGCCGTCGCCGGGTCCCGCCAACCGTTACTGATACTCAGGAGCCTACCCTTCTGACCACCGTCCATGCTCATCGGGTCGGGATCCACGATCTCCAGCGCATTCGCTGTGGTGACGCCCGACGTTGCAACCCAGATCAGTACCGGTGGGGGCGGCGGCTTGCCTTTCTTGAACGCCGGTGTGAAGCCTGGTGCGTAGTCGTCGAGCGTAGCCTGGGTCGGTCCCTGATCCTGGCACCCGAACAGGAATGCAGCGCTGAGCGCCATGGTCAGGGTCGTGAGGGTTGCTGATCGCCTTCTCATCGGTACCTCCGTGGGTTTTGCGAGCCCGCTCTTGGTGGCCGGCTCAGGGTGTTCTGCCGCGCGGGCTCGCCGCGGGCGCTCGGTCGCCCGAGATGCCGGCAACCGCTGTTGCCTCTTCGTGTCTCTCAGCGCTCGGGTACGGTCGCCTCCAGCTTCCGGATCAGCGCGTCGGCCTCTCGGGTCAGCTCCCGACCGTCCCCCACCGAGAGCGCACCGTCTTCCACCAGGTCCTCGACCTCCACGACGAAGTCTCGGAGCTGGTCCGCCGCCGTTTCCGTATTCCCCTTCATGAGCGTCTCGAGCGCCTCGTGGAGCTTCTTGTTCAGATTGATTCTGAATCGGGGGCGTCAACGATCCGTCCTCGGAACCGTCAACGATTCGTCAACGCTTATTCCGGCGTCCCTCCCTAAGGCTGTAAGATGTTTTCGTTGAAGCTGTTAGGCGGCGCGTCCATCGAGAGCGAAGAAGGCGTTCTCACCGGGAGTGCCGTCCAGCGACACCGCCTGGCTCTCCTCGCGCTTCTCGCCCGCGCACCCTCGCAGCAGCTCACCCGCGACAAGTTGCTCGGGTTTCTGTGGCCCGAGAGCCCCTCCGGCTCGGCTCGCCACGGGCTTCGGGAGGCAGTCCACGTTCTCCGGAAGGAATTGGGCGAAGAAGCCATCGCTTCAGTCGGGGATGACCTCCGACTGGACCCGGAAGTGGTACGGGTCGACGTGTTGGAGTTCGAAGCAGCGTTGGAGAGAGGAGAGCCCCAGCAGGCGGCCGAAGTCTATGCCGGGCCCTTCCTGGACGGGTTCTATCTAAACGGCTCCGGGGAATTCGAGCGCTGGGCGGAGGGGGAGCGTGACCGTCTCGCGCGGGCGTACCAGGGGGCGCTCGAGGAGCTGGCTCGGGAGGCGGGAAGCCGCGGTGCGGTGCAGGAGGCCGTGGAGTGGTGGAGACGCCTCGCCACCGAGGCCCCCTACGATGCCCGGGTGGCGGTAGCCCTCATGCAGGCGCTGGCGGCGGCCGGGGACCGAGCCGGTGCGTTGAGGCAGGCCGAGACGCACGCCGCGCTTCTCCAGGAAGAGTTCGGGGCGGCACCGAGCTCGGAGCTCGAGAGCCTGGCCGAGAGCCTCAGGGTCGGACCGGTGGGCGAGCCGGCGGCCGTGGCGGAGCCAATCCCCGAACCCCGCCTGGTCCCGGTCGGGATCCCTGCTGCGGGGGATCCGGCTTCTGCAATCGTCGGCAGCATCGGAGGCGCAGTTCCCACCACACCCGCGCGCCGTCACAGGCGGGAATGGATCACCGCGTTCGCCGCCATGGCGGCCGTGCTCGCGATCATCGGCACGCTGTCCAGCGCGGGACTCCTGCCCGGTACCCGCTCTCCACGATTCTCCGCTCCACTCGACGCCAACCGGGTGTTGGTCCTCGAGTTCGAGAACGAGACGGGCGATGCGTCGCTGGATCCGCTGGGGCGCATGGCCGCGGACTGGATCGCGCGGGAACTCACCGGCACGGGGCTCGTGAAGGTCGTGCCCTCGCTGGCCGCGCTGGGCGAGGGGAGCCCTGATCCGGCCATCGGTGAGGGCAGCAACGGAGATGAGGTGACCCGAGGCGGTCGAGCCCAAGCCCTGGCTCGACAGGCCGGTACCGGGGTCCTCGTATCGGGCGCCTACTACCTGCAGGGAGACAGCCTCACGTTTCAGGCACGCCTCATCGACGCGGGCACGGGTGAATTGCTGCGCGCGCTGGCGCCCGTCAGGGGGGACTTGGAGGCCCCTGGGGAAGCCGTGGAAGCCCTCCAGATGCGGACGATCGGGGCCTTGGCCTCGGTGCTCGACCCGCGGCTCGCCTCCTGGACGACCGTCTCGAGCCAACCGCCGAGCTTCCAGGCGTACACGATCTACACGCAGGGCATGGAAGCGCACTTCCAGTGGGATTTCTCGACGGCGATCGAGCGCTTCTACGCGGCGTCCGCAGAAGACTCCACCTTCACGCTACCCCTCCTGTGGGCGGTCTACGCCCACCACAATATCGGGCAGTGGGATCGAGCCGACTCGCTCCTCCAGACTCTTCAGGCAAAGCGCGACAGGCTCGCGCCCTTCGACCAGGCCCTCCTAGATCACCAGGCCGCGAACCACCGGGTCGACCGTGAAGAGGCGTACCGCACCGGGCACCGGGTGGTCGAGCTGTCCCCCGACTCGGATTGGATGTACAAGCTCGCGGCGGCGGCCCTCGACGTGAACCGACCGCGTGAGGCGCTCGACCTGCTCCTGCGCGTCGATCTGGAGCGAGGCTGGGTGAAGGACTGGCAACTGTACTGGGTCGTCCTGGCGGACGCACGACACCTGGCGGGCGACCACGAGGGGGAGCTCGAGGACATCCGTGGAAGGAGGGCCAGGCCGCCCGAGGGTGTCATCGATCCCGAGACCGGGCTACTGAGCGAGGAGATGGTAGCACTGGCCGCGTTGGGTCGCGCCGAAGAGCTTAACCAGACGCTCGACGAGTACCTGGCACGGCCTCAGACGTGGCCGTGGTGGCCCGCCACCGTGATGCGCATGCTGGCGGAGGAGTTGCGTGCGCACGGCCACGAAGACGCGGCCCAGTCGATGGTGGAGCGTACGCTGGCGTTCTACGAGGCGCTCTCGGCGGACGAGCGGGCCGCCGGCCCGCAGGAGGAGATCGCGGTTCCCGCCAGGATCCGGGCCATGGTGCTCTCCGCGGTCGACCGCCGGGAGGAGTCCGGAGACATCTGGGCTGCGATCGCCGATTCGCTACCGCGGAGCGACTTGGCCTGGGCCGCTGCCCACGGAATCGTAGGGGCGATTTCGGCGCAGCTGGGCGATCGCGTCGAGGCGCTGCGGCGCTTCGAGCTGGTGGCGGAGTTCGAATCGCCCGCCCCCCTGTGGGACTACCTGGTGGCGTACTGGCAGGCGCGCATCATGGCTCAGCTGGGAGACCGCCGCCGGGCAGTGGCTCTCCTCCGCGAGGCCTTCGCCCGGGGTCAGATCTTCTCTACCGGCTTCCACCGAGACCGCTGGCTGGCACCCCTTCGCGGCTATCCGCCTTTCGAGGAGTTGATGCGCCCGAAGGGGTAGACATCCGCCCGAAGCGGGGTGCCCAGCCCAAGCCACAGTTGGGGAGGCCAGATACGGGAGGCGGCACCACCCCGGGAAGCCCGGACGAGGTCGGTTCCAGCGCGTGCCATGGCCCGCTGAGCTCTGCGCACTACGCCTGACCGATGGCGCTCGGTGGGGAGCCTCGGCCCCCGTCACAGCGCTCCACGCTTACGGCGTCGACGTCACCGTCACGGTCACATCGCCGGCAACGTCGATGACATCGCACGTCAATCCGATGAGGTTTTTCTTGTAGTCCCCCTTCGCCAGGCGTCCCCCGACTTCGACGCGGCCTTCCTGGAGGCGGAAGACCCGTGCAGTGCTCGGGCCGCCGGACACGTCTACTGGCCCCCTCAAACGGACCACGCTGCGCAGGGGGTCCGTGATCAGATTGCCGCTTTTGTCGAGCAGGAGCCGCGGCTCGTAGCTGTCACCGATTACGAGGAAGGCCCCGTCTTCGGGGCTGCTCGGTTCCATCCCAAAAGTGAAGTCGGTCGCGGGGGGCGACATGAAGGACTGGTCGAGGTTCGCCTTGAACAGGGCGATGAGGGCCACGTCGTCGTCCAGGTATTGCCTCCAATTCTCGTTGATCAGATAGCAGTTTTGGATGTTGTCCGGATCCACGAAGTTCCACTCCATGGAATAACTGTCCGATCCCAACCTCAGCTCGTTCTGACAGTCGCTCCTGACCGAAACGGCCTGGGGGGCCGGGGTCCACGCAGCACCGGTCAGCTCCACATTCAACTCGCCTCCGCCACCACAACCGTTACCACCTTTACCGCCCTTCGCGAACCCCGGTGTGAAGTCAGGTGGGAGATCGTCGAGCGTGGCCTGGGTCGGACCTTGCTCCTGGCACCCGAACAGGAATAGCGCGCCGAGCGCCATGGTCAGGGTCGTGAGAGTTGCTGATCGCCTTCTCATCGGTACCTCCGTGGTTCGCGAGCCCGCTCTTCATGGTGGCTGGCTCAGGGGTTGTCTTGCCGTTCGGTCTCACAGCCGGCGCCCGCAGGCGTGCGATGCCGGCGACCGCCATTGTCTCAATCAGCGCTCGGCACGTTCGTTTCCAGCTTCCGGATCAGCGCGTCGGCCTCCCGGGTCAGCTCCCGACCGTCCCCCACCGAGAGCGCACCGTCTTCCACCAGGTCCTCGACCTCCACGACGAAGTCTCGGAGCTGGTCCGCCGCCGTTTCCGTATTCCCCATCATGAGCGTCTCGAGCGCCTCATGGAGCTTCTTGTTCAACCCGATCTCCCTTTTCCGCCCATTCCGCCTGAACCGGCCACAGCTGCCGGAACCCACGGTCCCGACCACGAGTCTTGGTCGTGCGTGGCTCGGAGTGTTTGCTTGACCTAGATTGATCTTGAGTCGGGGGCGTCATCGAATCGTCCACGAAACGTCGACGATTCGTCGACTGTCACCCCGGCATCTTTCCCTAAGGCTGTAAGATGTTTTCGTTGAAGCTGTTAGGCGGCGCGTCCATCGAGAGCGAGCAAGGCGTTCTCACCGGCAGTGCCGTCCAGCGACACCGCCTGGCCCTCCTGGCACTCCTCGCTCGGGCACCCTCGCAGCAGCTCACCCGCGACAAGTTGATCGGCTTTCTGTGGCCCGAGAGCCCCTCCGGATCGGCCCGCCACGGGCTACGGGATTCGGTTCACGTGCTCCGTAAGGAGCTCGGCGGAGAAGCCATCGCTTCCGTCGGGGACGACCTCCGCCTGGACCCGGAGGTGGTGCGGGTCGACGTGTTGGAGTTCGAAGCGGCGCTAGAGAGAGGTGAGCCCGAGCAGGCGGTGGGAGTGTACGCCGGACCCTTCCTGGACGGGTTTTATCTGAACGGCTCCGGAGAGTTCGAGCGCTGGATAGAGGCGGAGCGCGACCGTCTCGCCCGGGAGTACCAGGGGGCGCTCGAGGAGCTGGCTCGGGAAGCGGGAAGCCGTGGCGCGGTGCAGGAGGCAGTGGAGTGGTGGAGACGTCTCGCGACCGAGGCCCCCTACGATGCCCGGGTGGCAGTAGCCCTCATGCAGGCGCTGGCGGCGGCCGGGGACCGTGCCGGTGCGTTGAGGCAGGCGGAAGCACACGCTGCCCTCCTACAGGAGGAGTTCGGGGCGGCGCCAAGCCCGGAGCTCGAGAGTCTGGCCGAGCGCCTCCGCTCAGGATCGGTGGGCGAGCCGCCGGCCATGGCGGAGCCGTTTCCGGAGCCCGGCCTGGCCCCAGCCGAAATCCCTGCCGCCCGGGATCCGGCTTCGGTAATCGTCGGCAGCATCGGCGGCGAAGTTCCCGCCCCGCCCCAACGCCGCCACAGGCGGGAATGGATCACCGCGTTCGCTGCCATGGCGGCCGTGCTCACGATCATCGGCACGCTGGCCATCGCCGGGCTCCTGCCCGGGACCCGCTCCCCACGATTCTCCGCTCCGCTCGACGCGAACCGGGTACTGGTCCTCGAGTTCGAGAACGAGACAGGCGATGCGTCGCTGGATCCGCTGGGACGCATGGCCGCGGACTGGATCGCGCGGGAGCTGGCCGGCACCGGGCTCGTGAAGGTCGTGCCCTCCCTGGCCGCGCTGGGAGAGGGGGGCCCTAATCCGGCCATCGGTGAGGACAGCAACGGAGATAACGTGACCCGTGGCGGTCGAGCCCGAGCCCTGGCTCGACGGGCCGGCAGCGCGGTCCTCGTCTCCGGCGCCTACTATCGCCAGGGAGACAGTCTCACGTTCCAGGCTCGCCTCGTCGACGCGGGCACGGGTGAATTGTTGCGCGCGGTGGCGCCCGTGCGTGGCGGCCTGGACGAGCCGGGGCGTGCGGTGGAGGCTCTCCAGATGCGGACGATCGGGGCCCTGGCCTCGGTGCTCGACCCGCGGCTCGCCTCCTGGATGACCGTCTCGAGCCAACCGCCGAGCTTCCAGGCGTACACGCTCTACACGCAGGGCATGGAAGCGCACTTCCAGTACGATTTCCCCACGGCGATCGAGCGCTTCTACGCGGCGTCCGCCGAGGACTCCGCGTTCACGCTGCCCCTCCTGTGGGCGCTGTACTCCCACCACAACATCGGGCAATGGGATCGAGCCGACTCGCTCCTCCGGGCGCTTCAGGGAAGACGGGACAGGCTGGCGCCGTTCGACCAGGCCCTCCTGGATCACCAGGCTGCCAACCACCGGGTCGACCGTGAAGAGGCGTACCGTACCATGCACCGGGTCGTCGAGCTGTCCCCCGACTCGGATTGGTTGTACAAGCTCGCGGCGGCGGCCCGCGATGTAAACCGGCCACATGAGGCCCTCGACCTGCTCCTGCAGGTCGACCTGGAGCGCGGGTGGGTCAAGGACTGGCCGGAGTACTGGTCCGTCCTGATAGGCGTCAGACACCAGACGGGTGACCACGAGGGGGAGCTCGAGGACATCCGGGGCAGGCTGGCCGGGCCGCCCGAGGGCGTCATCGATCCCGGCCCGCAATTGGGCCTGCGGCGCCAGGAGCTGGTGGCGCTGGCCGCGCTGGGCCGCGCCGACGAACTGGGACAGACGCTAGACGAGTTCCTCGCGCGACCTCAGAACTGGCCGTGGTACCCCGCTACCCTGATGCGCACGCTGTCGCGGGAGCTGCGCGCGCACGGGCACGAGGAGGCGGCCCAGTCGATGGTCGAGCGCATGCTGGCGTTCTACGAGGGGCTCTCGGCGGACGAGCTCGCCGGCGGACCGCAGGAGGGGAGGGCCGCGCTGCCCTCCAGGGTACGGGCCATGGTGCTCTCGGGCGCCGGCCGCTGGGAGGAGGCCCGAGACATCTGGGCCGCGGTCGCCGACTCGCTGCCGCGCAGCGCCCAGGCTTGGCCGGCTGCGCACGGTGCCGTGGGGGAATTGTCGGCGCGGATGGGCGATCGGGATGAGGCGCTGCGGCGCTTCGAGCTGGTGGCGGAGTACGAGTCGCCCGATCCCAGGTGGGACTGGCGGGTGCCCTACATGCAGGCGACCATCGCCGCTCAACTGGGGGACCGCCCTCGCGCCGTCGCTCTCCTACGCGAGGCTTACGCCCAGGGTCGGGACTTCCACGCATCCCCATCGCTGACTCCCCTCAGCGGCTACCCTCCCTTCGAGGAGTGGATGCGCCCGAAGGGGTGAGCTACCGGTTGAGCGCAAGGCCCGGCTGCGAACCCGCGGGACGTTTCAGCTGAAAACGTCCCGCCCTCTTCATACCGGGTCCGGTTACACCGCACCGCCGCTCCTAGAACACGGCTTCCAGACTCAAGCTGATCGTCCGGAACTGGGGGTACCCGAAGAAGTCCCGCCGGTCGAGCGCTGCCGATCCCAGACCATTCAACCCGACCTCCGGATCGTAGCCGCTGTATCCCGTGAGGGTGAGGAGATTGCGACCGATCGCCGTGAGCGTAACGCGGTCGACCGAGCTCCCGAGCACTCGCCGTACCCAGCTCTCCGGAAGCGTGTATCCGATCGACAGCTCGCGGAGCTTGAGCCAGCTCGCGTCCTCGATGAAATGCGTGTTGATCGGGTCAAAGCCCGCCAGGATGTCATAATAGCGCAAGGGTTTCTTCAGCCCGTCCGGCTTCCCCCCCTGATCCTTCTCCCGCCGGCTGGAATTTCGCCTCCCGTTCAACAGGTCGAGGCCGACAACCGCATCCCACAGGAAGCTCACAGCCAGACCGCGGTACCGGACATTGGCTCCCAGGGAACCGTTCCAATCCGGCATCGTGTTGGTGATCGGGACCACGTCCGTGAGTGGGCACTCCACCCCCACCCCCCGGTCTTCCGGCTTCCTCCGCAGGCAGACCCGGCTCTGTCTCTCCGTGGAGATGGGCATTCCCCACCGGAAGTTCCGGCCAGCGACCTCACCCTGTGTGCCCCACAAGCCCTCGGAGATTCCGTCGGTGAAGCTGTTCCCCTCCCCGACGAACACCAGGTAGCCGTCGTCGTTGACCTGGAACTGGTCGCAGTCGAAGCCGCTGCTTGAGAAGAGTCCGGCCGAGAACGCCACATCCTCGCACGTGGTCGACCAGACGGTGCCCCACAAGCTCCCGAGCGGCTCACCCTCGGCGAACACGTGCCAGTCCCGGAACTCGGCGATGTCGAAGCGCGTGATCTCCTGCGTGGTCCGGTCCCAATTCAGGCGGAACGACAGACCCCAGTCCGGTGTGTCGGCCGGCGCCCACCGAAGGCTGGCCTCCCAGGTATCGGATTGGATCTCGCCGGCGTTCCTCCACTGGGCGCTGAACCCTTGGAACGAAGGCACCGGAGCGAGGAGGATCTGGTCATCCGTCGTCCCCCAGGCGTACGTGACGTTGAGACCCAGCTCGTCGAACAGCACCAGGTCCAGGCCCGCCTCGCGCTCGAGGGTGTGCTCGGGCTTGATGTTCACGTTGCCGAGGTTGATCGGGGTGATGGTCCCCGCCGAAACGCCGTACGTCTCGAACTGCGTGAAGAAGTTCGGGCGACCGCCGGCCGTCCCGACCGAAAAGCGCAGCTTGAGCTCGTCCCACCAGCCCAGCTTCCAGAAGTCCTCCTGGCTCGGACGCCACGCGACGCTCCCGCGGTAGTAGGTGTGCCAACGCTCCTCCGGACCGAACAGCGAGCTTCCATCTCGACGGATCAGGCCGTCGAGGATGTAGCGCCCTTTGTAGTCGAGCCCGACGATGCCGAAGTATCCCGCCGCCCTAATCTCGCGCAGCTCCCGCTCACCCGTCTGATCGCCGGTGAGCGCCTCGAAGGTCGGCACGTCCTTGACGGCGAAGTGCGACCCGGACACGCCGCTCGACCCGAAGTCCTGATTCTCGACGAGATACCGAAGACGGGCTCGTGCGGTCAGGGACCCGTCCAGAAAAGACCGTCGCAAGCTCGCGGTGGCGCTCGCGTTGATGGCCTCCTCCGTGAAGTTGGAGGCGCTCAGCCGGCCTCCCGTGAAGGTCGGCTCGGCCGATGGGTCGAGGCCGAACTTCTCGTCCTTCGGCCGGAAGCTGATCGCCTCGAAGTCCGTCCGATCGAAGCTCCCGTTCAACTCGAGCGTCAGCCACGATGCAGGGCTCCAGGATGCGTCGATGGATCCCATCGTCCGCGTGCGTCGGCTCTGGTCCTCGGCGATCGCCAGCACGTAGAGCGGGTTCATCATGATGGCGACGGGGTCCGGGTTGAGGAGCGGCAGCCCGGTCTCATCGGGTACTGTGAGGTCGATGAACGGCGTGGCCAGCCCGAGTCGGAAGAAGCTTTCCGAGGCGTTCGCGGCGTCGTCCTGCACCGAGCTCGAGTAGAACCCGCTCGCCGCGAAGTCGAACGCCCCGGAGCCGGTATCGACGTTGAGGCGCGAGTTCCAGCGCCGGTACCCGTCGTCCCGCACCTGGAAGTCGGGGCCGAAGTTCTGGAGGGCCAGCTCGTTGCGGCACGGATCTCCGCAGTCGACGACGCCCTCCTCGTTGAAGTACTCCACCGACACGCGATAGCTGGACTCGCCGAATCGTCCCGTGAGCGACCCGTACGCGGACAACGTCTCGCCGGGGTCGAAGAACTGGTCGAGCGGATCGAACAGCGGGCCGGGGAAGCGCTGATCCTGAAACGTCGTGAAGGGAGATCCACCGCCCCTGACCACCGGGCCGCTGTTCCCGTTCCGGTTGAACTCCTGGTAGGTGACCTCGTTGCCCTGCGTGTCGATGAACCGCGTGCCCGCCTCGTTCATGACGTAGACGTGGTCGCGCGCGGGTCCGACTCTCCTGGTCACGTCGCTGACCCCGAACTCGCCGCGAACCGCGAGCTGGGACACGTTGCCGGAAAGCGACGTCCCGCGCCGCGTGGTGACCTGGACCACTCCGGCCTGCGCGCGTGAGCCGTACAGCGATGCGGCCGCTGCTCCCTTGACGATCTCGATATGATCGACATCCAGGGCGTTGATGTCGGACAGGCTCGCGCTCTGGGATTGGATCACCCCGTCGATCACGATGAGCGGGGCTTGCGTGCGTCCCGTCGCATCGATCGAGGTCGGACCCCGGAGGAGGATCGCCGCCGGCTGACCGGGTTGCCCGCTCGGTTGCACGACCGTGACACCGGGGGCCTTCCCCGAAAGGAGCGCCGATACGTCCGAGGCGGGAACGGGCAGGTCCGCCGCATCGAGCCGTTCCACGGTGAACGGCAGCTTGACGCGAGGCGTCTCGGCCACCAGGCCGGTGACCACGAGATCCTGCAATCGGAGCGCCGTCTGCTCGACCTGGAAGTCGGCCGTTACGGTCCCTGCGGGCGAGACCTCGACCTCCCGCGACGCTTCCTTGTACCCGATCAGCCGAACCCTGACCGTGACCGTTGTGGCCGGGACCCCCCTCAGCCGGTACGTCCCGTCCTCGTCCGTGATCGTCCCGATGACGGTCCCCGGGATGAACACCTGGGCTCCGGAAACGGGCTCCAGGGTCCCGGCATCCGAGACCGTGCCCGCGATCACGCCCTGTTGAGCAAGCGATGCCTCGGGCGTCAGGAGCATGGCCAGGGCGAGGAGAATTGTCGTGCGGGGTGGCTTCTTCAAGTCCGCGCTTGTCGCGAGCGCCAGTGCTTCGGACCACGCCGTTCCGGTTCGCGGGGCTCGCGGCACTTCCATGAACGCCCTCCTCGTAGCCGGCAAGCGGCCCCGGGAGTCAGCGCGAAAAAAGAAGCGGGTGTTCAGATCTATGTATTATAAACCTAGGCCTGGCGCCCTCGGACGTCGAGGCTAGCCAAAGTCGTACGCTCCCCATACTCCAAGCACGCTCAGACCGTAGATTGATCGCCGCTGAGCATGGTTTCATCGTTCTCGACGCCGCTCGGCTCGAATTCACCCTGATTGGCGGCTCGGCGGGTCCCTCATCCAGTGACCTCAGGACGAACTCACCGGCGCGTCCGGAGACGAAAGAGAGGCGGAATGACAAACGGTGCGGCTCACAAGTGCGCAGGTCCCGTTGTCGCCGCGTTCGCTTTGCTGGTCTCGGACGTTCCCCTGGTCGGCCAGGTAGCCGAAACCGGGGCCGCGCTCGCCGAGCGCCTAGGCGAGGCTATACCAGCACTTATGGAGGCCGGCGAGCTTCCCGGTCTCTCCGCAGCGCTGGTCCGTGATGGGGAGCTGGTCTGGAGCGGCGCCTTTGGCGTGCAGGACACCGAGACCGGCGAGTCCGTCACCTCGCAGACCATTTTCCAGGCCGCATCGCTCACCAAGCAGTTCTTCGCCTATGCCGCGCTGCGGCTCGCCGACCAGGGCGTGTACGATCTGGACACGCCGCTCGTCGATTACCTGCCCTACGAGCGGCTCGAGGGCGAGGACCGGTACCCGCAGATCACGGGGCGCATGGTCTTGAGCCACTCGACGGGGCTCCCCAATTGGGGCGGAGACCACCTCGAGCTCGGCTTCGACCCCGGCACCGATTGGCGGTATTCGGGGGAGGGCTACGTCTACCTACAGAAGACGCTGGAGCACCTGACGGACGAGGATCTCGCGACGCTGGTTCAGCGTGAGGTCCTCGAGCCCCTGGGCCTCGAGAACACGTGGATGGCCTGGCGAGAGGACTTCGCGGGGCGTGCGGCTTCGAGGCACGATGCGTGGGGCGGCAGCAACGGGGTGCAGAAGAACGAGCAACTCAACGCCGCCTCGAGCTTGCTCACCACCGGCGAGGACTACGCCCGCTTTCTCATCGCGCTCATGGATGGGCGCGGGCTGCGCTCAGGCACGCTCTCCGAGGCCTTGGATCATCAGATTCAGGTCAAGTCTCGGCTGGTCAAGACCGAGAATCGGCTCTACTGGGGGCTGGGGTGGGGTCTGCAATACGGCAGAGCCGGCCGGGCCATCTGGCAGTGGGGCCACAACAACGGCTTTCGGGCCTACCTGCTCGCCTACCCAGACCGCCGGGACGCCTTCGTCTACTTCACGAACAGCGACAACGGGCTTTCGATCGCCCGGGATCTCCTGGCGCTCGTCGAGGACGCCGCCGGATTCGACGAGGATGACCATTTCGCCCTCGACCACCTGAACTACGAACAGCACGACGCGCCAAGTCGCCTGACCCGGCGCGGACTCGTGCGCACGTTCCGCGACGACGGCGTGGAGGCAGGTCTGGCCCGCTTCGAGGAGCTGCGCGTCGAGCAGCCCGATCTGGTGAACGAGGCGTTCACGGGCACGGTCGCCTCCGCGCTCGAGGGTCTAGGGGAGCGCGAGGAGGCCATCTCCCTGCTGGAGCGGAACACCGAACTCCACCCGCGTTCCGCGAACGCCCAGGACGCGCTCGGTGACCTGCTTCTGAACGGCGGCGACTATCGGAAGGCGCTGGTGAGCTTCGATGCCGCGCTGGAGTTGAACGCGGGACACCAGGGTGCGACCCGCGCGAAAGCCTGGCTGGAGCCCGTGCTCGCGGCGCTGGACGATCCGCCCAGCGTGCCCCTGGCTCTACTCGAACGGTACCACGGAGACTACGGACCGCGGCACATTACGCTCGAAGCTCGGGGCCTCCACTACCAACGCGACGGGAACCCCAGCTATCGACTCCTCCCGATGAGCGAGGACACGTTCTTCCTGGAGGAGCTCGGCTCGTTCCGGATCCGGTTCGCCAGCGACGAATCCGGCCACGTCACGAAGATCGTCGGCCTGTACCTCGACGGGAACGAAGACGAGACGCCGCGCGACCC
>JBDHAD010000078.1:0-15911 GCA_039588215.1 Gemmatimonadota bacterium
AATTGAAGATCTCCGCGGCGAACTGGAGGACGACCGCTGCGACGAATACGCCCGAGGCTCCCCAGAGCACGCCGCGGCTCCATCTCCCGAACCTCACCGAGCAGCTCGCACCCTGCACCGCACTCATGTCCCGGCGGACCCACCAGTGCGCGACCGCAAGCATTACGAAGGATGCACCAAGGAGCAGCCATCGATACGGCTTGAGACCCGCGGCCAGGATCATTCCATTCACGCCCAAGAGCGTGAGGGCCAGCGGCCCGACACAGCAGATCGCCGCGGCGGCGCTCGCGATCGAAGCGCCCGCCGCTCCGACTATCGTCCCAGCCTCGACCAGCCGCCGCGTCACGCGCCGGGCTCCGGTTCACACGACGATGCCGACCGGAAGTAACGACGCCCGAACCATTCCGGTACGTAGGAGACGAGCACGGACGCCACGCCGGCAAGCCCGAGCGTGGTCCATCCCGCGGCAATCGCGCCGAGCGTTTCCGCGATGGTTGCAAGGCTCAGAGCGAGGAAAAGCGGACCCATGAGAGCGCAGTGCACGCGTCCGCACTTGAACGCGTTCGCAACGCAACTCAGACCGATCCAGCCGAGGCCGCCGCTCCACAGGGCGCCCCGGAGAGGTTCCCAGATCGAGCCCACGACCAGGAGAAGGAGCGGCACCCGCCAGAGCATGAACGACAGGAGCTTCTTACTGGACAGGTCGGAAGGCCGCACATCGAACGTGCTGACTCCCAGCAACATGCGGCGGGCCGTGGTGCCGAGACTCCTCATCAGCGGTCTCTACGCTTCCCCGGAGAGGGCGGCGATGAGCGCCTGCACGGACGGTGCCCGGTCGAACCCCTCGTCCGATGGGTAAACTCGGCAGCTGTCAGCCAGGCTCGCGGGAGACGCCGACACGTCTCGACCATCGACCAGCACCGTCGGAGACCCGTATCGCCTCACGTACTCCGGCGCTGCGGCACTTTCACGGTTCCATTCGGTCCACGCGGGGACCCGGCCGAGGATGCTCAACGCCTCGGTGAGCCGCCCTCGGGCGAGGTCCACGTTCGGACAATCCGGGCTGAATATCAGCTCCACGCTCGAGTCCGTGCCCTGCGTCATTCCTCAAGGCCTTCGATGATGGGACACTCCTTTGTGGGCGTGTTGGAGTCGCACGCCTCGATCAGATCGTCGAGTGCGGCTCTCAAGTCTCTGAGAGAACGGATCTTTCGGTCGATCTCGGCCCGTTTTGCCTCCGCTTTTCGACGCATCTCCGAGCAGCTCCGTCGGGGGTGCACCCGCAGGTCCAGCAACTCTGCGATCTCCTTGAGGGAGAACCCGAGGAGCTGGGCCCGTTTGATGAATCGCACCCGAGCGACCGAGTCGGGCGGGTACTGTCGGTAGCCGTTATCCGTCCTCGGCGGAGCCGGCAATAAGCCGCGTCTCTCGTAATACCGAAGCGTCTGCACGTTGACAGCCGCCTGGTCTGCGAGATTCCCGATCGTCAGCGTCATGGTCTTCATCCGAAATGAAGGTAAACCCTGTATGTAGGTATAAGGTCAAGACCGTGCGTTCGGTTCCGTTGCGGTTCGGGCGTGGCGGTTGAAACCCTCTACCATGGTATAGGCCGTAGGGGTGCTGAGACGGGTCGGAGGCAAGCGGCCTCGAGTCCTTCATGAAGGCCCCAACGGACGGAGGAACTGATGACGATCGGGATCGAGAAGGCGGGACCTGTTGGTCGCGCGCTGAGGCTGGTGATCGGGATCTGTCTCTTGATTCTGGCGGTTCCCGTGTGGCTGGAAGCCGGATTGGACTACGGCCTGGCCAGCCTGTCTCTCATGGGAGGGCTACTGCTGTTCTACGTCGCCGCCCACTGGATCGTCTCTCGATACTTCCGAAATCTGAATCGATGGCTCGGATCACTGCTCGCCGTTACGCCGGTGGTCCTGGTCTGGTATTTCGGGCAGGGGGGAGGACCGCTGTTTGGCCAGGGAGAGGCTGGCACGGCGGCAATCACGTTCATCGCGATCTCCATGCTCGTCGATTTCGCCCGGGCCGGTGTGGGCTGTGAGGTGATGGCTTTGCCGGCACTCCTGTTCCGCGATCGGACACACCTCCCGTGTATCGCGCTCTCTCCGATAGACGCTTGGGAGAGGCGGAGCGCCGGCGACGAATGACTCGCGCCTGGGTCGGCCTCGTGCCCGGGCGAGTTCTTGGGCGGGTTCTACTTCGCTAGATCAGCGTATCCGGGGTCGAGTAGTACGCTGAAATAGCGTATGAGAGCGCGTGGCGTATGGCGTTCTAGCGAAATACGCCGGGGTAGCGGGCCGATTTTAAGTCCGATGTGTCTACCGACGACAGCATGGAGCCTGTCGCTCCGGCTACAGGAATGCGCACGCCGAGCGAGCTTGCGCGAGAGCCTCGGAGATCGGGTGGTCGGTTCCTGGAAGGTCCTTCAGTCTCGGTCCTTCAGCTTCCCACCCGTCGCTCGGTCAGCTTCCCTTGAACTCGGCCGCCCGCTTCTCGAGGAAGGCGCTCACGCCTTCGTCCATATCGTCCGTGGAGAACAGCAGCGAGAACCAGGCGCGCTCGAACTTGAGCCCCTCGTCCAGCGGCATGCGGCGCGCGGCGAGGATTGACTCCTTGGCGGCCTGAAGCGCGATCGGACTGCGTGAGCCGACCAACCGGGCGAGCTCGAGCGTCTTCTCGCGCAGCTCATCGGCCGGAAACACGTCATCCACGAGCCCGATAGCCGCGGCCTGCTCGGCCCCCAGCATCTCGCCCGTCATGATCAAGCGCATGGCGCGTCCCTCGCCCACCAGCCTTGGAAGCCGCTGAGTGCCGCCCCCCCCGGGGATCAGCCCGAGGTTGATCTCCGGCTGTCCCAGGCGGGCCGTGTCCGCGGCGACCCGGATATCGCACCCCATCGCGATCTCGCACCCGCCACCGAGACAGAAGCCGTTGATCATCGCGATCACGGGCTTTTGGAACGTCTCCATGGCCAGGAACACGTTCCCGCGGTGCATGCTCCGGTACTGTTCTACCGGCCGCGCGTCCTTGAACTCTCCGATGTCCGCGCCCGCGATGAACGCCTTCTCGCCCGCTCCGGTCAGCACGACGACGCGTACATCGTCATCCGCCGCCAGATCGTCCAGCGCGGCGAACATCGCACGGCGAACTTCGCCGTTGAGGGCGTTCAGCTTATCGGGCCGGTTCACCGTCATCACGGCCACATGACCGTCCAGTTTCTCGACCAAGAGGACGTCGCTCATGGTTTCCTCGTCATTGACTCGAGCTCTGCGTGGGTCATTCACCCTCGATGTTCGCACCCGCATCCGGGTGCGCACCCACGCGGTGGGACTACGGTATCATGGGAAGGGCCAAGCACGGCTGCCACCTAGAGTGCCGCGAGCGGGTCACCCCTCGTGCATCGTTACCCCGCCGACCACCGTCCGAACGACAGGGATCTCTTTTATCCGTTCTGGCTCTGCCTCGTGGGGGTCCTCCGCCAGCAGCACGAAGTCCGCGAGCTTGCCGGGCGCGATCGACCCCTTGAGATCCTCCTCGAAGGAGGCGTGTGCGCCGTTGATCGTGCAAATCCGAAGCGCCTCGCCGACCGACACGCGCTGGTTCGGTCCCCATTCACGGCCCTGAAAGTCGGTCCGCGTGACCATACTCTGGATCGCCATGAGCGGCTCGAATGGCCCTGGGGGATAATCGGACGCACCCGCGACCGGGATGTCGTGGTCCAGGAAGGAACGGTGCGCGAACATCCACCGCATCTTCTCGCCCCCGTATTCGGGCCACTTGTTCCCGTGGTAATGGACGTAGGTGTAGAACGGGGTCGGAATCGCCCCGACGGCCTTGATGCGCCGCAGGAGATCCGGATCGACGAGCGAACAGTGCTCGATTCGGAAGCGGGGGTCGCTCTGGGGCCACCGTTCCTGCGCCCGCTCGTACGCGTTGAGGACCATCTCGATCGTACGATCCCCGTTCGCATGGATTCCGATCTGGAATCCGTGCCGCACGGCGTCCTCGACGGCCGCGTGGATCTCGTCCTGGTCCATCGTGAGGATCCCGTAGTCGTTCGGGCGCCCCACGTATGGGGTCCTCATGGCCATCGTTCGCTCCGAGGCGGAGCCGTCCGCCCCGTACTTGACCGCCCCGATTCGCAGCCACTCGTCTCCGAACCCGGTGCGGATTCCGGCCTGCTTGAGCGCGGCGAAGAACCCCTCGTTCCCGATCCCACCTCGCCCGGACGGAAAGTAGTACATCCGGAACTGGAGCTCGTCCGCCTCGTACGCGTCCTGGTAGGCGATGAAGCCGTCCTCTCCGCCCCCCGTCTCGTGCACCGAGGTCAGACCGGCGGCCGTCATGAGCCGCGAGATCAGGCCCACCGCCTCGGCCCGTTGCTCGCGGGTCGTCTCGTTCGGAATGAGCCGATCGAGGGCTGCCCGCGCCCGCTCGGCCACCTTGCCCGTCAGCTCGCCGTCTTCGCGGTAGAACCTCCCGCCTTCCGGGTCTGGCGTGTCGGAGGTGATGCCCGCGAGCCGGAACGCCATCGAGTTGTAGACGGCCGTGTGTCCACCGCGGTGCACCACGACGACCGGGTGACTCGGTGCCGCCTCGTCCAGATCGCCTCGGCTCAAGGCTCGACCCTCGCGGAGCTTGGTGTCGTCGTACAGGAAGCCTCGCACCCATTCGCTTGGCGGCGTATTGGCAGCTCGTTCCCCGACCGCGGATTGAATCTCGGCGATGCCGCGCAGATCACAGTTGACCTGAAGCAGGTGCCGGGTGCCCGCGTAGAACGGGTGGTTGTGTGCATCGATAAAGCCCGGCGTGACAGTCATACGGCCCGCGTCGATGACTTCCGTGCCCGATCCCACCAGGCCCCGGATGTCGTCGTTCGAGCCAACCGCGAGGAACCGACCGCTCTTGACCGCCAACGCCTCGGCTTGTGGCACGGCGTCGTCCACCGTGTACACGCGCCCGTTCAACAGCACGAGATCGGCCAGCTCGTCCCGTCCGGACCGGTTGGCGCCCAGGCTCCCGGCACCGATCGCGGAACGACCTCGGTGCACCGGGCGCCCGCTGTCGGCCATCGCGGTCCGCGGCCAGCTGACCGCGCCGAGTGCCCCGAGCAATCCCAGCTCCACGAAGTCACGACGCTTGAGAAATGACATTGAACCTCCTTGGGATACCGAAGGGACCGGAACTCCCTCGAGACCCAGTCAGGTGCGAGCACCCGGGGCGCGATACGGGCGCCCCACCTCTTCGCGCACCCGCCGCATCTCGTCCTTCGCTCCGGGTGGGGGGTGCGTGAACAGGCTCACGACCACGGTGATGAGCAGACCGCCGAAGAATCCCGGGAGCATCTCGTACAGGTCATGGAAACCGGCCTTGAACCACACGACCCAGGCGACCGTGATCAGAAAGCCGCCGGCCATGCCCGCGATCGCACCCGCCCGGGTGGTGCGGGGCCAGAAGAGCGAGCACAGCACCACGGGGGTGAAGGCGCACGCCAGCCCCGACCAGGCAAACAGGACAAACCAGAAGATCAGACGCACCTCGCCGAGCGCGAGCCCGAGCCCGACGACCCCGATGATCACCGTGATGAGTTTCCCGAGCAGGGAGAGACGGCGTTGGGACGCCTCGGGGCGAAAGATCTTCTGTACGACGTCGCGGACGACGGCCGACGACGCGAGGATGAGCAACGAATCGACGGTTGACATGATCGCGGCGAGGACCACGATCAGGAACACCCCCGTGAACAGGGCGGGGAAGAGCTCCGACGAAAGCAGCGGAAGAATCGTCTCCGGATCGTCGAGGCGCGGGAACAGCACACGTCCGGCCATCCCGGCGAACACCGCCCCTATATCGAACACCACGATGCAGAGGACCGCGATCGGCGCCGCGTGCACGATCTGTCGCTGGTCGCGGGCTGCCATGAAGCGTGTCAGAAGCTGTGGGGAACCCAGGAACGCCAGACCGATTCCCACGAACCCCGCGGCGCTCGCCACGCCGGCCGGCGTGAGGCCGAGTCCGCCCCCGGTACGGAGGAGGTCCGGGTCCGCCGCGCGCAGCCCCTCGACGAAGGGTCCCCAGCCCCCAACGGCAAGGATCGTCACGATCGGGAGCGTGAACAGGCAGCCGAACATCAACACGCCCTGGACGAGATCGCTGTACGCAACGGCCTTGAACCCGCCCACGCTCGTGTAAAACAGGATCACGGCAAGCCCGATGAACACACCGGCGCGGTAGCCGGTCCCCAGAAACGAGTCGAACGCCTTCCCGGTCGCCGTCAGCTGAGCAGCAGTGTACGCGGCGACCATGGTGAGGACGATCACCGCACCCATGATTCGGAACACGTGCGCTCGATCGTGGAAGCGTTCCTCGAGATAGTCGGGCACGGTGATCGATCGGTACCGATCGGTATACGCCTTGAACGGTCGAGCGACCCAGATCCAGGCGGCCGCGACACCGAGCACCTCCCCAAGGACGATCCACAGGGCGTGCATCCCGACCGCATACCCCATCCCGGTGAGACCGAGCAGAAGCCAGGCGCTCTCTCCCGTGGAGTTCGAGCTGAACGCGATCACCCATGAGGGGAGCTTCTTTCCTGCGACGTAGTATCCGGCGACGTCGTGCGACTCGCGCCCACCCCACAGGCCGATGACCAGGAGGATGAGCAGGTAGACACCGAGAACCGCGAGGATGGTGGTGGAGATCATCGGTCGTCGGGCTCGCCCCCACCGGGCCGGCCCGCGCCGGGCGCGTTGCCCGAGACGCCGGATCCGCTCCGGTGCGGGCCGCCGTTTTCGTCGAGCGGGCCCTGATCAGCCCGGTGAACCCGTTGAAAGGCAATCGCCAGTCCTACGCCCGGCAGCACCGCGGCCGCGAGCAGGAGCCAGGTCGTCCACGGGAGACCAGCGATCGTCACCAGGTCAGAGACCTCGCCCGAGATGGCGCGCGAGGCGCCGGGCGCGCCTCACGTTCCGTCGACGCGCGTGCAGGCGCGCGAGAGGCGCTCGAGTCCCTCGTCGACCTCGCCTTCGGTGATCAGCATCGACGGGCCGATGCGAATCACCTGGCCGTGCAGACCGCCACGCCCCACGAGTAGCCCTTCCTCTTTCGTGGCTTCGAGGAGGCGCGCCGCGCGATCGGGGTCCGGGGTCCTGGCCGCCCGATCCGTCACCAGCTCGAGGGCTTGCATGAGGCCCATGCCGCGGGCCTCGCCGATCCAGGCGAACTGCTCTCTGAGCGTCTCCAAACCCGCTCGCAGCTGGTCGCCACGCGCCGCCGACCGGGCCGGGACGTCCTCCTCCGCCATGACATCGAGAGTGGCGTTCGCGGCCGCCATGCACACCGGATTCCCACCGTAGGTGGAAATCGCCGGTCCTTGCCATGCCTCCGCGATCTCGGGGCGCGTCACCGTGACCCCGACGGGGAACCCGTTGGCGACCCCCTTCGCCATCACCATGACATCGGGCTCGACGCCCCAGTGCTCGATGCCGAACCACTTGTTCCCGGTGCGACCGAAGCCGGTCTGCACCTCATCGATAATCAGGAGCCCGCCGTAGCTCCGGATTACTTCGGCCGCGCGTCCGAAGTAATCGGGTGGGGGCACGATGTATCCGCCCACTCCCTGGATGGTCTCGGCGAATAACGCGGCAGGCTGCCCCGTCGTGGTAGTCTCGATCACCTCAACGAGATCGTCGATGAAGAAGTCCGAGCACTCGGGGCCGGAACCCACGGGCGAGCGGAACGGGTATGGGGACCGCGCGTGCACGACGCCGCCGACCGTCCCGGGGAGCGGGCGCCAGGCTGCCTGGGCGGTCAGGTGGGTGGCGAGCAGGCTGCGTCCGGAGTAGGCCAGCCGCAGTGCCACGATCTCGCTTCGCCCCGTGAACAGACGCGCCACCGTGATCGCGGATTCGACGGCCTCCGTCCCGCTGTTGGTGAAGCAAGCGCTCTTGAGGGCGCCCGGTGTGATGGTCTCGAGTCGTTCCGCCAGCTCGATCTGACCCCGGGTCACGTACAGCGTCGACGTGTGCCCGAGCACCGCCATCTGATGGCGGACCGCCTCCTGGATCGCCGGGTGACCGTGTCCGACCGAAGTCGTGAGGATGCCGGCGAACAGGTCGAGGTATTCCCGCCCATCGACGTCACGCACCCACACACCCTCTCCTTCGGCGAGCGCGATCGGCTCCGCGTAATACGGACGAACCCACGGGAACAGATACTTTCGGTGCGCTGCGGTCAGTTCGGCGGCACGCGTCCCGGTCGCATCGACGTCGATCGTCTCGGTGCTGCTCACTTCAATCACCTCTCGGCTGGACCAAGCGGTGGTCCTCCGCGTTACCAGCGGCTGATGACCACCCGCTTGTCGGTGTAGAATTCGATGGCGTCTCGCCCCTGCGCCTTGAGGTCTCCATAGAAGGAGGCGCGGGATCCGCCGAACGGAAAGAACGCCATCGGTGCCGCGACTCCGATGTTCACGCCTATCATGCTGATTCCCGCATGGTATCGGAACTCGCGCGCGGCGCGCCCGCTTTGCGTGAAGATCGATGTCGCGTTCCCGTACGCCACACGGTGCATCAGTGCCACGGCGTCCTCGACGGAATCCGAGCGCGTGAGCGCGGCGACGGGGCCGAAGATCTCTTCTTGCCCCACCGTCATCTCGGGTTGCACACCCTCGAGCACGCTCGGGCCGATCCAATGACCGCCCGGGTAGCGCTCAACGCCGGCATCCCGTCCATCGAGGATGAGATCGGCCCCTTCCGAGACTCCTGCCTCGATGAACCCCGCGATCCGGTCGCGGTGTCCGGCCGAGATCACGGGCCCCAAGTCGGTCTCCGGTTCGAGCCCGTACCCGAGTTCGAGCCCACGGGCGCCTTCCAGAACCCGCTCCCGAATCTCGGGGTACGCGTTGCCCACGCCGACCACCACGCTCCCCGCCAGACAACGCTGTCCCGTGGACCCGAAGATCGAATCGAGCACCGCTCCGGTGGTCGTATCCATGTCGGCGTCCGGCAGGACGATCATGTGGTTCTTGGCACCGCCGAGCGCCTGTACGCGCTTCCCGGTGCGCGCCGCCCTCGCGTACACTTCCCGCGCCGTTCGACTCGATCCGACGAACGAGATGCCGCAGACGTCGGGGTGATCCACGAGCACCTCGGCGACCCCGCTCCCCCCATGCACGACGTTGAGGACGCCCGCGGGCAGACCCGCTTCGGCGGCGAGATCGATCACTCGCTGATGCGTGAGGGGATCCTGCTCGCTGGGCTTCAGGACGAACGTGTTTCCGGTCGCGACGGCATACGGCCAGAACCAGAGCGGGATCATCACCGGGAAGTTGTACGGCGTAATGGCCGCGAATACGCCCAGCGGCTGGCGAATCGTCTCGCAATCGATCCCGCTCGCGATGTCTTCGAGAGTCTCGCCCATCATGAGACTGGGGATCCCGCACGCGTGCTCGACGTTCTCGATCCCCCGCTGGACTTCGCCACACGATTCGGCGAGCGTCTTCCCGTGCTCGACGGTCAGGCTGTGGCCGAGGGCATCGCGCTGCTCGTCCAGCAGAGCCTTGAGTCGGAAGAGAACGCGCGCCCGTTCGACAGGTGGAGTGGCGCGCCATGCCGGAAATGCCTCGGCGGCCGCGGAGACCGCGTCATCGACCTCCTGCGACGTGGAGAGCGGAACCCGCCCAAGGAGATCCGCGGTAGCGGGATCCATGACCGGGAGCGACTGCTGTGTCCGGGACTCCACCCAGCGGCCCCCGATGAAGTTCGAGATCTCCGCCTCGCCCATCCCGACGTTCTGTGGAGTCGTGAGCGTCATCGGGCACCCCCAGGGTCGTGGTTACTCCTCCCAGCGATAGAACCCCTCGCCCGTCTTCTTCCCCAGCTTGCCGGCGTCCACCATCTCCTCCAGCAGACGCGGTGGCACGAAGCGGTCGGATCCGAGCGTCTCGTGCAAATACCGCGCGATCTCCAACCGCACGTCGAGCCCGACGAGGTCGGTAAGGCGGAGCGGCCCCATGGGGTGCCGGTACCCGAGTGTCATGGCGAGGTCGATATCCTCGGGCGACGCGACATTCTCCTCGACCATGCGGATCGCCTCCAATCCGAGCGCGATTCCGAGTCGCGAGGAAGCAAAGCCCGGGGAATCTTTGACGACGATCGGGGTCTTTCCCATCTGCTCGGCGATCGACCGGGCCCGCTCCACGCTCGCGTCGGACGTGGCATCGCCCCTCACGATCTCGACGAGTGCCATGATGTGGACCGGGTTGAAGAAGTGCATGCCGATCACGCGCTCCGGACGGGTCAGCGCTTCGGCGATCGCGGTAATCGACAGCGACGAGGTGTTCGTGGCGAACAGCGCCGCATCGGCGGTGTGCTCCGACGCACGCGCCAGGAGGTCGCGTTTGAGGTCGAGCTTCTCCGGCGCCGCCTCGATGACGATCGTCGCGGCGCCCGTTGCCGAGTCGAGGGTGGGGTGTGTCTCGATACGTTTCAGCGCCGCGTCGCGGGCCTCCGGGGTCACCTTCCCCCGCTCCACCCCTTTTTCGAGGTTGGCCTCGATCCGCCCGATCGCTCTTCCCAGCACGTCCGCCGCGACGTCGTACAGGCGCGTGTCGTATCCGGCCATCCCCGCAACCTGCGCGATCCCGTGACCCATGGTCCCCGCGCCGAGGACCGCAATCGTCTCCTCACTCATCGCATGCCCCTTTCCGGCGGTGGCGTCAACCTGCCTTCGCTGCCGAGCGGGCCTCGTCTTAGGTATGGCTCACAGACGGAGCGGGCTTCGTCCCGGGTGTAGCTCACAGACGGAGCGTCCTCCGGCGGATGACCGCGATCGCCTCGAACCCCAGCTCCTCGGCGACCGCGTTGGCCATCAGATTGTCGGCCCCTGTATACAGCCGTACGTCCTGCAGTCCCCGCTCCCGCGCCCACGCGAACGCGCCCTCGAGGAGGCGCTTCAGGTTACCCTTCCGGCGTGCGTCCGCGCGTACGAACGGAGCCTGGATCCGGGCGTAGCGCGGCGGCATGAAATACCGTGGGTTCTCCTCCTCGAGGCAGGTGATCATGCCGTCCAGGCCGCCATCATCGCGCTCCAACACGAACAGCGCCGAAGCCGGCTCCGTCAGCCGTTTGGCATACAGGTCACGGCGGGCTTTGAGCCCGTCAGGAGCGAGTCGATAGGCGGGGTTCAGCGCATGCTCGCGCATGAAATACGCCCACAACGCGACGACCTCATCCAGGTCACGCTCGGTCGCCCGGCGAAGAGTGGGTTGCCCACTAATGGTTTCCATGATCGTAGCCGCGGGCCGATTCTAGCCGTCGAACGAGAAGCTCGGTTCGCGCTTCTCCAGGAACGCTGCGGTCCCCTCGAGCGCGTCCGCCGATTCGAAGCACGCCCGCTGCGCTTCGAGCTCGTAGGCGAGCATCTGTTCGAGATCCGATGCGAGGCTTTGCTGGATCGCCTGCTTGGCCAATCGGAGCGAGAGCGCCGGCTTGCGTGCCAAACGATCGGCCCAAGAGCGCGCCTCCTCCATGAGTCGCTCGTGCGGCACGACTCGGTTCACGAGACCGATTCTCTCAGCCTCTCGTGCGTCCACTATCTCGGCCAGGAAGAACAGCTCTGCCGCGCGGGCCGGACCCACGAGGCGCGGGACGGCGTAGGTGCCACCCCAATCCGGGTGCAAGCCGATCCGGTTGAAGGTCTGGCCGATCCCCGCGCGCTCGGACGCGATCCTCAGGTCGCACGCAAGCGCCATGTTGGCACCACCGCCGGCGGCGGGTCCGTTGAGCGCGGCGATGACAGGCTTGGGCATCTGCCGGATCGTCCGGACGACACGCCGCCCGGCATCCACGAGCGCCATCGCCTCCTTGAGCTGTTTGGATTGGATCAGGTCCGCCAGATAATTGACGTCGGCGCCCGCGCAGAACGCGCGGCCGGCGCCGGTCACGATCACGGCGCGCACCGTCTCGTCCGCGCCCAGGCTCGCGAGTCCATCCGCGATCTCATCGCGCATTGTCCCGAAGAAGGCGTTGAGCTTCTCCGGGCGGTTCAGGGTCAGGGTGCCGATCGGCCCATCCCTGTCGACCAATACGTGGGACGTGCTCAGGAGGCTCCCTCCGCGTGTACGATCGTGGCGATTCCTTGTCCGACGCCGATGCACATCGTGACGAGACCGGTGCCCCCGCCGCGGCGAACAAGCTCGTGTATGAGTGTCGTGAACAGCTTGGCACCCGTGCAACCGAGTGGGTGCCCGAGGGCGATGGCTCCGCCGTTCACATTGACGATCTCGGGGTCGAGTCCCAGCTCGCGGATACAAGGAACCGCCTGTGCCGCGAACGCCTCGTTCAGCTCCACGAGGTCGAGGTCGTCGACGCCGATCCCCTCCCGCTCGAGTGCCTTGCGCGTCGCCGGCACCGGTCCGATCCCCATGCAAGAGGGATCCACACCCGCGACCGCCCCGAGCCGTGCCATGGGCTCCAGGCCGAGCTCTCGTGCGGCGGCGCGGCTCGTCACCAGCACAGCGGCGGCGCCGTCGTTGATTCCCGAAGCGCTCCCCGCGGTCACTGTGCCTTCCGCGCGGAATGCCGGCCGGAGCGTGGCGAGCTTCTCCGCGCTGACCTCCGGGCGGGGGTGCTCGTCGATATCGGCGAGACGTGTCTTTCCCCGGCCGGCCGACACCTCGATAGGCACGATCTCCTGGCTAAAGCGTCCCTCCTCCATAGCCCGCGCGGCGCGGCGCTGGCTCTCGAGCGCGAACGCGTCCTGGTCCGCCCGCGAGGCGCCGTACGTCTCCGCGACCACTTCGGCGGTTTCTCCGAGCGAGATGGTCCAGCGCTCCGGCATGGAAGGATTGGTGAATCGCCAGCCCACCGTGGTGTCCGAGATGGGGGGAGCGACCCGCGAGAAGCCCTTCTCGGGCTTCAACATCACCCAGGGCGCCCGGGACATGCACTCGACGCCACCGGCGATGAACACGTCCCCTTCACCTGCCCGGATCGCGTGACCCGCCGACACGATCGACTGGAGCCCCGAGCCGCAGAGCCGGTTCACGGTCTGTGCGGCGACCTCGACGGGAAGCCCCGCGAGGAGGGCCGACATGCGCGCTACGTTTCGGTTGTCCTCGCCCGCCTGGTTGGCGGCACCCGCGATAACGTCCTCGACCCGCTCCGTCGGCACGCCGGTGCGCTCCACGAGCGCTTCGATCACGCGCGCCAGAAGGTCATCGGGTCGGACTCCGGAGAGGGCGCCGGCGTGTCGCCCGACCGGCGTTCTGACGGCGTCGATGATGACCGGATCCCGATCCCCTGCCTCAGTCATTTATGCTCTCCTCTCCCAACCCGAGCAGTGTCACCGCGGGTGTCGTTCGAGTCGGTCGCGCCTGGGCTCGGTACGTCCGTGGGTCTGGGTGAGCTGCGAGGTATCCCTCCCGAGCGACCGTTGATCCGCGCCACGAGCTTGCCCGCCGTCATGGTTGTTCGACCAGAGCGCCGCCCCGGTGGCCATGTCGCGCCGCGGAGCTCCCGCGTCGCGAGGGAGGAGATACCGGCGGCTCACCCGCCGACGCGTGACGAAGCGTTTCACCGCAGATCGACCCATACCGACTTCACCTGCGTGTACTGCTCGAGCGCGTGTCGGCCCAGGTCGCGACCATAGCCGCTTTGCTTGTAGCCGCCAAACGGGCTGGCCGGATCGTACAGGTTGTACGTGTTGATCCACACCGTCCCCGCCTTGAGGCGCGATGCGACGTAGTGGGCCTTCTTGATGTCGCTCGTCCACACCGCGGCGGCGAGCCCGTACATCGCGTCGTTCGCCCGCTCGATCGCTTCGTCCACGTCGTCGAACGTGAGCGTCGCGAGCACGGGTCCGAAGATCTCCTCTCGCGCGATCGTCATGTCCGGCTGTACGCCGTCGAACACGGTCGGCTCCACGAAGTACCCCGGCCGAAGATCGGCACGGCCGCCACCCGCCACGACCTCGGCTCCTTCCTGCACCCCCACCTCGATGTATCCGAGCACGGTCTCCATCTGCTTTTCCGAGACCACGGCGCCGATCCGCGTGCCCTTCTCGAGAGGGTCGCCCACCTGCAGGCCTGCCGCCCCCTGGGCGACCATGTCGATTACCTGATCGTGTGCCGCCCCCTCGACGAGCAGACGGCTACCGGCCGCGCACACCTCGCCCTTCCCGTAGAAGATCCCGTTCAACGCGCCCTTGGCGGCGATCGGAAGATCCGCGTCAGCGAACACGATGTTCGGGCTCTTGCCCCCGAGCTCCAGCGAGACGCGCTTGACGGTATCGGCGGCCACCTTGGCGACCCGCACCCCGACCTCGGTGGAGCCGGTGAAAGCGATCTTGTCTACGCCGGGGTGAGAGACGAGCGCTTCACCGGCCGTCGACCCACCCCCGGGAACGACGTTGAGCACTCCTGGGGGCAGCCCCACTTCCGATGCGACATCCGCGAGCAGCAGAGCTGTGAGCGGAGTCTCGGGGGCGGGCTTGAGGACGACCGTGCACCCGGCCGCGAGCGCCGGTGCGACCTTCCACGAGGCCAACATGAGGGGGAAGTTCCAGGGTACGATCGCCCCGACGACGCCGATCGGCTCGCGCAACGTATAGTTGAACTGGTAGGGGACGGAGACGGGGATCGTCTCCCCCTCGATCTTGGTCGTCCACCCCGCATAGTACTCGAACGTCTGGATGGTCATCGCCATGTCGATGCCGCTCTCGAACAGGGGCTTCCCGTTGTTGAGCGTCTCGACCCTGGCGAACTCGTCCTTTCGCTCCTCCAGCCGCTCGGCCACCCGCCACAGCAGCTTCCCTCGCTGACGGGCGGTCATCTTCCTCCACTCACCGCCCTCGAACGCTTCACGGGCCGCCCGCACGGCGTGGTCGACGTCCGCGGCCTCCGCTTCGGCGACCGTCGTCAGCACCTCCTCGCGGGCGGGGTCCTCCACCTCGAACGTCGCACCGCTCGCGGCGTCGACCCACTCGCCGCCGATGTAAAGCCGACCCGGCGCCAGAATCTCCGGCACCGAGCGGGTCAGAGTCGCTTCTGTCATCTCCACCTATCCTCCAGCGCCCGCCGCCTTTTAGGGACGGGCGCAGATCGCGTTCGGTCCCTACCCAGTGGGGCCGCTGCTCAGCGTCCCGAGAACTGCGGGTCGCGCTTCTCCAGGTACGCCTCGAGACCCTCCTTGGCGTCCTCGCCCTGAAACAGGAGCTGCTGGAGCTCGCGTTCGATGGCCAGGCCCTCGGAGAAGGGGACCTCGATGCCGCTGCACACGGCCCGCTTGATCCGCCCGACGGCTCGCGAGGCCTTGTTGGGTGGCGTGAACTGTCGAGCGTACTCCATCACCTGCTCGAAGAAAGCGTCGTCGTCGCCTTCCAGCACCTGGTTCACCATCCCGAGCTCCAGGGCGGTGTCGAATCCGAACGTCCGGCCTTCTGCCATCAGCTCGATGGCCTTCGACTTGCCCAGCAACCGCCCGAGTCGCTGCGTGCCGCCGGTGCCGGGGAGCACACCCAGGGTGACCTCGGGGAGTCCGATCATGCCCCCGCTCGCCCGGGCGAGTCGCAGGTCGCAAGCGAGCGCGATCTCGAGTCCTCCGCCGACGGTGTGCCCGTTGAGCGCGCCGATGACCAGCTTCGGTGTCTGCTCGAGACGGTTGAGGGTCTCGTTGGCGTGCAGGCAGAAGTAGTACTTGAAGTAGGGATCCGATGTCCGGAGCATCTGGATGTTCGCGCCGGCCGAGAAGAACTTCTCTCCCGCGCCCCGAATCACGATGACGTGTACGGCCTCGTCGAAGCGCGCGGCCAGGATCGCATCGTCCATCTCCCGCATCATCTCGTGCGTGTAGGTGTTGGCGGGAGGGTCGTCCATCGTGATGATGGCGACGCCGTCCTGGACC
>JBDHAD010000079.1:0-12151 GCA_039588215.1 Gemmatimonadota bacterium
TCCTCGTCGCCACGCCCCCGGACTCGCACCTGGAGCTCACGCTCGAGGCGCTCCGGGCCGGGAAGCACGTCATCGTCGAGAAGCCGCCGTTCCTGCGCGCTTCGGACTTCGACGTGGTCCAGGAGGTGCGGCGTGAGATGGACCGCCAAGTGCTCGTCGCGGAGAATTACTTCTACAAGCCGCTAACGGCTGCCCTGCGGACCGCGCTCCAGGACGGCGCCCTGGGGGATGTTCTGTTCGTACACGTGAACGCCCTGAAGGCGCAACACGTCGACGACTGGCGGGGCGATGCGGAGACGTCGGGGGGCGGAGCGTTGTTCGAGGGCGGGATCCACTGGATCTCGTTGCTTGCCAGCATCGGCATGAAGGTGTCCTCGATCAGCGGCGCACGCGCCGGCTCGGGCGAAGGGTTGGAGAGGAGCGTGGCCGCGACCATCCGCTACGAAGGAGGCGCCGTCGGGACACTCCTCTACTCGTGGGAAGTCCCGTCCCTATTCAAGGGCCTGCGTCTGTCGAGGGTCTTCGGGCGGGCGGGATCGATCACGTTCGAGTCCAACGGACTCTTCGTACTCGTTCGAGGCCGGCGAACGCGAGTGATTTTCCCGGGACTCAGGGACATCGAGGGCTACCGGGCCATGTTCCGCGATTTCCTCGCGACGCTACACGAAGAAAAAGAACCCGAGTACACCCTCGAGCTGGCGCGGCGAGACCTGCGACTCGTTGAAGCCGTGTATCGATCTATGGGTGCAGTGCAGTAGAAGCGGGGTTAACCCAACTCCGCACCTGCGAATGTGAAGGCGCCGGTTTTCGTGGCGAGGGTTATCGGGCGGATACGAGGAGTCACGGGTCCTAATGTCCCGAGTTGATGCCCGGTCGCGCCAGGGCTCGTTTGGAGGCCGATCAACCCTTCGCCGCCAGTGTGATCCCACCTCTAAACCGTTGTCCTGTAAAGCCGTGCATCGGTTTTCATAACCGGATAGCCCTGGCAGTGGCTATCAGCCGAGCTCCAGAGGACCACGGGCGTATCCTTGGGATGGTGCGGGGTGGGCCGATCAGCCTCCGGCCTCTGCGTCCCACTCCTCGCGCGTGGTGGGCACCAACGGCTCGATCTCGCGCTCGGTAAGGGCGGCGTTGAGTTCCGTCAGCCGGCTACCGACCAGGTCGTCGAACCTCGTCCCGACACCTGTCATCTCCTCCTCGAGCGCGTCGGTTCGTGCCAGTTGCGAGCCGGTCGGACGGCCGTCGTAACCGGAGACCGCCCCGAACAGGTTGCCCATCCGCTCGCGCAGCTTGTCGGCGCTGCGATCGAGACCCCCCTCGGAGGACTGAACGAGGTCCGTTCGGAATGTCTCGAGATCGTCGGCGTACGCCGTCAACCGCCGTCCGAGTCGGCTGGACTCATCGACGTCGGCCGCCACCGTCTGCGCGGCGTCGCGCAGCTCGATTGCCGTCTCAACCATGTACGTAAGGTCCTCCAACAGCCGGTACAGGCGGAGTGACGTCAGCTGGGCGAGGCGGCGGTCCTCGGCCGTGTGAGGCGAGCGCGGGTCGGGGCGGATCGCGACTTCGCCTTCGTACGTGTTATCGCCTTTGGTGAGCCGGACCGTGTACTCGCCTTCGAGCGCGCGAGGGCCCCGGAAGGCGTTCACGAACCCTGTGGCCGGCGGGACCTTCGGCGGCCGGAGCCGCATCAGCCAGTCCACCCGGTTGAAGCCGCGCCGCTTGCTCCCGGCCATGGACGCGAGCCGCTGTCCCTCCTGATCGAGCACCTCGACCTGGAGGTCGCCGAACAAGTGCCGGCGTGGCTGATAGTAGACGATCGCGGCGGCCTCGGGTGGGTTCTCCCCGACGAACTCCGCGTCACCGGGGAACTCCTGGAGGATCCCCGCGGGGATCATCGCGGCCGCCCTCGTGGGGAGCATCGTGACCTCGGCCGTCAGTGCCTCGGCCGTCAGGTGCCGGAGCGGGGTCAGGTCATCGAGGATGTAGATGCCCCGGCCGTGGGTCGCGATGATCAGGTCCTGATCGCGCGGGTGGATCGTCAGGTCTCGGACCGAGACGGGTGGAAGTCCACCGTTCTCCGCCGCGAGCCGGGCCCAATTCCGCCCCCCATCCAGGCTCAGGAACAACCCGAGCTCCGTGCCGAGGTAGAGCAGGTCCGTGTTCACCGGATCCTGCTTGATGACGTGTGCATGCCCGTTGATGTCCTCGGTCGCGAGCGACGTCCACGTCTCACCGTAGTCGTCGGTCTTGAACACATGCGGCGCCATGTCACCGATACGGTGTCCATCGAAGGTCACGAATGCGGTGGAGGCTGTGTGGGGGCTGGTCTCCACATGTGAGACCCACGTGTTCGCGGGCACGCCGACGTTACCCACCACGTTGGTCCAGGTCGCGCCGTCATTGCGGGTGACCTGGAGGTTCCCATCGTCCGTCCCCACCCAGATCACCGTGGGATCCACGGGCGACTCGCTGATCGTGTAGATCGTCGTGTGGTTCTCGGCGGTGGAGTTGTCGATCGTCAGACCGCCCGACTCCTTCTGTCGCTGCTTCTCCGGATCGTCCGTGGTCAGGTCGGGCGAGATCCTCTCCCATGCGTCTCCTCGATCGCGGGACCGAAACAGGTATTGGGCCCCCACGTACAGAATGCCCGGGTTGGCACGACTCATATGGATCGGCGTGTTCCAGTTGAAGCGCAGCGGGGGCTCGTCCTGGCCCCCATACGGACGGATCTCACGTTGCTCCCCCGTGGTCCGCGAGTACCGTTGCAGGTTTCCGCCCTGCGATTCGACGTAGACGTACTCGGGGTCACCCGGGTCGACGAACGCATGAAAGCCGTCGCCGGGGAAGATGTTCCGCCAATCCCGGCTCCGGACTCCGCCCCGGCTTCGGGAGGCGCCCATCCAGGTCCCGTTGTCCTGCAGTCCGCCGTACACGTTGTACGGCGACTCCATGTCGAAGCTGACCTCGTAGAACTGCGACAGCGGGAGCGCTCTCACGTGCCGCCAGGTCGGCGAGCGGTCCTGCGAGATGTACAGGCCCCCGTCGGTTCCCAGGAGGAGCTCGCTCGGGTTGTCCGGGTTGATCCATAGCGCGTGATGGTCGCTGTGCACCCCGCCGCCGAACGGCGACGATGGGATACTCCCGAATGTCTCGCCGCCATCGGAGGAGATGCCCATCGACGTCGCCATCTTGTAGATGCGCTCGTGGTCCGTCGGGTCCACCACGATGTGCGCGTAATAGAAGGGGCGCCCGCGGACCTGGCCCCCCGAGCCCACCTCGAGCCACGTCGAGCCGAGGTCATCGGAGCGGTACAGGGCGGTCGAGTCGGACTCCACCACCGCGTAGACCACGTTCGGGCGCGAAGGGGCCACGGCCACCCCGATACGCCCCTTTTCTCCCTCGGGTAGCCCGTTCGTCAGCTCTTCCCAAGTATCTCCGCCATCGGTGGAGCGATACAGTCCGCTTCCGGGTCCTCCCGACTCGAAGAACCAGGGCCAGCGCCGGAACTCCCACATGCCCGCGTACAGGATCGTGGGTGCGTGCGGGTCCATCGCGAGGTCGGCGCACCCGGTATCCTCGTCGACGTACAGCACCTTGTCCCACGTCTCACCGCCGTCGTGCGTGCGGAAGACGCCCCGCTCCTCGTTGGCGTTCCACAGGTGACCGGTCGCGCAGACGAACACGGTCTGAGAATCGTTCGGGTCGATCGCGATCCGCGCGATGCGCTCCGAATCGCCGAGTCCCATGAACTGCCACGTCTCGCCACCATCGAGCGTTCGGTAGAGCCCGGTCCCGACCGATACGCTGTTCCGGGTCCAGGTCTCGCCCGTCCCGACCCACACCGTGAGAGGCTCGGACGGGTCGATCGCGATCGACCCGATGGACTGGGAGTGCTCGTCGAACACGGGCTCGAAGGTCGTGCCCGCGTTTGTGGACTTCCAAACCCCGCCACCCGCCGCTCCGACGTAGATGGTGAGCGGGTCCCCGGGGACGGCATCGATCGCGGCGATCCGGCCGCTCATCACGGCGGGCCCGATCGCGCGCGCGGGTAAGCCGCCTAGATCTGCGGATGTGATCGGGATCTGGGCGGCCGCCGGTCGCGGGGTCGCGATGCCCGCCAGGGCAAGCAGGGCGGTGGCTACCTGAACGAACGCAAAAGGACGTAGGGTGCTCATGGGTCGCCTATGGAATTCGGGTGGAGAGGTCACTTGTCGGCTACGAACAAGCATGGCCGCGAGCGAGCGATGTGAAAAGGCCCGGTCCGCATCGCTGTCGGGCCGGGCCTCTTCAGGCACTTCCGTGAAGCGTGCCGCCGAGGTCGTAGTCGACCTCGAGCGGCTACCCGCGGTTCACTTCCCCGGCATGGAGAAGATCCCGTCATCCAAACTCACGTTGACCTCGATGGTCTCGAACGAGATGACCTGCGGCCCCATGGGGGAGGTGACCTCGATCGAGAAGGGCACGACGAGACCCTGGACCTCCTTGTAGGCGCCGAGAATCGTCGTGATCTCGCTCTCGGCCCCCTGCACGTTCCGTACGGCCGTAACCTTGATCGGCAGGTAGTACTCCGAGTCCAGGTAGTAGTGACTGACCTCGCCCGAGTTGTGCGTGACCTTCACCTTGAAAGTCTCGGTTCCGTCGACGTCCTCCTTACCGACCAGCTCGAGCGTGTGCCCCTCGTCCTGCCATCCCACGAGCGGCCCATCGAGATCGGCCTGCTCCTTCATCTGGGAGACCATGTCCGCCGGCGCCGGCTCGGGATCTGGAGAGCCCATGAACGGCATCTGGATCCAGGCGGTCTCTCCGTCGTACGCCTGTACGCCCTGCATGCCTTGAACCGTGAACTCCACGCGCGCCATGGAGGGGCGCTTCTGCATGATCGTGATCGGCGCCTCCATGGCGCCGCCCATGAGCACCATCTTGCCCGAGAACTTCACCGATTGAACGCCCTGCCACGCGTCCAGCCCCCCGATCGCCTCGTAGTGCTTCTCGAGCACCTCATCCAGCGACTGAGCGGTGCCGGGTCCGGCGTACAGCGCTCCAACAGCGGCCGCCACGGCGACCAGGAAAGTCCTCCTCAACATCCCTGTTTCCTCCTCGAAAGAGAATCTGAACAGAATCTCGTGTTTTCTGGCTCTTCCGTGGCCGCAGTTGCGACCGCCGACCCATGTATCCCGAAAGCGGGGGAAAGGTCCCGCTCCTCGGCCTGCCGCCGCGCCGAGGCCATGCTCGTGGAGAGAGAGGACCTCAGGCCTCCCGCATCAGCGCCTGCAACTCGCTGATAACCCGCGACCGGTCACCCGAGTTTCGCGTGAGCACGAAGATGGTGTCGTCGCCGGCGAGCGTCGCGACGACACCCGGCACGTCGGCTTCGTCGATCGCGTGCCCAACGGCATTGGCGCACCCGCTGTGGGTCTTGATCGCGAACAGGCCGCCACCGATCTCCAGGTCTGTGGCAAACTCGCGCAGCGTCGACTGAAGCACGCGACGGCTGGCTGGTGTGGGGGGAGGTGTCGCGCCCGCGCGGGCGTATCTGGAGGACCCATTGGCGGCTCGCACCTTCACCAGGCCCAGGCGCCGGATATCGCGCGACACCGTCGCCTGCGTGACCTCGAACCCACTCCGTTCCAGAGCCCGCACGAGGGCAGATTGGGTGGCGATCGGTTGAGCGTCGACGATCTGGAGGAGTGCTCGCTCTCTCTCTCGCTGATTCACGTCAGAGGTCTCCGAGCAGGGTTCCGTCGAGGTGGGCTTGGTAGATGGGCGGCGGCTGGATCTCCCCGAGCCATTCCTCCAACGCTGTGAGCTCTCGGTGCGCGTCCGCGAGTTGCTCGTGGACGCGAGGAGGCGCCGGGCCGCCGGGCGATGCATGCTCGCGAACCGCGCGTCCTGGCGTGAGCGCCTCGACGACGTGGGCGTCCGCCGCCGGGCAGTGAGCCTGCAGATCGTCCGCCGCCAACTCCCAAAGCTCCAGCCCGCGCTCCTCCGCCGCACGCACGGCGTGCCCGACCTGTTCGTGCGCGGTACGAAACGGCACGCCTTGGCGGACCAGATGGTCCGCCAGTTCGGTAGCCGTCAGCATCCCTCCCTGAAGCGCGGCCTGCATTCGACCAGTGTGATGACGCAGGCCCTTGAAGATCACGGTGGCGGCGCCCAGCGAGCGCTGGGCCGTGTCCAGTGCATCGAAGAGCGGTTCCTTATCCTCCTGGAGGTCGCTGTTGTAGGTGAGAGGCAGGTTCTTCACGAGGGCGAGGAGAGCGGTTACGTGCCCGATCGCCCGCGCCGACTTCCCACGCAGGATCTCCGCAGCCTCCGGATTCCTCTTCTGCGGCATGATGCTGCTGCCCTGCGAGATCGAGTCGCCCAGCTCGACGAACCGGAACTCGTGCGAGCTCCACAGGACGACCTCCTCGGCCCACCTCGATAGGTGAACCATCGCGAGGGCGCACGCGAACGCCGTCTCCAGGATGTAATCCCGATCGGACACCGCGTGCATGCTGTTCGGGAAGACCTCGGGCAGGTCCAGCAGGGCGGCTGAACGGTGCGGGTCGATCTCGAACGAGGTCCCCGCGAGCGCGCCCGCCCCCAGGGGGGATGTCCCGGCACTGTCGTGCGCGGCCCGGAGTCGCCGAGCGTCTTGTGCCAACGACCAGAAGTGGGCCAGCAGATGGTGCGCCAGGCTGACGGGCTGTGCGCGCTGTGTGTGCGTGTACCCGGGGAGCCAGCTCTCCTCGTGCTTCGCGGCACGCTCGAGGAGCGCACGCTGCAACTTCGCCAGCTGATCGAGAGTCCCGACGAGAGCCTCGCGGACGTAAAGCCGCAGGGCCACGCTCGTCTGATCGTTGCGACTCCGGGCCGTGTGCAGTCTCCGCGCCGGATCTCCGGTCCGCTCGATCAGGACCCGCTCGATCCACGAGTGGATATCCTCGTCCTCTCCCTCGACGCTCAACCGCCCACCCTCGATGTCGGAGAGGATGCCCGAGAGTCCTTCCAGAATCCCGGCAGCGTCGTCATGGGAGAGGATCGCCCGTTCCATGAGCATGCGGGCGTGCGCCATGGACCCGAGCAGGTCGTGTCGGACCAGCCGCCGGTCGAAGCCCAGCGAGCCTGTGTACTCGTGGATCAGGGGGTCGATCGCCTCCTCGAAGCGGCCGCCCCAGAGCGGTGCAGGGCCCTTCTCAGACACGCGCCTTCGGCGCGGGCCGCGAGCGGCGGGACCGAAGCGCCTCCTCCGAATGGGTGAGGGGGGGCGCAGGTGCCTCCGCGGATGCAGCGTCGGCCTGGGCCGCGGCCCGGGCGGCGAGCTCCGTCTGGAGCCCCCACAGCCGGATAAACCCGGCCGCGTCCGCCTGGTCGTACACGGCGTCCTCGCCGAACGTGGCCAGGTCCTCACGGTACAGGCTGAACGGGGACTGGCGCGCGACCGCGGTGGCGGAGCCCTTGAAGAGGCGCACGGTCACCCGGCCGGTCACGTGAGCCTGCACCGTGTCGATGAATGAATCGAACGCCTGCCGCAGCGGAGAATACCACAGCCCCTGATACACGAGCTCGGCATAGCGCGCCGCGACGGTACGCTTGAACGCGGCCGTGTCCCGATCCAGCGTGAGCGCCTCGAGGTCCGTGAGTGCCGCGAGGAGGACGGATCCGGCGGGCGTCTCGTACACACCCCGGCTCTTCATCCCCACCAGTCGGTTCTCGACCAGATCTATCCAGCCCACCCCGTGCGAGCCCGCGACCTCGTTGAGCACCTGAATCAGCGTCACGGCGTCCATCGCCTGCCCGTCCAGCTCGAACGGAACCCCTCGCTCGAACGCGATCTCGACTTCCTGCGGCTCATCCGGAGCCTGGCGCGGGTCGACCGTCAGGTCGTGCAGGTCCTCAGGAGGAGGACAGGACGGATCCTCCAGCACGCCGCCTTCGAAGGACGTGTGCCACAGGTTCTTGTCGATGCTGTAGGGGTTCTCCTTCGTCACGGGCACCGGGATGCCGCGTGCGTCGGCGTACCCGATCGCGTCCTCCCGTGACGTCATCTCCCACTCCCGCCATGGCGCGATGATGGTCAGCTCGGGGGCGAGCGCCCGATATGTGAGCTCGAACCTGACTTGGTCGTTGCCCTTGCCGGTGCACCCATGCGCCACGGCGTCACAGCCCAGCGCGCGTGCGACCTCTACCTGAGCCCTCGCGATCACGGGTCGCGCGAGCGCCGTCCCCAGGAGATAGCGGCCCTCATAGACCGCTCCGGCGCGCAGGGCGGGTAGGACGCACTCCTCGACGAAGGCCTGCTTGAGGTCGACCACGCGGCAGGCGACCGCACCGGTAGCGAGCGCCTTCGCTCGCACGGCCTCGAAGTCATCGACCTGTCCCACGTCGCCGACGACCGCAACGACCTCGCAGCCGTAATTCTCCGTGAGCCATGGAATCATCACGGAGGTATCGAGTCCCCCCGAGTACGCGAGGGCAACTCGCCGCACCTTGTTATTCGCGCCGGGTCTATGCATTGGTTGCTCTATCCGTCTCTGATTCCCGGGTTTCTCTTCCAATCCATGAGCCATGCGCCCCACGGAACTCTCGAGCGGACCGGCCCGCCAAGGCGCATATACATACACTATGATGCATAAACGTGCAACATGGCGCCGATCATTTCTTCGAACCGGATCCAGAACCAGCCCAAGAGGCCACGGTAAGGGCCTATCATTCCGTACGTGGTTGTCGTTTTGAGCCGGGCGCCGGCTTCCATAACCGGCACACGGCACCAAGACGGCTGAGTCGGGAGAATCCCCCACAAGACGGCGCGGGTGATTCCTGACTGGACCAACGCCGAGCGTCGTGGCAAGCCTGCCAGGCGTGGTAAGCGGTGTCCGGTGGATCCGCTTCTGAGGGTGTCGCAGTTGCGATGGCTTGGGGTGCTGGCAGGCGGGCCTGAGGGCCTGTACATGAAGCCCGAGCAGGGGCGCTGATGAGACGTCTGGCGATCTTGTGGCTCGCGGTCTGGGCCTGCGGCGGGCCAGGCGAGAAGCCCGAAGCCTCGCGGCGCTCGGGCCAGGTGAGTACCGGTACGCGTGCGATGGCGGCTCGGCTCGCCGAGTTCGAGGACGCCACGGATTATACGGAGCGGATCCTGGCCCTCGACACCGTGTCGATCCCCGTCAGTATTGAGGGTCGTCTGCTCCACGCGGCCCGGCGCGCGTACTTCCTTCTCCAAGCGGGTCGGCACGAAGACGCCGCCGCCGAGCTCGTGCGGATCAACCGGATCGCGGCCCAGAACAGCCGCCGAGTTCCCGCCGTGTTCAAGCGCGACGTGCAGGACCTGCTCGCCACCGCCGCGCTCTGGGGGACGATCCAGGACGCCTGTATGGCGAGCACGGCCGCGTGTCTCTTTCCGTTCGACCCGGCAGCATTCCCGGCCGATGCCGAGCCCCGCGTCCGGGCAGCGCTCGCCCTGTATGAGACCATGTTGCGTGACGATCCGCAGAATACCGTGAACGCGTGGCTTCTCAACCTCGCGCACATGATCCTGGGGAAGTACCCCGAGCAAGTGCCGGCGAGCTGGCGTCTTCCTCCCGACGCGTTCAGGTCGGAGTATGATATCGGTCGTTTTCGGGACCGTGGCGCTGAACTGGGCGTGGACGTGATCGGCCACGCGGGCGGCGTCGTGTTGGAGGACTTCGATCTGGACGGCGACCTGGACCTCCTCACCGCCTCCCGGGCCCTACGAGATTCCATGCGGTACTTCGAGAACGTCGCGGGCTCGTTCGTGGAGCGCACGGCGGAGGCCGGTCTCACGGGACTGGTCGGCGGTCTCAACCTCCTCCAGGCCGACTATGACAACGATGGCGACGCGGATGTGTTCGTGGTCCGCGGCGCCTGGACGCAGCGAGGCCAGCCGAACTCATTGCTCCGGAACGAAGGAGGCGGACTGTTCGCGGATGTCACGGCGGAGGCTGGGGTTCTTTCGGTCCACCCCACCCAGACCGCCGATTGGGGAGACTACGACAACGATGGCTGGATCGACCTCATCGTCGGGAACGAAGCAGAAATGTGGACGCGCCCTCCACGCGCCCACGCGACCGAGCTGTATCGGAACCAGAGAGACGGGACCTTCGCCGAAGTGGCCGGGGAGGTCGGACTCGACCTCCTCGGGTTCGTGAAGGCCACTCAATGGGGAGACTACGACAACGATGGGCGGCTGGACCTCTACATCTCCCGCTTCGAGGAGCCGAACCAGCTCTTCCACAACGAGGGACCCGACACCAACGGGGTGTGGCGCTTCCGCGACTACACCGCGCTCGCGGGGGTGGACGGTCCCCTCGCCAGCCTACCCGCATGGTTCTTCGATTACGACAACGACGGCTGGCTGGACCTCCTCTCGCTCAGCTTTCGTGTGCAGCCCGAGGAGATCATCCTCGGCTTCATGGGGATCCGCGAGACCGCCGAGACGCCGCGCCTCTACCACAACCGGGGAGACGGGACGTTTGAGGACGTCACGCGCGCCGCCGGGTTGGACGAGGTGGTCTACGTCATGGGGTCCAACTTCGGCGACCTCGACAACGACGGCTGGCCTGACTTCTACCTCGGAACCGGTGACCCCGACCTGAGGACCATCACGCCCAATCGCATGTTCCGAAACGACGGGGCGGGCGGCTTTCAGGAAGTCACGTACTCCAGCGGGTTCGGGCACGTGGCGAAGGGTCATGCCGTCGCGTTCGGCGACATCGACTTCGATGGCGACCAGGACCTTTACGTGGTCCTAGGGGGGGCCATGCAGGGCGATGTAGGGCGCAATGTCCTGTGGCAGAACCCGGGCCATGGAAACCGCTGGATCACGCTGCGATTGGAAGGGGTGGAATCGAACCGGTCTGCGATCGGGACCCGGATTCGCGTGTCGATCGACACGCCGGGTGGTCCGCGCGACGTGCACGCGGTCGTCGGGTCCGGTGGCAGCTTCGGGGGATCGAGTCTTCAGCAGGAGATGGGTCTGGCCGATGCCATCGCGATCCGGGAGATCGAGATTCGTTGGCAAGGATCGGGCCGTGTGGACTTGTTCCAAGGGGTCCCGCTGGACCGGGTGTATGCGCTCTCTGAGGGGATTGGCGAGCTCGAGGCTGTCCAGACCACTATCGTTCCGATGCGAGGGCGGCGAAGCTCCTGAGCCCCCCAAAGTTCTCGCCCCCGGGCGGCGCCTTCGGAGCCGGCCCTTTTCTTACTGCCACAGGTAAGCCCTGGATGTGGCCATCCGGGTTCGGACTCCTCGGTACTCATGAGGACCAGACACGAGAGGAGTTCAAACCGGGCTCACGCGCGTCGCGGCGAGGCACTTGGGCCTGGCTAGCTGTCGTCCTGGGCGGGGTTCGGCGTGAAGATGCGTTCGATGGGCTCGTGGAAGAGGTCAGCGATCTTGAACGCCAGCGGCAAGCTCGGGTCGTATTTTTCGGCCTCGATCGCGTGGATCGTCTGCCGCGAAACGCCAAGCTCCCGGGCCAGATCCTGTTGCGTCCAGCGGCGCTCGGCGCGAAGGACGCGAAGGCGGTTCTTCACCGGTACCTCCACCTGGCGTACCCGTACGAGAGCACGCGTCGCTTGCTGACTTCTTGCACGTCATACCTCGAATCGCTCGGTTCGTAATCGGCGCCCGTGACAACGGGCGCGAATGAACGACTGAAATACCATTTACGTGATGTCAAGGAGACGTGTCATTTCGTACATACACTTTTACTTGAGGGGCACCCCGCTGGTGCGAGCCGGGCGGGCAAGCCTCACCGCGGTCCTGCTGATCCTGTGTACGGGGCGCGCGCTCGGCGCACAGCAGCCGGAGCCCATCGTCTTCCAGTCGGGGATCGGGCCGCTCGCGGCGGTAACGATCTATGTTCACGACCACGAGCGCGCGTTGCGCTGGTACACGGAGAGGCTCGGGTTCGAAGTCCGTGTCGACCTGGAGTACGGTCCGGGAGAGCGGGTGCTGGCCATCGCTCCACCCGGGCAGGAGATGCCGCTGATCTACCTGGGGCTGACGACGACCCGCCAGAACCCCCAGCATGCGAGTCTGGTGGGTAACCAGGGTGGCTGGGTCTTCCAGACATCGGATCTCATCGACACGTATATGCGGCTGCGTGATCTGAACGTGCGGTTCACGGAGTCGCCGACGGAGACG
>JBDHAD010000080.1:0-23016 GCA_039588215.1 Gemmatimonadota bacterium
GCTGGCCTGCGGATCAATCCGCGCACCAATGGTCCCAGCCGCTCCCGGCCTTTCTCGGATCTCGCCCTGAGAACGCTCGATGGACGCGAGCGGCCGATCGTCGGCCTGCCGCCCGAGTCGCGGATTCGCAACGTGGATTGGTCGCCCGATGGGGCGTACATCGCGTTCACCCTGGACCGCGACGATCGCATCGAGATGTGGGTGGCCGAGGCGGCGAGCGCTCGTGCCCGGCGGTTGTTGGATGCCGGCGTCAACGATGCCTACTACGGCAGCGCCTACGAGTGGGTCTCCGACAGCCGCACGCTGATCGTGCGCACGATCAGCGAGGGCCGGGGGGCGGCGCCCGGCGCCCCGCGCGTGCCGGTGGGGCCCGTGATCCAGGAGACCACCGGTGAGGCGGCACCCGCGCGCACCTACCAGGATCTTCTGACGAACCCTCACGACGAAGCGTTGTTCGAGCACCACGTGATCACGCAGCTCGTGCGCATCGACCTGGACGGCCAGGTCGCCCAGCTGGGCGAGCCGATGATGGTGCGAGACGCGAGTCCCTCCCCGGACGGCCGCTACCTGCTCGTCGAGGCGACCCACCGGCCGTTCTCGTATCTGGTGCCCGGCAGTCGCTTCCCGAATCGGATCACGGTTCTGGATCTGGACGGGAACCTCGTGAAGGAGATTGTCGACCTGCCGCTGGCCGAGAACGTGCCGACGGCATTCGGGTCGGTGCCGACCGGCATCCGTTCCGTCGCCTGGAGGGCTGATGGGCCCGCGACCCTGTACTGGGTGGAGGCGCTGGACGGAGGGGACGCACACGCCGAGGCCGAACAGCGTGACCGGGTCTTCACCCTGGACGCGCCGTTCGCGGGCGAGCCAACGGCGATCGCGACGCTCCCGCTCCGTTACGCCGGAATCTCCTGGGCCGAAGAGGGATTCGCGCTCGTAAGCGAGCGCTGGTGGTCGACGCGCCAGAGCCGCGTGTACCTGGTGAATCCCGACATGCCTTCAGAGCCGCGCGTCCTGTTCGATCTCTCGTACGAGGACCGGTACAACGACCCCGGCCGCCCGCTCACGCGCCCGACCGAGCACGGCACGAACGTGATCATGACCGCGGACGACGGGGAGACGCTCTTCCTCACGGGGCAGGGTGCTTCGCCCGAGGGCAATCGTCCGTTCCTGCGCCGGCTCACCCTGGAGAACGGCGAAATCGAGGAGCTCTTCCGCTCGGAGGCGCCCTACTATGAGTTCCCGATCACGTTGATCGACGACGAGGGTACGGAGCTGCTCACGCGGCGTGAGACGAACACGACCCCCCCCAACTTCTACGTGCGCGATCTGGAATCGGGCGCCGCCACCGCGGTGACGGAGTTCCCGCACCCGTATCCGCAGCTCGCCGACATCCAGAAGGAAGCGATCCAGTACGAGCGCGCGGACGGTGTTCCGTTGAGCGCGACTATTTATCTGCCGGCGGGCCACGATGTGCAGCAAGATGGCCCGCTTCCGGCCTTCGTGTGGGCCTATCCGCGCGAGTTCAAGAGTCTGGATGCCGCCGGTCAGCGTACTGACTCGCCCTACCAGTTCAAGAGCGTCAGCTATTGGGGCGCGATTCCCTACGTGACCCGCGGGTACGCGGTGATCAACAACGCCTCGATGCCGATCGTGGGCGAGGGCGATGCGGAGCCCAACGACACGTTCCGCGAGCAGTTGGTCGCAAATGCGCAGGCGGCGATCGATGAAGGGGTCCGGCGCGGTGTCGTGGACCCAGATCGCGTGGCGATCGGAGGACACTCGTATGGTGCCTTCATGACCGGCAACCTGCTCGCGCATTCCGATCTCTTCCGTGCCGGAATCGCGCGCAGTGGAGCGTACAACAGGACGCTCACGCCGTTCGGTTTCCAGGCCGAGGAGCGGCTTTTTTGGGAGGCGCCCGAGATCTACTTCTACATGTCTCCCTTCATGCACGCTGAGAAGGTGAACGAGCCCATTCTCCTCATCCACGGCGAGGCGGACAACAACTCCGGCACCTTCCCGATCCAGAGCCGGCGCTACTACGCGGCCTTGAAGGGTCTGGGAGCGACCGCACGGCTCGTCTTCCTACCGCACGAGAGCCATGGATACGTAGCCCGTGAGTCGCTCCTGCACATGCTATGGGAGACGGACCGCTGGCTGGACATGCACGTGAAGAACGCGCCTCCCCGAGAAGAGAAGAGCGTCACGGCGGCCGGCGCCGAGCCCGACCAGCGCTGACCCGGTGCACATTCGCTGAATAGCGGCTGGAACCGCTAGTGCATCGAGATCGCACCGACCCGACGGAGCCGCCAATCCAACTGGAGGGTGGCTCCGTCGTCACGCTGCGCTTGAATCGACCTGACCGCCTCAACGCGGTCAGTCTGCCGTTGTACAGTGCGCTCTACGCGGCTCTTACCGATCTCGCGGGGAGTCCCGCCGTGCGGGCCGTGATCCTCACGGGTACGGGCCGGGCGTTTTGCGCGGGTGCCGACATGAAGGCATACGGAGACCGCGAACCCGAACCTGAGGAGCGGCAAGAGTACGTGCGCATGGGCCAGCACGTGAACCGACAGCTCCAAACGATCCCGAAACCAATCGTAGCGGCAGTAAACGGACATGCGATCGGCGCCGGCCAGGAGCTGGCACTGTCGTGCGACTTCATTATCGTGGCGGAGGCGGCCAAGCTGCGGTTTCCGGAACTGGCTCTGAGTACGTTCGTCGGCGGAGGTGCAGCCTACACGCTTCGCCGCCGCGTCGGACTCGCCCGAGCAAAGGAGCTGCAGTTGCACGCGCGGCAGCGACTCACGAGAGCGTGGCCGTGAAGCTCGTCTCACCTGTTCTCTCACACAAAACGGAGGCGGGTGCGGTCGCGTTGAATGCTAGAGGAGCGGACGAGGCGACGGGGGCGTTTCGATCGGCGGTCGCCGAAGCGATGACGTTCGCTGCCGGACACGGCATCGAAGCCGTCATCGAGGGGGCCCTCATATGTCCGATGCAGCCGGCGTTCGCCTACGAGGACCGGGTCATCGCGGTTGATGTGCGAGGGGTCCTCCGCGACATTTAGTCCCGCCACTGTAGTTTGCCCCCGTATCGAGGGTTACGCGACTACGAACCCTTGCGACGCGGGTGTTCAATGCCCGGTTAGGGGTCCACGGGATCCTGGACCCGGGCGGGCGGTTGCGACCTGAACGGCCGCCAATGGCCCGAGCCGAGTCCGGGCTCTCGCGATAGACCAGCTCTGGCAAGTGACTCCTCACGACCACCGAAGACAGAGGACTTGTACCCGGGTGTGGTCAAGTCCGGCTTCGATACACAGGACGGCTTCAACCAGACGGCCTCAACCAGACGGCTTCAACCAGACGGCCTCAACTAGACGGCCTCAACTAGACGGCCTCAACCAGACGGCCTCAACCAGACGGCCTCAACCAGCAGAGCGAGGAGGTGCATGGTGAGATTCGCGCCGGTATCCACGGGAAGCGCAACCATACTCGCGGTGCTCCTGGCATTGGGGGCCACACAAGCGGCCGCCGCTCAGGACGGGACGATCTCCGGCGCGGTCACCGACGGGCAGACGCTTCAGCCTCTCGACGGCGCCCAGGTGTTCATCGTAGGGACAGCTCGCGGGATCCTGACGGATCAGCAGGGTCGGTACCAGCTCCGTATTCCGGCCGGTACTTACACGGTCCGGGCGCGGATCATCGGTTACGAGGACGTGGAGCAAACGGTGACCGTCTCCGCCGGACAGACGGTAACAGCCGATTTTGCACTTCCGATCGGCGGGTTGATCGTGGATGAGCTGGTGGTCACCGGGACGCGAACCCAGCGGTCGGCGTTGGAGACCCCGGTGCCGGTGGACGTCGTGACGTCGCTGGAGCTCCGTCAGTCCCCCCATCTGGAGCTGGCCCAGACCATCCGTGAAGTCATTCCGTCCTTCAACGCCTCGCATCAAACGATCTCCGACGGCACGGATCACATCAACCCCGCGAGCCTGCGGGGCCTGGGTCCCGATCAGGTGCTCGTCCTCATCAACGGCAAGCGGCGTCACGGCAGCGCGCTCACGCATGTGAACGGCACCTTCGGCCGCGGCACCGTGGGTGTGGACCTGAACGGCATCCCGATGGCGGCTGTCGAGCGCATCGAAGTACTACGCGATGGCGCGGCCGCACAGTACGGTTCGGATGCGATCGCCGGCGTCATCAACATCGTACTCAAGGAGCAGACGGACGCGCTCGTCGGGACCTTTCAGGCGGGGCTCACGGGCGAGGGAGACGGCGAGCAAGTGAAAGCTGACGCCAACTTCGGTTTTTCCATCGGGGATCGCGGCTACTTCAACGTGACGGGCGAGTTTCTGAACCGTGAGCGAACCAACCGGTCCGACACCTACACTGGCAACGTGTTCTTCTCGGACGCCGCCGCGGATGACGCCGAGATCTCGAGCCGCGGGCTCACACGCGACGACTTCTCGATGAAGACCGGGCAGGGTGAGGCGATCGTCGGTCACGTGATGTTCAATAGCGCGTTCCCGGTCGCGGACGACGCCGAGTTCTACGCGTTCGGTGGCGTCACGCACCGCAAAGGGGCGGCCACCGGCTTCTACCGACGGCCGATCCAGGAAGAGCGCGTGGTGTTCGAGATTAATCCGAACGGCTTCCTGCCCGAGATTCACACCGAGGTCGACGACCAGGCGCTCTCGCTCGGCCTGCGAGGGAAAAAGGGTGCATGGGACTTCGACCTTGCCGTCACCCACGGCCGCAACTCGTTCCAGTTCAACATCGAGAATACCAACAACGCGTCGCTGGGCGCCGCCAGCCCGACCTCGTTCGATGCCGGACGGCTCGGGTTCCGGCAGACCGTAGGGAACTTCGACGCGGTACGGCTCATCGACACCGATGGTTCGCTCAAATCGCTGTCGCTGGTCCTCGGCGCCGAGTTCCGGCTGGAGAACTACGAGATCGAGGCGGGTCAGTTCGAGTCGTACAGCCTCGGGAACGGGGGCGACATCCCCGGTGTCGATTTCGACACCACCTCCACGGGCGCTCCCAAGGCGGCTGGATCGCAGGTGTTTCCCGGGTTCCAGCCTGCGAACGAGGTGAACCGCTTCCGCAACAACATCGCCGCCTACGCGGGTCTGGAGACGCAGTTTTCCGACCAGGTACAGGTGGACATCGGCGGACGGTTCGAGAGCTACAACGACTTCGGGGGCACGTTCACCGCGAAGATCGCGGCCCGGGTCGAAGTGGCCGAGAACTTCGCGATCCGCGGCGCGATCAGTAACGGCTTCCGAGCTCCATCGCTACCGCAGGTGTGGTTCAACAACGTGAGTACCCAATTCGTGATCGACGAGACGACGGGCGAGCTGTTCCCCGCCCGGGTCCTGACCGGCAACAACAGGGATCCGGTGACGAAAGCGTTCGGCGTCCCTGACCTGAAAGAGGAGACCTCGGTCAACTTCAGCGGTGGGTTCACGTGGCGGCCGATTCGCGATGTGTCCATCACGTCCGATATCTATTTCATCGACATCAGCGACCGAATCGTGCTCTCGAGCCGATTCAGCGACGGCGATTCGGACATCGGAGACGACGTGGCCGCGATCCTGGAGCCGTTCTCGGCGCTTGGCGTGGGTCAGGCGCAGTTTTTCGCCAATGCGGTCAACACCGAGACTCTCGGTCTAGACATCGTGATCAACTACGTGACACGGCTCCAGGGAGGGATCCTGTACCTGACCGGGTCCGCGAACTTCACGGACACGGATGTCACGGCGATCAACGTGCCCCAATCCATGGCCGACCAGTTCACGGCTGGCAGCACGGACGCAATCGCCGGCGTGCTGTTCAACCGTGAGGAGCGCAACCGGCTCGAGACGGCGCTGCCGTGCCAGAAGGGGGCGATCTCCGCGCGCTATCGGAAGGGTGTGGTCAACGCCGGGGTGCGCAGCAGCTACTACGGGGAGGTCTTGTACCGGCCCACGAATGACGACAATGATGAGGATTTCGGCGCGAAGATGCTCCTCGACGTAGACCTCGGTCTCGAGATCATGGACGGCGTCATCCTCCAGGTGGGAGCGAACAACATCTTGAATACGTTCCCCGACGGGCACGAGAAGTCCAGCAACATCAGCAGCGGGAACTTCCCGTTCAGCCGCCGTGTCACGCAGTTCGGAACCAATGGCGGATTCTATTACGGTCGCTTGCAGTTCACGCTGGGCAACTAACCGCAGAAGCACAGACCCGGGGAGACCGGGAGCCCCGTGGCCAGCGTTGAGGTGGCTACGGGGCTCCGTCGTTGCCGGGAGAGCGCTCGGGACAACGCCTGTCCCGACCCTCGCACCGATGCGCCGGCCACGAGACCTGCCCTCACCCTTTGTCCTTGGCGGCGTCCCCGTCGAGGGCTATCCTTTGCGGCCCGTGCCGGAGTCGATTTCTCGGCTCCGGCTTTGTCTGCGACACAGGACCGTGCCACGTGAGAGCCGGACTTCAGCCGCGTCACCGACGACTCCGGAGCCGATGACTTCCGACCCTGATACCGAAGAGCAAGACGAGCCCGCCGAGGCCACCCCGCACCCGCCCGAGCTCATGGAGAAGCTCGTCTCACTGTGCAAGCGGCGAGGCTTCATCTTCCAGTCGTCCGAGATCTACGGCGGAATCGGTTCGGTCTACGATTACGGCCCCCTCGGAGTCGAGTTGAAGGAGCACGTTCGATCCGCGTGGTGGGAAGAGATGGTCTACAGCCACGAGGAGATCGTCGGGATCGACGCCGGGATCCTGATGCACCCGGATGTCTGGGTGGCCAGCGGACACGTCGGTGGCTTCTCCGATCCGCTGGTCGAGTGCCGGAACTGTCACCGGCGCTTCCGAGCCGACGAGCTGGAAGCGATCGTGGCCGGCCGTCCCGATGAGCAGCAGTGCTCCGTGTGTGGAACGACGGGCGAGTTCACCGAGCCCCGACAGTTCAACCTCATGTTCAAGACGTTCATGGGGCCGGTCGAAGAAGACGCAGCGGTGGTCTATCTCCGGCCCGAGACCGCACAGGGGATCTACGTCAATTTCAGGAACGTGCTCGATAGCGCGCGCGGTAAGGTCCCGTTCGGGATCGCGCAGGTCGGCAAGGCGTTCCGGAACGAGATCACTCCCGGGAACTTCGTCTTCCGGACGCGCGAGTTCGAACAGATGGAGATGCAGTTCTTCGTGAAGCCCGGTACGGATGAGGAGTGGTTCGAGACGTGGATGACGCGCCGCATGGCGTGGGTCGAAGCGCTAGGCATCCGCCGAGAGCGGTTGAGATTCCACGAGCACGGCCCCGACGAGCTGGCCCACTACGCGAAGACGGCATTCGATATCGAGTATCGGTTCCCGTTCGGATGGCAGGAGTTCGAGGGAATCCACAATCGCACCGACTACGACCTAGAGGCCCACCAGGCGCATACCGGGAAGAAGCTGGAATACTTCGACCCCGCCTCGGGAGATCGGTTCGTCCCATACGTCATCGAGACCTCCGCCGGTTTGAACCGCACCATGCTTGTCGTCCTCGCGGATGCCTATCATGAAGAGGAAGTGGCCGGTGAGAAGCGGGTCGTCCTGCGGCTGCTCCCCCGCCTCGCACCGATAAAGGCGGCCGTCTTCCCGCTCGTGAAGAAGGACGGGATGCCGGAAATCGCGGGCAATATCGCCTCCGCGCTCCGCGGGAGGCTGAACGTGTTCTACGACGCGGCCGGGTCCATAGGACGCCGATATCGCCGCCAGGACGAGGCGGGCACGCCTTTCTGCATCACGGTCGACGGTCAGACGACCGAGGATGAGACCGTCACGGTTCGGGATCGGGACTCCCTCGCGCAGGAACGCGTGCCCATCGCGGGCCTCGAGCCTTATCTGAAGGACGCCCTACGGCGCTCGCCGGGGGTTGCGTCGACGGCCTGACGGCCGCGCGGACTATGTCTCTGGGCATCCCCGAGATTCGCGACACGGCAGAGCGCCTGAAGAGCGCCATCGCTGCCGAGCGGTATGAAACCAAAGCGGGCCTGAAGGAGCGGTCCGAGTTCGGTCCGTTGTATGAGCACCACCGATTGCTGAGGGATCCGGAAGTGCTGCCGGCGCTTCAGCGAGGGCTCGCCGAGGCAACCGGAGATGAAAGACGTCGGCTCGGCTGGCTCCTTGCCTGGGTCGCCGATCAACGGGTCGAGGCCGAGCTCGCCCCGCTCGAAGACCAGCTCCGGGCTTGGGAGGCGAGCGCCACCGTTCGGCGCGGGCCCAGCCTGCTTCCGTTGCGTCGCGTACCGGCGCGAGTGGCGCAGACTGCGGACCGCCACGAACGACTCGCGTGGAGCGAGGCGCGCAACGCGCGGCTCGAGGACGCGGCCGCTCTCCAGCTCGACATTCTCTATCGCGAGCGGGAGGCCATCGCCGAGCTGGGGCTCGGCGATTACGTGGAGGCGCGTGAGCGCCTGGCCGGGTTCAACATCCGGGGATTGGTACGCGAAGCGGTGCGGATCCTCTCGCACACGGAAGACGCCTACCGGGAGCACCTGCGGCTCCACGCACGGGCTCGCCTTTCGATCGATCCCGAGGACGGAAAGCGGCCCGACCTGCTGTGGTTGCGCCGGATGTCGTGGCTGGCGGACCGCTTCGGGCTCCCATCCATTCTCGCCGCGATCCAGCGCGACCTCGCCGAGCTGGGCCTGCCACTCGAGGCGAACGGAAAGGTGCAGCTCGATCTGGACATCCGGCCGCTGAAGGTGAGCGAGTCCTTCAGTGTGGGGCTCCAGGTCCCGGGCCGCGTCGTGTTGGTCGCCCCACGAATCGGTGGCTGGGGTGACTGCGAATCGCTGTTGCACGAGGTCGGGCATGTCCTGCACTTCGCCTATACGGGCGCGCGGCTCCCATTCGAGTACCGGACACTGGGCGACTCCGCCGTGACCGAGACATTCGCGCTGCTGTTCGAATCCCTGGTGCTGGACGCCGGTTGGACGGAGCGGACGACCCGGATGGAAGGCGAGCAGCTACACGAATACCGGCGTCTCGCCGCGTTCCTCAAGCTCTGTCGGCTGCGGCTCCACGCCGCACGGCTCCTGTACGAGCTCGAGCTCGCCAATGCCGAGCGACCCGGTCAGATGGCGCCCCGGTACGTCGAGCTAATCAGCGGGGCGACCGGCTTCGGCTACGACGAGCGAACCTACCTGGAGGATGTGCGGCGCGGTTTCTGGGTGGCCCGACAGCTCCGGGGCTGGATGCTGTCCGCCATCTTGCGGCGGGTGCTGCGTGATCGATTCGACGAGGACTGGTACCGGAACCCGGCCGCCGGCCCCTTCCTCGGCGAGATCCTCTCCGCGGGCCAGCGCGAGGACGCAGGTCAGCTAGCCACACAACTCGGGGCTGACGAACTGACCGCGAGGCCACTGCTGGACAGCGTATCCGAGTGGCTCGACTGAAGCGGTTCGGGGTGGGGGTGGCCGCCGGCGTGGCCGGCGTCGCCTACGCCCGAGCCATCCTGCGCAGGAACGCCTCGCTCGAGCGCCCTCGGGTTCGCGGTCTGGACGGGGGGACACTCCCCGAGCGTCGATTCCGCTATTCGGACGGCGAGGAGGTGTCGGTCGTCGATGCCGGAGACGGGATCACGATCCTCTGGGTGCCCGGCGCGGATGGCCCCAAGGAGACGTTTCGCTTCCAGCTCCCCGAGTTCGCGCAGCGCTACCGCGTCGTCGCTGCGGACCTCCGCACGCACACCACGCCGGAGCATGACTTCTCTCGATTCGCCGACGACCTGAACGAGCTCATCGAGGGCCTCGACACGGGACCGGTCGTGCTGGTGGGACAGAGCCTGGGCTCCGCGATCGCTGTGCGATTCGCGTCCAAATACCCGGAGCGCGTGATCGGGCTGGTGCTCACGAATCCGCTCGCGCGGGTCTCGTACGAGCATCTCGGGTTCAACCGTGTGGCGCTTGTACCGTTCGCGAGGCTCTCGACGCGGTATTTGCCGACTGCCGCCAGCCGTGTGCTCGCCCGTCTGTGGTCGCACCTGGGTGTGTGGATCTTCGACAACTCGCCCGGCCGCGAAAAGGTGGTCGACTACGCGCTGTACACGGGTCCACGAACGACGCCGGCGAGCGTGTCGGACCGCCGGGTCGATCTACTCAAGGGGCTGGACCTGCACCCCGAGCTGAGCTCGATCACGGTACCGGCCCTCGTGGTGAAAGGACCCGAGGATGTTTACGTTCCCGTCGAGTGGGCGCTCGCGATCGCCGAGGCGATCCCCGATGCGCTGTACGTGACGATTCCCGGCACCGGCCACATGTCGCACATCTCGATGCCGGGTGCCTTCAATCAGGTGGTCGACCGCTGGCTCCTCGACGTCATCGGGCCGGCACGCGCGACCCCATCCGACGAATCCACGGCTGCTGAGGGGGGAAGCGAATGACGAGACCCGCGTTCTCGTCTCGATCCGCGACCATGCTCGCGATGCTCGGGATGGCGGTGGGGACCGGCAACATCTGGCGCTTCCCCCGCGTAGCGGCATCCAATGGTGGGGGATCGTTCCTCGTCGCCTGGGTCGTGTTCCTCTTGCTGTGGTCCGTGCCGCTGATCCTGGTGGAGTTCGCGGCCGGCAAAGAGACACGCCGCGGTCCCCTGGGAGCCTTCCGCCAGCTCGCCGGGCCGAGCCACACGTGGATGGGTGCGTGGATCGCGTTCGTGGCTACCGCGATCATGTTCTACTACTCGGTTGTCATGGGCTGGACGATCCGGTACCTGATCGGTTCGGTCACCGCCACGGTTCCCATGACCTCGGTCGATGCGGCGAACGCCTATTGGAGCGGGTACATCGGATCTCCGTGGGCGATAGCCACGCACGCTCTCGCCATGGTACTGGGCGTCGGGGTCGTCATGCGCGGGGTGAAGGGGATCGAGAATGCGGCCCGTATCCTGATCCCGAGCCTCCTTCTGCTGGTCATCGTGCTCGCGATCCGGGCCGTCACGCTCGATGGCGCGAGCCGGGGACTGGCGTTCCTGTTCACCCCCAATTGGGGCGATCTCCTCTCCGCGCGACTCTGGTTGGAGGCACTGACGCAGAACGCGTGGGACACGGGCGCCGGCTGGGGTCTCATCACCGCCTACGCCGTGTACCTGCGCAGGCGCGAGGACACCACTCTCAACGCATTCCTGCTCGGGTTCGGTAACAACTCGGTCTCGCTGCTGGCGGGCATCATGGTGCTGTGCACCGTGTTCGCGATCATGCCGGCGGCCGCCGACCAGATCGTGGGGGCGGGCAACGAGGGACTCACGTTCATCTGGGTGCCGCAGCTGTTCGGCCGGATGCCGGGCGGCTCGGTCTTCATGGTGCTCTTCTTCCTGGCGCTGGTGTTCGCCGCGTGGCGCCGGAAGGCGATCCTGACGGTGGGCAGCCTCGGCTTCCTACTCGGTCTTCCCTCGGCGATCTGGATCGAAGTCTTCCGCAACCAGGATTGGGTGTGGGGTGTCGGGCTGATGGTGGCGGGCTTCTTCTTCGCCCACATGACGTACAGATACGGTGTCGACCGTTTCCGGCGGAAGCTGGTCAACAGCGACGGCTCCGACATACGGATCGGGCGCTGGTTCAACGTGGCGATGAGGCTCGTCGCGATCGAAGCGATCGTGCTGACCGTGTGGTGGCTGTGGCAGGCGATCGATCTCGAGGATCTCCGCGCGTCGTTCACGCTCTTCTCCACGTTCAATGTCGGCACGGTACTCATTCAGTGGGCTATCGCGCTGACGGCATTCCTCGCGTTGAACAAATGGCTCTCGCTTCGCGCGGCCGACACTACCGACGAGGGGGACACGCCCGATCGTCCGGTCGTTCTGTAGCGGACCGTTGGACTTCCTCTGCGGATATGGACCGCACGAGCTTGCCAGCGGTCGGCGAGTGAATCGCCAATGGCTGTGAGCCCCGAGGGGTTCCGGACGGTTCTTTCGCACCTGGCGGCGGGCGTGGTCATCGTGACTACGCGCGACTCCGAGGGCGAGCCGCACGGAATGACGGCGACCGCCGTATGCTCGGTATCTTTGGAGCCGCCGCTGGTCATGGTCTGTCTGAGCCATGACGCAGCCACCCACACCGCTGTGGCGCAGTCTGGCATCTTCGCGCTCAACCTCCTGTCCGCGTCCGGGGAAACGATGGCGCGCCATTTTGCGACCCAAAGCGGCGAGAAGTTCGCGGAATTGTCCCTCGAGTCGAGCGAGACCGGAGCGCCGGTCCTCGAGGGCGCGCTAGCGTATTGTGACTGTTCGGTCGTCCGTTCCGTCTCCGCGGGCGATCACACGATCTTCATCGGTCGCGTGATGGCAGCCGATGTAGGAGAGGATGTCGGAGGGGATCACTCGATGGGGCCTCTGCTGTATTACCGAGGGCGCTATGGAGCGATCGGGATCGGAGCCGACAAGGACGGCCGGGATCGGCAGTAACGGCCGCCTTGCCGAGGCGAGAGTCACGGAGGCGCCTTGCAGCTCGACGAGTTCGAACGTGTGGCGGGACGCATGTGGGATGAGATCCCACCGAGTCTTCATGAGGGCATCGAGGCCCTGTCCGTGGAGGCACGAGCGGTCCCGCACCCGAGCTTCGAGGGCGTGTTCACACTCGGCGAATGTCTGACGGACAGCTGGCCCAGCGGCTTCGGCGGTGACGGGGAAACGCGCTCGCTGCTCGTCCTGTATCATGGGTCCTTCAATGAGCTGGCGGACCGCGACCCGACGTTCGATTGGGAAGGGGAGCTGTGGGAGACCATCCTGCACGAGCTTCTGCACCATCGCGAGGCCGCCGCGGGTGAGAGCGGGCTGGATGAGTACGACTGGGCCGAGGATCAGAACCGGTTGCGGCTGGCGGGCCGGCCGTTCGACCCGTCCTTTTATCACGCCGTACCCGCCGCCTCGGACGGTGTGGTGCGACTGGACTCGGAGCTGTTCCTGGAAGCCTCGATCCCAGCCGGTGCGCAGGAAGCCCGGTTCGGGTGGCGAGGCCGCGCCTATTCCGTCCGAGTGCCGGAGGACGCGGAACAGTCGTTCGTCGAGGTGGTGAACCTCGCGGGAGGCCGCCTGTGCCTCGTCGTTCGGCGGAGGCGGCAATGGTGGCGCAGGTTCGGTCGGACGCCAGCCGGGGCTCCATTGGAATTGCGCCGCAGGGCGCTCCCGCTTCCGAGCGCTTGAGGATCGAAGGAGAATCGTTTGCTGGGTGGATTCGGCATAGGTCGCTGGTTCGGATTCCCGATCCGAATCGACTACTCGTGGTTCCTGATCGCGGGCCTAGTCGTGTGGACGTTCAGCGTGCACGAGTTCCCGAGGCAGCTTCCGGGGTATGCAGAATCCCTTTACCTGGCGATGGGGATCTCGGCGGCCGTCCTGTTCTTCCTGTCAGTCCTGCTGCACGAGCTGTCGCACTCCCTGGTCGCGCGCTCGCGGGGCATCGAGGTCGAGGGCATCACGTTGTTCATCTTCGGCGGAATCGCCCAGGCGCGTGAGGAGGCGAAGCGGCCCAAGGACGAGTTCCTGCTCACGATCGCCGGCCCCCTGTGCAGCGTCGCGCTCGCGGGCGGGTTCTACGCGCTGGCCCGGCTCGCCGACGGGGCTGGCTGGCCGGCCCCGATCGAGGCCATCGCGAGCTTTCTCGCGCTGCTCAACTTCGTGCTCGCGGTGTTCAACATGATACCCGGCTTCCCGCTGGACGGTGGCCGGATCTTCCGCTCGATCGTGTGGGCCGTGACTGGGGATCTCGAGCGCGCGACACGCTGGGCCACGATGGGCGGCAGAGCGTTCGGGTATCTCCTGATCCTGTTCGGCCTCGTTCAGCTGGCGTTCGGATTCGTGCTACCAGGGCTGTGGTCGGCGTTCATCGGGTGGTTCCTCTCGAATGCGGCATCCTCGAGCTACAGGCAGTTCACCGTACGACAGATGCTCTCCCGTATCCCGGTTTCGCGCGTGATGGCGACCGAGCCGGCCGTCATCCCGCCGCACTTGACGGTCCAGAGCCTGATCGACGACTACCTCGCGCGAAGGCCGGAGCCCGCGTTTCCGGTCGTGCTGGACGGATCCGTGCTCGGGATCGTGGGCGTGCGGGATGCGACGGCGGTCCCGGTGGAGAAGCGGGGGATCACGAGAGTGGATCAGATCATGCGCCCGACGTATGAACTACACATCGCCCGTCGCGATCAGCCCCTCGACGAGGTCGTAAGCGGTCTCGAACCCGGCGACGAACCGAGCATCCTCGTTCTGGAGAACGGTCGTCTGGTCGGGCTCTTGAACCTGGGCGATCTCGGTCAGTGGGTCCGGCGACTGCGCCGACTGGGGCTGGGCGAGATCGGGGAAGCGGGGTCGAGCGCGTGACGAGGGCGAAGCCGGCGGCGCGACCGCGGACAACCGCCCAGCAGAGCGACCTGGCCACGAGGATCTCCCCGCTCCTCGCCGAGCTATATCCCGGGCTCGAGATCTCGCTCACCTGGACAAATCCGCTCGAGCTGATCGTGGCGACCATCCTCTCCGCGCAATGCACCGACGAGCGCGTGAACCAGGTCACGGCAGACTTGTTCAAGCGATTCCAGACGGCTCGCGATTACGCGGAGGTGGATCGGGAGGAGCTCGAGGAGGCGATACGGCCGACCGGATTCTACCGAAACAAGGCCAAGAGCGTTCAGACCATGGCGGCCCGCCTAGTGGATGAGTTCGATGGCGAGGTCCCCCGGACCATGGAGGAGCTCCTCACGCTCGCCGGGGTGGCCCGGAAGACGGCCAACGTCGTCCTCAGCAACGCGTTCGGCACGCACGTCGGAGTGGTCGTCGACACGCACGTCAAGCGCGTGGCGAACCGTCTCGGGCTCACCGACGAGACCGATCCCGTCAAGGTGGAGCGTGACCTGATGGAGGTCCTGCCCGATCACGAGTGGCACCCGTTCGCGTGGCGGCTGATCATGCACGGGCGCACCGTGTGCAAGTCCCGCCGTCCCGCGTGCGCGGACTGTCCCCTGCGCGAGCTGTGCCCCAGCGCCGGCCAGTTCGACTGAGGGAGAGGATTCGCCGCGCGGCGTCCGAGCTCGGGTTCGCCCAGGTCGGCTTCGCCCCCGCCGAGCGCCCGCTGCATGGTGCCGAGTACCTGGAGTGGCTGGACCGTGGGTGGCACGGCGAGATGGCGTACATGGCTCGCGAGGACGCTGTCCGCCGGCGTCTCGATCCACGTGAGGCGCTCCCCGACTGCCGCACGTTGATCATGGTGAGCGTGTCGTACGGTCCCGGCGATGGGACCGAGGCGTTGTCACCTCCAACCGATGCCGAAATCGGTCCTCTGACCGACCCTGGAAGACCGGCCGGCGAGGCCCGTGCCGCCCCTGCCATAGTCGCGCGGTACGCCCGTGGCCGCGATTACCACGACGTATTCGAGGAGCGGCTCGCTCTATTGGCGGAGCGGGTCGCGTCGCTGGCGCCCGAATCCGCCTGCAAAGCGTACGTGGACTACGGCCCGGTGCTGGAGCGAGACCATGCCCAGCGGGCGGGTCTCGGGTGGATCGGCAAGAACACCATGCTCATCCACCCGGAGCTGGGCTCCTACCTGTTGCTGGGTGAGCTGCTCACGACCCTGAAACTGCCGCCCGACGCGCCGTTCACCGCGGACCGCTGCGGCACCTGCGAGCGTTGCATCGACGCGTGCCCGACCGGCGCGATACGAGGCCCGCGCGAGCTGGACTCCCGCCTGTGCATCTCCTATTTGACGATCGAGCTTCGCGGTTCGATCCCGGTCGAGCTTCGCCCGGCGATCGGCGACCGAGTGTTCGGGTGCGACATCTGTCAGGAGGTGTGCCCCTGGAACTCGGCGGTGCCCGCTCCAGCTGAATCCCCCCTCGCGCTCGAGCCGGGCCGCCCGGTCCCTCCGAAGACTATGATCGCCTGGGCCGAGGAGCTCTCGGGCATCGGTGAGGGCGAATTCAAACAGCGGTATCGCGGCACCGCGTTCGCGCGCCCCGGCCGGGCGGGGATGCTACGCAACCTCGCCGTCGGGCTCGGCAATGTGGGGGGCACCGGATCCGAGGCGATTCTGAACCGGCTCTCGCAGGACGGCTCCCAGCTCGTCCGGGAGCACGCGGAGTGGGCGTTGGAAAGACTCGGCGAGCGCCCGATTGACGATTAGGGCCGCCTCCGAGTCGAACCCGTCGATGCAGTCATTCGACCGGTCATGCGAGGGGCACAGGCGCCGGCCGAGGGGCAGGCGCCATACGAGGGGCTGGGGCCAACCGGTGCTCGAGCCCTCAGCTGAGCCAGCCCTTTCTCCACACGAACCACAGGAACCCCCCTCCAATGATGAGCATGAGCGAGAGGGCGAACGGATATCCCAGGGGCCAACCCAGCTCCGGCATGTTCCAGCGCGACACCGCGGGATCGAAGTTCATCCCGTAGAGGCCCGCGACAAAGCTCAAGGGAATGAAGATCGACGCGATGATGGTCAGCACCTTCATCACCTCGTTCATCCGGTTACTGAGCGCGGACAGATACGTGGACATCAAGTCCGAGCTCAGCTCCCGGTAGGCCTCCCCCAGCTCCGCGATGCGGATCGCGTGGTCGTATACGTCGCGCAGAAAGATGCTCGTCTGTGGGCCGATGAGCCCGTGATCATTGCGGAGCAGCGTGTTGATCGCCTCACGGTGCGGCCCGATCACCTTGCGTAGGGCGATGAGCGTGCGCTTGGTCTCGTGTATGTCAGCGACCGTCTCCTGGGTGGGCTCTTCGAGAACGACCTCTTCCAGCGTCTCGAGCCGATCCCCGATTCCATCCAGCACCGGGAAGTACGAGTCGATCACGGCGTCGAACAGGGCGTAGGTGAGGTAGTCCGAGCCCAGGGTGCGAATGAGCCCGCCACCTTTTCGAATGCGTTCGCGCACGGGATCGAAGAAGTCACCGCTACGCTGCTGAAACGTGAGCACGAAGCCCTGCCCGAGGACGAGCGAGACCTGCTCCGTCTCGGGCGGGTGCGCGGTCGGCATTCTGATGATCACGAACAACTGCGAGTCGTACGGCTCGACCTTCGCGCGCTGGCCGACGCTCATCACGTCTTCGAGCGCGAGGGGATGGAGCTCGAAGATCTCGCCGATCGCGCGCAGGGTTTCCACGTGCTCGACCCCGTGCACGTCGACCCACACGACGGGTAGACGGCCGAGCATTGCTCGCAGGTCCGCCGGATCCCCAACGTCCATCTCCTGAACCCCGTCCGGCCCGTACGAAATCACGTGGATCGTCGGTGGCGTGGCCTCGGGGTGGACGGACAGCGTGCCGGGTGCGGTTCCCGCCGGCTTGTACCGGCCGACTCGCAGACGCGGTCGACGGGGCTTAATCATGTCGGTGCCTCCCGGAAGTCAACTCACTGGTGAGACGGGCGCCAATCAGCTCGGGTTCCGCTTGGTGGTGGCGGACGCGCCCCGGCGTCGGTCGCGCCTCATAGCGTCCACGACGTCTTCGTCGAGGTGCAGGTCGAGCTGCGGGAACGCGATCGTGATGCCCGCGTCCTTGAGCGCCCACCAGATCGCCTCGTGGAGATCGGAGTTGCGCCGTTGCCGATTCCAGGGATCATCGAACCAGACCGAAGCCTCCCAATCGACCGAGGAGTTGCCGAATTCCTTCATGAAGACGACGGGTGGCTTGGTGCGCGATCGCCATTCCAGCTTGGCGACGGCCCCCTCCAACGTCGCTCGCACGAGGGCCATGTCGGAATCGTACGTGACCCCCACCAACGCGCGCAGACGGGCGAGCGGATCGCGGAGCGTGAAGTTCTTCACGACCGACTGCACCAGATGCGAGCTCGGGATGATGAGGTCCTCCTCGTTCAGGGTGCGACCGATGGCCGCCCGGATCCCCATCTCCCGGATCTCGACGAAATGGCCCTCCACTTCGAGAATGTCGCCCGGCTTGATGCTGCGCTCGATGAGCAGAATGACTCCCGATATGAAGTTGGCGGTCACGTTCTGCATCGCGAACCCGATAGCGACGGCGAACAACGCACCGGCGGCGAACAGCGCTGTGAGACGGATGCCCACGGTGTTCAGCGCGATAAGAGTCCCACCCACCACGATGGAGTACTGAACGAGCCGGATCGTCACCCGGAGGTTTCCGCGACCGAGCGCATCCTGCTGGCGCTGGACGATGAACCGCTCCAGGGTCCGCCGGATCAGGCCTGCCACGATGAGCGAGACGAGAATGATGGCCGCCGCGATGATCAGCGTGACGAGCGTGACGGGAGTCCCCGAGATTTCGAACAGGGGCTCCCGGAGGATCTGAGCGGGACCAGGCTGCTGCGCGAAGAGCGCCACGGTGCGGTCTAGCGTGGCGCCGATAAAACGGATGCGGTGAGCACGGCCGGCAAGACCGGGATCACACGCGGGTGACGGTCGAACTCCGATCGCTCGCTCATCGATTTCGGGTCTGGGCCCGAGCCACTGCTCAGCATTTGCCAAAGATAATCGTGGCGGTTGTCTTACGGGAGAGCGCAAGACTATCGCAGGGCTCGATTCCCACCGGATGAATCGGGCTCTGGTGTAGCGGCATTGATGGGCGGCAGTTTTAGCTCGGCTTCGGTACTATGGGGCGAGTCAGGTCGGCCGGCCTCGACGTCGCCGCGTTGGCCACTCAACCTCTGGGATTCCCAATGGAAGCGTTCAACAGAGTCTTCTCAGACCCTGTAGTCGCCCGACTCGCGTTAGCTGGCGCCGGTCTACTCGTCCTGTACGCGCTCACGAAGCTCGCGACGCGCTGGCTCTCCCGACACGTGGACCAACCAGGGGCTCGCTACCGGGCCCGCAAGCTCATCATGCTCGCGGCTTGGGTGCTCGGGCTCGCATACGTGGCTTCCGTATTCAGCGCGAGACTCGGAAGCCTCGCCGTAGCCATGGGGCTGGTCGGGGCTGGAATAGCGTTCGCGCTGCAGGAAGTGATCATGAGCGTGGCGGGTTGGATCACGGTCTCATTCGGCAGCATCTACAAGCCCGGGCATCGGATTCGTCTCGGGGGAGTCCGAGGCGACGTGATCGATGTGAGCTTGCTGCGCACAACGCTCTTCCAGGTCGGAGATTGGGTCGACGGGGATCTGTACAATGGGTCAGTCGTTCGGGTCGCCAACTCGTTCGTGTTCAAGGAACCCGTGTTCAACTATTCGGGCGACTTCCCATTTCTGTGGGACGAGCTGAAGGTGCCGGTCCGCTACGGCTCCGACCGAGACGAGGCGTTCGCGATCCTCGATCGCGTGGCGCAGGCGGTGGTGGGCGACTACGTCCCAAAGGTCAGTGAAACGTGGAAGGAGCTGACGCGGAAATACATGATCGAATCCTCCCAGATCGAGCCGATGGTCTCGCTCGTCTTCGATGAGAACTGGATGACGTATACGGTCCGGTACGTGGTCGATTACAAATGTCGGCGATCGATCAAGAGCGAGCTCTCGCGCCGCATCCTCGAGGCGATCGCCGACACGGATGGCAGGGTGGAGGTCGCCAGCACGAGCATGGAGATCAGCCTGACTGGCGCCGCGAGCTGACGCGGGTGCCGCGGTTCCTTGCGAGCTTCCGTGCGACCGGGTCGAAGTCCGAACCGCGAAATGTACCCCAGAACGAACGAGAAACACCAGTGAATGACGGAATCACATCCGCGGCGCGGAGCGGCTCGACAGGTGGGCACGGCTTCGGCACGGCGCCGGTGTTCCTCGCGAGCATCAGCACGATCCTCGGGGCGGTCATGTTCCTGCGGTTCGGCTACGCCGTGGGTCATGTCGGACTCGGCGGTGCGCTGCTGATCGTGCTCCTGGGGCACCTGGTCACGATTCCGACCGCGCTGGCCATCGCGGAGATCGCTACCAACCGCCGCGTCGAGGGCGGCGGCGAGTATTTCATCATCTCGCGCTCGTTCGGGACGTCCATCGGTGGCACGATCGGGATCGCGCTCTTCTTCTCGCAGGCTCTGTCGGTCGCGTTCTATATGATCGCGTTCGCCGAGTCGGTTCGGCCTTTGGCCGCGGGCCTCGGCCTGCCGTTCGATCCCCGAGTCGTGTCACTGCCCGGGATCGCGGCCCTGCTCGCGTTGATGCTGACGCGCGGGGCTAGACTGGGGGTGAACGCACTGTGGGTCGTGGTGGGCATGCTCGCGCTTTCGCTGGCCTTCTTCGCCCTGGGCGGACCACCGGCTGGCGTGGAGCTCGGCTCCGCATCGCCGACAGGATTCCGCGCGGATCCGTTCATCCTGGTCTTCGCGATCGTGTTTCCTGCCTTCACGGGAATGACGGCGGGTGTCGGCCTGTCCGGCGATCTCGAGAACCCACGCCGCTCGATCCCGCTCGGTGTCCTCTCGGCCACCGTGACCGGGGCGCTGGTTTACGTGTTCGTCCTGTGGAAGCTGGCGACCTCCGCCTCGCAGGATATGCTGGTGACCGAGCAGCTGGTGATGAGCCGCATCGCGCTTTGGGGCCCCATCATCCCGATCGGACTCGCCTGCGCGACGCTCTCATCCGCGATCGGGTCCATCATGGTGGCACCCCGTACGCTTCAGGCGCTCGCCGCCGATCGGGTCGTCGTGGTGCCCGGCGTGACGGACTTCCTGGCGGCCGGAAAGGGCAGGGAGAACGAGCCCTGGAACGGGACCATCGTCACCGCGGCGCTCGCGTTCGCGATCGCCCTGTTCGGGAGCGTCGACTTCGTGGCCCGAATCATCTCGATGTTCTTCATGGTCACGTACGGCTCTCTATGCGCGATCAGCTTCCTCGAGCACTTCGCGGCGCGCCCCAGCTACCGGCCGAGCTTCCGATCGAAGTGGTACGTGAGCCTGTTCGGCGCGATCGTGTGTGTCCTCCTCATGTTCCAGATGGACCCGCTGTACGCGATCATGGCGATCCTCCTCATGGGTGGGGTCTACTACCTGATTCAGCGCAAGCAGGAGTACGGGAACGACCTGTCCACGATCTTCTTCAGCGTGATGACGCAGGCGACCCGCAACCTCCAGATCCGGCTGCAGAAGATGCCGCTGGCCGACTGGCGCCCAAGCGTGATCATGATCACGGGTAGGACCTTCGATCGATCGGCCCCGAAGCAGCTTCTCAAGTGGTTGTGCTACCGGTACGGCTTCGGCACCTACCTACACTACCTCCCCGGCCTTCTGAACGCGGAGACCTACGCAAAGAGCCGCGAGGTCCTGGGGCGCATGATCCGCGAGACAGAACAGGCCGAAAGCGGCATCTACGTCGATACGATGATCAGCCCCTCGATGCAGTCGGCGCTCGCTCAGACGCTGCAGGCGCCAGGCGTGAGCGGCATGGAGAACAACACGATCGCGTTCGAATTCTCCGTGCACGATGGGATCGAGGTGGTGGAGGAAGTCCGGGACGGCATCCTGCTCGCGACCAACGCACGCATGAACAGCCTTGTGCTGCGACACGGGGACCACCATTTCGGCAACCGGTCCGAGATCCACGTGTGGCTCATGTGGCACGACTACCAGAATGCGAACCTGCTGGTCCTGCTGGCCTACATCATCCTCGGCCACCCCGATTGGCGGCGCGCGGAGCTGAGCATCTTTGCGGCCTACCCCGACCGTGAAGTAGCAGAGCGCCGCGCTCAACTGCGGGAGATGATTCTGGCCGGGCGCATCCCGGTGGCGGAGAAGAACGTGCGGATCATTCCGACCAGCGCGGAGACGGACGTCGGCAGACTCGTGGAGGCCCAATCGGCGGGAGCTGACCTTGTGCTTTTAGGGTTCACCGATGAGAGACTACAGCACAGGGGACTCGAGCTCCTGCAGCGCTATCCAGGACTGAAGGAGACGCTATGGGTCGGCGCGGCGGAAGCCATCGAAATGGAGTGAACGTGGCCGACGACTAGACCTGAAGCGGAGATTCTGCATGGAGTTTACCAGAACCATCCTGCCCGGTCTGATTTGGATCGCCGTCGCGATGCTGGTCATGCTCGTGCGGCGGATCACGCACCGCGCCGGCATGCCTCCGAGCCGGGCGCGGCTCCTCCTCGGCGGGATATGGGTCGTGGGGCTGATCGCGGTGTTTGCCGCAGTGCCCGGTCCGGCCCGAGACACTCTGGTCGGTTCTGCGCGGGCCTTCGCGCGGCCGGTGCTCGTTGCCGTGATCTTCGTCGCGCTCCTCATGGGGGTGCGGCGGCCGCTGGAGCGCTGGAGCCGCCGCCGGTACCAATTCCACCTCATCTTCGCCGGGCTGGGGTTTGCGGGCCTGATCGCCGTCATTCTGGCGATCCCTCCACCCACTGACGGCGGCAGCGACATTCGCCCCGATCTTCTCACGTTCACAGGGATCATCCTGGGTGCCGCCGTCACGCTGGCTTCGACGACGCTCGTGGCGAACGCGATGGCGGGGTTCATGCTCCGTGTGATCCGAGGCTTCAACTTCGGCGACCACCTTCGGGTGGGAGAATACTTCGGGAAGGTCTCGGAACGCGGGATCTTCCACATCGAGATCCAGACGGAGTCCAGCGACCTCGTCACCCTGCCGAACGTGTATCTCGTGCAGAATCCGGTCACGGTGATCGGCTCGCCCGATCCGGACGGCACGGGTTCCTGCACGTGGATCTCGGCCGATGTCTCGCTCGGGTATGACGTCGACCGGTTGAAGGTCACCGAGCTGCTGAAAGAGGCGGCGAACGAGGCCGAGCTCGAGGTGCCCTGGGTTCGAATCATGGAACTGGGCGACTTCTCGGTCACCTACCGGCTCACCGCGAAGCTGCCCGATGTGAAAGGACCCGAGGCACAGAACGCCAAGCGGATCCTCACCGCACCCGCCCAGCTGCGCGCGGAAATGATGGATGCCTTGCACGAGGGTGATGTCGAGATCGTATCGCCGACCTTCATGAACACGCGGGCGTTCCCCGAAGACAAGCAGTTCATGTGGAAACCTGAGTGGGCAGGAACCCCGGTGGCGCCGGTGGCAGCCGATGAGGTGGATCCGGACGTGTTTGCCAAGGCGGACAAGGTCGAACAGATCGACCTGGAACGGGAGGAGCTGTCAAGCGAGATCGAGGCGGTG
>JBDHAD010000081.1:0-11794 GCA_039588215.1 Gemmatimonadota bacterium
CTGGATCTTCGTCTCGGCCATGCTGGTCAACAACTTCACGCTGCACCTTTTCCTGGGGCTGTGCCCGTTCATGGGGGTGTCGGCGCGGGTCGCCACGGCGCTTCGAATGGGGGCGGCGAACATCTTCGTGATGACGATCACGTCCCTGAGCGCCTGGGTCCTGAACACGTTCGTGCTGTCCACGGCGCCCTATCTCCGCCTCATATCCTTCATCGTGGTGATCGCCTCGCTCGTACAGATCGTGGAGATGACCATCAAGAAGATCAGCCCCACCCTGTTCCGGGAGCTCGGGATATTCCTGCCGTTGATCACCACGAACTGCGCGATCCTGGGGCTCGCGATCTTCCAGACGAACCGGGGCTACGGGTTCCTCGAAGGGCTCGCGTTCGCGTTAGGCGCCGGCCTGGGGCTGACGCTGGCCCTGGTGCTGATGGCGTCGATTCGGGAGCGGTCGGAGCTTGCGGGTATCCCCGAGCTCGCCAAGGGCATGGGTTTGGTGCTGATCGTGGCCGGGAGCCTCTCCCTGGCCTTCATGGGGTTCGCCGGGCTGCTGAGCCAATGACGGCCGAGACGCGGGAGTGGCGGATGGGAATCCAGACGCAGGAGGGGCGGATCGCAATGGAGATTGAACGATGAATGAAGTGTTCGGGGTGCTGGCCTTCGCCCTCCTGTTCTCCGCATTCGGAGCGCTCCGACATCGCTCAGGTGGCGGTGGCTGCGGAGCATGCGGCGGCGAATGCAGCGGCATTTGCGAGAAGGACGATGGCACCCCGACCGACAGCCGAGCGAAGGGAGGGCTGGGATGACGGCCCGATGGCAGGCCCCGCCGGGGCAGCTCCCGGACGTGGAAGTGGGACCCCGCGACGCGGGGGAACGGTCGCTCACCCGGAGAGACTTCGTCGCGCTCGGTGCGGGGGCGTTCGTGGTCCTTTCGATCCCGGGCGTCCTTCGAGACCGGGGGAGGGCGCTGGTCCGCCGCTCCGTACCGATCATGGGGACGATCGGCGAGATCGCCATACCGGCAGAGGACGAGCGTGCTGCGCACGCCGCGATCGATGCGGCGATCGGAGAATTGCGCTCTGTGGAGTCGCATCTCACGCGTTTCCGAACGGATTCGGACGTGGGCCGAGCCAACCTGGCACCGGCCGGCAGCGCGGTGCCGATCGGACGGGGGACGGCTGCGGCTCTGCACGAGGCGACACGCTGGGCGGGGCTGACGGAGGGAGCCTTCGATCCCTGCCTGGCGCGCGCGATCCTCATGTGGGACGTAGGCTCCCGGCACGAGCCGCCACCGGCGCACGCCGCGCACCGTTTTGCCGGTCGAGGACTGTACCGGCACCTCGAGCTGGAGGAACGTGATGGGCGCTGGTCGCTTCGCCTGCACCATCCGGATGCCGCGATCGACCTGGGCGGAATCGGCAAGGGCATCGGTGTGGACCGGGCCGTCGCTCTCCTGCGCGAGCGCGGGTTGAAGGACGCGCTCGTAAACGTCGGGGGTGACCTGTTCGCTATGGGACGCTCCGAGGATGGCGATGCCTGGAAGATCGGCGTGCGGTCACCTGCCGATCCGAAGCGACTTGCTACGACTCTCGAAGTCTCCGACGAGGCGGTAGCCACGTCGGGCGACTATGTACAATACTTCGAGCACGGCGGGAGGCGGTATCACCACCTTCTCGATCCGCGGACCGGAGAGCCGCGCGAATCGAGCTGGAGAAGCGTGACGGTCGCCGCGACCACGTGTTGCACAGCGGACGCGGCCGCCACGGCGGTCTTCGGCAACGAGCCCGATCGCGCCCGCCGATTGGTGACCGAATGGGCGCCGCCGGCGCGAATCGGCCACATTACGTGAGCCGCGCTGACATCGGCAGGGTTGTCCCGAGACACGCGACCTGAAGAAGGAGGGATCGGATGAAGCAGTACCGGACCTACTGCAGCACCTGTGACGCCGAGGTGCTCGTCAGTCTGGACCCCGACACTAAAAAGCCCGACCCGGAACAGGTGGAGTGCGTGGACGAGGGAGAGGAGTGCGCCGAAACGGGTTGCCCGCTCACGGGGCTATCGGCGTCGGAGCTCGCCGAGAAGCTCGAGTTCCTCCCCGCGTCCGAGACGAGGGGGACGGAAGGGCAACCGCGAGACCTAGACCAGGCAGAAGAGCTCCTGGGCGAGGCGCGTATCGCATCCTTCAGACGAAGGTTTCAGCGCCGGGACGATTGACGCGGCGTCGGATGACAGGCTCTAGGAGGCCAGGAGCCCTTCCCGGGGTGCAGCGGGACGCCGGCCCGCCCGGTGGAAGCGGGACGCCTCTCGGATGAACTCCGCGAACAGGCGTCGAGTGCCTTCGTCGACCTGAACCAGCACTTCGGGGTGCCACTGAACGCCCACGAGGAAGTGGTCACCGGCACCCTCGATCCCCTCGATCAATCCGTCGTCCGCATGCGCGCTGGCAACGAGCCCCGGTGCGAGATCGAGCACGGCCTGATGGTGCATGCTGTTCACCTTCACGGCGCCCGGTCCGAGAATAAACCCCAGACGGGACGAGGGCAGGAGGGAGATGTCATGCGCGAGGTAGTCACGCGCGTATCCCAACCTCGGGAAGTAGTCGTGCTTCAGACCCCCGGGTCGCTGGGTGCCCACGTCCTGGTACAGCGTGCCCCCGGCGGCGACGTTGATGAGCTGAATCCCCCGGCACGCACCCAGGATCGGCATGCCGTCCTCGATAGCCCAACGAGTGAGGAGGAGCTCGACTTCGTCACGCGGTCGGTCCGTCCGCGCGCACACCCGCCGGTACTCCTCGCCGTAGGCTTCCGGGTGGATGTCCACGCCTCCCGCCAGGAAGAGACCGTCCAGGCGCTCGTAGATCTCCCTCAACGTGACGAGATCCTCTTCGAGCAGCGGAATCAGCCACGGTAGGGCGCCGAGATGACTAATCGCGCGCGCGTAGCGCTGCGGCGTGACCCAGGAGTCCGGCACGTGCCTCGGTAACCCTTCGAGGACCTGAAGGGTCTGAGTGGGTACCCCGATGACGGGTCGGTCGTGCATGCGTGTCGGGCGTCCTGTCCACAGCCGACTGTGACCCGCGAACGCTCTCGATCGCTGGCCGGTCGGCGACTCATGTAGTGGCCAATCGCAACCGGCGTGCCCACTCGTGTCACGCGTCGCGCATCTCTTCACCTGCCCGCGGGCCACCGGCTCCCAGGAGCGGCGCCGGTCCGTGATCGGCCCATGCTGCGGCCTTCCCAGCCGCTTCGCTCGGTGAGGAGGGCCCTGGGCGCTCCGGGTCCTGGCGTGAGGGGCCGGTGTGTCGCGGCGGCTGGCCGGAGGCGGAATTCGCTCGGGACGGGTAGCTTGAAAGCGACTTTGCAGATCGCCACAGAACCCCGGAGCACAGCCGTTCGGGGGCGCGCTCCGGATCGCGGTACGCGCAGCATACCGGCAGTCCGGACACCAGAACGCAGGGATAGAATGATGAAGAGTCTTTCCCCACCCACGACCTTCGCTTTCGCCTTCGCAATCCTCAGTCTGATGATTGGCTGCGGGCCCGACGTGGCGGCCCCGGGCAGCCAGGTCCGGGCGTCGCTCGAGCTCGGCATATCCTTCCCCGAAGCGATGAGCGACTCGTCGCTCGATGGACGCGTCCTGCTGATTCTCGCCACCGATGACGCGCGGGAGCCCCGCTTTCAGGTCACCGCAAGCCTTGGCGCACCCCAGGTCTTCGGGATTGATGTTGAAGGGATGCAGCCCGGGGTCGAGGCGGTGATCGACGGGGACACGTTCGGCTTCCCGCACGAAAGCCTGTCGGGCGTGCCCGCCGGTGAGTACACCGTGCAGGCCGTGCTACACCGGTACGAGACGTTCCAGCTTGCCAACGGGAAGACGGTGAAGCTCCCGATGGACCGCGGTGAGGGGCAGCACTGGAACCGCGCGCCCGGGAACCTGTACAGCACGCCCCGCGCGATCAGGATCGATCCCTCAAGCGCGGAGCGGGTCTCGATCACGCTCGACCAGGTCATCCCTCCGATCGAGCCTCCCGAGGACACCGAATACATCAAGCACGTCCGGATCCAGAGCGAGCTGCTGACGGAGTTTTGGGGTCGGCCAATGCATCTCGGCGCGCACGTCCTGCTCCCCGAGGGATTCGACGAGCACCCCGAGGCTCGATACCCGCTCATGGTCTTCCACGGGCACTTCCCGGCCGATTTCGGTGGCTTTCGAACCGAGCCGCCCGATCCCGACCTCGAGTGCACCTACAGCGCCCGCTTCGACGTCGACTGCTACAACCGGATCGTCCAGCAGGAAGCGTACGATTTCTACCGGTCCTGGACCGGGTCGGACATCCCCCGGATGCTCATCGTCGAGATCCAACACGCCAATCCCTATTACGACGACTCGTACGCCGTGAACTCGGCCAACCTGGGGCCGTACGGCGACGCCATCACGCACGAGCTGATCCCCTACCTGGAGAGAGAATTCCGCGGGCTCGGAGAGGGGTGGTCGCGCTTTCTGTACGGGGGTTCGACCGGGGGGTGGGAGGCTCTGGCCGTGCAGGTGCTCTATCCCGACGAGTACAACGGGACGTTCGCGGCCTGCCCGGACCCGATCGATTTTCGAGCCTACACGCTCGTCAACATCTACGAGGACGAGAACGCCTACTTCGTGCGGGGCCCGTTCAAGCAGGTGGAGCGTCCGGGTCACCGAAATTGGCTCGGCGAGGTGGACCTGACATTGAAGGAGTACAACCACCTCGAGCTGGTCCTGGGAACGAAGAACCGTTCGGGTGACCAGTGGGACATCTGGGAGGCGGTCTACTCGCCGATGGGCGAGGATGGATACCCGAAGCGTCTGTGGGACAAGCGGACGGGCGAGATCGACCACGAGGTGGCGGAGTATTGGCGCGAGAACTACGACCTCCGCCACATCATGGAGCGCGATTGGGCCACCCTCGGGCCCAAGCTGGAGGGCAAGGTCCACATCTACGTCGGCGACATGGACAACTATTACCTGAACAACGCCGTGTACCTGACCGAGGAGTTTCTGGAGAAGACCACAGACCCGTACTACGCCGGCGAGGTGGACTACGGCGACCGCGCGGAACACTGCTGGAACGGGGACCAACAGAACCCCAATGCCATCTCGCGGTTACGGTACAACACCATGTATGTCCCCCGGATCTTGGAGCGGATACAGGAGTCGGCGCCGCCGGGCGCGGACCTCACCAGTTGGCGCTACTGAGCGGGCCGATTTCCATGAGGCGACTCGAATGGCCCGCCCGAGGCTCCGGAGGCGCCCAGCCGCATGGGATCTCGAGGCGTCTCAGGCGCTTAAGGGGAGCGGGGAGCGTCTGCGGAGTCGAACGTCGAAGGGGGACGCTCGAGAGCGTCCCCCTCCTCGCGAAACGCGGGGTGCCGGGAGGAGTCGTCTCCGATCCCTCCCCGGCATGAGCACTCAGTGCGGCCGGATGTTGAACGGGCCCGCGCACACCTTGTCGAATTCGAGGGGCGCCTGCTGTCCCGTCACGCACAAACGGTACGCCCCCGTCTTGTTCGCCTTGAGGCCGGACAACACTAGGAAGCCCGGGAGAGGATCCTCGTCGGCCTGCGTGCGCCCGGTGCACACGTTTACTGTGCAGATGATCTCCGGGTTGTCGGAGGTCAGCACGAAGTCGGGATCCGGACCCTGCCCGTTGTTCTTCTCGACCGTGATCGTCGTCAGCACGTCTTCGATCGGCGAGTATACGGATGTGGTGATCGCCTTCACCACCGGCGCAGGCCCGATTTCACCGGGAATCGGCTGGCGGGCGATGGCGTCCGCCGGGGCGTCCTCGAAGGTGTAGGTCGCCGGAACCGGGACCTCGACCGCGTAGAACGGAGAGAAAGCTCCCGTCGAGCCGCCTGGGCTCGCCCGTGACACCGCGGCCCACAGGGGCCTCGGCGTCGGGTCGAGGAACCCCATCACGAGCCGACCCGCTCGGGCGAGAAGCGAGCCGCCAGGCGTGAGTGCCGTCTCGTTCAGGCAGAAGCCGAGGGTCGTCTCGGTCAGGATGGTTCCGGCTCCCTTCTGAACCAGCCCCTCGCGGTTCGACGATGCGTCTCCGATCGAACAGAGGCCGACCTCGAGGACCGCAGGCGGAACCACGTCGGGTTTGAACTCGTCGGGATGCGGGATCAGCTCGAACTCGTACGCGTCGATCGTCGCTCCCGGGAAGAGATCCTCGCCCGTGGGGCTGGCGTTGTCGAGGGCGGACCCGAAGACTACCGTTCGGCGACTGTGGAGCGCCGCCCCCCAGGTGAGTGAGGGCTCGACCCCCCACACGTCTCCCTCAAGGGCAGGGTCGATGCCGGCGCACGGCGAGCGGTGACCCGAGCAGACCGCCGTGGAACTGCCGAGGTCGACGACCGCCCAGGTGCCGTAATTCGGGGCGCCGCTGGAGAGAGCCGGCACGAAACTCGGCAGGGTCGGGAAGCCGTCCCACGGCGAGCAGACCGAGGCCGGAGCGACCCCACAGGGGTTGAAGATCGGTCCGGACGCGGACGCGATCGTCAGAAGCTCTTTGATGAACGCGTCGCCGTCTGTGGGATCGCCGGCCGTGTCATCCTCGAGCACCCCTTCGATGATCGCCGCGACTTCGTACCACTTCTGAGTATACGCGGTTGCGGCCCCGGCGTCGCAATCGTCCTCCATCTCCTTCAGCTTGTCGAGGACGAGATCCTGGATCGAGCCCTTCCCCTTCCCGGGGAAGTAGGCGCGCGCCAGCTTCACCGCGTCTTTGAAATCGCACACGGTGCTGGGACCGCCGGCGAATTGCGGACCCACCGGGGTGGCCCGTCTTGCGCCATCCTCGCACGCGCTCGCCGCCAGCCCGACGCCGATCAGGGTCAGGGCGACTGCCGGGAATGATCTGATCCGAAACTGCATAGGGCACCTCCTGAGCATGCCTCGAAACTGCAGGCTCGACTTCGAGGTAAATGAGGGGGGTCCGTCGCTGTGACAATATTGTGGCTGCGGACGCTCGTACGCCAGGGCACAGGCTCGCCTGTCAGGGGAGCAATCTCACCCGCCGACCAGGGATTGATAGCGCGGATCCGCCCGTAACTCTGCGAGCCACCAGGTCCGATCGGTAGCGAACGACTCGCGTTGACCCGGGTTCGCCGCCAGGTAGGTGGCGAGCAGGTCCAGCGCCTCGTCGGTGTCGCCCAGCCAGCTCCGCGCGATGGCCTCGAACCAACTGAGCTCTCGCACCGGATCGATGTCCGCGCCCACCCGAGCTCGCTCCAAGACAGACCGTGCGCTATCCGGCAGGCCGGCACGCACGAGGGCCATCCCTATGAGGACCTGGCATTTCTTCTCGTCGTGTTCGCGGACCCCGGGTGGGCTCAGAGCGACCCACTCGGCGCACAAGCCCCACGCGTGTTCGATGTTCGGTTGTTGGTTCTTCAGGCTGTAGAGCCAAACCTGGCACTCCCGGAAGCGGTGGTCCTCGGCGAAGCGACGGCGTCCCACATCGCACCATTTCCTCGCTTCGACGGCGTCCTCGAGGTCAAGCGAGGAGAAGAACAACCTCCAGAGCGTGACGTTCGCGTTGCGCAAATACGGATCGCCCTCGTAGGAGCGCTGGGCCGCGAGCTTCGCTTCTGCAGTCTGCCCTTTGTTCAGCAGCAGATGGCTGAGCGAGCCCCAGGCCGAAGCCTGTTCGGGGTTGCTCGCCACCGAGGCGCGGAAATCCGCCTCCGCCTCCGCGAACAGCACCTCGGCCTCCCCCGGCGTGCTGACCAGGTTGAGTAGATAGCGCCAGTAATGAAGCGTCGCACGAAGCTCGAGGGCGTCCGGGTCCCGTGGCGCGAGCTGCACAGCCCGCTCCGCATGCCCCATCCCCGTCTCAATCAGATCCGAGTGAGATCGATCGAATCCCCCGAGCCGCGACTGTCGGTACGCGAGCCAGCCCCGCTGGGTGGTAGGGGTGACCCAATCCGGCGCCAATTCCTCTGCTCCCGCCAGCAGCGAATCGGCCTCGAGTAGGCGCCGGACGGCGGCCTCCGCGTCGTCCAGGCCGGCGAGACGGTTCGCCTCCTCGGCCGACTCGTCCGCCTGCTGGAGCAGGACCCACGCGTCGACGTTGTCGGTCCCCGCGTGGCGCTCGATCAGCTCGATCTCCTCCCCCAGCTCCTCACGGAGGAAGAGCGCCACTTCGCTCGCGATGTCCTCCTGCAGCTCGAACAGCTCCGCACGCGGGCGCTCCAGCCGGCTGCTTGCGAACTGCTCGCCGGTCGAAGCGCTCACCAGCGATACGTTCACCCGAATCAACGACTCCGACTCGGTCACGGTCCCCTCGACAAGCGTCCCGACCTCGAGTGCGCGCGCGATGCTGTCCGGTGCAACGGTCTCACCTCGAAACAGGGCCACGCCGTTTCGGGAAACGACGTGCAGCGCCTCGACGGCGCTCAACTCATCGATGAGCGCCTCGGTCAGACCCGCCGAAAGGAACCCGGCCTCTCCGCTCGGGCTTCGGTCCTCGAAGTACAGCACGGCGACCCGCCGTGGATCCTCGGTGGGGGCAAGCGCTTCGAGCGGTGCCACCGCAGCTCGCGCCGCGGCCCGGTGCGAGCGAACGACGAAACCGCTGGTGATCAGAGCGAGTGCTGCAACCGCGGTGAGCAGCCACTTCTCGAGTGGTGGCATCTGTTGCGAGCCCTTCGCCCCGTGAAACCAAGAAGTGATGATGGCTACGGGGATGCCACACAGGATGAGCGTGAGAGTCAACGGGTAGATGACGTCCGGCAGCAGACCCCGGCCGACGAACTGGTCGACCGCCTCGAGTACCAGCCAACTGCCGGCCGCGTACGCTCCGAGGAACTGAGCCAGACGACGCTCACGCAGGTTCTCGAGTAGCTTCACGGCTGCTCCTGCCTAGATCGGAACGCCCGCGTCACGGGCCTGCCGGGGGAACCGGCACGCCGTGAAAGTGGACAGCGGCGCACACCCGAGCAAGCGGGCTCGGCGCCGGACGCCTTTGACGGCCGGGTCTGCCCGGTTGATCCTCGACACCGAGGCCGTGTGGACATGTGCGAGGATCCACGGCGTTTCGCAGCGCATCGCATGTCGCGCAATTGCTGCAGCGAGACCCGTTACACGTACCCTAACGTACTAAAGAACATGTAGTTGCGTGATGTGCCAGTATGCGTCCCGAGCATTGCCCATCAGGCCACGCCCTGCCGTGTGGCGCGGAGTGGCTCGACACCGTGAGCCGGTCACGCGGACAGGGGGAGAGAAGCTCGAGGGGATGGCACGAGATGACCACTGACGGCGTACAGGATGCGAGGATCCTGATCATCGACGACCAGGAGACCGAGGTACGCGCGCTCGAGAACCTGCTCAGCGACGGCGGCTACGGAGCCATCTCGGTGGCAACGGATCCCAGGCGGGCCACCGCGATGTTCCGCGACGTCAAGCCGGACCTGGTCACCATCGACCTGCATCGGCCCCAGCTGACCGGCCTGGCGGTGACGGCTCTGCTGCACAAGGAGATTCCCGAAGGCTCATGTCTCCCGATCCTGATGGTGACTGAGGACGCCGACTCGGAATCGAAGGCGCACGCCATCCGGGTGGGCGCGTGCGACTTCGTCAGCAAACCGTTCCGCGCCGACGAGGTACTGCTTCGGGTCAAGAACCTGCTCGAGATGCGCTTCCTTCAGCTTCAGCTACAAGCCTACACCCAAATGCTGGAGACGAGGGTGTCCGAGCGAACCCGAGAACTGGAGCGTGCCCAGCAGGACATTCTGAAGAGGGTCGCGAGGGCGGTGGAGTATCGAGACGACGTTACAGGTCAACACGCGCAGCGTGTCGGGCTCCTGTCCGCGCTGATCGCAGAGCGGCTCGGACTGCCGGTGGATGAGGTGGAGAGGCTGCGACATGCGGCACCGCTTCACGATGTCGGGAAGATCGCGGTCGCCGACGAGATCATCTTGAAGCCCGGGCCGCTCACCGATACGGAGCGCAAGAAGATGCAGAGCCACTCCGCCGTGGGAGCCGTGATTCTCGGCGGAAGCGAATGCGACGTACTCCGCATGGCCGAGGTCATCTCTCTGCGCCATCACGAGTGCTGGGATGGAACAGGCTATCCGGATGGAATACAGGGCTCCGAGATCCCCCTCGTGGCTCGAATCGTGGCGGTCGCGGACGCGTTCGATGCCGTGACGCACCACCGACCCTACAAGCCTGCGCGGTCGTTCAAAGAGGGGCTGACCGAAATCGTCGACGGTCGCGGCTCGCGATTCGACCCACGAATTGTCCACGCGTTCCTCGATATCATCAAGGAAGGTTGGCAACTGGAGCTCGCGTACTCCCCGGAGAGCCACAGACGGGTCTGCTGAGGGGCCCGAATCCGCTCACCATCCGCCGCAAGCACGCGGGGAGGAGCACCGCCGCATCTCGGCGTAAACCCTGCACATGTACCGTGTGGTCTGCACCTACAAGGCCCGGTTGAGCGACATCCGGCGCTAAACCCGTGCGTCCATGACGGTATGACCTGGCAGGACACGGCACAGTCGAGCAATCGACCAGATCGGACGAGGGCACGCACCCTCATTTACACCGGACTGGCCGTCGGCCTCATCGGCCTGGCGGTCGTGACGCGGTCAGCCTCATGGCAGGGGGGCGCGCACCTGCACACCGTCTTGGAGACGGTGGCCGCGGTCCTGGCGATCACGACCGGCGTGCTGGCGCTCCTTCGCTACTATTCCCGCAAGAACGCCACTCTGTTCCTGATCGGGACCGGCTTCTTGGTCACGGGGCTCCTGGATGCCTTCAATGCGGCTGTGACCTCGCTGGATCACGCCTCTTCGACCTTCGCCGGGCCGGAGATGATCCTGCCATGGGGCGAGCTGGGGTCACGGCTGTTTCTCTCCATCCTGTTGGCCTGGAGCTGGATCGCGTGGGTGTGGGAGAAGAAGACCGGGCGCGCCGTGATCGTACCGCAGAGGCTCGGCTACCTCGGCGTCACGCTGGTGACCCTCGCGACCATCGCGTTGGCTGCCTTCCTGCATCCGAGCGGGTACAGCTCGAGTGCCTTTCTGCCCCAGCCGGAGGAGTTCCTTCCCGCTGTACCGTTTCTGCTGGCGCTGACCGGATACCTGGTCAAGGGAAGATGGCGGCGCGACCCATTCGAGGCGTGGCTGGTTGCGTCGCTCATCGTATCCGTCGCCACCCACACGCTATTCTGGCCGTTCTCCGCCGGGCCTGGGGACGCGTCTGCCCAGGTTGGGCACCTTCTCAAGTTGGTGAGCTATGAGCTCGTTTTGATCGGGCTGGTCGTGAGCATGTATGGGCTCTTCAAGAGGGTCGAGAGAGGTGCGCACGAGATCGCGCGCGCGAACGTGGCCTTGCAAGAGGAGGTGGCCGAGCGGATGCGAGCCGAGCGGGCCCTGATGGAGAGGCGCGTCCGACTGGAGCTACTGCACAGGGTGTCGAGGGACGTGCGCAGCGGCATGTCGACCGATGAGATCATCACCCACGCGGTTCAATCCCTGCACGACTATTTCCCCGAGTTTCGCGCCGCCTATTGCACCGTGGACCGGGCTGGCGGGCTCGAAGTCACGCATGTCGTGGCTCCCGACGGGATGCGGAATCATCAAGAGTTCAAATCCGACCTGTCACTCGCACCGGAGTACCTGGGGCCCCTGTCGCGTGGAGAGGCGTTCCTGTGTGACGATGTGCGCGCCGACAAGCGGGTGGCGCCGATTCGGCAGGAGCTCGAGGAGGGTGCATGCCTGGCGATCGCAAATTGGCCACATGGCCATTCGAC
>JBDHAD010000082.1:0-12287 GCA_039588215.1 Gemmatimonadota bacterium
CGCATCGAAGAATTCCAGGGGCTGGGTCTCGACCCCGGCGTGGAACATGAGGAAGAAGATCCCGATCTCGGCCAGGAGCGTGATCGCCTCGCTGGGCTCGATCAGGCCGAGAACTGCCGGACCCACCAGTACCCCGACGATCAGCTCACCCATGATCGTGGGCAGCCCCAGCGGGCGCAGGGTGACCGCGACCAGCCAAATACCGAGCAGGAGGATCAGTAGATCGAGGGCGACGTCATGCATGCAGTGAATCCAGCACGGGGGTGCCGGCCCCGGACGATGGCGACGTCCACGCGTTCGGGGCGAGCCCAGTCGCGCCACGCCCCTCGCCAACGAGCCGCCAATGCCCCGGCGCACGGTAGGGGCCGTCGTGTGGGACACCCGCCAGACGGTTAAGCTATGGCGCCCGACGGGATCGTGGCGCAAGCCCTCCTTCCCAGCGCTGGCTCATCCAGCTGTGCCCCCGAATCTGAGCCCGAACAGAGTCCGGGGACTCCGGTCCTCGCTCGGCCTCGCCTCGATACCACCCCGCCACTTTCCGCCTCCGTGCCCTGCGTCTTCGACGGCGATCCCCGCCCCGGTCACTCTTCCTTTGGTCCACGCTAGCCAAGAACATCACGGACTTCGGACGTCATCCCGACGTTCAGCAAGAAACCGCTGTTCGGGAGGCCACGCACAGGGCCTACGCCTTCGCAAGTCGTTCCTAGTGCTCGCCATGCATCGATTTCCATAACCGGCACCCATCACCAGGCACTTACGATGCGGGTTTCCCCCCACGCCTCGTATAGGCCATCTCCCGACTTGCACGAGGGGAAAGCCGCCTCATAGCTCCTCGAAGCCTGCACCTCCCGGAAGCGGCACGTCGTTTTCCGAGGAGGTGCTTCATGACCAGACATGTGCTCGCCGCTCTACCGATCGTAGGCCTCAGCGTTGGCCTCACGTCGTGCGCGGAGAGTCGGCTTCCAACGGAACCTTCCGAGACGTCAGCCCAGACCGCCCTCTTCCCCAGCCAGCTATCGGTCAACTCGACCACGGGCGTACGGATGATCGATCTCGGTGTGCTCGAGGGTGAGGATCCCTTCGCCCTCTCGACGGGCTACGGCATCAATCAGGCTGCGCAGGTAGTCGGCGTCTCCGGCAATTCCGCCTTCCTGTGGTCCCGGTCCCGCGACTTCCAGCAACTCGGGATTGGCTTTGCGGAGGCCCTCGACATCAACGAGCGCGGACAGGTTACAGGCCATCGCGATTTCGGCTGCCCGGGGGTGGCGATGGGGTTCATCTGGCATCACGGGGTGTCGGAGGACTTGGGAACCCTGTACCAACCGCAGTCCTCGCCGTGCGAGGCAGGCAGCACGGGTCGCGCCGTGAACAACCGGGGCCAGGTTGTCGGCTGGAGCGAGACCGCGCCGTTCAATCCCCCTGCATGGAACCAACACGGATTCATGTGGGATGATGGCGAAATGACCGACCTGGGCTCGCTCGGCGTATGGAGTGAGGCGTGGGGCGTCAACGGGCGTGGCCAGATCGTCGGCTACACGGATAGCCCGGACGGAGCGCAGGCGTGCATGTGGGAGGGTGAATACACGGAGCCGCAGCCGCTATTCCTCGATCCGCCCGACTGGAGCATCGCGGTGGCGATCAACAACGCGGGCACCGTGGTCGGCTGGAGCACCACGCCGGCCGGACCGCAGCACGCGTACCGTTGGCGCGACGGGTTGATGGAAGACCTGGGTGCGCTCGGGGGCGGTTATCCGCAGAGCTGGGCCAAGGCGATCAACAATCGCGGTATGATCGTCGGCGTCAGCGTGCAGATGCCGCACGTGTCGGACTTCATCGGGAGGGCCACGATGTGGGAGCCGGGCGCCAGCCCGATCCAGGCAATCGATCTGGGCACGCTTCCGGGCGGCGCCTACAGTTCGGCGTTCGCCGTGAACAACCACGGCGTCATAGCCGGCTGGAGCGATACGGGGACCGGGGAGTTCCACGCGGTGCTCTGGATACCGTGACCCGTGATCGTACGTTCGCGTAGAGTGAGCTCTCTCCGGACGCGCAAACCGAGCTGTCCGTACCCCGCCTCCTGGCCATGGACCGGGGGCGGGGTCTTTCACGGGCGCGCGCGAGAGGATGTGCGATTGCGGCGTGACCCGCGCCGCGACGGAGCCGTCTCCAGGATGACCCCGCAGCTGTGACACCGAGGAAGCTCAGAAGAGGGGGTAGAGATGCAACGCAGCGCACGCAGCCTAGCGTTCACAGTCGTCATGGTCGGGTGCGCCAGTGTCGAAGGGATACAGTCCGAACCCTTGGATCGTGGTGTCGTTCGTCACTTCGACGCGCCTCCCAGCGAAGTCCGCGCCGCCGCCTACAACGCAATGTTGGGTGCCGGGCTCATCCTGGACGAGGTAGACGAGGTGGCGGCCGGAACGTGGATGCTCGTCGGGAAGCGAACCACGAGGGAGTGGACCGCGGGGGAGGTCGTCCGCGTCGTCGTGGAGCCAGCTGATGAGGGGGGCTCTCTCGTACGGGTCCTATCCAAGCGTCGAATCTCGATCAACGTAACCGCGAAGGGTGACTATTCGGACGAGATCTTCGACCAGATAGGATTCCAGCTGGTGGCTGACGCGGCCTCGGAGTGATCCCCACCGGGGACCCCACCCGACTCGCGTGCGCGAATCCCCCGTCAGTTCTGGATCGATCGGAGGGAGGATCGCTCTTGCTTGCCGAGCGCCCGCTGGGCACCGCAGTCCGCAGCGGAATAGCGTGTCCGCCAGCCACCCCTTTTTGCCTATGAAAATCCGGCCGCTTCAGTCTCCCGATGTCTCATGGTTGGGCCCCCTTATGAGCAGGCATTTCGGCTCGTCGCGCGTAGTCTCCCGGGGCGTCCTCCACGACGCATTGTCCCTGCCCGGACTGGTGGCGGAGGAGGATTCCAGGCCTTCGGGTGTGCTGCTGTACCGGTTGGACCAAGACCAGTGCGAGGTCGTGGTTCTGATTAGCCTGCTCCCCCGTCAGGGGATTGGCCGGAGCTTGATGGCGGCTGTTCAGGCAATCGCGAACGATGCTGGATGCACCAGGCTGTGGCTGATCACGACGAATGACAATCGCGTCGCACTCGAGTTCTATCGGGCGATCGGAATGAGATTCGTGGCGATCCATGAGAACGCGGTTCAGGAGGCGAGAAGGCTCAAGCCGGAGATACCCGAGTTCAATGAAGATGGGATACCGATCGAGGACGAAATCGAATTCGAGCTGCCGCTTGAGGGCGCGGCTGACAACTCGCCCTAGACGCACTCTCCGGTTGGGTCTGGGCCGCACGAGACGGCCGATGTGAATGCCGGCAGCGGGGTGGTCCGGGCCGGCCGCCCCGCCGTTGTGTGCACCCCCCCCCGGCAGCTTGCCTCGGTATGCTCCCCCGATCCACGTTCCCTGACGTGCAGATCCCGAATCTGCCGTTCCCGCGTCTGAGGTGACAGCTGAGATGTCCCTGCACCTTGATGGCCTCAAAGCCGCTCTTGCCGATCGCTATGCGATCGAGAGTGAGTTGGGCCAGGGCGGGATGGCCACTGTCTACTTGGCCCGGGACCTCAAGCACAAGCGCGAGGTCGCGATCAAGGTCCTGAAGCCGGAGCTCGCGGCCGCGCTCGGGGCGGAACGCTTCCTGGGCGAGATCGAGATTACGGCGCACCTCACGCACCCGCACATTCTACCGCTCCATGATTCCGGCAACTCGGACGGCTGGTTGTACTACGTGATGCCGTACGTGGAGGGAGAATCACTGCAGGACCGGATCGACCGCATGGGCCGTCTCGACGTAAGGGAAGCCGTGCGGATCGCGCGCGAGGTGGCCGACGCCCTCGCCTATGCGCACGAGCAAGGGGTGATCCATCGGGACATCAAGCCGGCCAACCTGCTGCTCGTGTCGGGGCACGCGGTCGTGGCCGACTTCGGGATCGCGCGTGCGGTTACGGAGGCGGGCGGTGAGGGTCTCACGGGAACGGGGGCGATTATGGGCACCCCCACCTACATGAGCCCGGAGCAGGCGAGCGGAGATGAGCTCGATGGCCGGGCCGATGTCTACGCGCTCGGCTGCGTCCTGTACGAGATGTTGACGGGCGAGCCTCCGTATTCGGGGCCGGGTCTAACGGTGCTGGCGAGTCACCTTGAGGACGAGGTGCCATCCGCGCAGGCGAGCCGGGCGGAGGTCCCGGACGAGGTCGACGCGGTGATCCGGCGGGCCATGGCGAAGTCGCCGCAGGACCGGCACGGGACGGCCCAGGAGTTCGGGGAGGCGCTGAGGGCGGCGGTCCGTGGCGAGGCCCTACGCCGGCACGGGACGCTCCCGGCCACGCTGATCACGTACGGGGCGGGGGGTTGGCTCCTGTACCAGGGGATCGGCTGGGCAACGCGCGAGTACTTCATGCCCGATTGGGTTCGAGCGACCGCCCTGGGGCTGCTCCTGATCGGACTGCTGGTCTTCCTGACCACGGCGCTCCTGCAGCGCAGGGTGCGGCTCCGCCCGAGCCGGGCTGACCGGCTCTTCTCTTGGCGGAACGCGTTCGCGGGTGGAGTGGCCGCGTTCATCACGCTCGGGCTGGGGGCGGGCGGGTTTCTGGCGTCCCGCGCCCTCGGCATCGGTCCGGCCGCGAGCCTGGTCGCCCAAGGGGTGCTCGACGAGCGGGACCAGCTGATTCTAGCGGATTTCGGCGGCACGGATTCGATCCTCGCGCGCACGGCCACCGAGGCGCTTCGGATCGATCTCGCCGGATCTGAAGCGGTAACCCTGATAACCCCCCGCGCTCTCCGGGGCGTCCTGCAACGGATGCAGTTGGACCCGAACGAACCTCTCGTTCCGGCTGTGGCAACCGAGGCGGCAGTCCGCGAGGGAGTGAAGGGCGTCATCGCGGGCCGGGTGAACGAGGCTGGCAGCGGGTTCCTCCTCACCATGCAGCTCGTTACCCCGGAGGATGGGCGGCCACTGGTGTCGGATCGGGAGACGGCGGCCGATTCCGATCACTTCATTGAAGCGATCAACCACCTGTCAAGAAGACTGCGCTCGCGGCTTGGAGAATCCGTCAGGTCGATCCGCTCCACTCCGGCTCTTGCCCGTTATACGACGGGATCACTCGAAGCACTGAAACGGTACACGGCCGGTTTGCGAGCCGAGAACCAGGGCGACAACCGGACCGCCCTCGCCCGGTACGAGGAGGCGGTAGCGCTCGATACCGCGTTCGCGTTCGCGTATCGGAAGATCGGCAACGTCCTCGGTAACCGGAGGGAGGACACGGCGCGGATGATCACCGCGATGACCAAGGCCCATCAGCTGCGTGACGGGCTGCCGGAACTCGAGAGGCTCCAGATCGAGAGTAGGTACCACACAGCGGTGACGGGGCAACTCGAGCTGGGCGCGGTCGCCGAGGAACGGATCGCCGAGATCCGCGGAGGTGTGTTCGGCGGGAATCTGGGCCTGATCTTCCAATCGTTGAGAGATTACGACCGAGCCGAAGAAGCCCTCGAGGCGGGGATAGAAAACGGGTCGATGGGCTCTGCTTTTGTCAACTTGTGGGAGCTCCAAGCAGGACTGGGGAGATTCGACGACGCCGCCACAACGCTGGACCGATGGGCCGAGCGGGCGCCCGAGAACCCCGGTCTGCATTTCGCGCGGGCCCGGCTTGCTGCGGCTCGAGGGCAGTACGATGTCGCCTCCGTGTTCTATGGCGAACTGGCGAATGACCCGAATCCGGGCCATCGCGTCGACGCGAGTGAGGAGCTGGGAAACCTGGACGCGATCCATGGCCGACTAGACGAGGCTGAGTCCCGATTCTCCGAGGTGCTGACCAGCCACCAAGAGCGAGGGCGAGGTGGTGATTACCTGGAGGAGGTCACGTGGCTCGGCGAGATCGATCTCTGGGGGGGGGCGATCCGGTCCGGGCGCTGGAGCGGGTCGAGGAGGCGCTACGCGCCTACCCGCTGGACTCGCTTGCTCCGCATGATCGGCCGTACGAGTCCCTCGCCAAGCTGTACGCCGCAGCCGGGAACCCGGCCGAGGCGCGGGCTCTCCTCGCCGCCTTCGAGGTCGAGATCCGTCCCATGCACCTGCAGCGGGAGGCCAACGGCGGGTGGGCGCAGGCACACGTGGCCCTCGCTGGCGGGAACGCGGAGGGCGCGCTGGCCGAGCTCGATCGGATGGAGGGGATCACGAGGCAAGCTTGCTACCCGTCATGCACGCTTCCCCTTCGTGGCCAGGCCTACGAGAGGCTGGGCCGGCCCGACTCGGCCGTCGCGGTCTACGAGCGATACCTGGCGACCACGGTTTGGAGCAAGCCCAAGTGGGATGCCCTGTACCTGGCGTGGGTCACCGAGCGGCTCGGACAGCTCTACGACGAGGGTGGCGACCTCGAGAACGCGGCGAGGCACTACGGGAGGTTCGTCGAGTTATGGGCCGATGCGGACGAGGTGCTGCAACCCCGCGTCCGTGCGGCCCAACGACGGCTGGAAGAGATCCTGACGGAGCTGGGGTGAGGACCAAGAGCCGTGAGACGATACTTGTTACTGCGCGCGTGTATCTTCCGATCGATCGGACCGAGGGCAAGGCATGAACACACGAAGGGTAATGATGCTCCGACAGTCACAGTTGAGCTCCGTACTCCTGCTCGCGCTGATCGCGCCGACCCCGATCGCCGGGCAGGACAACATCATCGTCCTGCCGGTCTCGGAAATCGAGGAGCGTCTTGGATCCCAGTCGTTCGAGATCCTCAACATGCTGACATCCCGGGGCCTCCCGAGCGAGCGCACGTACGCTCCCATTGTCCGGTTCGAGGATGGTGCGATGCTGCGGCTCAAGTTCGCGCCCGCCGCGCGCGGCGGGGAGGTGTTCAACAACCGACCCCAGTACGAGGTTGCCGCGTACGAGCTCCAGAAGCTCTTTCTGGACGAGTCCGAGTATGTCGTGCCGCCGACCGTCGCTCGTTGCTTCGCGCTTGATTTCGTCAGGCGGGCGATCGACAAAGCGCCCACTCGGGAGGCGATCGAGGACCCGCTGCCTACGTTCGATCAATGGCGCATGTCGCTCGTCGTCCTCCAGTACTGGCTATCGTGGAACATCGAGGTGGCGGATAGGGACGATATCCGAGACAAGGAGCGGCTCGAGAACGACGAGGCGTTCGCCCGACACGCCGGGAACTTCAACCTGCTCACGTACCTGATTCGCCACAACGATTCGAACGTCGGGAATTACCTCATATCGACGGACTCGGCCAACCCACGCATCTTCAGCGTGGACAACGGGCTCGCCTTCTCCCAGCGCCAAAGCGACGAGAGCGACCGCGGCACCTACTGGCGCGAGCTACGGATCGATCGTTTTCCCGCCGCCTCCATCGAGCGGCTCCGACAGGTCACCCTCGAGGGGCTCCACCAGGCGCTGGGCGTGGTGGCCCAGTTCGAATTGCGCGGTGGGGAGTTCGTACCCATGGAACCGACCGAGAACCTGGACCCAGACAAGGGCATCCGGCGCACGGACTCCGTGCTCCAGCTGGGTCTGACGGCGGGTGAGATTCGAAACGTCCACCGCCGTCTCACCCGGCTCATCGAACGCATCGACAGCGGTCGATACGAGGTCTTCTGAAGCGGGTCCAAACGCGCAGATCGGATCGCTAGCGCGGTCCTTTGTCGGGTCGGCCGACCGCGGCGGCGCGCCTGGAAGGGGTACTCCGATGAAGTCGAACACCACTGGTTTCGCGGCCACAGGAGCGGCCGGATGCGCGGTGCTGGTCGTCGGCTGCGCAGTGCCCCTGGTCTCCAATCAGGCACGAGATGTCGCTCGATACGCGGTCGACACATACTACGATTCGACGGTCGCCACCCTCGGCGACTTCGTGACGTTTCGCACCGTCCAGGAACCCGGCGTTCAGGTTGCCGAGCACCCCGCCGTCCGCGAGATGACCGTGTACCTCGAGCGGAAGGCGGGCGAGCTAGGGCTCGACTTCGAGGACCACGGCGCCGTGGTGGTCCTCGGGTTGGGGAACGCCTCGGACCGACTGGGGGTGGTCACCCATGCCGACGTGCAACCGGCGGATGCATCGAAATGGGCGCGCGATCCCTTCAGCCTGGATCGAGAGAGCGAGCCGGGCCGGCTCGTGGGGCGCGGCGTAGAGGACGACAAGGGACCTATCGCCACCGCGATCTGGGCGATGAAGGCGCTGAAGGATCGCGAAGTCGCTCTGGCGAGGCGGATCGAGCTCATCATCTCCTACTCCGAGGAGTCCGACTGGGCTCCGTTCCAGCGGTTTCTGGCGCGCAACGAGCCACCCTCGCTCAACGTGGTGATCGACGCGGAATACCCGGTGGTGACGGGAGAGAAGGGCTGGAACGCCATCTTCCTCAGCGTGCCGGCCGACGAGGTGCCTTCGGCGGCCGGCGACCTCGACCAGGCCCGGCTAACGTCGTTCTCCGGGGGGTCGTTCCTGTCTCAGGTCCCGGAGGACGGGGTGGCCGTGATCGAGGGTGCCGACCCGGTCCTGACGTCGGCCCTGCGCGCGGCCGCGGCTTCCGATACGGCGGTCGAGTTCTCGTTTCTGGAGGGCGAGCCCGCCGCGGGCGCACTCACCGTACGAGCCCGGGGTACCTCGGCGCATTCCTCGAAGCCCTGGGAGGGCACGAACGGGATCACGCACTTGGCGGCTCTCCTCGCCACCTACGACTGGCCTGCCGGTCAGGTCGCTACGATGGTCCGCCTCGTGAACGACCTTGTCGGCACCGGAGACTACGCCGAGCGGTTCGGCGATCTCGCGTTCTCGCACGAGTTCATGGGACGGCTGACTTTGTCCCTCACCACGCTCGGACGTGAAGAGGACGGGAGCCTCAGGGCCGGCATCAACGTCCGGGCGCCCATGGGTCGGAGTCGGGCCGAGATGGAAAGCGTGGTCGCGGCGGCGGTGCAGGCCTGGAAAGCGGAGACCGGAATCGAGACTGTGGAGCACTCCACGATCACGAGCGACCCGCACTACCTGGAGGATGCGCCGCACATCCCCACCCTGCTCGCCATCTTTAGGCATTACACCGGGCGGGAGGACGCGGCTCCCACGTCGATGGGCGGCGGGACGCACGCACGGCTGGTACCGAACGGCGTCAACTTCGGCCCCGCCATGCCCGACGAACCGTACACGGGGCATAGCGAGCACGAATACATGAGCGAGGCCCAGTATCGGCTGAACCTAGAAATGTACACGGCGATGCTCGTAGAGCTCGCGGGCGGCTGAGGCGAGCCGTCACACGCGCGCGAGGCGGGCTCCAGGTCGTGGGTCCATGATCAGAGGATGGCGCAGGCGCGGAGGGCGGTGGCTATCCCGTTCTGTACATGACCCCGTGCAGGAAGCACTTCCTGGTGGGCTTCGTGCTGGGCGACAGGGCGGTCAAAGCGGCTCACGACAGTACTCTGCCCGAGCCGGTACTCGCCGTCATAGATGGGGCGAGGAAATACGCGGAGGGTAGAGGCGTTCGCCTCGAGGTCAGGACCAAGAAGGACCGTGATCACGTGATGGAGCTCGCCGCGATCAAGATGGCGAACTAGCCACACCACCAGACCGATCGAGGGCTTCGCAAGTTGTTCCAGCCGAAGAGGTTGATACACGGATCCGCCGCCGCTCCTGACGTTTCGACGCCCCGCACAAGACTGGCAGCGTGCTAGGCAGATACAGCCCACCCCGGATTCGGGAGCAAGACCTCCAGTCCCGCAGCCGCATCTTCGTCATCTTGGTGTTGTTGGGCCCGCCATTGTTGATCATGGGAGCGGCTCTCGGGTCCTGCTCTTCCAGCTTCCGCTCCTGCCAGCGCTCCTTTTGGGTGCCCTCGCGCTGGGCGTGCCCATACTCGCGGTGGCCGCCGCGCTCGTGTACGCGATCACCGAACGAGTGGGTGAGGGCGCGGGTGGTCTCTTTCACCCGTCGACACGGATCGCGTCACCGATTCGGGACTACTCCAAGGAAGAGGCGCTGATTCAACGCGGGCGGACTGACGAGGCGATGGAGGCTCTCAGGCTCGCGGCAGAGAAGGACCCTTCGGATCCACGACCTCCGCTACGCATCGCGCTTCTTCTGCGAGACGCGCTGGACGCCCCCGACGATGCGTTGGTGTGGTTGGAGCGAGCCGCCTCGATTCCCGGACTCCCCGATACCGAGCAACTGTACATTCTGCGCGAGGTCGTAGAGCTTTGCCGATCCAGGCTCGCGGCTCCCGAGCGCACAACACCGCTTTCCGCGAAAGTGGCCCAGCTTCAGCAAGGCACGGGTTTAGGAGACTGGGCGCGCCGAGAGCTCAGACAGATCAAGAGGGAGGTGCTGCCGAGCGGTCGTTAGGCATGCCAGGCTCGGCTACCACATGGCCGGGTCATTCTTGCCAGGATGTCCGTCTCGAAGCAGTCAAGCTCGGTCAAGCCGTTCCACGGCCTAACTCAAGCCTCGGCGGGCAGACAGCAGGAGTATTGCCGCCTGGGCACATAGGCGCCGGCCGGGTTGTTCTTGAGTCTCGCGGGCGCCCACGGAACCCGCAGAGCGTCGAGCCGTTCACCCACGATCTCGATCGCTCCCTCACGGATCTCTCCCAACCCCATATCGTATGCCATCGTGAGCTGCTTCATGGCCGAGACATCGTGGCTCATGACCCGACCGGCCGTCGCATCGGCTGCTACCGGATCGGTGCTGGCGAGGAGCACCCAGGACCCGAGTCGCGAACGCATGTCGACCGGCCGACCACCTGACCCGAGAGTTGGACCGTCTCCCTCCATCCCGATCGAGAAGTCGACGATGGCGAGATCCGGCTTCACCGCAGCGACGATGTCGAGGTAGATTTCCGCGATCGCCCGCGGGCTGCTGTGGTCGAAGCCGCCGCTCCGGTCCCCATAGCCCCCTTCCATCCAAGTGGCATAGCGCTCCAGAGGAGTAATCCCGATGAAGTTCTTCAGGGACAGGGTCAGCTGTGCCCATGAATGCGTCTTCGCGACGGGAATCGAGATCACCCGGTCTGCCCGCGCGACCAGGCTCGAGATCGCGATCCGGCCGAGGTAGGTGCGGGACGGGACCTCCACCCACTCGGGAGAGTCCACCTCCAGCGAGGCCACGCGCGCTCGGCCCGCGTACTGCGCGCTCAGGCGCTCGGTTTCCAAAACAAGGTTGGTGGCGCCATCGAAGGTCGTCGCGTACTCCCACTCCAGGGTCGGCATGTGGGAGCCATCGCCGATGATCACCTCCGCGGCGCCGGCCCGCAGGCACTCATCGGCTACGGCGATGACGATCTCCGGCTTGGCGCACTCACCGCCCACGAAGCAGTTCCCGGAGCGGGCCCATGGGAGCGTAACCATGTTCGGTTTGATGAAGACCGTCTCGCCTTCGTGGACGACCTGCTCCACTCCGCCCACCGCGTCGAGCACCTGTCGAGTCATCGGTGCAAGGTCGTCGCCGCGGACCGCGGCGACCTGTGCGGTCGGTTCCAGAGGTATTGGGGCTTCTGGTGGTGGGCCGCCAGCCGGGGCCTCGCCACAATCGGCCAGGACTGCCCCGCCGATGGCAGCGGCGGAGAGGCGCATGAAGTCGCGCCGCGTGAGGGACGGCAATGACCCGGATGAGCTTGACGGCTTACCCGTCCGAGGTGCCATGACACCTCCGCCTCGGTCAACAGACCCGTCTGACGACGTGGGGAGTGCTCCCTACTGTAACCCTTGCCAAGCCAAGCGTTCCGGCAGGTGAGGGTTTCCACCCATTGTGGGGTCTCCATACCTTGCCTTCAGGTAATCGCTGACGCTACCTGATCCCCGGTTGGCACGATGAAGCGCTTGCTCCCGCTCCACCTCATCGTCTTCGCCTCGTTGGCTTGTGGTTCCGATCCGGCGGCTCCGGGGTCCGGAGAACCCACATTCCCCGTGGATTTCACCTCGGGTCTCCAGGGATTCGCGGCCCGACTGGACACGCTCCGCGTGGAACACACGATCCCGGGGATGGCGGCGGCCATCGCAGAGAACGGACAGGTCGTGTGGTCCAGGGGCCTGGGGTTCGCCGACGTCGCGGCGGGCAGGCCCGCAACCGAGTCCACCTGCTTTCACCTCGCCTCGCTCACCAAGCCCTTCGCCTCCGTCATCATCATGCAGCTCGTGGAGGAGGGGCTCCTCGACCTGGACGATCCGGTCTCCGATTACGGGATCGATCTTTCGAGCCAGGGCGTCATCCTCGTCCGCCACCTCCTGACCCACACCTCGGAGGGCACGCCGGGATCGGCGTATCGGTACAACGGAGGTCGATTCGGCC
>JBDHAD010000083.1:0-23015 GCA_039588215.1 Gemmatimonadota bacterium
CGATGAGCGTCTCCGCCGCTTCCAAAAGCTGGGCGGTGTCGGGAAGGAGCGTGTCCTGATCTCCGATCACTTCCAGCTTCACCCAGTCGTTCAACCCGGCCTCGCGACCCAACCGTGCGTAGCGGATCGCCTCCTCGGCCGTGTAGCAGCCCGCCGTGTTCGGAAGGAGGAAGAACTCCTCAGGATCGAGGTAATGCAGCAGGCTCTCGCGGTTGTCCGCATTGAGATCCACCCGGCGCACGGCGACCGTGACCATCTCGGCGCCCGATGCGCGGATCGCTTCCAGCGTCTGTTGCGGACCGCTGTACTTACCGGTCCCCAGAATCAGACGCGAACCGAAGGCCCGGTCGGCGATGACGAGCCGTTCGTCCATGTCATCCCCCTCCCACGAACTGAACGAGCTCGACGCGATCGCCCGGCTCGAGCCGGATCTCCTCCAGCTCGGTCCGACGAAGAATCTGCCGGTTCAACTCCACGACGACGGTGCGGCGATCCACCGTCAGCTTCTCGAGAAGGCCGACGACGGAAACCCCCTCCGGTACGAGGTGCGGTTGCCCGTTCACCTGGATCTCGATGTCTCGTGTATCGACGCTCGGATCGTTCTCCACGTTCGTCCTGTCGTCTCGTTGTTCGGCACTCGTCGACATCAACGGCCTTCGTCGTCCAGCTTCGCACACAGGTGGACACCGGCCGTGACGGGGTCGTCAGATGCCCACACGGCCCGCTGCACCGCCACCCCGTATCCACCGGCCAGACGAGTCACCTCGGCGCGAGCCGCGTCCATGCCGCCGATCGCGATGAGCGGCACCGCCTCGAAACCTTCCGCATCCAGCGCGAGCCGAACCCGGGCGACCAACTCGGGGCCGGCGCCCACGCGGTTCGGGTGGCTGGGAGTGGAAAAGATGGTACCCAGGATCAGGTAGTTCGCTCCGTCCGCGGCCGCTGTCAGTGCCGCGGGGATCCCGTGCACCGACGCTCCCACGCGGACGGTTCGCCCCGCCGCCGCGGCCACGCGCGCGGCTCCACGTACGCCAAGCGCGGTGCGGCCAAGCTGCACGGCTTGAGCGCCTGCCGCCAGCGCCACATCGACCCGCCCATTCACGACACACCACCCTCCGTAGGTCGTCGCGGCGCGTGCCAGCGACACCGCGTGCGCGTGCAGCTCTCGGGCGGAACACGTGAGGCGCAGATGAAGCGCGACGGCGGGACCACAGCGCTCGAAGAGCTCCAGTGCCACTCGACGAAAATCCGGAGCCTCCGCCTCGCGGTCACCCGTCACGACGTGCAGGGACGGTGTCACCTGCTCAGCGACCTGCTAAACGAAGCGTCCCCCTTCCCCGGCACCACGACCGCGGATCCACGCGGCGGCGCTCATCCGTCGCGCACCGGCCGGCTTGACGGCACCGATGCGAACCGATCCGCGGCCGGCGGCTACCTCGAGCCCCGAGCGCGGATCGGCTGCGAGGATCATCCCGGGCGCTATGGCGATGTCAGCCCCGGTCGACACGGCGAGCTCGGCCCCGGTCGACACGGCGAGCTCGGCCCCATCTCCCGTGGCCGGCTGCCGCGTGACGTGAGGCTCGAACAGCTGCACCGGGATACCCTCCAGCTCGCTCCACGCCCCGGGCCACGGATCACAACCTCGGATCCAATTCGCCACCTCAATTGCGCCCTGTACCCACTCCAGCCGCGCGTCCTCGCGCCCCAGCTTGGGGGCGTATGTCGCGAGAGCGTCGTCCTGCTCGCTTTCGGTGAGCGTCCCACCGGAGATGGCAGCGAGGACCTCGACGGTCATTGGCGCGCCGAGGGCGGCCGCACGCTCGTACAACTTCCCGGCCGTCATCTCTTCGTCGATCGGGATCGCCGCCTGTAGGAGGATCGATCCGGCATCCATCTCACGCACCATGCGCATGATCGTGACGCCGCTCTCGCGGTGTCCGCGGATGATGGCCCAGTTGACCGGTGCCGCCCCGCGCAACTGCGGAAGCAGGGACGCGTGTACGTTTACCGAACCGTGCGTGGGCAACCCCAGCACCTCATCGACCAGGATGTGACCGTACGCCGCCACGACGGAGATCTCGGGCTCGAGCTCCGCCAGCTCGCGCAGGAACTCGTCGCCTTTCGGGCGCTCGGGCTGCAGGAGGTGGAGACCCGCATCGAGCGCGGCGGTTTTCACGGCGCTCGGTTGCAGGCGGCGCCCACGACCGCGCGGGCGGTCCGGGTTGGTGACGACACCTACCACGTCGTGACCGGCGTGAAGGATCGCTTCCAGGGTGGGTACTCCGAAGTCCGGAGTGCCCCAGAACACTACTCGCATCGACCTGCTCGAGATCTCCCCCGCCCCGTCTAGAGGCCGCCGCCGACCCGGCGCTCGGACTCGTCCATCCGCACCCATTTGCGCTGAAGCATCTGGCGCTTGAGCGGACTCAGGTGATCGATAAACAGAACCCCGTCCAGGTGGTCGTTCTCGTGCTGGAGGCACCGACTGAGCAACCCATCGGCCTCGACCTCGACTGGGTCGCCGGAGGCATCCAGACCCCGGACGACGATTCGGTCGCTCCGTTCCACGAGCTCTGCCAGGCCCGGGATGCTCAAACACCCCTCCTCATCCTTTACCTTACCCTCACGCGACACGATTTCGGGGTTGACCAGCACACCCGGCTCCGTGCCATCCTCGCGGACGTCGTACACGAACACTCGAACGGGCACGCCCACCTGGGGGGCCGCGAGACCGATCCCGTCCGCCTCGTACATCGTCTCCGTCAGGTCCGCGATCAGCTCGCGCACCTCATCGTCCACCGCTTCGACCAGACGGCACATCTCACGCAGGACCGGGTCTCCGTAAAGACGAATCTCGCGGATCATAAGGTGAGTCCTGGGTCGCTCACGCACCGGGCGGGCCTATCTCCATCGTTCCCTCGGCCATCTGCGGCGCGGTCCCGATCGAGTCGCGGGACGCTCACTCCGCCTTTCTGACCTGGCCGATCTTGGAGCGCTCGACCTCCACGCGGGTTTCGCCCGACTTGATCGTGACCCGGTCCTCCTTCAGGTGCACCACGGTTCCGATGATTCCGCCTGCCGTGACCACCTCGTCCCCCTTCTCGAGCGCCGCCACCATCGCCTGGTGCTGATGCTGCTGCCTCCGTTGGGGACGGATGAAGAGGAAGTAGAAGATGGCGACGAACCCGGCCATCATGAACAACGTTCCCGCCGGGTTCGCCCCGCCTTCCGTTGGCGCCATCAATAGGTTCGCGATCAACATTACGGCTCTCCTCGGGGGCTGTTGCCAGGCTGCTCCGTGGACTCGCCAGTCTGGCCCCGATAGCGGGCCAGCCACTCATCCGCCCAATCCTCAAAATCGCCCCGGAGGATCGCGGCGCGCGCAGCCGAAGTCAATTGGATCAGGAAGTGGACGTTATGCAGAGAAAGTAGCCTCAAGCCGAGGAGTTCGTCACACACGAACAGATGCCGGATGTACGCGCGTGTATGGTGGCGACAGGCCTCGCACTTACACCCGGGGTCGATGGGGTCCTGGTCGGTCGCGAACCGGGCGCCCTTCATGTTCATGCGACCGGTCGTGGTGAACGCCGTCCCGTTCCGTCCGTTCCGGGTCGGTGCCACGCAATCGAACATGTCCACGCCGCGGCGCACCGCCTCGATCACATCCTCGGGGTATCCGACACCCATCAGATAGCGTGGCACCCCGACGGGCATCGCGCTCTCGCACCGGTCGAGAATCGCCAGCGTCACGTCCTTGGGCTCGCCCACCGAAAGCCCGCCGATCCCGAGTCCGGGCCAAGGTCCGAGGGCCAGCGTTCGTTCGAGGGATTCGAGGCGCAGATCCTCGTAGGAGGCACCCTGGAAGATCGGGAACAACAGCCCGCGCGCGTGGTCACCCTCTGCAGACCGCGACACCTCGGCGTGGCGGTCTCGGCAGCGCGCGAGCCACGTGAGCGACCGCTCCACCGCCACCCGGGCCTCGTCCCGGCCGGCGTTACCCGGAGGGCATTCGTCCAGTGCCATGACGATGTCGGATCCGAGGGCGGCCTGGATCTCGATCGAGCGCTCGGGCGTCAGCTGGTGCCGTGAGCCATCGATGTGGCTCTGGAACGTGACTCCCTCGTCGTTCACTTCGTTGATGCGGGCGAGCGAGAAGACCTGGAATCCTCCCGAGTCCGTCAGGATCGGGCGTTCCCAATTCATGAAGCGGTGCAGTCCCCCGCACGCGCGAATCACGTCGAGCCCGGGACGCAGATAGAGGTGGTACGCGTTTCCGAGCAGGATCTCGACACCCGCGCCCGTGAGGTCATCCGGGGTCAACGACTTCACGGTACCCTGCGTGCCCACGGGCATGAAGCACGGTGTGCGGATCTGCCCCCGCGGGAGGGTCAGACGTCCCGCACGTGCCCGGCCGTCGGTCCCATCGAGGGAGAAGGCACCCGGGGCGTGCCCGCTCACATGACCACCATCGCGTCGCCGTACGAATAGAACCGATACCGTTCGCGGATCGCATGTCGGTAGGCATGGAGCGTGAGCTCGTGGCCGGCGAACGCCGCCACCAGCATCAGGAGACTGGATCGGGGTAGGTGGAAGTTGGTCAACAGACAGTCCACCCCGCGGAATTCGTACGGCGGGTAGATGAACAGATCCGTCTCGCCCCGGCGCGATCCGAAGTACCCCTCCGGGTCCACCACGCTCTCGAGCGCGCGGCACACGGTCGTCCCGACGGCCCAGATCCGTCCACCCTCCGCGCGTGTGTCGTTGAGTAGCCCGGCGGCGGTGTCACCGATCTCGAACGCCTCGGCGTGCAGACGGTGCGCTTCGGGTCGATCCGCGGCGACGGGACGAAACGTGCCCACCCCCACGTGCAGCGTGAGCCGCGCGACCCGGAGCCCGCCCTGCTCCAGCTCCGCCAACAGCTCCGGCGTGAAGTGGAGGCCCGCGGTGGGGGCCGCCACGCTGCCACGGTGGCGGGCATACACCGTTTGATAGCGCTCGCGGTCGGCGTCGTCGTCCGGGCGGTCGATGTACGGCGGTAGAGGGACGTGGCCGTGGCGCTCGATGAGGACCCAGGGGTCACCAGGACCCTCCAACCGAACCACGCGACCACCATTGGGGAGCGAGTCGAGCACGATCACTTCCAGATCGTCGGCAACCTGGACGCGCCGGCCGGGCTTCAGCTTACCACCCGGTCGCACGATGGCTTCCCACACGGCGGCGCTTCCCGAATCATCACGTGGCCGGAGGAGCAGGATCTCCGCGCGTGCCCCGGTGGGCTTCCAACCGGTCAGACGGGCGGGAAAGACGCGGGTGTCGTTCAGGACGAGGGCATCGCCGGGCCGAGCGAGCGCACGGAGATCGGTGAATCGGTGATCCTCCAGCGCGCCGCTCGCGGCGTTCACCACGAGGAGCCTGGAGGAGTCCCGTCTCGGCGCGGGCCGAAACGCGATGAGATCCTCGGGTAGATCGTAGTCGAAGTCGGCCGTACGGTATTCCCGGCGATCCGCTTGGGCTGCGCTCGTGTGTCCCTCGCGTGCGCTAGCGACCATCCTCGAACAGGCCGGGTTGTGCGGTTTCGCCACGCGGGAGTGCGTACCCGAAGCGCTCGTAGGCTTTCGGGGTCGCCGTACGGCCGCGAGGCGTACGCTGCAGGTAGCCGTTCTGAATCAGGTACGGCTCGTACACTTCCTCCAGGGTGCCGGCATCCTCGCCGACGGCGACCGCGAGCGAGCTGAGGCCCACGGGACCGCCGTTGAACGTCTCGATGATGGCTCGCAGGACGCGCCCATCCATCTCGTCCAGGCCGTATTCGTCCACGTTCAGCAACTCGAGCCCCTCGAGGGCCGTCTTCTCGTCGATCGTTCCGTCGGCCCGGACCTGCGCGTAGTCCCGCACTCGGCGCAGCAGCCGGTTGGCGATCCGCGGCGTCCCGCGCGCGCGTCGGGCGATCTCCGAGGCTCCATCCGCCGTAATCGGCACGTCGAGAATCTCGGCCGATCGCTCGACGATCTGGAGGAGCTCCTCCTTGGGGTAGAAGCCCAAACGCTCGATCACGCCGAATCGCGCCCGCATGGGCGCGGTCAAGAGCCCGAAGCGTGTCGTCGCCCCGACAAGCGTGAATCGCTCCAACTTCATGGAGAACGTCTGAGCGCGCGGCCCGTCGCCGAGGCGGATCTCGATCCGGTAGTCCTCCATCGCCGGGTATAGAAATTCCTCGATAACCGGGCGCAGCCGATGGACCTCATCGATGAACAGGATGTCACGCGGCTCGAGGTTGGTGAGCTGGCTCGCCAGATCGCCGGGCTTCTCGAGCACGGGACCGGACGTGAGCTTGATGTTCACGTCCAGCTCGCGGGCGAGCAGAATCGCGAGCGTCGTCTTTCCGAGTCCAGGCGGGCCGTAGAAGAGCACGTGGTCCAGGGCCTCGCCCCGTCCCTTGGCGGCCTCGATGTAGACCCTGAGGCTCTCCTTGACCTTGTCCTGGCCGACAAACTCCGTGAGCTGACTCGGGCGTAGTGACGTCTCGAGCGAAGTCTCCTCGTCGAGCGTGTCCGGAGTCGTGATCTCGGGCCGGTTCACCAGCCGATCCCTCCCGTGCCGCACATCAGAAGTGGCCGCTCAAACGTGTTGGAGGGCTCGCCGGACGAGCTCCTCGGTTCCGACTTCTCGTCCATCGGTCCCCTCCTGCGCGCGCCGAACGGCCTGCTCGCTCTCGATCTGTCCGTAGCCCAACCCGCGAAGCGCCTGAACCGCCGAAGCGGTCGGCCCATCCCGCACGGGGATATCGCCGTCGGCGAGGTCATCCAACTTGTCGATGAGCTCCAGGGTGATGCGCTCCGCCGTCTTACGGCCGACACCGCTTACCGTCCGGAGCGCCGCATGGTCCTTCGCACGGATCGCGGCTACGATTCTTCCGCCCGGCAGCGCCCCGAGCAACGCGAGAGCGAGACGCGGCCCGACCCCGCTCGCGCTCTGCAACCTCCTGAACAACTCACGGTCCCTCGATGTCCCGAACCCGTAGAGCTCCATGGCGTCGTCACGCACGACGAGCGACGTGTGGAGCTCGACTTCCTCGCCCGCGGCGGGCAATCGATCGATGAGGGTGGCCGGCACCGCGATCTCGTACCCGATGCCCCCCGAGGTGAGCACCTCGACGCCATCGGCCCCTTTTGCCGTAAGGCGACCGCGAATCCGGCGGATCACGAGCGTCCCTCGCCGCAGATCACGGGCGTCCTACGGAACTCACGTCTGACCCGCTCGGTGGAGAGCGACCGCAGCGCTCACCGCACCCGCTCGGAAGAGGTGGCACAGCGCGATCGCGCAACCGTCCGCCGCATCCGAAGGCCGCGGTACGTCGGCGAGCTTCAGGTGTTGCCGTACCATGAATCCAACCTGGGTCTTGGTCGCGCGCCCGGTACCCACGACCGTCTTCTTCACCTCCGCCGGGGAGTACTCGTACACCGGCAGGTCCCGAAGCGCGGCCGCAAGAACAGCGACGCCACGAGCGTGGCCGAGCAGCATGGCGGAGCGTGCGTTGTGTCCCGTGAAGATTCCCTCGACCGCCACGCATTCGGGCGCATGACGGTCGATCAGCTCGAGAAGACCGGTGTGAATATCGACCAGGCGGGTTGTGAGATCCGCCTGAGGCCCGGGTCGGATGACGCCGCACTCCGAGAGACGGTGAGACCCGCCGCGGCGCTCGATGACGCCGAAGCCCGTCGCGCGGCTGCCGGGGTCGACCCCGAGGACTTTCAACAGGCCCGAGGAGCCTGCTGAAGAGACCCGCTCGATTTCATTCGCTGCCCGTTAACGCGGCCCAATCGGCTTCGTCCAGATCGACGTTGGAGTACACCTTCTGCACGTCGTCGTGGTCTTCCAGCTCCGTCATGAGCTTCAGCACACGCTCCGCGTCTCTTCCCTCCACGCGCAGCGGGCTCGTCGGAGTCATCGCCAACTCGGCACTCTGGATCGGGAGGCCCGCGACGCGCAACGTCTCCTGAATGCGGTGGAACTCGGATGGGGCCGTGGTGATCACGTACACGTCCTCCTCGACCTCCATGTTCTCCGCGCCCGCCTCTAATGCCACCTCGAGCGCCGCGTCCTCATCACAGCCCGAAGCGTCGACCAGGATCTGCCCGACCCGGTCGAACATCCAGGCGACCGATCCGCTCTGACCCAGGTTGCCGCCCTTCTTGTCCAGCAGGTGACGAAGCTCCGCCACCGTGCGTTTCGTGTTGTCGGTCAGACACTCGAGCAGCAAGGCCACCCCGCCGGGCCCGAAGCACTCGTACGTGTTCTCTTCGTAGCTGGCCCCGGGGAGAGCGCCGGTTCCCCTTTTGACGGCCCGCTCGATGTTCTCGTTGGGCATGTTCTGGGCTTTGGCGTTCTCGATCGCCGTGCGGAGCCGAGGGTTGAATTCGGGATCTCCGCCATCGCGCGCCGCTACGGCGATCTCACGACCGAGCTTGGAGAACAGTCTTCCCCTGGCCTTGTCGTTCACCGCCTTCTGGCGCTTGATCTGTGCCCATTTGCTATGCCCGGCCACGGGGTGCCTCCGTCACTAGCGTGAGCCGTTCCCTTCCCGTTCGGCTTCCGCGATCACCTTCTGCACGACGTGCGGAGGTGCCGCTTCGTACCCCAGGGGTTTTCGGGTATGCACGGCCTGCCCATGCGTCAACGATCGTAGTGCGGCCGAGTACTTGTACAGCTCGTTGAGAGGGACGATCGCCTGAACGACCTGGCGTGAGCCCTGGGACTCCATCCCGAGCACCCGCCCGCGACGCTGGTTCAGATCGCCGATCACCTCTCCCATATACGCCTCGGGCGTCTCGACCTTCACCTCCATGATCGGTTCCAGGAGCGCCAGCCCGGCGTCGCGCGCCACCTTCTGGAACGCGAGGGAGCCCGCTATCTGAAAGGCAATCTCAGACGAGTCGACCGAGTGGTGTGAGCCATCGTACACTTCGGCCTGGAAGTCGACGAGCGGGTACCCCGCCAGCACCCCCTTCTCCGCCGCCTGTTTTATCCCTTTTCCGACCGCGGGCACGAACTTCGAAGGGATGACGCCGCCCTTGATCTTATCGACGAAGTCGTACCCTGACCCACGCGCGAGCGGCCTGATCCGCACCCAACAATCTCCGAATTGGCCGCGGCCTCCGGTCTGCTTCTTATAGCGGCCCTGCCCCTCGGCCTCACGGATGATCGTCTCCCGGTACGGGATGCGCGGCTCCTCGGTGTCCACATGCACCCCGTACTTCCGGGTCAGCTTCTCCAAACCGACGCTGAGGTGGAGTTCCCCGAGTCCGCTCGCGATCGTCTGACCCAACTCTCCGTCATAACCCGATTGGAAGGTGGGGTCTTCCTCGTGCAGCTTGGCGAGCCCGGTCGAGATCCTGTCTTCGTCCCCGCGCGTGCGGGCCGTCACCGCGAGCGAGATGTCGGGCTCCGGCCACTCGATGCCCGACAGGGTCAGCCGGCTCGAAGGCGCGCACAGCGTGTCGCCGGTGTGCGTGTCGCGTAGCTTGGCCACTAGCCCGATGTCACCGGGCGCGAGCTGCTCCACCTCCATTCGGTGGGCGCCGTTGGGGATGCTCAGGTGGGTGATCCGCTCCGTCTCGGAACGGCCCGGGTTGAGCAGCATGTCCCCGTTCGCGATCGAGCCGCCGAACACGCGGAAGAAGCTGAGATCCCCCACATGGGGCTCCGATGTGGTCTTGAAGACGAGCACGGCCACCGGGCCCGCAGAGGTCGGCTGTACCTCGACGGCCTCGCCGGAGGGGTCCTCTCCGACGTGGGGGCCCGCCGCTTCCGGTGAGGGAAGCAGCTCGACGATCTTGTTCATCAGGGCTCGCACACCCCGCCCCGAGGCTCCCGACCCGCAGAAGATCGGGAAGATCTCGCCTCGCCGCATGGCGCTACCGAGCACATCGATCAACCGATCACGATCCAGCTCGTGGCCCTCCAGGTACGCCTCCAGGAGCTCGTCGTCGGCCGCCGCGATCGTCTCGATCAGCTCCTCGCGATAACGCTCGACCTCGGCCTGCATCTCTTCGGGGATGTCCGCTTCCTGATATTCGCCGCGGTTGGACCCCTCCTTGTAGATGTGGGCCTTCTGGGAGAACAGGTTCACGATCCCCCGGAATCCGGTGCCCGATCCGATTGGAACCTCCACGGGGATCGCGGCCGGTGACAGTGTCTCGCGAATCTGCTTGAACGTCTTCTCGAACGAGGCGTTGTCGCGGTCCATCATGGACACGAAGATGATTCGCGGAATCCCGCGCCCCTCACACGCCGCCCAGGTGCGCTCCGTCCCGACCTGCACGCCGGAGACCGCGTCGATCACCGCGACCCCCCCGTCTGCCACTCGCACGCCAGCCATGACTTCTCCGAGGAAATCCAGGTAGCCCGGAGTGTCGATCAGGTTCAGCTTGGTGTCCTTCCACACGGCGTGACCCAGCGCCAGATTGATGGAGATCGCGTGCTCGGTTTCCTCGGGTGTAAAGTCGGTGAGCGCGCTTCCTTTCTCCACGTCCCCTTTTCGGTTCGTGCTCCCCGCGATGTAGCACATCGCATCGGTCAACGTGGTCTTCCCGCTCCCGCCATGGCCGAACATGACGACGTTTCGGATGTCCCGCGTTTCAAAGACTCTGGCGGCAGACGCCATCTACACCTCCTTCGACCACGGTCGTATGGTGCGCGCCCCGCACGGGCAGCGTCGACGCCCTCCGGCTAAGCGGAGGGGAAATCATTCTAGAGGCGCCATGGGGTCGGTGCCACCCCTCACGAAGCGCTGGGGTATTCGAGCGGCCGTCCCTCAGTGGAAGCGCTCGGGGGTCTTCTGGTAGCGGCGGCTCATCTCGTCCAGAAACGCGCGCTCCTTGGGGGTCAATGAATCCATTCCGGTCTCGCGGATCTTGTCCAGGATCCGGTCGACTTCATCAAGCGAGTCACCATTGGTGGGACGCCGTCGTGGCTTCGGCGTCGGAGCCTTGGTCTTGGGCTCCACTTTTACGTGGCTCGGCTTCTCCTTCCAGACGAGGCTCTGAAGCCTACGCCCGATCTGATCGCCGTATCGCAGATACACGAATCCTGTCGCCAGACCGCCGAGGTGCGCCCAGTAGGCAGTGTTCCCGCCACCCCCGGAGATCAACGCATACAGATTGAAGAACCCGAGGAACGCGACGAACCATTTCGCCTTTACCGGGACGAGGAAGTAGAGATAGATCTGGGCGTCCGGCCAGTTCAGTGCGAAGGCCAACAGCAACCCGAAGATCGCCCCGGAGGCCCCGACCACGAGGCTCGGACCGATCAGCGGAAACAGGATGAGGGAGAACAGCGCGCCCCCGAGACCCGCGACCAGGTAGTACTGGATGAAATAACGGCTACCCCAGGTACGCTCGAGCGGCGGCCCGAAGAAGAACAGCGTGAGCATGTTCACGAACAGGTGCCCGAAGCCGCCGTGCACGAACATGTAGGTGACCCACGACCAGGCGAGCCACGGCTGGGTATTCCCGAATCCGAGCCAACGGATCACGGGCCCCGCGGGCAGGATACCGAGCGCCAGGACCAGATACACGGCGGTGTTCGCGATCAGCAGACGCTTCACCCACGTCGTTAGGTGGGACCCGAAGCGGAAACCGCCGAAGCCGCCTGGCTGAAAACCGGCCCTGCGCGGTTGGAACATCGTCAGATCTCGATCCGTCCCAGGTCGACGGCCGATTGTAGCTTTCGTTCCCGCTCGGCTCGTTCCAGGGCCAACTGTAGCAGGCGGTCGATCAGCTCCGAGTACCCGATACCGCTGGCTCCCCAGAGCTTCGGGTACATGCTGATCCGTGTGAAGCCGGGGATCGAGTTGAGCTCGTTCACCACGAGCTCCCCGTCGGGCTTGAGGAAGAAGTCGACGCGAGCCATCCCCTCGCAACAGAGCACCTGAAAGGTCCGGATCGCCAGTTCCTGCACACGCCGCGTCGTGGCCTCGTCCAGGTCGGCTGGAATCCTGAGATCGGCCCCCTCGTCATCCAGATACTTGGCCTCGTACGAGTAGAACTCGTGCAGGGGAACGATCTCGCCCGGAATCGACGCCTCCGGGCGCTCGTTGCCCAGAACGGCGCACTCGATCTCGCGGCCTTCGACGTATTCCTCTACGAGCACCTTGGCATCGAACGAGAACGCCGACTCGAGCGCGACGTTCAGCCCCTCGGGATCATCCACTTTCTGAACGCCCACCGACGACCCCATGTTTGCCGGTTTCACGAACAACGGGCGCCCCAGGCTCTGGACGAGCTCCTCGAATGATGGCGCGGGTTCGTGGGCACGCAGAATCGCACAGGCGGCCACCGGGATCCCCGCCTGCGCCAGCAAGCGCTTCGCCACGTCCTTGTCCATCGCGATCGCGGATCCGAGGACGCCCGCACCGACAAACGGAATGTGGGCAAGACGGAGCAGTCCCTGCACGGTGCCGTCCTCTCCGAGTGGCCCATGAAGCACGGGGAAGACCACGTCGGGTGGGTCGAGGGCGTCTCGCGGCTCGATCTCCAGAAGATCCGCTTGCTCCCCCGGCACGAGCGCGACATCGCGTCGCGTGGATTCCATCTGGATGCGACGCGGATCCGACGCGTTGAGGAGGAAACGGGATTTGTCGGCCAGGTGCCAACGGCCCTGCCGATCGATGCCGATCAGTACGACGTCATACTTCTCGGGATCGATCGCCTCGACGATGTTCTTCGCGGATTGGAGCGAGACCTCGTGCTCCGCCGACTGTCCGCCGAACAGGACACCGACGCGGACTTTGTCGCCCCCCGGCTCCGTCATCGTGGGTTCCCGTCTTCCTCCGCGTTTCGCGCGCGCTCGGGCATCGGGTATCGGACCGGCAGGTATCCCCATACGGCCACGGGCTCCTCCCCGTGACGCGCCGGACGATAATGGAGCGATCGGGCGCCCGCGACCGCCGCGGAATCCAGGCCGGTGTGCCCGCTGGACTTGGCCACCCGCACGGAATCGACCCGGCCGGTGGCCGCGATGTGGATCTTCAAGAGCGTCTCGCCTCCCACGCCTCGTTCCCACGCTTCGGCCGGGTATTGGAACGGAAGCTCATCGCTGTCCAGCACGGGCATATGAAACGGGCCCGCGGCCGCCCCGATCTTGAGTCCTCCCAACACGGGACGGACGGCTTCCGCACAACCGGCCGTGGCTAGGCCGAGACCGAGCAGGAGCGCCGGCGCGCGCGGCGACCGGCTAGGCATCGGCCACGCCCTCGTCCCGGTTCGTTCCCCCTCGACTCCGCTCGGACGGGTCATCCGTAGTCGTCATGGCACGCAACTCAGTCAGCGCGCTCAAGGCCTCGAGCGGCGTCATTCGGTTCGGGTCGAGCTCTGCCAACCGCTCGAGGGCCGGGGACGCGGGGGCGCGTTCGAACAGCGATAGCTGGTCCCTCGCCCGCTCCGCGACGGCCGCTTCACGGCTCCCGCTGCCGTACGGGCCGTTCTCGAGCTCCCGCAGGATCTGCGCGGCACGTCCCACGACCTCCGGCGGAAGTCCGGCCAGCCGGGCGACGTGCACGCCATACGAGCGGTCGGAACCGCCCGCTTGTAGGCGGTGCAGGAAGACGATCTCGTTCCCTCGCTCACGAACCGCCACGTTAAAAGCGCCGACCCGTTCCAACTCATCCTCCAGCGCGACCAACTCGTGGTAGTGAGTGGCGAAGATGGTGCGGGCACCGACGTCGTGAAGCCGCTCGGTCACCGCCCACGCGATCGAGACGCCGTCGTACGTGGAGGTGCCGCGGCCGATCTCGTCGAGCAGCACGAGACTCCGATCCGTCGCGCTATTCAGAATCGTCGCGGTCTCCGTCATCTCGACCATGAAGGTGCTCATCCCCGTCGCGAGACTGTCGGACGCGCCGACACGGGTGAACACACGGTCACACAATCCCAGCCTCGCCCGCGCCGCCGGCACGAAGGAACCGACCTGCGCCATCAGGGCGATCAAGCCCACCTGGCGCAGCACTGTCGATTTCCCCGCCATGTTCGGTCCGGTCACGATCATCACCCGTAGCTCATCGTCCAACACCACGTCGTTCGGGATGAACGACTCCCGCTCCGCCGTTTGCTCCACGACGGGGTGGCGCCCTCCCCGGATCTCGAAGCACGGCTCGTCCGTGAGCTGCGGGCGCACGTACTCGTTCCGCTCCGCCACATCGGCCAGCGCCGCCAGCGTATCCAGCTCCGCGATGCGCGCGGCCGTCTCCTGGATGCGCGGGACCTCTGCAGCCACCGCGACCCGCAGCTCCTGAAACAGCCGCGTCTCCAGCGCGGCGATCTCTTCCTCGGCACCCACGACCCTCGCCTCCCATTCCTTCAGCTCGGGCGTGAGGTACCGCTCGGCGTTGGTCAGCGTCTGCTTGCGTATGTAATCGTCGGGCACACGGTCGAGCTTCGCCTTCGTGACCTCGAGGTAGTACCCGAACACCTTGTTGAACCCGACCTTGAGGCTGTCGATCCCCGTGCGCTCGCGCTCGCGCACCTGCATCCCCGCGATCCACTGCACCGCGTTCTCGCGCAGTCCCCTGATCTCGTCCAGCTCCGACGAGTACCCCGCCCGGATCACCCCTCCCTCCCGAAGCGCGGCCGGGGCGTCCGGCGAGAGGGCCGTCGAGATGCGCTCGCGCACATCTTCGAGGGTGTCCAGTCCATCGCCGATCCGCCGGAGAGCGTCCGTGGTGGCGGGGCCCAGGGAGCCGAGCACGTGCGGGAGGGCCTCCAGCGACTCGCCGAGCCCGAGGAACTCCCGCGGCCCGGCGCGCGCGGCGGAGACGCGCGCCGCCAACCGCTCGAGGTCACGGATCTCGCGCAGCTTGGCCCGCAGCGCGCGGCGCATATCGCCGTCTTTGAACAGCTCTCCCACCGCATCCAGACGATCCTCGATCGCGGCGCGATCGAGGAGTGGGCGAAGGAGCCGCCGTCTGAGCAGCCGTCCACCCATCGCGGTCCGCGTGCGGTCGAGCAGCTTGAGCAAGGTCATGCCGGGGCCCGGTCGTAGCGTCTCCACGAGCTCTAGATTGCGGCGGGTCATCTCATCGAGGTACATGGTGCGCCCGCGGCGTTCGACCCGGGGGTGGCGAAGGTGCTCCACCCCGGCGGGCCGGACCTCTTCCAGATAGGCGAGCAGGGCGCCGACGGCGGCCAGCGAGGTGGCGTCGTCTTCCGGATCCAGTCCGAATCCCTCCACGCTCCGCACGCCGAACCGATCGCGCAGTCGCTCCGCTCCCAACTGGGGGTCGAACTTCCAATCGGGCCGCCGTGTGACCAGCCACTCCCCGTCCACAGCGACCGCGCTCTCGGACAGCAGAAGCTCGGAGGGTTCGATCCGGGCAAGGTCGTCAACGAGCGCGCCCGCATCGCCCAGCGACACGTCGAACTCTCCCGTCGAGAGGTCGACCGCAGCTATGCCGAACGGCCCGGTCCCGGCGATGGCAGCCACGTAGTTATTGCGGTCCGCCGAGAGCAGCGTGTTCTCGAGCACCGTTCCGGGGGTGATGATCTCGACGACGTCTCGGCGGACTATACCCTCCGCTTCCGAGGCGTCTTCGAGCTGCTCGCAAATCGCGACCCGACGACCCGCCCTCAGCAGACGTAGCACGTACTCGTTCACGGCCTTCGCCGGCACGCCCGCCAGGGGGACATCGCGCGTGCCGCCGTTATTCCGAGACGTCAGGGTGAGACCCAGGAGGCCGCTTCCCTCCTCGGCATCTTCAAAGAACATCTCGTAGAAGTCGCCGACCCGGAAGAAGAGCAGCGAGTCCGGGTGCCGGGCTTTGATGTCGAGGTACTGTTGTATGAGTGGAGTGTTCTGGCTCACGACGCGTGCCTCGGGCCGCAGTCAGCCATTCTCGGCCGTGATCAGGGCCGAGAAGCCGGCTGCGCGTATCCGCTTCGCCATCTCTCTCGCCGCCTCGACTCTACCGAAGCGGCCGACTCGAACCTTATACAAGCCGTCGTCCTCGACGATCCGGGTCGGGAAGCCTGCCTCCCCCGCGCGAGCCGCCACGGCCTGGGCAGCCGAGCGATCGCGAAACGCATCCAGCTGCACCGTGAGACGCATTTCGCCGCTCGCACACGACCGGGATGACGTCCCCGACAACTCCAGGACCTCCCCGTCCCCCGCCGCGCGAGCCGCCGTAGACGCCCTGTCCCACGCATCGCATGCATCCTCCAGGCGGCCGGAGACTTCCAGGGCGCGACCGGACCAGTACCAGGACTCGAGCGCCCATTGGCCCGTGGGGTAATCGGCTCGAAGGCGCTGAAGATCGACCTCCGCGCGCTCAGGGTCACCAAGGGCCAGGTCCAACTGCGCCAGACGGAGCCAGGCCTCCGCGCCGTGCGATGATTGGCCGTCGATCGCGATCCGCAGGTATTCGCTGCGGGCGGAATCGGCATCGTTCATCAGCCGGGCCCGGAGCAATCCGGCGCGCTCGAGATCAGCGGGAGTCGCCGAATCACCGATCTCCGCGAGCCATCGCTCCACGGCCTCCTGCGCGCCCCGCACCCGGCCCGAGTCGACGGCGGCCTCGATCCGCGCCAGGTCCGGTGCCGGCCCGATCGACTGTGCGCCCAACCCCCCGCTCGCCGCGCACCCCATGAGCAGAGCGGACGCGGCTGCGACACCGATCGGCTTCAAGCACCCCTCCTCAACTGCTCGAACGACAGCAGGAGCTCCTCGAGCACGGCTCGATCTTTCCCCCCGGACTTGAGCTGTCGATCGGCACGCTGAAGGTGACGCAGCGCAGCGCGGATCTCGTCCGCACTCCAGTTGCGCGCCTGCGTCGCGTAGGCCTTCGCTTTCCATGCGAGGTACCCGCGTCCAGTCTCTCCAAGAGCACGTCGAACCAGGTCGATCCCCCCCTGTACCGCGATCCCGAGAAGCACGTGGTGCTCGACGAGTCCCGAAACCAACGGCACCCCCCGCTCCGATGTGAGCACGTCATCGAGCGAGCGCAAGGCGCGATCGTAGGTCCGGCCCGCGACCAGATCCAGCCAGGCCCAGCGGTCGATCCGCCTCGTGCTGGGCACGAGCGCCCGGATTCGCTCGAGGGTCAGCGGCTCGCCGGCGGCCGCAATGGCGAGCTTCGCGAGCTCCGCGTCCAGGACGGAGAGGTCATCGCCCACGGTAGCCGCGATGGCCTGCGCCGCCTCGCGGGTCAGCTCGAAATCGTGACGTTCGCGCGCCCGCTCCAGAAGCCAGCCCGGGATCGCCGCCGCGCGGGGTGTGCTCCACTCCAGGCACCGGCAGCTCGCCTTCAGCGAGCGGTAGAAGCTCGCCTTCGAGCCCTTGGGAATCGTGGCCGAAACGAGCAGCATGAGATCATCGGGCAGCCGCTCGACCGTCTCGAGGAGGACTTTGCGAGCGGTCGTGGACAGCCGCTGGGCCTCCGAGACGGACACGACCCGCAGATCGGCCATCATGGGTGGCATCGCGAGAGCGGCGGCGAGCTCTTCGGGCACCGCGTCGTCGCCATGGAACCGATCTAGATTGAAGTCGCGTGTCGAGGGATCCAAGGCCGCGTCGACAAGCTGGCGGGCGGCTTCGTCACGTAGACGGACGGCGTCACCGTGCAGGAAGTAGGCGCCGGCGAAGGAGCCGCTGCCGAGGAGCTTGGCGAGATTCGATTCCGCGGCGAGGGTCATCCGCGAACCGGTAGCCGTGCGGTGCCCGCCCTAGCCGGCCAGCGGCCTGCTATCAGCGGGAGCCGTCGAGCGAGGAGTCCAGCTGCGTGTCCTCGGGCGGCGGCGTGACCGGCGTGACCGGCACCATCGGGCCGAACGGGCCCATGAAAAAGTCCGAGGGTCCGTCCAGCGTCGGTTCCAACGGAACGAGGTACTCGGAGACGGGGGAGTTGAACGGCTTCTCGCGAAACAATGCGGGCATCGGATCCAGCGCCATATCGACCGGACTCACCGGGATCTCGACAGCCACTGCCGGGAGCTCGACTTCGACCGACATTCGGGTCGCGAACGGCAGCCACGCGAGAGCGAGGAAGCCCACGGAAGCGACCGCGACCAGCGCCGCGCTGCCGAGGTGATGCCCGCTCGATAGCCGCCCGGCGTCATCGACGTGGAACAAGCGGTGCTGGAGGCGCGGGATGAAGTCCGGCGAAGGGTGTAACTCCGGAAGCGACCGGTATTCAGCGATACCCTCACGCAAGACGCGGTGGTAGCGCTGGCACGCCGGACACTTTTCCAGGTGTTCACCGAACGTCGCGAACGTGGCCGGCGTGAGCCGGTCATCCGCGAACTCAGAGTAGCCCTGTAGAAACTCCGAACACCGCATGAGACGCCTGTCCGTCTTCTCCTCCAAATCAATCGGGCCCGCGTACTTCCCCCCAACCGACCACGCTCGGAGAGGCCACTCGGACCGGGTCACTATACTCGTTCCTGAGGGCAGGGTTCCGCAAAAGAAAGACCGTCTTCCAGCGGACCGGGAGGTGGAAAAAAAAGAAAGGCCGCTCGCGAAGCGGAGCGGCCATGCGTCTATATACACCTGCCAGGCCCGAGCCGGCGGCTCGTGCGGACCACGAATCACTACTCGAGCATGGGGGCGATGATCTGAGCGAACTTGTTCCGCGCGCGGTTCAAACGGGACTTCACGGTGCCCAGGGTGACTCCGGTGATGTCCGAAATCTCCTCGTAGGTCTTACCCTCCATCTCGCGCAACACGAAGACCACCTTATGGTGCTCGGGGAGCTCCGAGACCGCCCTCTCCACCTTCTCCCGGAGGTGTCGCTTCCGGAACAGGTCATCGGGCGAGTACGAGTTGTCTTCCCACTGGAGCGGCCGATGGTCCGCGTCCCAGTTCTTCTTGATCGCCTGGAAGAGGACGAGAGGATTCCGCGATCGGTTCCTCAGCTCGTTCTTCGCCAGGTTGCTCGCGATCGTGTAGATCCAGGTCGAGAACTTCTTGGTCGGGTCGTCCGGTAGATGAAGTTGAGCAGACGTTCCTGGTAGCGATTCACGAGCTCCTGGAAGGCGAACCGCTCGCCGTCCAGGTAGAGGCTGACCAGCTCGGCATCGTCGAGCCCGCCGAGCTGCGAGCGCTCGGGCGCGGGTGGCGACGATCCAGGGTTGGGCCGAGTCTCCATGTGCACTCCTCGTGTAGCAGTGGACGGATCCGAGGCCGGCTCGGTATCCATCGCGTTTCCCTACAATCTATGACGCGCGAGCGTCCAGAATCGTCACACCCTGTCCGAACCCGCCGCGAGGGCGACCTTCGAACCGAACCTCACGGCACAGAGTAGCGTGCATATGGTCTTCGCGTCGTTGATCTGGCCTGACGCGACCATTTCCAGCGCCCGCTCGAGCTTGAAGTCGTGCCGCTCGATAAACTCGCTCTCCTCGTGTCGCATCTCGCCGGGCTCCAGCCCGAGCGCCACGAAGAGGTGAATCACCTCATCGGTAAAGCCGGGAGTCGTGTAGATCGTCGTGAGCCGCCTGAGCTCGCGAGCCCGGAGCCCCGCCTCTTCCTCAAGCTCCCGCCTGGCACACGATTCGGGTGACTCACCCGGATCGAGCTTGCCTGCGGGCACCTCCCAGAGCTCGCCACCCGCGGCGTATCGAAACTGTCGAAGCAGCACGACGGCCGCCTCCCCTCCGGCCCACTCCCCGGGGCGGTACAGAGGCAGTACGGCTGCGGCCCCCGGGTGGCGGATCACCTCCAACTCGCCGACGGCGCCATCCGGGAAACGAACACGATCGAGCTCGACATCGAAGACCCGGCCGCGGTACACCACCTCGCCATCGATGCGGCGCCCGCTGGAACCTTCCAGGTCTACCTCCTGCAACAACTTGACACCCGAACGGTTCCCGGCTTCGCTCGACCGCGCCGGCCCGCGTGTCCGCGCTCGCCCCGTTTGCGTCCGAAGCGGCGAAGGCTGATTTAAATAACCGAAAATGAACCGAAAGTCAAGACTGGCGCGGGTTTTCGGCGGTTTCGGGCCCGCCCGGAGAGTCCCGCCGCTCGACTTCGCCGAACCGCTCGACCTCGGCCTCCACCGCATCCGCATCGGTGACGGCCAGCAAAACGAGCCGGTCCTCGGTCAGGTACCGCCGGCAGACTTCCCGGACCTCGTCGGGGGTGATCGCCTCGATCCGGTCCCGATATCCCTCCCAGTAGTCCGCCGGAAGATCGTAGATCAGCTGGCGACTGACGTGGCTGGTGACCTGCGCCGGCGTCTCGAATTGAAGCGGCAGCGAGAGCGTGAGCGCGTGCTTGGCGAGCAGTAGCTCGTCCTCGCCCGGCGGCTCCTCCCGCATGCGGGCGATCTCGGCCAACGTCTCCTCGAGCGCCGGGGCCGTGGCCGCGGTCTCCACCGCCGTCTTGGTGACGAAGGGTCCCGCGCCACGCCGGAAGCGAAAGTAGCTGCGCGCGCCGTACGTCCAGCCCTTGTCCTCGCGCAAGTTCATGTTGATGCGCGAGTTGAACAGACCTCCCAGAATCGCGTTCGCGACGATGATCGCGTAATGGTCTTCCGTGCCGTGCGGAACCCCGACGGTACCCACACGCAACTCGGCCTGCGGGCTGCCGGGTCGGTCGATCAGAATCATCGAAGCTCCGGTCGCGGGCGCCGCTGGAACGGAGGGAGCCGGCTCGCGCTCGCATGACCCCGTCCAACCGCCGAAATGTCTCCCGAGGCTCTCCGTGAGAGTTTCCGCGCGCACGTCGCCGCAGACCAACAACAGGGCTCCGTCCGGCGTGTAACGGCGCGAGTGAAAGTCGCGTACCATTCCGTTGTCGAGCCCCCGGATCGAAGCATCGGTCCCGCGGATGGGCCGCCCGTACAGTCCGTCCGCGTAGATCGCCGATATGAGAGCGTGGTCGGCCACGATGGCGGGCTCATCGAGCTCCCGCGAGATCTCATCCAATCGCTCGCTCCGCAGGCGCTCGAACTCCTCCTCGTCGAAGCGCGCGTCCCGGCTCACCGCCGAGAGGAACTCGAGCGCCTCGTCGAGCACGTCGCTCAACAGGTGCATCGAGAGAACCGCGACGTCGTAGCTGACCGACACCTCGAACCCGGCGCCCAGTCGATCCAGCCAGCGCGCCATCGCGACCGCATCGCGAGACCCCGCCCCCTCCGTCAGCACGCGGCCCGTCAGCTCGGCGAGTCCGGCGGTCGCGGACGACTCGGCCGCGGCGCCCGCCTCAAGCACGAGCCGCAGGGAGACCTCGGGCAGCTCGTCCCTGGCAGCCAGACGGGCGTTCAGGCCGCCCGGCGCGGGGAGCGGCTGAAACGCCGGGAGCCACAGCGGCCGCGGCTCGTCCGACTCCGGTCGTCGCGCTCGGTCGGGTCCGACGTCCGGGGGGCTCAAGAGCCGTCCCTCACCTGATCCGCCTGATCCGCACTCGCCCTCGGCACGACGTGAACCGTCGTCAGCCGGTCGGAGCTGAAGATCTCGTTGGCGAGCCCGGTGACGGCCTCGCCCGTCAGGGTCGCGTATCGACCGAACACGTCGTTCACGTACCCGGGCTCGTCCCGCAGCGTGACCGCGTGCGCGAACGCGTCCGCGCGACCACCGACTGCGTTCAGCTGCCCCACCAGCGACCGCCGAGCCCGGTTGAGGGCCCCTTCCATCTCCTCCGCGTGGATGCCACCGGACCGGAGGTCCCGAATCACATCGCGAGCCGCTGTCTCGAGGGCCTCGGCCGTCACCCCGGGCCGAGCCGTCGCGACGACGAACAACATCCCGACCTTTTCGGTCGGCCACGTGAAGGCGTGCACCTCCGCCGCCACCTGTTGCTCGTACACGAGGGCGTTATGGAGTCGGGAGGACTTGCCGTCACCGAGGAGAAACGTGAGAACGTCGGCCGCCTCGAAGCTCGGGTCTGGAAAGGGCGGCGAGTGAAACATCAAATACACCCGCGGGACCTGGACCTGGTCGTCGATCGTATCGCGCCGCTCACCGCGGCCAAGGACCGAGGGGACGCGCACGCGGTCAGGGGTCGGACGCGGCGGGATGTCACCGAACCAATACTCGATCCGCCCCAACGCCGCCTCCGGCTCGATGTCGCCGGCGAGCACCAGCACGGCGTTGTTGGGCCCGTAGTGTTGATCGAAGAACCCGTGCACGTCCTCGAGCGATGCCTCTTCCAGATCGGGCATGTATCCAATCGTGGGGTGGCGATACGGGTGCCGCTCGGGATAGGCGCTCTGTAGGACGGTCTCGAACGCGAGTCCGTAGGGCCGGTTCTCGTAGGATTGCCGGCGCTCGTTCTTCACAACCTCTCGCTGGTTGTCCAGCTTCTCCTGCGTGATGCCGGCCCGGAAGAACCCCATCCGGTCCGACTCCAGCCACAGGGCCAGGTCCAGCTCGTTCGAGGGCAACGTCTCGTAGTAGTTGGTCCGGTCGAACCAGGTCGAGCCGTTGAGGGTTCCGCCGGCGTCCTGGATGTACTTGAAGTGGCCTTCCCGCGGCACGTGCTCGGAGCCCTGGAAGAGCAGGTGCTCGAACAGATGCGCGAAACCCGTGAGCCCGGCGCGCTCGTCTTTCGAGCCCACGTGATACATGACGTGCACCGCCACGATCGGGGTCGATCGATCCTGGTGCAGGATGACGCGCATCCCGTTGTCGAGCGTATGGTCCTCGAACGGAAACCCGACCGGGGCTCCGTTTGCGTCGATGTTCGCCATGCCACGCATCGCTCAAGGGTCGACTGCGGCCGCGCCAGGCCCGGCGAGCCGGGTATCGGGGCGCGAATGTACGCGGGCGGTGGTCGAGGCAAAAGGAGGGACCGCGAGGCGGCCTGGCCGCGGGCTGCGCCGCGAGGCGCCAGGCCGCGAACGAGCGGAGGGGAGTAAGCCGGGTTCTGTTGCGAAGGATCCAATCAAGGACGCCCTTCGCGAGGTCATCTGTCTACGACGCTCGGTTACCCGAGGTCTCTAGCGGCCTACCCGGAGCTCGAGCGTGACGGGCCGCCACATCGCTCCTGCTTGGCCTTGCTCCCGACGGGGTTTACCGTGCCGCCCCCTG
>JBDHAD010000084.1:0-10481 GCA_039588215.1 Gemmatimonadota bacterium
GACCTTCATCTCTCCGCAGCTGGGCCTACCGCTGAATCTGGAGCGAGGCACCCAGGATATTCGGATTACGCGGCCCTCGTTCAACGTCATGCTCAAGCTCAGCTACTGACGGCGAGTGGCGTGAACCACCGCGCGGGTCGGCTCGCTGCACCTTGAGACCCATCCGCTGCATACCGACATCTGAACGCGCTTGTTGGGGTCTCGCCTGCGGCGGCGGCGTGTAGGGTCGTACATAGCGTGGGCTGATCTTCGACCGGTTACCGAGACCCGGCCCTCACAAATCCCGGCATAAGGACCCCTGATCCCCACACAGGAGTGCTACAAATGCGACGGACGATCTGTCATCCTCCCGGTCTGGGCCTGTCCCTCCTCGTGGCTGGCTACGGGCTCGCGTCGGGAAATGCGGCACTCGCTCAGGGTAGCATGCCACGTCTCGACCTCGCTTCGTGCGAGATCGGCGGGGTCACGGGACCTGCCGAGTGCGGCACGCTGACCGTGTACGAGGACCGCGAGGCGCACTCGGGGCGGACGCTCGACCTCTACGTCGTCGTGCTTCCGGCGACGGACCCTGACCCCGAGGCGGATCCGATCTACGTCCTGACGGGTGGTCCTGGCAGCGCGGCTACGGGGTCGGCGGGCGGCGCTTCGAGGTCACCGTTCCGCGCACGTCGACCCTACGTGTTCATGGACCAAAGAGGGACGGGTCGTTCGAACGGTCTCCACTGCCTGGTCGGGGATGACGAGCCGGTGGACACCTTCCTGGGAGAGATCTTCGACGAGGATCACATCGCGCGTTGTCGCGAGGAGCTCGCCGAGCGGGCCGACCTCACGCGGTACACGACCCCCCTCGCGATGGACGACCTGGACGATCTGCGGCAGGCGTTGGGTCACGAGCGGATCAATCTGTGGGGCACCTCCTACGGGACTCGCGCCGCACTGGTCTACCTGCGAAGACACGGCGAGCACGTACGAAGCGCGGTTCTGAACGCCTCAATGTCGTTGGGACAGGTCATGCCGATGGGCATGTCGGCCGATGCCGAGGCCGCAGTTCGGAACGTCCTCGATGATTGCGCAACCGCCGAGCCGTGCGCGTCTCGGTTCCCCGACCTGGAGGACGACTACCGGCTGGCCGTTGAAGGGGCTTCGGAACCCATGTCCGTCACTATCATGGACCCGAGGACGGATCAGGAGGTGGAGGCAACCATGCAGCCCGCTGGTTTCGGCGAGGCATTGCGGGCGATGATGTACAGTCCCGGAGCGACGCGGGACATCCCGCTTTTCCTGCACCGGGCGGCGCGGGAGGGCAACTACGACGGGTTCGCACAGTTCGGGGCGGAACGGGCGATGGCCATCAGCCGTGGCGCCGCCGCGGGGTTGTACTTGTCAGTGACCTGTGCCGAGGACATCCCGTTCGCGAACGAGGCGGGCGAGTACGAGGCGGCCCGGGGCACCTTCCTCGCCGATAGCCGAGCTCGATCCCACTTCGACGCATGCCGGCTGTGGCCCCGCGGGTCCGTGGCAGATGACTTTCACGAGTACGTCGTCTCCGACGTGCCCATATTGATCATCAACGGCGCGCACGATCCGGTGACGCCTCCACGTTGGGGCGCGGATGCCGCCGAGCACCTGAGCCGGTCGATCCACGTCATCGTACCGCACGGTGGGCACGGTTGGAGCGGGCTCCAGAACTCCACCTGTGTGGGGAGGATCCGGGAGGCGTTCATCGAGACCCCGACTACGGATGGGCTGGACCTGTCCTGCCTGAGCGAGATCCGGAGGCAGCCCTTCAACGACTGACCGGCACCCGCCCTTCTTGCAAATGAAGGTCATCAGGTCACCGGGACTGCCGCATTTTGCGATCCTACCTCCCGGAAAGCGGAGGCGCCCACGTCCGACTTGCCTCCATGTAAAGCGACCCCAGTGACTTACTTGTGGGCACTGCTCTTGCCGATTTCCACTCGTTGCGAGGTAAATGGGAGACGGGCATCCGCGGGCGCGACCCAGACTGGTCAGGGGTAGCGGGGATGCGAGCGAAGCGGGGGGCCACTGGTCATGGAGACCGGTCGCGTGAACACAGGACCGAGGAGCCCGGGAGAGGGTGCCGAAGCTCTGCAGCTGTTGGCGCGGGCTCTTCAGCAACACCGCGTGTATCCGGCAAACAGCCCCATGTGCCGCGACGCGGTTCTCGGATGTCACACCGCGATGACCGCGTTGAGCGCCGGACTCAGCGCACGAGTGGCACCCCGCACATTGCATCTGTCGGATGGGGCGGTGCCATCGAGCCCCGCAATCATCGAGCTGTCCGATCGGCTCTTCCGCGCAGACATCGAGGAGCTCCAATTCAGCCGTGACGTGAGCCCGAAGGAGATCGCCCGCTTCTGTCGCACCCTCGCTCGCTGGGACCAGCGCCCGGATAGTCATGCGAGCTTTCCCGAAGTACTCGCCGATCAGGGCGTGAGCGGCGTACGCGTCCAGCCCGCGGAGCGAATCACGGTGCTCGACCTCGAGACCCTACCCGCGGAGCGTCTTCGCCAGCTCGAGGGGGAAAGGGAGGCCCGGGGAGAGAAAGAGGACTACGAGCGTGCTTTGCTCGCCCAGAAGGCCTGGGTGAGGGTCGACACGAGCTGCCCGCTCGAGCCGATTGACACGGTCGACCTCGCGTTCCTCGTCGAGGACGAAGCAGACCTCACGCAGATGCTGCACGACATGGCGGACACCCAGGGTCGGAGTCCGCGTGGACAGGTCGGGCTGAAAGACGGGATCAGCGATCTCATGAACATCTACGCATCGTTGAGCCCCGACGTCGCCGACGCCCGCTTCGAGCAATTGGCGCGTTCCATCATGGCGCTCGACGAGGACGCGCGGCGACGGCTGACGTGCGAGGTCTTGATGCCGGAGCTGCTCGAAACCGGCAAGGCCGCGGAGGTCCTGCGTCGTCTCCCCGACTCCGAGATCGTCGAGACTCTCGAGACGCTCTCCGACCTCGAAATGGGGGGAGTTGGCCTGCTGGATCTCGCGCTCAAGCGGCTCAGGCTACCACAGGACCGCAGGTCGAGCATTGCCAAGGAACTGAGCCCGGAGCTGAGGGGCGAGCCGACCACGCCGTCCAACTTCGACGAGGCCCCCGGCGTGGTGACCACTCCCGAGGCTCGGCTCTCTACACAGGCAACGGCTTCCATCGACGTTCGGAACTACACGGCCCACGAGATCTCGATCGATGAAGAGACCGCCGCGGCGATAGGTCGATTTCGGGAGGAGGTCACCCGGGTCGATCCGCGCTCCGAGCGGCTCCGCTGCGTCGCGGGCTTGATCCCGCATCTCCGTAGCCCGGACCGCGCTGCGGAGCTCTTCGAGGTCGTACTCGGGCTCATCCGTCCGCTCCTTGAAAAGGAACCGTTGGAGGCCGCGCGTTGGATTGCGGCGTTGCGCGAAAAGGGGGACGCGGTGCGCACCCTGGTGCCCGAGATCGCCGAGATCGGAGATGCGACGCTCGGTCGTCTTTGCTCGGGCGACTTCCTCCGACACGAGGCCCGGCGGTTCGCTACCACAACCCACGGGGCGCGTGGCCGCGAAGGGGGCGAGAGCTCGCGATTGCTTGAAGCCTTCGGCGGTACCGCGGCCGATTCGTTCCTGGTAACCCTCGAGGCGGAGGAGTCACACCAGGTCCGCATGCAGCTTATCGACCTCATGTGCGCCCACGCTGAGGTTCTGGCGCCGCAGCTCGAGCGGCACCTGGACGACGATGTGTGGAGAATCGTGCGGAACGCGGTCCGGGTCTTGGGGTTCGCAGGGCCGGAGGCGGCCTCGGCGATCGCTCCTCTTCTCGATCACCAGGAGGAGCGCGTCGCGCGGGAGGCATATATGGCCCTGAGCCGCATTGGTTCGAACGCGGCGGCCGATGCCATCCTGGAAAGGCTCGATACGCTGGACGACGGACGGCGAATCGTGGCGGAAGAGGCCTTGAGCCGCTTCAAGACGACCGAAGGCAACCGACTAGCTCACCGACTGCTCCGTGATCACGGGTTCTGCCTGCAGCGCCCCCGTTTCGCTCGAAAGCTGATCCGCCGCTTCGTCAGGACACCGAGCGCGGAATGGTCGGAGGTCCTGATGCCGCTCAGCTCGCTGCGTTTTCGATTCTGGCGGCCCGAGCAGGCGCGGCTCGGGTGGGCCGCCGCGGCCGCCATGAAGGGACCACGCGCGTGAGCGATCCACGCGAGACACCGACGACGAATCCGCTCCTAGTGCTTCGCGCCTTGAGCGCCCTGCGCCGGAGTGTAGCACTCTATCCGCACGGCCATGTGGTGATTGATCAGGTATTGGGAGAGCTCCAGTCCGCGGTGGAGCGGGCGTTGGGCGCGACCGAAACGGTGCGGATCCAGATCATCGGGGGCAACGCCCACGTGGATGGGTATCCATATCGGGTCGAAAGTGCCGCCAACCCAGGGGTGCTCGAGGAGCTCAGCTGGCTCGGAGTGGAATGTCTTCACATCGAGCCTGGTGTCAGCGCCTCGGAGCTCAGGAGCGTAGCCCAGCTGCTGAACGAGCTGGGTGACCGGAAGGCCGAGCCCGTCTCGATCAGCGAGCTGCTCTTCGAGCGAGGCGTGGAGCGAGTGAAGATCACGAAGCTTCTTCCCGTCGGGGAGCAACGCGGCCGCTTGTTCAGCTGGCCCGACGCCCCCAAAGGGATCGACGATCCCGAGTATACCGGGGTCCTGTCGCGAGCGCGGCAAGCGATCGGTCCGGTGTTCGAAGGTGAGAGCCTGGAAGCAAGCGGCGTACGCTCCCTCGTTGAGAAGCTCGCCGATCAGATCTTGGACCGGCGCGGCGCCCTGGCCGCGATTCTGGGGGTCAAGCGCTACGAGAACCACACCTACTGCCACTCGGTGAACGTGGCAGCGCTCGCGATCTATCTGGGCCGGCGGATAGAGCTCGATGAAACGACGCTCTCGGCGCTCGCGGAAGGCGCGCTGTTGCACGACGTCGGGAAGCGGTCGATTCCACGCGAGATCATCAACAAGCCCGGTAAGCTCACCGAGCATGAGTGGCGGATCGTGCAGCGCCACCCGGTGGTCGGCGCCGAGCTCCTCGCGACCATCCCGGGACTCGGCCCGCTGACTCCCACTCTCGCGCTCGAGCACCACCGCGACTTCGAGGGTGGGGGGTATCCCGACCTTGGCGAAGAAATACCGGGGCCGCTCAGTCAGCTGTTGAGCGTGGTCGATGTCTACGAAGCGTTGACCGGGGCGCGTTCGTATCGGGCACCGCTGCCCCCGGACGAGGCGTGTCTCATGTTGGCGAAGATGTCCGGGGACAAGCTCAATCCCATTCTGGTGCGGGCCTTCATCAGCCTGATCACCTTCTTCCCGATCGGCACCGCCGTGCGCACGTCCCAGGACGAGGTCGGCATCGTGATCGAGACCTGCGAGAACGAGCCGCTACATCCGACCATCATCGTGGTCGAACGGGGAGGTGCAGCCGTCACACCCGGGTACACGGTGAATACGGCCGATCGGGATGAGCAAGGCGCTTATCAGCGCCACATCCTCGAAACACTCCTGGATTCGGACGCCGCGCTGGAGGCGGACGCTTTCCAGCAGGCCGGCTAGCCGCACCTGGCCCGGCTGGACCCGAGAAGTCGGGCCACGTCCGACCGCCCGCCGATACCACGTGAAACCCGGTGACGGCTCGGCTACAGCCGGTTGACGCGGGCCGGAACCACTCGGCATTCTGCCGCTGCGTGCCGTCGCTACGGCGAAGCGCCGTCGTTCCACCTGCCCCGCGGAGGATGTCATGAAGCGATGGAGCCCGGTCCTCATCGCTCTTCTTGCGGCCTGCGCCCCACAAGGCCCCGAGAACCCCGCCGATCTTGTCCTGATCAACGGAAACGTGTACACGCTGGATGAGAATCAACCGGCTGCCGAGGCGCTCGCGGTTCGCGGGGATCGAATCGCGGCCGTGGGGTCGGAGGCCGAGGTGCGCGCGCTGGTCGGGAACGACACGCGCGTCATCGACCTCGAGGGCGCGTTTGTCTCGCCCGGTTTCAACGATTCGCACGTACACGTCGAGGGCACAGGTGCGCTTCTTGTAGGCGTCAACCTGCTCGACGTTCACGAGCCGGCGGCGTTTGCCGAGCGCATAGCGGGAGCGGCGGGGCGTCTGCCCGAGGGCGGCTGGATCACGCGTGGTGACTGGGGCGCGTACGAGCAGTGGTCCGCGGGCTCCACGGGGCGCGAGGACGCGCGAGCGGAGGGTGGCCCCGGACCGGGAGACGCGGGAGACGCCGCATCGGGAGGCGCGGGGCAGGCTGACGGCCCGTTCACACCACATCGAGACCTGATCGACGGCGTGACGCCAAACCACCCGGTGCTGGTGAACCGCTTCGATCGGAGCATGTTCCTGGCCAATAGCGTCGCGCTCGAACTGGCCGGGATCACCGAACGGACGCCTGTACCCTTGGGTGGCACGATCGAGCGCGGCGAGGATGGCCGCCTTACCGGCATCCTCACCGGTTCGGCGGTGGGCCTGGTCCGCGCGGCGATCACGCCAAAGTCATTCGAGCAACGGCTCGCCGAAGTACGTGCGGTGCTGCGCGAAGCACGGGAGGGCGGAGTCACCACCATCCAGGACATCACGTCCTCGGCCCAGCTACAGGCATACCAGGCGTTGAAGGAGCGCGGGGAGCTCACCGTGCGGATGATGATCCGTCCGTCGCTCGACAACGTCACGCACACGGGCGGGCTCGGGATCTCGCGGGGATTCGGCGACGACTGGCTCAAGTTCATCGGCTACAAGGCGTGGGTGGACGGGATCATGGGAAGCAGCGGCGCCATGTTCTACGAGGAGTACGACCACGACCCGGGGAATTTCGGTCTGGTCCGCCAGATCATGCTGCCGGAGGGGGTCGAGGGTCTCGCGCTCTCACTGAGGAGGGACCAGAGCTACACCGAGTTCCCGCCCGGCAACCTCGAGCGGCTCATCGAAGAGTCGATCGACACCGGGCTGCCGCCGCACGTGCACGCCATCGGGGACAAGGGCGTTCGGATCCTGCTCGACATCTACGAGAAGGTCCTTACGGCGAACGAGATGGTCGACTCGGACCACCGCTGGAGGATGATCCACGCGCAGGTCGTCGACCCGGCCGACTTCGAGCGCTTCGGGCAGCTCAATCTCGTCGCCGAGGTCAACCCGTATCACATCTCGGACGATATGCGCTGGATGGAAGAGCGGATCGGCACCGAGCGCTCCACGGGCGCGTACGCGTTCCGCGAGCTGAAGGACGCGGGCGCGGTGCTGATCTTCGGGAGCGACAGCCCCGGGACGAACGCGGCTCGCTATTTCCTGAGTCCCGTATACGGTCTGTACGCGGCCGTCAGCCGGCAGACGCTCACGGGAGAGCCCGCCGAAGGCTGGTTCCCGGACCAGCGGCTCACGATCGAGGAGGCCATGGAGGCCTACACCAAGAACGCGGCGTGGGCCTCGTTCGAGGAGGACATCAAGGGGACTCTGACCCCGGGCTTGCTGGCCGACATCGCGGTGTTCGACACCGATCTCATCGAAGCCGGCCGGACCGACCCGAAGCGCCTCTTGGAAGCGAACGTGCTGTACACGATCGTGGGTGGGGAAGTCGTCTACGAGCGAGAGACTTCCTGACTCCGTTCCTCTGGCACGTGACTGGACGTGCTGCCCAGGACCGAACGGTACGACCTCGACATGAGAATCGAACGCGGTCGCGAAGGAGAGTCGTGGTGAGAGTCAGTCGCCTATCGAAGGTGTTCCCGCTGGTCGTTTGCGGGCTGGCCTGGCCCGCAGGCTTGAAGGCGGACAGCGACGGGTATTTCTGCACCGGGCCGGGATACCTCGCGTTCCAGCTGCGTTCCTGGAACACCGATGGGCCGCACCTGCTCAAGGTCATCCGCTTCGGCGACGGCGAGGTTCGCGAAGCAGGCGAGGTGGAGCTGCCCGACTTTCAGCCGCACGCGATCCTGTGTGAGAACGATCGAGTCCGGCTCGTGGGGTGGCAGTCGCACTACGTCGAGTATTCGATCGACGTCTCGGGTGAGCCTCGAGTCGTCGAGACGATCGAGGACCCCGAGCGCCCCTATTCGCCTGGCATCGCCGATGAAGAGATGACGAACCTGGGCGACTGGGCCGTCCCCGGCTCGACGACTCTGTCAGCCGAAGACTCGCAGCACGAATACCGGCTGATCATCACGAGGCACAGCAGCCCCGTGTCTGGGGGATTGGAGCACCGTACCAGATCCCTGCTGGTCGCGGAGGATGGGTCGGGGGCGGTAGTCAGCGAGCTGCTCGTGTACGAGGGAACCTCCTTCGAGAGCATCCACTGAACGCCTGACGCAAGCCGTTTCCCGGGCTAGTCCCGCAGTCGCCGGAGCTCATCGGGCGAAAAGTACCGTCCGCGGAGTACGACCGCGGAAATCCGCGCGAGATTCCGAATATCGTCCAGAGGGTTCGCATCCAGGAGGACGAAACTCGCGTCGAGATCCTCCGCTACGAGTCCCGCATCGACTCCGAGGAACGACGCGGCATTCGAGGTCGCTGCGCGCAGGGCAGCGCTCGACGAGAGGCCGGCGTCGACGAGCAATGCGAGCTCTCGGTGGAGCTTCTCGCCGGGTGCCGAGCGGAAATCCGTTCCGGCGAGAATCGTCACCCCGGCGGCATGCGCTACTCCTGCCACCGCAGCCAGGCGCGCGTACAATCGCTCTCCCAGCTCACGCCGATCCGGATCTTCCTGCTCATCGATGAAAGCTCGATAGCCCGACAGGGTCGGGGTCATGGCCGTACCGTTGGCGGCGATGGTCTCGAACAGCCGTCGTCCGGCCTCGTCGCTCAAGCGCTCCAGCGCCTCCCGCATATCGGCGGCAGGCTCATCCGACCGGAAGAGTTCCGCCTCCATCCAGGCCTCGGAATGCTCGAGGCTGCCCATCCCCGCGGCCGATGCTTCGAGGAGTCCGACGCCGCGGGGGACGTGCCCCACGAACCTCATGCCCAAGCTCCTCGATTCTTCGGCAACCGCGTGAAACACATCCGGAGCAAGCTGATTGTGGATCTTGAAGAAGTCGGCTCCCCACCTCACAAGCCCCTCCAGGGCCCCGCGGACATCCTCCGGTTTCTCGACCACGAGGTGGAAGTCCGCCGCTGCTGTACCGTTGATCGTGTTCCCAGCGGCGATCATGCGGGGGCCCATCCGACGGCCAGATCGTATGTCGGTCCGTAGGCGATCGAGCTCCTCCAGACGGCCGCCCATGTCCCTGACCCCCGTTACGCCATAACTGACCAGGATCTCGGGGGCTCGGGGAAATGTATCGAGAGCGGCGAGGTGGACGTGCATATCCCATAGCCCCGGGATGGCGTACTTGCCGGACCCGTCGACGGCTCGCGCGCCAGTGGGCACGCGGAGACCGGAGTCGACTCGAGCGATCCGATCCCCACGTACGATGATCGTCATTCCGGGGTGTACGACACCTGCCGCCACGTCGACGACGGACACGTCCCGGATGACGAGAGCGCTTTCGTCCCGGCCACAGCCTACAACCATCGAGCTCGCGACCAGGAGCGAGAGCGAAACGTGGATCAGGAGTCGCCCTCTAGCGCGCCCCTGTGAGCCGTTCGTCCACGTCTCGCACATGCCCAGGCCTCCATCGTGTCCGTGCACCGCGGGCGCCCTCACGGGAGGCGTCGCGCGTCGATGCGCGACTCGGTCGTCCAGCGCGGCCGGTGAGGCGTGCCGGTGTGCATGAAGAAAAGGCGCTCCGAAGAGCGCCTCGAGTGCGCCGCCAGGGAATCGAACCCCGAACCTACGGATTAAGAGTCCGTTGCTCTGCCAATTGAGCTAGCGGCGCAAAGCTCGAGGCCGAGCGACCGGCGCGGTCTGGAAGCGCCCGAAGGCGGCTCCCTGCGGTCCATTCTCGACCTCGAGCCGAGGTGTGGGTCGCCGGAAAATTCCAGCGCCCTCCCAAAGTGGAGCCGAGGGGAGTCGAACCCCTGACCTCTGCAATGCCATTGCAGCGCTCTCCCAACTGAGCTACGGCCCCGTATCTGTCCATAAATCCGTCGAAGCGGCCACTCAAGCTACCGCCTCGCCGGTCCTCCGCCAGCTTCGCCGGCGGTGCACGCCCCCAAGGGGAATCGAACCCCTATCTCCACCTTGAAAGAGTGGTGTCCTGGCCGTTGGACGATGGGGGCCAACGGACTCAGCGCGCTCGGTCGCGAGCGCACCTCTCGACCACGCGCCCGGCAGGATTCGAACCTGCGACCCTCGGCTTAGAAGGCCGATGCTCTATCCAGGCTGAGCTACGGGCGCTTGCTACCCCACCGCCTTTCAAAGCTCGCGACGGGGATTGAACCCGTGACCTCATCCTTACCAAGGATGCGCTCTACCACTGAGCTACGCGAGCCGACCTGCGTCACACCCGCTCCGGACACAGGGGCGGAGGGACTCGAACCCCCAACCGCCGGTTTTG
>JBDHAD010000085.1:0-10465 GCA_039588215.1 Gemmatimonadota bacterium
CCCGGCGCCCGCGACGGTGCCGTTCAGCGCTCCGATGACCGGCCGCCGGCACTCCCGGATCGCGAGGATCAGGTCGCACGTCATGAGGGTGAAGTCGAGGAGCCCTTGTGCGTCGCGCTCGAACAGCGCGCCGATGATGTCCTCGACATCGCCTCCCGAGCAGAACGCCCGCCCCGCCCCGGTAATCACGACCGCTCGAACCCCAGGCTCCGTGTCCAGCGCACGGAAGGTGTCCCGGAGCTCGTCGTACACCTCGAAAGTGAGCGCGTTGAGCCGCTCCGGCCGGTTCAGCGTGATCGTGCCGACCGACGTGGCATCGTCGTGCTCGTACAGAAAGGAAGCCGGGGAAAGGGCCACAATCTCCTCCGTCAGTCTACGTGGCCGTCCGCGCTCGCGGGAATCACGGCCGTGGCTTCGATCTCGACTCGTGCCTCCGGGTCCACGAGCGCGCTCACCTCCACGAGTGCCATGGCGGGATAGTGACGCCCGAGGTGCGCCCGATAGACCTCGCCCAACTCTTTCAGCGCCGCGCGATACGCGCCCATGTCGGTCACGTATATCGTGAGACGTCCGATGTGGCGTGGCGCCCCACCGGCCTGCCGAACCACTGACAGGACGGCGTCGAGCGCCGCGCCGAACTGACCTACGAAGTCGGTAGCGGTCCAGGCGCCATCCGCCCGCCGAGCGGTCTGCCCGGCGACGAACAGAACCCGGCCACCCGGGGACGCCAGGAGCCCGTGATTGAAGCCACGCGGCTCTTCGAGCGACTCGGGGTTGAAGATGTCGAAGCTCACCCCTGGAGCCCTCCTCCGTCGATGAGGATCGCTTGACCGTTGATACTGCGCGCCGCATCGCGGCACAGAGACACGACCATGTACGCTACCTCGTCCGGGGTGATGAGCCGCTTCTGGGGGCTGGTGGCGAGGATAGCCTCCAGGGCCTCCACGTCGGACATGCCCGTTTTCTCCACGATGCCGGCGATCGACGCTTCGGTCATGGGCGTATCCACGTACCCGGGACAGACCGCGTTCACGGTCACCCCGCGGGCTGCGACCTCGGCGGCGGCCGAGCGCGTGAACCCGACGACCGCGTGCTTCGAGGCGCTGTAGGCCGAGATGTAGGCGGCTCCTCCGACGCCGGCGACGGATGCCACGTTCACCACACGCCCCCACCCGCGCTCGACCATGCCCGACAGGAAGGCCTGCGTGCAGAGGAACGTCCCCGTCGCGTTGATCGTGAGGAGTCGATTCCACTCCTCCAGGGTCTGCTTGTGTACGGGGGAGGCGGATGCGACCCCGGCGTTGTTGACGAGGATATCCACGTGTCCGAGACGTTCCGTCGCTTCCTCCACCAGCGCGCCGATGCTCTCGGGGTCCCCGACATCGCAGCGGATGCCCCATGCGTCAGCGCCCGCGCTACGGAGAGCGGTGGCGACCGCCTCGATCTCCGCCCCGCTTCGCGCCGCCACAACCACGGAACACCCCTCGTCCGCCAGCGCGCGCACGACGGTGGCCCCGATCCCACGACCTCCACCCGTCACCACCGCACTACGCCCCTCGAGGCTCACGCGTCCGCCTCCTCGCTCCAACCGATCGCCTCGAGCACCGCTTCCTCCAGAATCTCACCCAGTATGGAGATCGTAGCGTCCCCTTCCGCCGCCGTCGCCTGCGCCGGGTACCCAAAATACGCCCGCACGCCACCAGCTTCCTGAAACGTGCGCTTTCCCTCTCCTATGGCCGCCGAGAGGGAAGCCGGATTCGGCTCCAGCTCCTGTTGAATGTCTTCCCGGACCAGCTCTGGGACACTTGCCATCAGAATCGAGCCCTCATACTGGCCCGCGTGAGCCGCACCGCTCCGAAACTCTTCGCCCAATCGCCCGCCCCAGGGCCGTTTCGTCAAATCCGGGAACACGATCGTCATCAGACCCCGGTCTCTGACGGCCTCGCCCGCGGCGCGCAGAGCTGCCAGGTGATCGGGGTCGAGGTGCGCGTTCGCGAGTGCCAAGGTCGCGATCCCGTGCCGGTGGAGGCTGGTCGCAACATCGACCACCAGGGCTGCAACCGTCTCGGCACGGACCGATATCGTGCCCGGAAAACCCGCCGCGAACCCCGCGTGCGTGTAGGCGAGCCCGGGGAGAATCAAGGCATCGAGCCCGCGCCGCACGAGTCGTTCGGCTCCCGCCTCCGCCATCGCGGCGGCGATCAGGACGTCGGTCGACAACGGGAGATGCGGACCGTGAGCCTCGGTCGCTCCGGTGGGTAGGATGGCCACGGTCCGCTCCCGGTTCAGGTCACGGACCTCTTCCCACGTCATCTCGGCAAGACGAAGAACTGGCATCTAGCGGGCCGGTCGCTCCCCTAGGGTAGTAGGCTACGGTAGTAGGCCGCCGACGAACTCAACGGCCTGCGAGGTCTGGCGGTCGGTTGCCCCCCATTCTAGCCGGGGGGTAACATTCCGTCACCATGCCCGATGCCACGCTTGATCCCATGCCAGACTTGCCGCGCTTCACGCCTCCAGAGTCGTTCAACATGGTGGACTACTTTCTCGACGACCGGGTGCGCGACGGCCATGGCGATCGTCGGGCGATCCTGACCGACGCGGGCTCCCTCACCTATGCCGACGTGCAAACGCTGGCCAACCTGTTCGGAAACCTCCTGCGGGATGGCGGCGTCCAGCCCGAGCAACGGGTGCTGATCGCGCTTCCGGACGGTCCGCAGTACGCCGCCGCGCTGTTCGGGACCCTCAAGATCGGGGCGGTCGTCGTGATGGTGAACCCGCACGCCAGGCCGGACGAGATCGACTACTTCTACCGCTACACCGGTGCCGTGGCGCTCTTCGTCGGGACAGAGAGCGCGGAGGCCTTCCAGCAGGTCGCGGCCGGAGCAGCCTTCGCGCCCCGGCACATCTTCGTGGCGGACACGCTCGAGTTCGAGGAGTCGCTCGCGAGGCTCTCTCCCGAGCTGGACAACTTCCTCACGCACCGCGATGACCCGGCGATGTGGCTGTTCTCGGGCGGGACGACCGGTCGGCCCAAGGCCGTGGTGCAGACGCATACCGCTTTCGCCAACACGACGGAGTGTTACGCGAAGGGGGTGATCGGGTATCGGGAGGATGATGTGACGCTCTCCGTCCCCAAGCTCTTCTTCGGGTACGCGACGGGCTCGAACCTTCTCTTCCCGTTTGCGGTGGGCGCGACTGCGGCGCTCTTTCCGGACCGCTGCACGCCCGAGGTGCTGTACGACCGGATCGAGCGCTATCGACCCACGATCCTCGTGAACGTCCCGACCATGGTCAATCAGATGCTGGCGCACCCGAACGCGGCCGAGCGCGACGTGTCGAGTCTCCGCGTAGCGACCTCGGCCGGCGAAGCGCTCCCCACCGAGCTACACCGCCGCTGGGACGAGGCGTTCGGCGTCGAGCTGCTCGACGGTCTCGGGACCGCGGAAATGTGGCACATCTTTCTCTCAAACCGGCCCGGCGGTGTCAGACCCGGCACGATCGGCAGGGTAGTGCCCGGCTTCGAGGTGTGGGTGTGTGACGAGGAGGGCCGACAGCTGCCGGATGGCGAGATCGGGTGGTTGTGGGTGCGTGGGAATTCGCGCGCGATCGGTTACTGGCGGCAGATGGAGAAGAGCCGTGAAGCGTTTCGCGGCGAATGGTATGTGTCCGGCGACATGCTCGTCCGTGATGCGGACGGGTACTTCACGTACTGCGGCCGCGGCGATGACATGCTGAAGGTGAAGGGGAAATGGCTCTCCCCCAAGGAGGTGGAGAACTGCCTCCTCCAGCACCCTTCGGTGCGAGAGTGCGCGGTGGTCGGCGTGCCAGACCCCGACGGTCTCACGAGCCCGCACGCCTTCGTGGTACCTGACAGGTCGGCCGACGAGAGCGATGAGGACCTGGAGCAGGACCTGGAGGCGTTCGTAAAGGAGCGCCTCCCGTCCTACAAATGCCCACGCGACCTCACGCTCACGGACGAACTGCCCCGAACGCACCTGGGGAAAGTGGACCGGGGTGCGCTGCGGGCCATCACCGCACAGGCGTAGTCCACTAGGCCAGGCCCGGCTAGCTTCTGCGGATTCTGGTCTATCTTCCGCGCGTCGGCGGCAGCAAACCCGTAGCGAAGAGGCAGCCATGCGCAAGCTGCGAGTGGGAGTCATCGATCTCGTTTCCAAGGCGCCGACCAAGAGGCTTTGGGGGCGGACGATGAATGCGAACCTGGCCGGCATTATGGCGCAGGTTGCCGCGGTGTGGTGCGAGGAAGAGGGCCACGAAGTCCACTTCGTATGCTATACGGGCCGCGGCAACGTCATCGAAGACCTGCCCGATGAGATAGACCTCCTGATCGTCAGCGCCTTTTCGCAGGCAGCGCAGCTAGCGTACGCGATCAGCTCGCTGTGCCGAGGGCGTGGTGCAGTAACTTGCCTCGGCGGACCCCACGCGCGCTGCTACCCGCAAGACGCCCAGGAATACTTCGACTACGTGCTGGGGTTTACCGACAAGGATCTCTTGTGTGAAGTGCTTGACGATTGTCAGCCGCACCGACCCATGGGACTTCACCTCTCCGCCCCTCAGCAGCCAAGATCGCTTCCGGGGGTGCGGGCGCGCTGGAAGTACGTCGAGGCCAGCCTCGAGAAGAGCCCCGCGATCAAGATCGTCCCGATGATCGGAAGTCTCGGGTGTCCCTACACCTGCTCGTTCTGCATCGACTCCGAGGTTCCGTACCAACCCCTCGACTTCGAAGAGCTCAAAGCGGATCTCCGCTTTTTGTTGACGAAGCTGAAGCGTCCAATCGTCGGCTGGCACGATCCGAACTTCGGGATCCGCTTTGATGATTATCTGAACGCAATCGAGGAAGCAGTGTCACCAGGGAGCATCCGGTTCATCGCCGAGAGCACCCTTTCGTTGCTCTCCGAGCCGCATGTGGCCCGGATGAAGCGGAACGGCTTCAGGGCCTTGCTCCCGGGGATCGAGTCCTGGTACGAGCTCGGCAACAAATCGAAGACCGGCGCGAAGCAGGGGATGGACAAGGTGGAGCACGTTGCGGAGCAAGCGAAGGTGATTCTGCGCCACGTGCCCTACCTCCAGACAAACTTCCTGCTCGGGCTGGACGGCGACGAGGACCCCGAGACGTTCGAGCTGACGAAGCGATTCATCGATCGGACACCGGGAGCTTTTCCAGCCTTTTCGCTCCTGACCGCGTTCGGCCAGGCTGCCCCGCTCAACCTGGAATACCAGAAGACCGATCGGGTTCTGGGCTTCCCGTTTCACTTCATGAACAATAACCACGTCATGAACGTGAAGCCCAAGCACTACGAGTGGCCGGAATTCTACGATCAGGTCATCGATCTCACGGCCTACAGCTTCTCGAAGCGCGCGATCCGGCGGCGGTTTCAGGCGAACCGGGGCGGGATCCCGCGCTTCCTCAATGTCATGCGCGCCATGTCCTCCGAGGGGAAGGGGAGAATCGAGTACTTCCGTCGCGTGCGAGAGAAGCTGGAGACCGACCGACCGTTCCGTGACTTCTTCGAAGGCGAGACCGACCGGATCCCATCCTTCTACACCGACTGGGTAAGACGCGACCTTGGCCCGCTATGGGAGTTTCTGCCCGACGGAGCCCTGTACCACGACCCTCGCGCGTACCTGAAATCGCACCGGCCCGCCCCGGCCTGACTGCGTCCCGCAGAGATGTCGACTCGGTGATTCCTCAGTGCGTCATCGCGTAGAGGATGAAGTTGACCGCCAGCTGATACGCGAAGGTCGAGCGTTCGATGGGGTATTCGGGCCTCTCCGACCACTCCCACGCGTCGCCCAGGTCCGTGTTCCAGTTGATCACCACCATGAGCTCTCCATCGTCGTCGAAGATGCCGAAGACGTGTGGCACGTATCCATCGCGCTCGTAGGTAGGCCCGCCCCGGCGGGCGTTGTTGACACTCGGCACCTGGAGGATCTCGTCGATGTCGTAGAACTGATGGAAGATCGGGTGATCCAGCGGGAGCTCGACGATCCCCCGGTCGGGGAGCACGCGCGACATCTGGTACTCGAAGTTCTGCCACTCCCAGGTGCCCCAGAAGTCATCGATGACCAGAAAACCACCGGCCTGCAAGTAGCCGCGGAGCCCCTGCACTTCGGCCTCGGTCAAATCCATGTAGCCGACCTCGAGCGCGTACAGGAACGGGTAGCGGCGCAGCTCGGGGTCGTCCAGCCGGATGGGGTTCTCGCCCTCGAACAGGTGGATGTGCTTGAGGAGACGCTGGATGATGAACAGGAACTGGCGGTCGGCTTTCGGGAAGTCCGTCGACCAGGCCCCTCTGCCGCGAAACCCGCGTCCGCCCGAATACACGGCCCGGGTGAAGTAGAACTCGCGCCCGCGCTCTGGATAGATCCATGCCGGGGGCGTCTGCTCTTGTGCCAGACCCGTCCGCTCCTGTGCCAGGCCCCCTTCGTCTTCGGCCGGGCCCGTCACTCCGATGCTGGCACCGACTGCCGCGACCGCGAGAAGCGTCCGCCTCATCTCGACCGGTCCTGGCGGGTGGCCGGCGAAGGAACGTCGGGGTGACCCCTCACCGGGCGCCCGGCCGCTCGAACACCACCTCTCCGCCGACGATCGTCATCAGCGCTTCGGTCTCCAGGATCTCGCCGGTCGGGATGCTCATGATGTCTTTCGAGAGGATCGTCAGGTCCGCGAATTTGCCGGGCGTGATGGAACCCAGCACCTCCTCCTCGAAGCTGGCGTAGGCGGCATCCAGCGTGTACGACTTGAGCGCCTCGAGCCGGGTGAGGCGTTGCTCCGGATACCACCCGTCGGGTGGATTGCCCTCGAAGTCATGTCGCGCGACGGCCGCGTGGATCCCCATGAACGGGCTGAACGTGCGGGCGCCCTCGTCCGAGCTGCCCACGATGCGGATGCCCTGATCGAGGAAGGTGCGCCACGCGTATCCCCCCTGTATCCGTTCCGGGCCGACCCGGGCCTCGGCCCACGGCATGTCCAGCGGTGCGTGGATCCACTGGAAGGACGCGATCAAGCCGAGCTCCGCGAAGCGGGGGATGTCCTCGAGCGCCACGATCTGCGCGTGCTCGACGCGCATCCGGTGGTCGTCGACCGGGTTCTCGGCCAGCACATCCTGCACGGCATCCAGCACGATGCGATTTCCCCCGTCGCCGATCGCGTGCATCGCGGCCGAGAAGCCGTGGGCGAGCGACTGCCGCAGGATCGCACGCAGGTCACCGGGTGTGACGCGGACCACCCCCTGCGCGCCGGGCTCATCGCTGTACGGCTCGAGCATGAGCGCACCGCGCGCTCCGAGCGCGCCATCTATCGACATCTTCACGCTCCGCACGGTGAGGCGGTGGTCCCCTTCAGCGATGATCGGGCCGATGGCCGTGAGGCTGTCCAGGATCTCCCCCGGCTTCCAGATCCGGATCACGCCGTTGACCCGGAACGGGAACTCGCCTTCCGCGATCAGCTCCCGGTAAGCCTCGACGGCCTCCAGGCTGGTGCCGATGTCGTGCGCCCCCGTGAAGCCGTAGGAGTGGGCGAGCCGGACGGATTTCTTGATCCGGTCATTCAGGCTCTCGGTCTGCTGCGGCGGAATCACGTCCCGCACGATCCACTGCGCGTTCTCGATCAGGATCCCCGTGGGCTCGCCGGTGTCTGGATCCCGCTGGATCACTCCATCGGGCGGATCGGGGCGCTCGGCCGTGATCCCGGCCGCCTCGAGCGCCCTGCTGTTGAGCCAGCTGGCGTGACTGTGCATCCCGACGAGCGACACCGGGTTGTCCGGGGCCACGAGGTCCAGCGCCGCCGCGGTGGGCCACGCTTCGATCTCCCAGTTCCCGGTGTGCCAGCCGCTGCCCGTCAGCCACTCGCCGGGTGAGAGCCCGCCGACCCGCCGTTCCACCAATGCTACCGCTTCTTCTATGCTGCGGGCGTCATCCAGCTCGACCAACCGGCTTCGGTCGGCGCCGAGGTTCGGGAAGTGCAGGTGAGCGTCCACGAGACCCGGGACGACGGTCTTTCCCTCGAGGTCGATGACCTCGGTGCCCGGGCCACGGTATCGGTCGATCTCTTCGTCGGTCCCGACCGCCAGGATCCGATCCCCCGCGATCGCGACGGCCTCGGCCTCCGGCTGCGACGAGTCAACGGTAATGAGGTGCCCGGTTGTCAGAATCAGGTCGGCCGGGCCGTCAGTCTCGGTGGAGACACAGGCCGACGCGCCAAAAGCCAGAAGAAGAACCGCCGTGAACCGCGCTCGAATCATCATGTCACGCCAACGTACGTGAGGGGCAACGAGGTCAGGGTGGAGACTGCCACATCGAGTACGCTGGACCAGCCGGGGGCGACGCGCAACGGGTGGGAGCGAACCTTGCAGGGACCGAACGCCCAGAGCGTCTCGAAGGGCTCGTGTGTTTTCGATCGAGACGATGAGGCCGTATTCTCCCCGGCCTCGACCGTCAGGGGTGACGGCCGTGTCGTATCGGGGAGTGGGACGATGAGGAGCGGGAGGTGAGGGAAACGATGCGACCGGTTCGACCCGTAGTTGCCCGCCGAGCTCCGGCCCCGCTGTCTCTCCTGGCTCTTTCGACCATCTTCGGCGCACTCACGCTTCAGGTATCTCCGGCGCACGCGCAGAACTCCCCGCCCTCCGGTCTGGCGGCGTGTCTGGTGCCCGACTCGATCGGCAGCCAACTGCGGCGAATCGCCCGGCGAGTGGGGGGGGACGCCGGTATCTCCGTCATCCACCTGGAGTCGGGCGCCCGCATCTCGCTGAACGGCGAGCGTCGATTTCCGATGGCGAGCGTCTCGAAGGTCCCGATGGCCCTCGAGTTTCTCCGGCGGGTCGACGCGGGCGAGATCGACGTGAGGGAGACCCTCGTGGTCCCGACCACCGACTTCCGCCCCGGAAGCAGTCCCCTCGCCCGGCGGTCAGGTGGCCGGCCGGTTCGAGTCTCGGTCGACAGCCTGTTCCGGCTCATGATCGGCGTCTCGGACAACACGGCGACCGATGTGATACTGCGGCTGGCGGGCGGCCCGGAGGCGGCGAACCGTCGAGTCCGTGAGCTGGGCGTGGCGGGAGTAAGAGTCGATCGATCCGAAGCGCGGACGTTCGCCGATCTAGTCGGGATCCCGGAGTCCGTACCCGAGAGCGAGCTCCACCGGTATTCCTACTTCCGGTTGCGAAGTGCCCTGCCCCAGGAGCGCCGCGATGCGGCCCGCGAGCGGTACGGTCAGGACGCGAGGGACACGGCCACGCCGGACGGCATGGCCTCGTTGTTGGCGCACGTGTACTTCGGCGCCGGGCTGAGCGAGGAATCGCGGGCCTGGTTGCTGGATGTCATGCGGGGCACGCGAACAGGCGCCAGACGGTTGAAGGGGCTCCTCCCGCCCGACACGCCCGTCGCGCACAAAACCGGCACCATGGCGGGGGCGATCAACGACGCGGGAATCATCACGCTCCCGAACGGAAGCGGGCACCTGGTCGTGGCCGCGTTCGTGAACACGCTCGACGTCCGGACGCGAACCCGCGAGCGTACGATCGCCGAAATGACGAGGCTGCTGTACGACTATTTCACGCAGGACGCGCCACCTACGATCACGGGGCGGATGGCGGCCGCGTGCTCGACGGGCCCCGGACGCGCCGGGTAGTCTCGGGCGGGGTATCGACCCGGGCGAACGCCTCGCTGCCCGGGCCGACCAGAGTCAGGGCACGATGTCGGCGGGGATCGTCTTTCCGGGACCCTCGAAGTCCGTCGTGATGGCGGCCACCCACCACCGGGTCCCATCGTGGGAGAGCTCGATGCTGTCCAGGCCGCGGAGCTGAATGTCGGGCCCGCCCTCGCCGAAGCGCGGCTCGAAGATCACGAACGCGTGGGCGAGGCTTCCAAACTCGGTCACCTTCATGGCGGCGATCGTCTCGTAGAAGCCTCTCTCTTCCAACTCCGCGTCCCGGAAGAAGTCCTTCCAGTCCTGGATGAAGCCATCCACGCCCATCGGTCGCATGGGTTGGCTCCCCCTGGGCGAGAAGACCAGGAGCGCCTCTTCCAGAAACACATCGCGGAACATGTTCCAGTCGGGCTCCGGACCCGGGTCGATGGATACCATCCCGTACAGGGCCTCGATCAGCCCGGCCGGGGTTTGGGCCGCTTCCTGGATCGGGAGAGCGTCGGTCGGCTCCTGATCAACGAGTGACGCCGGAAGCCCCAGGCTGATAGAGAATGCGACGAGCAGATTCGCGCCCGGGCCCGCTCCCATTCGCGGCTTGTTCATCGTTCGTCTCCCCGTCTTGATTCCATCCCTCTTACGACGCCTCGTCACCATCTCTGGGTACGAGAGCGTATCGCGCTCGATTGTCGTACGTTCGGGTCGGATGCCCCCGTGGCGACAATAATGTCGCGACGCCTGTCCCGAGCCAACGATCCGAACCACGCACCCGGGGGTTCGCATGCCCACACCACGATCCCGACG
>JBDHAD010000086.1:0-31431 GCA_039588215.1 Gemmatimonadota bacterium
CGCCTCCTCGACCGGGCCGACCCGCTGATCGGATCCCACGACCTCGGTGAGCCGGAACGTCGTCGTCCGCGCGCCGTTCTCGGCGTTCAACAACGCGAGCCGCGCGTTGTTCAGGTCCACCTGCGAGCGGAGCAGGTCGGAGCGCGTCGCGCGACCGAGCTGAAGCTGCTGTTCGACGAAGTTGAGCTGGTCCTCCTGGCGCTGTACGCGCCCCTGCTCGACCGCGACCAGGTCGCGCGCCGCCACGGCATTGAAATACGCCTGCTTCACGAACCGAATCGTCTCGAATTCGCTCTGCCGATAACGCGCGTTTTGCTCGACGACGCCGAGGCGGGCCGCCTTCAGATCCGAGAAACGCCGCATGCCGTCGAAGAGATTGTAGCTGGCGCCGAGCTGGGCCGAGTAACTCGTGCTCACGATCCCCTGACCCGTCGGATCGAGCCGCCCGGTCGAGGAGTTCGAGTACCCGTAGCTCAAGCTGAGGTTGGGGAGAAAGCCACCCCAAGCACTGAGCCGGGTGTGCTCGGCATTCTCGATGTTGGTGCGGGCCTGATCGAGGTTCGGGTTCCGGCGCAGAGCCATCTCGATCGCCTGATCGAGTGTCAGAGGCCGAAAACTCTCTTGCCCGGCGAGACCCGCCGGCAACGCAGCGAGCACCGCGGCGGCCGTCAGGGTTAATGCGCGGATGTGGTTTCCGCCCAGGAGTCGGCGCGGCGCACGTCGCTGGTTACTACCCGTCGTTGGCTCCACTCTCGCCCCTCGATGTATCGTCATTTCCAGTCTGACTCTCGCCACCGTTAGAGTCTCGGTCACTCCGCCCGTTGTCACGTCCGGTGCGGTTCCTACGCTCCTCGAGGAGAGTCCGATATTGCGCGACCTGCTCGGCCGTGAGTTCGCCCTCTATCTGGGTCCGAACCGAATCGATGAGCGAGCGATAACGAGGTCTCCACTCTCCCCACAGGCCCCGCATCGAGGTCCGGTACTGGCGGAGGATCCCCTCGATCTCGGTCCGTTGCGGGCTCGTGAGACCGAGCTCATCGGCAAACCGCTCGATCGTCGTCTGTCGGCCGCGCCGCCCCTCCTCGCGCTCCGACCGTTGGGTGGCCTCGCCTGCCGTGACCCTCCCCGCCAGGAGATCGAGTCGCTCGGCCGCCACTCCGGCCGCTGCCCCGGCGACGAACGTGAGTCCGAGCAACAGCAAGGCGCGTCTCTTCGATCCGTCCATACGATCCAAACCTCACTGGCGTTTCAGGACACGCGACGACCGCACGCCGTTAACGTGCCCCGGTCCCACCGATTATCAGTCGCGCTCTATCGTTGCAGCGAGAATCTCTTCCACGCTGGGCTCCAACGTGCTGGTGAGCATCGCTGGTGGCCCATCGGCCAAAGGCTGGAGGACCGGGTCGATCTCGAGGGGCTCGACTAGGGCTTGCGTCTCCGGGCGCGCGGCTCGGTACGCCAGTCCCGCGAACAGGATGGCGACGGCGGCGGCGACCGGAGCGAGCACGGACGTCCAGCGGGCCACGTCATCCTGCCAGGACCATTCGCGTGCACGCAGGATGGGTGACGCCGCGGAGAGCACCGCATTCCGAAGTCGCCTGCGGCTCATCTCATCCGGCCGTAGTGGCTCGAGCCAGGTCGGCCACCCCGTCTCGGGACTCTTATTCCGCTTGCGATTCATGCTCGGCTCCAAGCTCCTCTAGCGCCTTGCGGAGCGCTCTGCGTCCATGGTGCAGATTGGCCCGTGAGGTGCCGATCGCGATATCGAGGATCTCCGCGATCTCCCCGTGGTCGTATCCTTCCAGGTCATACAATATGACCGCCATTCGCTGTCGCTCCGGCAGCTCCGAAAGCGCCGCCAATACCTGCTCTCTCGACTCGGTCCGCTCCAGCTGGCGGTGCGGATCGTCGCCACCGCTGGCCGTCTCGGACAACTCGCTGTGCGTCCGAAGCGCCTCGCGACGACGCAGGTTCAAGCACGTGCTCCTCAGCACCCGATAGAACCAGGGCCCGAAACGGCTTCCGGGTCTCAGCTGGTCGATCCGCTCGAGCGCCCGGATGAACGCCGCCTGAACGGCGTCTTCCGCGTCCTGCTCGTGTCGCAGGATCGAGACCGAGACCGCGAACGCGGGGTCGAGGTATCGCTCGACCAGCGTCTCGAACGCCTTCGAGTCTCCCGCCTGCACGGCGGTCACGAGCCTCGGCTCGTCCGCTCCGCGCGGGCGTTCGTCCCGCTCCGTCGAGGCGATCGCCGAAGTCGAACCCCTATCCGACATTGCGGCTAGTTCCGCCCTCGGAGACATTGGCTCCACGCAACCAAGTAACACGCCCTCCATGTTGGGCGTTGCACGGTTATTAACATCTTCTGCCGTTGCGTCGTCCTAGCAGTCGAGTCCAGGCCGGAGCGTGCTCCGGCCACAGTTCTCCGCGGGCGCGCAACTAGAAGAAGATGATTCATATCGGTCCCGATGCTAGACGACTGCGCGGCTGTCGAACAAGCTCGTCGCGGCGACGAGCGCGCCTGGCGGCATCTATACGAGACGCACTCGGACCTGATCTTCCGCCTTGTGCTGCGGAAGGTTGGAGATCGCGAAGCGGCTCTCGATATCGTCCAGGAGACGTACGTCAAGGCGTCGCGGGCGCTGGATGGGTACCGGGGAGACGCGAGCTTCCGCAGCTGGTTGGCGAGCATCGCGATGAACGAAGCGCGCACCTGGATCCGCCGGAAGTCTCGCAAAAGGGAAGTGTCGATCGACTCGATCGCCGAACCGGTGGCGGGTGGACCGCCGCCGGATGCGGCCGTGGCCCAAGCGGACCTGGCGGAGCGAGCCCTAGAGTTCATCCAAACGCTGCCCGGGCAGCAGCGCGATGCCGTCTTGCTGCGCACGACCGAGGGCTTGCCGTACCGCGAGATCGCGGAGTCACTCGAGACCAGCGAGGGATCGGTCCGCGTGAGCTATCACCACGGGATGGCCAAGCTTCGGGAGCACATGGCGGCCTTGTTGGGACACGAAACCGATCCGGATGGGTAGGATCGGCATTAGGCAGATGAGGAGACGAGGTCGAGTACCGACACGATCTCGGCAGACGGAGCGATGAGCGAGATCAGCCTGCACACGGATCATCCGACGGATGCGCTCCCCGATTATGCACGCGGGCGGGCGGACAACCCGGAGGCTATCGAACGACACCTCGCAGAGTGTGAAGCATGTTGCGTGGAGCTCGAGATCCTTCGAGCTCTCGCGGACGCGCCGGTCGCGGAGATGACCGCGGCGGAGCGGGAGTACGCCTATCAGCGCTTCGCTCAGCGAAGACGAGACACGGGAGGCTGGCTGTCCGCGACCTGGAAGATCGCGGCGGCGATCGCGCTTCTTCTGACCGGCGTCGGCGTGTGGCAAGTCTTCAAGACTGGGGGGGACGCTTCGGATTGGAATCCACAGCTCGTGCTGGACGCGTGGGAAGAAGACCTCGCGGATCTCCAGCCTGGGGTCGGAGAGGTCCAGCTCGCGCTTGGATTCGTGAGTCTTGACGGTGAACAGTTCGGAGTGCCGTGGGAGGAGATGGAGGGGATCGATCCGATCGATCTCGCAGCCCCGTGGGAGGAGGACCGATGAATCGGTGGGGTAGTGTCCTCGGATCGCTGGCAGTGCTCCTCGGACTCGTGTTGAGCGCGCCCGGGATTCTGGACGCTCAGCAGCGACAGCAGCGACAGCAGCGGGTGACGCCGGGACGGGAGACTCCCGCGGTGAATCCGGCCCAGGCCGAGATCCTGATGGAGCGCTTCGCGCAACGAGTCGCGGAGGCGCTACGTCTCGATGGCGGTCAGGCTCGTCGGTTGCAGCGCGAGCTACAGACCTCTCGGCGCGAGCGGGCGCGCATCACGACTCAAACGCGTGAGGTCAGGCGCGAGTTGAATCAAATGATCCAGCAGGCGCCGGGGGACGAGGCCCAGATCGGGCAGCTGCTGGATGAGCTTGTGGATCTGCAGGGGCAGGCGGCCATGATCGCGGTCGACGAGCAGCGGCGCCTCTCTGCGTTTCTCTCTCCGCTTCAAAGGGCGCGCTATCTATACCTCAGACAACGACTTGTCCGGCAGGCTATCGACCGGCAAGGCGCTCGGACGGACGTCCCCCCGCGTGACGATGCGCAGCTGGACTTCTTCTAGCCCCTGATGTCGCAGTCCAGCACAGTGCGGTGGTCGCTCGCGCCAGGGTCGCGGGAGAGCGACCGGAGGATGGCTTCCCCGATCCACATGCTCAGTTGCTCGTCACCGGGACCGGGTGGCTATCGCCGCGCGCTTCGGCCCGCGCTTTGATCACCTCCAGGATGCTCTCCTGGATGCTCCGCATGATGAGGTCGGCCCACAGCGAGGAATAAACGTTGAAGCGGGTCGATAGCCGGTACCGGCTGGCGAGGTGGAGCACCGTTCCCCCGCCCTCCAGCACCTCGATTCGGTAGCGTCCGTCCAGCACGTCGAAGTACTCACCCCCGATCGTGACGTGCTCGTCGAACGCGTTGGCGGACTCGGCTTCCACCTGAATCGCGAACCCGAGGGATTCACCCTCGCGCCACTCATAGATCGTCTCGATGAATCGTACGCCGCGAGCGAAGGTTGCCTCGCGGGTCGCGCCCACCCCGGCGCCGCTCAACGTCGCGGAGAGGGGGTGGGGAAGGCCGATTCGGTGGACCAAGCGGGGTCGGAACTCGTCGGCTTGGATCAGGGGCACTTCCACGATCTCATCCCAGACGGCTTCGCGCCCCGCATCGATCCGGATCTGCGTGAGGACTTCGCGTTCGGTTGACGGCGCGCCACGTCGTTCCTCGACGGGCCCCAGAGCAAACGGTAGGAGCAGCACGACCGCGGCCCCCGCATTTCTCGCGGCTCCATCGGCGAGGGAGCCTGCGAGCAGCCCTCCCACGCTGGAGGACACGAGGACGGCGGGGGTCGCCATCACGAGGCAGATGCTCCCCTCCCAGCCCACGAGCCCCGCCGTGGCGAGTAGGAAGAGCGACGTGAGCCAGGGCAGGAAGATGCGAGTCCGCCAGCCAGCCGATTCGAGGGGCGCAACGGTCAGATAGCCGACGGCTAACGGCACGATGAAGATGAACCCGTACGTCATGAGCGAGAACGGGACCGCGAACCAAGTGGAAAGAAATGCGAGCCGTGCGAACACCCCGTACAGGAAACCCGCTCCGATCCCGATGGTGATCGCCGCCCGCTGTTTGCGCAGAGCCATGCTTCCGTTCCCCCTCGTGTCCCTCGCGCGCACACTCGTTGGCTCGGGCTCTCGCTCGCAACATGTGCACCGCAGGCGACCCGATGCCAGCGCATGCCTTGTTCCGGGCCGGGGGGCATGGCATCTTCGCGGCGTGTTCGACGAAACGCATTTCACGACTGGAAAAGCGGACCTCCCCGAAGGAGAGCTCGGGCTGGCGGCCCGCACGCTCATCCAGGAGCGTCTCCGAGGCTTGGGCAAAGCGATCGGACGTACGCTGGCTGCAGTGGACCTCGTGCTGCGCCCCGCTACGCCGGAGGTGAGACGTCACCTGTTCGAAGAGGCGTGCGAGCTGTACTGGAACGAGTTGAGCTGGGAGGAGATCACCGACGAAGAGCTGGTGGGCGACGGCGAGTTGACCGAAATGGTCTTTCCCGGCTTGCTGGCGCTCATCGATGCACTGCTTCCGCGCGCGCCGAACGGTGAGCCCGATCGAGATCGGGAGCACCGGGATGTAGCGCACGACTTCCTTCTGTGGCTCGCTGCCAGGCTCGTGGAGCTGCGAGGGACTCGGTCCGAGGATGCGGAGGACCGGGAACGGGTACGACGCCAGACCACGGTGACCGACGAGCTCATCGATCTGATAACGTTTCGTCTTTGCTCGCTCACGAACGACGAGATCGCGACCTACCAGAGCTGCTGACGCCGCGCTCGCTCGCGGTCCGCCGAACTCACCACAGAGAAGACACATTGAACACGATCGTCTGCATCAAGCGAGTGCCCGATTCGGCCACCCGTGTTCGGGTCGGGCCGGGTGGAACGGGTTTGGACCCGTCCGGCGTGAAGTTCGTGCTGAACCCCTACGACGAGTGCGCCCTCGAGGAGGCCCTTCAGCTGACGGAAGCGGCGGACGGCACGGTAACCGCGATCACGCTCGGCCCTGCCGAAGCCGCAGAGACGCTTCGCACCGCGTTGGCGATGGGGGCGGATGAAGCCGTGCTCCTCAAGAGCGAAGGCTCGCACGACGGACTCTCCGTGGCGCGCGCGCTGGCGGATGAGATACGCGGTCGCGAGTTCGATCTGGTGCTTTTCGGCAAGCAAGCGATCGACGACGACAATATGCAAGTGCCGCAGATGGTGGCTGAGTTGCTGGAACTGCCCTGCGTCACCGTTGTCGTGGATCTCGAGGTAGATGGTCAAACCGCCGTGGTCACCCGTGAGGTCGAGGGCGGGCACGAGATCGTGGAGTTCGAGCTGCCCGGGGTGATCGCCGCGCAGAAGGGGCTGAACGAGCCACGCTATCCGAGTCTCAAAGGGATTATGGCGGCGAAAAAGAAGCCGCTCGATGAGAAGGAGGTCTCGCTGCAGGCCGCAAAGCTCGAACTCGTTTCTCTCGAGGAACCACCACCACCGGCGGCCGGACAGATCGTGGGTGAAGGCCCGGACGCGGTACCGGAGCTGGTACGCCTGCTCCGCGAGGAAGCGAAGGTGCTCTGATGGCCGATATTCTCGCCTATGCGGAGACCCGCGACGGGAAGCTTGGGAAAGCGGCTCGCGAGGCTGTCTCGAGCGTGCGCCGGATGGCGGACGAATTGGGCGGAGAGGCTCATGCCGTGGTTCTTGGCGGACCGGGCATCGCGGAGACGACGGGCGAGCTCGCCGATCTAGGGGCCGAGAAGGTCTTCGTCGGAGAGTCGGAACGTCTCCAGAACTACGCCCCCGACGCGGCGGTCGGTGCGATCGCCGGGCTGCAGGGAGCCAGCGGGTATGGCGCGATCGTTTTCGCGGCCAGCGCCCAGGGGAAAGACCTGGCGCCTCGCGTGGCGGCGCGGCTCGACTGCGGGCTCGCGACCGAGATCGTCGCCTGGGAGGTCCGGGATGGGCAGATCGTCGTGCGGCGACCCATGTTCGCGGGCAAGGCGCTCGCGACTCTTCGCTTCCGCGAGTCCCCGGCTCTCATCACTCTTCGGCCGAACGTGTTCGCGCCCGAGAAGCGGGAAGGTCGCGGAGAGGTGCAGCATCTGGATGTCGCGGACGGGCCCGGCCGCATATTCGTGCGCGGCATCGAGCACGGCGAGCAGGAAGCGCTCGACGTATCGGAGGCGTCCGTCATCGTGTCGGGCGGACGAGGGATGCAGGATCCGTCGAACTGGGCGCTTCTCGAGGATCTCGTTCGTGCTCTCGGTGCGGAAGCCGCGCTCGGGGCGAGCCGCGCGGTAGTCGATGCGGGTTGGCGCCCACATTCGGAACAGGTCGGGCAGACCGGGAAGACGGTCTCTCCCAATCTCTATTTCGCGGTCGGAATCAGCGGGGCCATTCAGCACCTGGCCGGGATGCGAACCGCGAAAGTGATCGTTGCGGTGAACAAGGATGCCGAAGCGCCCATCTTCAGCGTCGCCGACTACGGGGTCGTCGGGGACCTTTTCGAAGTGCTGCCTCGGCTGAGCGAGGAGATCCGGCGCGCGCGCCAGGACGCTTAGGAGGGTGGCTGCCTGATGGCGAGTTGCGGTTGGCTGAAGGACGTGCGACTCACGCGAGCCGCACGGGCACACCGGGGCTCCTGAGCCGCCTCTGCGTGTGAGCCTACACGAAGTCCACGCCCCGCTGGCTCAATGGACGCGCGATCGCCGCCGTGCCGCGATCGCCACCCTGATACGCGTTCGCCGCTCCGCGCCGCGTCCCCCCGGCGCGCGGTTCGCCATCTCCGAGGTGGGTGACCTCGCCGGCTCCGTCTCTAGCGGGTGCGTCGAGGGCGATCTACACGAGCACCTGGTGCGGATCCTGGGTGGCGCACCACCCGCTCTGGTCGAATACGGAATCTCGGAAGAGATGGCCGCCGACGTGGGGCTGTCCTGCGGAGGCGAGATCGAGGTCCTCCTCACCATCCACGATCCCGACGACCCTGCCTGGCAAGCCGCCGGCGACGCCGTAGCCTCCGGTGAGCCCGCCGTGCTGATCACCGGCGTCTCGGAGCCGATCCGTTCGCGGCGTCTCCTCGTCCGTCCTGGTAGGAAGCGCCAGGGGACTCTCGGGTCCCACGATCTCGACGTGGCGGCCGACGACGCCGCGCGGGCCCTGTTCGACCATGGTGGAGCGCGGCTATTGGAGCTGGATGGGGCGCTGCTTGAAGCGGATTCGACCGATAAGCGCCACGTGCCGGCGCTCGATTGCTTCGCGGAGGCGTTCCTGCCACCACCCCGGCTCGCGATCGTCGGCGCAACGCCTATCGCGCAGGAGCTCTGTCACCTCGCTTCGCAGCTCGGATATCGGGTCACGATCGTCGACCCGCGGGAAGCGTTCGTGCGGGCGGCCCGGTTTCCGGACGCCGAACACGTGATTCCGGAATGGCCCGAGGAGGGGTTGGAGAAAGTCGGGTTGGACCGTTACCTGAGCGTAGTGGTGTTGACGCATGATGAGAAGCTGGATGTTCCGGCTCTCGCCGCTGCGCTGAGGGCCGGCTCGCTCTATGTCGGGTTGCTCGGCGGACGTCGAACCCAGCGACTCAGACGCGATGCGCTCGCCGAACTCGGCTTCGCTCCGGAGGACGTCGAGCGCATCCGCGGCCCAGTCGGTCTGGACATTGGTGCCGACACCCCGGCCGAGATCGCACTCTCCATCCTCGCCCAGATGATCGCGGTTCGCCACGGCGTCTGATGCGATCCCCGCGAGTCGCGGCGTTGTTGCTCGCCGCGGGCGAGTCCTCACGGATGGCGGGCGAGCACAAGCTCCTTCGACCGATTGCCGGACAGGCGCTCATCCGGCTTCCGATTCAAGCGGCTCAAGCGGCCGTGGACGCGGGCCTCGACCCGATCTTCGTCGTGGTCGGGCACCGTTCCGGCGACATCAGGGACGTACTCCTGGATCTCCCCGTGCGCGTCCTCGAGAACCCCGATTTCCGGAAGGGCCTGGCGACCTCGGTCCAGGTGGGCCTGCTAGCCCTGTTGGACGACTCGAGCGTTGGTGCGGTGGTGGTGCTGCTCGCAGATGAGCCCGAGATGTCCTCGCGGAACATCTCGCGCATAGTGCAGGCATGGCGAGATTCGGGCGCGGTAACCGTCCGCGCCCAATACCGTGATCGCCCGGGCCACCCGGTGCTGATCGCGCGGGCTGTCCTCGACGGTCTGGAGGAAGTGGGAGGGGATCGCGGGCTTCAGGATCGGCTCTTCGGCCCGGGGCTCGCGGCGCTCCAGATCCCGTTGGACGAGGATGCCCCCATCGATGTGGACACGGAGGAGGCCTATCTGGCCGCTGTGGCACGACTTGAGCAGTAGAGTCGTCGATCGCGGAGCTCCGGATCGTGCTTCCGAGTCCGCAAATATCGACGATTCGTTGTCCTGGAACGCGGAGGTCGGATGGTCCGACGTCGGTGGCTGGCGCTTGCAGTGCTGCTCGTTTGGGGTGGAACGCTGGGTTGGCACGTCAAGCGACTCTACTTTCGGCCCCTGGCCACCCTCCTGGCCGAGGCCGCACGCACCATCCCCCCGGGTGTCGCCTATTATGCCGTCTTTCAGGGAGATCGCCGCGTTGGTTGGGCACAGACAGACGTAGATACGCTGCCGTCAGCCAGCGGTTTTCTGCTCCGAGACCGACTCGAGATCCGTGAGGCGCTGATCCCGGGCACCGATCCGCTCAGCTTGACGGTCGAGGCGCGCCTGGGCCCGACGCTGGGCCTTCAGACTTTCCGGGTCGAGGTCGCCGGTATTCCCGGGATACACCAGGTGGAAGGTGAGGTCCGGGGCGACTCGGTCCTCGACTTCAGGATCATCGGCGACGAAGCGACACGCGAGTCGAGCCTGCCCCTCGGTGAGCCGATTGTTCTCGCCGCCGCGTGGCCGCTCCGTATGGCCGCTCAGCGGGACCTTAAGCCCGGGGATCAACTTCGGCTGAACATGTTCGACCCACTCGCTTCCGCTACGAGACTCGTGGACCTCAGGGTGCTGGCGCAGGAGCAGAAGACCTTCCCGGACAGTGTGACGGCGGTGGACGGCCTCTGGGTGTCGGCCCGTGAGGATACAGTGACCGCATGGTGGATCGAGCAGGATGTGGCAGGCATCAGGCTTCGATCCTGGGTGGATGAGGACGGACGCTTGCTGATCGCAGAAGCACCCGGTGGCCTACGGCTCGAGCGGACGGCGTTCGAGTTCGCGTTCTTCGGTGACAGCGTGCCTTCCGAGCTCCCCGGACGCCTCGGACGAGGACCGACGCAATGATTCAACTCGAGCAACTCACCAAACGGTACGGGTCGTTCATCGCGGTCGACGGGATCGACCTGGAGGTGCCCCCCGGCAGCCTGTACGGTCTCCTGGGCCCGAACGGGGCCGGGAAGACTACCACGCTACGCATGATCGCCGGGATTCTGCAGCCCGACGACGGCCGTGTTTTGATCGAGGGCTTCGACGTGGTGCAGGAACCCTACCGCGCGAAAGAGCGGCTGGGGTTCATTCCTGATCGCCCGTTCGTATACGAGAAGCTGACCGGCGCCGAGCTTCTCAGGTTCGTCGCAGGGCTGTACGGGCAGCAGGGCGAGGAGGTCGAAGAGCGCATCCGCGAGTTGCTGGACTTATGGGACCTTGAGCGGTGGACGGACGAGCTCGTCGAGGCCTACAGCCATGGAATGAGGCAGAAGCTGATCATCTCCGCTGCCCTGGTGCACCGTCCCTCCGTGCTCGTGATCGACGAGCCGATGGTCGGTCTGGACCCCCGCGCCGCTCGCTTGCTGAAGGACCTCCTGCGGGCGTTCGCGAGCAACGGAGGCACGACCCTGGTGTCCACCCACACGCTCGAGTTCGCAGAGGTGCTGTGTGACCGAATGGCCGTGATCCAAACCGGGCAAATCGTGGCCGAGGGCACGATGGACGAGCTCCGCGCACAAGCGGAATCCGAGGGCAGCGGCCTGGAGGAGATCTTCCTCAGACTTACGGGTGGCGCGTCGGAGCGCGAGTTGTTGGCTGTTCTGGCCGGCTGAGTGTCGTTCTTCGTGACCTCTCACTCGTTTCCCGACTCGGGACCCGTCACTCCGCTGCGAGTCATCCCGCGCCTCCTTAAGCCGAAGGCGTTGGGTGCGCTCGGACGGAGCTCCAGAGGGCGGGCCGTCGGAGGCCGGATCCCCGCTGTCGTGTTGGCGGCGGTGGCGGCGTTCGTCTTCCTGTATATGGTGAGCTCTCGCCTGCTGCACACGCTGCGAGACGTCCCGGAGGTCGGTCCCCTGCTGGCGTCGAAGCTGCTCGGCCTGGCGCTGCTGTTGTTCCTCGGGATCCTGCTCCTATCGAACCTGATCGCGGCCCTGTCCTCGTATTTTCTCGCGAAGGACCTCGGCGCGATCATGGGAGCGCCGGTCGACTGGTTGGGTCTCTACGGGGCCCGGTTGACCGAGACGCTCGTGAGCTCCTCCTGGATGGTGCTCATGATGCTGATTCCGGTGTTAGCCGCGTACCAGACGGTGTACGGTGGTGGCCTCCTGTTCTACGTGCTCGCGATAGGTACGATCATCCCATACCTCGTGATTCCGGCGGCGCTCGGTAGCGCCATCACGCTGTTGCTGGTCAGGGTGTTCCCGGCACGTCGGACAAGGGACATCCTCGGCCTCGTGTCCGTGGTGGCCGGCGCGCTCCTCGTCGTCGGATTACGCGTCCTACGTCCCGAGCGCCTGGTGAACCCGGAAGGGTTCAGGAATCTCGTGGACTTCTTGGAGGTGCTTCGCACCCCGTCCTCGCCCTGGCTTCCATCGGAGTGGGCCGCGCAGACGCTGGTCGGCCATCTGGATGGGCGATTCGACGTGTTTTGGCTATGGCTCCTGTGGAGCACGGCCGCGGCCGCGCTCGTGGTCGGAGCGTGGCTCCATGGGCGCCTGTACCCAAAGGGCTTCACGCGAGCCCAGGAGGGGGCCGAGTCCAACATCCGCCGGGGCCGTGTGTGGCAGGTCGCGACTCGCGTTCTGAAGCCGCTCGACCTGGGCCGACGGGAGCTCGTACTCAAGGATGCGCGGATCTTCTTCCGCGACGCGACGCAATGGTCGCAGCTTCTGGTGCTTGGCGTGCTGTTGTTCGTCTACGTGTACAACATCCGGGTACTCCCCATCCGGTCGAGCGAGGTGCTGAGCCGCTTCCTGGTCTCGATGGTGGTGTTCCTGAACCTGGCCCTTGCCGGCTTCATTCTGGCCGCGATAGCCGCCCGGTTCGTCTTCCCTGCCTATAGCCTCGAAGGCCGGACGCTGTGGCTCCTCCGCTCGTCTCCGTTGCAGCCCACCATGTTTGTCTGGTCGAAGTACTGGTCCGGGGCCGTACCGCTGCTCGTACTTGCCCTCGCGCTCACCGTCCTCACGAACCGCATCCTAGGTGTGCAGCCAGGTCTGATGGCGTTGTCGATCGTTACGATCGTATGCCTGACGCTGGCCATGGTCTCGCAGGCGCTGGCCTGGGGGATCGCTATGCCCAAGTTCGAGACGGGCAACGCCGCCCAGATTCCGACCTCGCTTGGCGGCATGCTGTTCATGCTCGGGGCGCTGGTCACGCTGACCGTCGTGCTCGTCACCCAGTTCTGGACACTGCGGGCCTACGTATGGAGCGGCTTGCCAGGGCGTGTCGCTCGAGATCCCACCGGTTGGGAGATCGGCTCGGCTCTGTTCGTGACCGTCTCGCTTACAGCGGTCGTGACGATTCTGCCCTACATGTTCGCGCGAAGGCGCGTCAGCGCTAGCTGGAAGGCTGGTCGCTCGGCCTGCCAGGCTCGGAGCGGTGACGACTATCGCTTGCCGGCCGTGCCGGCTTCTCGGAACACCCTCAGCCGGTCTCGCGTCTCGCGGATCTCCGCATCGGTGAACACGCCCTGCTGCTGGGCGAGCAGGACTTCCTGGAGCTGTGGCTCGGTGAGCAGCCCGAGCTGCACCGCGATATCGCCGAAACGAAGCCGAGGGTAGCGTCGTTGCTCAGCCAGGATTCGCTCGACATCATCGGGCTCCAACAGCTTACGGATCACCGCGACCGTGCCGAGTGCAAAATGCCGAGGCATTGGCATCTTGCTCTGCGAGCCTCCGGTCGCGTCGTCGACGTCGTCGAGGTCCCATGGCTCGCTGGTCCCTCCCGCGTCGGCTCCGGCCGTCTTTCCGGCTCCGCTGGCGTACGGAGGCAGGAATGAGATCTCCTCGGTCTCCGCCTCCTCGGCCACCCGGGCCGTGAACTCCTCGTACGAGAGCGCGGCGGAATGGTCGTCGTCATTCGGTGGCTCGGCAGGCTCGGCAGGCTCGTCCTCGCCCACCGGGCGCCCGTTTTCTGACGTAGACTCGAGCTGAGTGTCATCGGTCGAGTCGGAGCCCCTCTCGCGCAGGAACACCGTGCTTTGGCGGCCGACCGGTGATGGGCCGGGTGCGTTCGCCACGAACGCGGGGCGCGGGCGCGGCCTCCCGTCCATGCCGAACAGAAGGACGAAACCGCCGACCGCCCCCAACAGGGCGAGCAAAGGCCCGGAGATGGCCGGCACACTCGCGACGGCGAGCGCGATGCTCAACGCTGCGATGCTGGCGGCCTGAGCCTGCTGCATGCCGTTCATGTGGCCAGCGTGTCCCCTCCGCTGCCGTTCGCCGGAGCCACGGCTTGCCGTCTCTCGGCCTAAACCGCGGCAACACCGCGAACTGCCCCCATTTATCCTCTGAGTCAGGGGGCAAGTACCGGACCACCGACCCGCGGGGCTTCCGAAGTCGGCCTAAGTGGCTGTCAGTTTGACAGGTAGGAGGGCGTGGAACCCGGCGTGGGCGGGGGTGCCGATTCAGCGCGAGCGCCAAATTTTCCACGAATCCAGCACCTCGCTTCCCCGCACCACGATGAACGCATCGAAGTGTGCCACCGTAAGGCAAGAATGGTTTGGGAGAATCCGGGTCTTCGTGCCGACAGGGAGCGAGGTGTTGAGGACCCCATGCTCCTGACTCACCGATACGACCCGGGCTTCCGGGTGGAGCTCGCTCGGCTCGAGCGCGGTCCACACGCAACCAAAGTGCGGCGGATCGTCGGGAGGACCGAGATCCTTCGAGAGTGCGAGGGCGCCGGCGTCCGTGATGGACCGGTGGCCCCCGGGTGCGGTCGAGATGACGCTCGCCAGCACTGTCAGGGCACAATCGGCGAGGGCGCACGAGCCCAAGGTCACCTGCGTGTAGTCGTACAGGGCGTAGTTGCCTGGCCGAGCCTCGTCGATGCCCTCGAGCGATCTGACCTGTGACAGCGCCGGCGTGGACCCGACGCTCAGGTCGCGGGGATCGATCCCCGCGACCCGCAGGCGATCCCCCAACGCAACCATGACAGCTCGCTCCTCCTCGGCGATGTCGGCGATCCGCTCCACCGAGCCGGCGTGGTAGGCGTGACCCGAATGCGTCAGGAGGCCTCTGAAGGCGAGAGTAGAGGAGTCGGCGAGTCTTCGAGCGAGCCGAATCGCGCGCTCGGAGCTCGGATCGACCCCGGCGCGGCCATATCCGCAGTCCACCTTCAGCCATACACCGACCGGCCGGGCCACGCGCTCGAGCGCGTCGATCGCGCGCTCCGAGTCGACGGTCAAGCCGAGGGCGATACGCCCCGCGAGCTCCAGCGCCTCATCGATCCGTGACAGTATGAGGGGGTAGGCCCACGTGATGTCGTCAAAGCCGTGTCGGGCGAAGACGCGCGCCTCTTCGAGCGTCGAGACCGTGATCCCTGCTGCGCCGAGGGCTCTCTGTCGCTCGCCGACCTCGACACACTTGTGGGTCTTGATGTGAGGTCGCAGACGTACGCCGAGTGCGTCTGCCCTCGCCTGCATGCGGCTCAGGTTCGCGTCCAGCACGTCAAGATCGAGAACGAGCGCCGGGGTCGGAAGATCAACGACGGAACTGGGTAGCGGGCCGTTCACCCTGAGAAGGTACCCCGGCTACCGACCCGACCGGAACCCCTGTGCCGCCACTCATGTGGGGCCGGCCGGTGCCCGTGGTGAAGCTTTTGGGGTTCCGCTAAACTGCGGGCGGTCGTGAGCAGGGTGACGAAGCTCCAACAGAGGTCGTCTTATTCGTAAAGTGGAGGAGGTCACCGGGGCCGGCGGCTCGGCCGCAGAGGACCCGGTGGCGGATGCGAGTGATGCGGATGCCGTGCGAGCCGTCCTTGACGGTGACGCCGATGCGTTCGCGCACCTGGTGCGGCGGTACAAGGATGTGCTCTTCCGATACGCCGAACGGATGACGGGACGACCTGATGAGGCGGCGGACATCGTGCAGCAGGCTTTCATCAAGGGGTATCGCAATCTGGATCGTTGCCGGGACCCGGAGCGCGTGGGCGGGTGGCTCTTTCGGATCGCCGTCAACCTGTGCAAGGATCAGCTCAAGGGCCGTGCGCGCAGAGAAGTACGGCTGGAAGCGAGTGAGCCGCTGCGCTCGGACCGGGGTTTGCCCGAGACGAGCGCTGAACACGCGGAGATTCGAGAAGAGATCTACCGAGCCCTACAGGAGTTGAGTGACGAACAGCGCGAGGCATTCGTGTTGAAGCATGTAGAGGGTTGGTCGTATGAAGAGATGGCCGAGAAGCTCGACGTCTCAGTCTCGGCCCTCAAGATGCGGGTCCACAGGGCTCGCGAGCAGTTGCAGGATTTGCTGCAGGATTACCGATGAATCAGGATTTGCAGAAGTACCTTGACGGCGAGATCGGGCTCGACGCGCTCCCCGCGGAGTTGCAGAGCGAGGCCCGTGCTTGGGAAGCGTTTCTGGTGGACGCCAGGGAGGCCGGTGCTCCCGGTGCCCCGGTGGGCCTCGAGTCGCACATCCTGCAATCGCTCGAGCAGGAGTCGCGTGTGGGGTGGTGGACTCGTCTCACGGATTGGTGGCTTCACCCGCAGCCGTTGCGGGTCCGACCGGCGGCCTGGGTCGCCGCCGCGGCCATCGCCGGCCTCCTTCTCGTGCCTCTTCTCACCGGTGACCGGTCTCGAGACGACGGGCTTGCCGGTGGGTCCACGGACGGAGCGGTCTACGTGCAATTCCTGCTGGAGGCACCGCATGCCAGTTCAGTGGCTATCGCGGGCGATTTCAACAGTTGGCTACCGGACATCGGATTGGTGGATCCAGATGGGGATGGGATCTGGTCGGGTCGCGTGCCACTGAGGCCTGGAGTGCACGAGTACATGTTCGTGATCGACGGCACGCAGTGGTTGTCCGATCCACTGGCGGAACGCTTCAAGGAGGACGGGTTCGGTCACCGCAACTCGGTCTTGGCGATCACCAGCGGGGCCGGTGCCGCTTCCCTGGTGCCCTAGCATGAAGCCGCGAACCGTGGTTTTACTGATCGCCGCCGTCGCCTTCACGCCGGCTATCACTTCGGCGCAAGAGGACGACCTGGCGCGACTGCGTCCCGCATTCTCCGACCCGCAGATGCAACGCATGGAAGCCGTGCTGGGGCAGGCGGCCTCGGATGGCATCCCCCGCTCTCTCCTCGTAGACAAGGCGGTCGAAGGCGTCGCCAAGGGCATGCGCGCCGAGGTGGTGCTGGGTGCCGTGTCACAGTTGGCGCTGGAGTTACGGGTGGCCGTGCGTCTGCTCGGACCGGGCGTGGACGTGTACGGTCTCGAGAAGGCCGCGGATGCACTGCGGCACGGTGTCAGCGGCGCCGTGGTGGGATCTTTGGCCGAGGAGCACCCACGAGAATTCCCGGTCCTGTTGCAAGCGATCGAAGACCTGCTCCACGAAGGCGTCGCGCTCGCGGAGGCCCAGGCCGTGGTCCGCGAGGCTTCGACTCGAGGCTACGGCGGTGACCAGGTCCTGACCCTCCCCGCAGCGGTTCGACGCCTGATTCGTGACGGAGCCTCACCGGCCCAAGCCGCCTCGTCCGTGCGACAGAACCTGAGATTGGGTCGGCCGATCGTGCCTCCATCCCCCGGGTTGACCAGAGAGCTGACCCCGCGACCGCCCCCACTCCGGACGAACCGCCCGCGACCGGGAGGCTAACCGGGCACCGCTGATTCTCCTCGACGCTCGACCGGGTCGGGGCGATCCGGTCGCCCCTCGTAGGTCCTCCAGAAAACTGCTGTCCTGACCGGAGACGGTGCGGTATACTCCCGCCACGGCACCGGTTACGTAGGGTGCCGGGATGCCACGCGGAGTGTCCTCGTGACCTTTCTGACAACTGCCCGCATCGCGGGATCGGGTAGCTATGTGCCCGATACCCGTTTGGACAACTTCGAACTGTTCGCACTCGACTCGATCCGCGCAGGCTTCGACGTGGAGCGGGCCCGTGCAGCATTGCGCGGTGTGGAAAACACCGAGGCTCTTACCGCCGAGCAGGTGTTCGATCAATGGTCGCGTCAGGTCACCGGGATTCGGGAGCGTCGAATCCTCACACCCGACAGCGGGCTCACGACCGAGTACATGTGTGCCCAGGCTTCGTTGCGGGCGCTGGAGGCAGCCGACATGGAGCCCGGCGACCTCGATCTCATTCTCGTCGCGACCCTGACGGAGAACGATACGGTCCCCAACCCCGCCTGTACGGTCGCGTCGATGATCGGCGCGCCGCGACTGGGTGGGTACACGCTGAACGCGGCCTGTGCAGGCTTCGTGTACGGGGTCATCACGGGCTGGGCGAGCATTCGGGTAGGACTCGCTCGCAACGTGCTCGTGGTGTCGGGGGACGCCCTGTCTCGCGTCGTCGACTACACGGACGTCACGACCGCAGTGCTGTTCGGGGACGGAGCGGGCGCGGTTGTTCTCCAACCGAGCGAGAATGGCGACGGCGTGCTCGGCATCCCCGCGTTTAGCGGTGAATTCGCGCGCGACCCACTGTACCTCGTTGGCCAGGGCTGGGAGACCGAGGAGGAACCGGTGCCGGCCCTGCGCATGTTGGGCGGCCCCCGGATCCTCCGCAACGCTATCGTGGCGATGGCGGATCTGGCCGACCGTACACTCAAGGCCGCGGATCGCTCGTGGGCCGATGTGCACGTGTTGATCCCCCACCAGGCCAACCTGCGCATCACGAAGGGTCTGGAGAAGCACGTCGATCTGCCCAATGGCCGGGTCATCCACAACATCGAAGGATACGGCAACATGTCCGCGTCTACCGTGCCGATAACGCTGGATGAGGTGCTGCGGGGAGTGCACGGCGAGCTCCCGAACCCGGCCCTGATCGTGCTTACGGCGATCGGTGGCGGTTACACGACGTCGGCGGTCGCTATCGAGGTCCGGCGCTGACGCTCAGGATGGGCGGGAGATAGCCGGCGACCAGCGACCAGCCGACCCCGTCAGAGCTAGCGAACAACTGCCCGGTGGATGTCCCCAAATACACGCCACACGGGTCGAGCCCGTCCGTGCACAACGCGTCGCGGAGGACGGAGACATGCGCGTTCGTCTGCGGTAGCCCCTCGGTCCGCGGTACCCACGTCCGACCCCCGTCGCCCGTCTCGTAGACCCGCAGCCGGCCTTCGCACACGCACCGCATATGGCTGCTCTCCTCCGGAACCACCCAACAGCGGTCGGCCTGGCCGGGATCGGTCGCGACCGCGTAGCCGAAGTCGCTCGGAAGGCCTGCCGTAATCTCCACCCAGCTCTCGCCGCGATCGTCGCTGCGGTACGTGCCGGTGTGGTCCTGACGATAAAGGCGGTCCGGGCGCGTGGGGTGCAGCCGCAGCGCATGAGGGTTGTGTCCGGCTGGCTCCGATGGGTCTCGGAGGTATCCGGCGCGCACGCCGTGGTTGATCGGGACCCAGCTCGCTCCCCTATCGTCGCTTCGATACGATCCGCCCGCCGAGATCGAGACGTACAGCCGCGACTCGTTCCGGGAGTCCACCTGTATCGAGTGGAGTGTCAGCCCACCCCGTGTGGGCTGCCAGGAATCGCGCGTCGGGTGCCGATCCAGCGACTCGACCCACTCCCAGCTTTCACCGCCATCCTCGCTCCGGAACAGGGCTGCGGGGTCCACGCCGGCGAAAAGCGTCTGGCCACCGGCGAGGCCTGCAAGGTGCCAGATCGTCCTGACTTCACGGCCGATTCCAGGCGGAAACGAGATCCGGCCTCCCAGGAGCTGCCATGTCTCGCCTCCATCGTCCGTTCGGTAGACGTGGCTCCCCCATACGCGGTGATTCGCGGTGGCGTAGGCGGTCGAGGGGCGGTTCGGGGTCACGAAGGTGTGATGGATTTCGTACCCCTGATGGAACGGCCCATCCAGTCGCCACCCGTCGCCCACGTTCTCGGCCCGGAACAGGCCCTTGCGAGTCCCCACCCAGAGGCGAACCGTGCGCTCAGACATCGCCACCCACGGTAGGCCCGGCCTCGAACCAACGGGTGAGGGGGATGAGCTCGGCCTCCGATCCGGGGGAGAGCTCCGTCACTTCCTCCGGAACGACCACGAGCGCGTCAGCGAGCATCGAGGTGAGCATACCCGAGCCCTGAGGACCGGTCAGACTGACGGTGAGCGCGCCCCCCCCGTCGTCAGCCAGGTGCGCGCGCAGGAACGATGTCGTGCCCTCGGGAGATGAGACGCGATCATTCAACCGCGCGCGCACGCGTCGTGGTACGCAATCACGGTGGCCGGACATCCGTCTGATCGCGGGACGAATAAGGACTTCAAAGGTGACCATCGCCGAGACGGGGTTCCCGGGAACGCCGAACACCGGCCTACCAGCCAGCCGCCCGAAGAGCGTAGCGCTTCCCGGACGCATCCGAACACGCCAGAACAGCCGCTCCATTCCGAGATCCTCGAGAACGCTCTTCACATGGTCGTGTTCCCCGACGCTGACACCCGCGGCAGAGACGATCGCATCGCACTCCGCCCCGCGTGCCAGGTGTTCCTTGAGGTCTGCAGGATCGTCTCGGGCGATCCCAAGGCTTACGGGTTCCGCACCCACGGAGCGCAGCTGCGCGAGCAACGCGTGTCCATTCGAGTTCATCACTCTCCGACCGGCAAGCACTTCATCGTACGCGTCGAAGTCCGCCAGCTCGTCCCCGTTCGCCAGGACGCCCACGCGCGGAACGCGGCCCACATCCAACTCGGCGAAACCGGCCAGCGCCAGAATGCCCACAGCGGCCGGTGTGACCTCATCGCCGGCCGAGAGCAGGAGTTGTCCCCGAACCACGTCCTCGCCCGCAGCTCGAATGTGTCGGTGCGCGTCGGTGGCATCACGGATCATGACCCGGTCCCCGTCCCCGCCGTCGGTGTGCTCGACGCGGATGACACCTGTGGCCCCCAACGGAACCGGGGCCCCGGTCATCACCTGCACGGCGGTGCCGGGAGACAGCGGGTTCTCCGGAAACCGCCCAGCAGGGACGGACGCGGAGATCGGCAGCGTCACGGGTCGATCGGGAGTGGCGCCCGCCACGTCCTCAGCGCGCACGGCGAACCCGTCCATCGCGCTGTTATCCCACGCCGGGTGATCAATAGGCGAGTGGACGGAACGCGCGATCGCACGCCCCAGGGCCTCCTGCAGAGGAACCCGCTCTTCTCCCAGGGAACCCGAGCGCGTCAGGATTCCCTCGAGGGCCTCCTCGTAGCCGAGCCAATCCGCGCTCGGTTCAATGCGCGGAGTCATCGCGGAAGGCCGCCGCGTCCCTCCGGGAAATCGGGGCCGTGGTACAGCGCGAGCTGCTCTACCAGCAGGTCCTCGAGGGCTGTCGCCACATCACCCGGTGCATCGTACGCGTTCAGCAGGAGGGCGAAGATCAGCGTCTCGCCGTCGCCATCCTCGACGAAGCCCGCCAGCCCACGGACCCCATCGAGCGAGCCCGTCTTGGCTCGTACGTTGGCGCTCGCGGCGGTGGACCGGAATCGTCGCGAGAGCGTTCCGTCGACGCTCGCTACGGGCAACGCGTCCCGAAGGATATGGAATTCCGGGAGCTGTGATGTGCGCCGCAGCAGGCGAGCGAGCGCGCGGGGCGCGATGGCGCTGTAGCGGGACAGGCCCGATCCATCGGCCAGCGAAACGGCCCCCGGCTCGATACCCCAGCCGGAAAGCGTCTCCGCCACGACCTCGAGTCCGGCCTCCGACGACCCGCTCCGCTCGCCCTCCACTCCGAGGGTCCTGAGGAAGATCTCCGCAATCTGGTTGTCGCTTTGCTTGAGCATCCGTGTGAGGATGGCCGAGAACGGTTGCGAGGTGAACGTTCGCTCCCAGCCAGCGGAGGTCGGTGTCTCCCCCTCGCTCGCGAGACGGACTTCGCCCGTGAGCTCGACCCCCTCCTCCGCCAGCGCCCTCGCGAACACATCAAGCAAATATCGCGTCGGGTGCGGTGGCGCGAGGCTCAACGGCACACGCTCCACATCGCTCGGAATCCAACCTTCGAGCGTGACGCCTCTTCCGTCCGGCGCGGGCTCGAAGCCGAGCCGGACGTCGGATCGCGGCGCGCCCGTACGAACGGCATTTCGGATCGGGAACTCGGTGCCCGATTCGAGTATCCGGAGGCGAGCCGGGTCACCAGGCCCCGCACCCGGACGCAGCTCCCCCGGAACCGATGCGGGTGACAGTTGAAGCGCGCTCACGCCCGCCGCCCAACCGCCGAACAGGTCATCCCACATCCAACCTCGTCCCCAGATCGGCCCCTCGAAGACGCGATCGTCACCCACGAGGTCCCCGCGGACGTGTCGTATGCCCGCGCGTCTTACAGCACCCGCCCATTCGCGTACCCGGTCGCGCTCTACCCTCGGATCACCCCCGCCGATCACCCACAGATCGCCGCTCAGCGTGCGGTTCGCCACGGACCCGTCCGCGAGCAGGCGCGTCTCCCACCGATAGGCTCCCCCGAGCCGGTGCAAGGCGACCGCCGCCGTCACGAGCTTCGTGGTGCTCGCCGCCGTGTAGCGCTTTTCGGCTTGATGCTCGAACAAGACCTCGCCGCTGCCCGCGGCCTGCACGATCAAGCCGACGTGCGCGCGGGAGAGAGCAGGATCGGCCAGCAGCCGACGCAGGTTGGCGCGCAGCAGCTCATGGTCGCGATCGACCTCGACGACGGTGTCAGGCTCCGCGGCCGTTTCCTGGGCGCGTACCGGGTGGAAAGCGATCAGGGCCGCGGGGAGGGCGATAGAGGCGGCCGACCGACGGGTGCTCATCAGAAGTAGTACCAAAGCACGACCGCGAACTCGAGGTTGTGTCCCCATTGTGTATCCGTGGGTGCCTCCGCCCCCGCCGCCTCGATCGTGTCCAGGATGTCCGGGAAGAAGAACGCGTCCGGCGTCTTGACCCGGACGAGGTAATCCCTGGCTTCGAACCCGATTCCGATCTTCCCACCACCGGGGAACACCTCCACCCCGAGCCCCGTGAATAGCTCGGGGGCCGTGCCGATCTTGTATTGGAACGGCTCCAGCTCCTGTGCTCCGAATGTGTCGCTGATCTCCTCGTTCAAACCGATCACGAACCCTCCCCCGAACAGCGCATAGGGGTGGAACCCGTTCCAGGTGCGAGAACCGGTGAGACCGAGTTGGACGCCCACGTCGAGACGCAGCCAGCCCGAGGAAACCGTATCCACGACGGCCGGTCCGGTTTCCAGACGGGGATCCACGACCCACCGATTGGCGGGGGCATAGACCGCCCCGAGCTCGAGGCTGAGGGGACTGCTGACCCGAACCCGGAACCGAGCTCCCATCGCCAGGGCGGAGCCCTGTCCGAACTCCAGATCCCCCCTGTCGGCGAGGTGATACCCCGCTTGCCACCCCACCCTCAAACCGCGGGGAATCCAACGGTACGGTGAATCGATGCGCTCTTCCTGACCCTCCTCCTGGCCTTCCTGCGCCCCGAGTCCGATCGGGGCGAACACGATTAGCGGGAGGAACGAGCAGAGGTAGAAAAGGCGCCGCGAGACGGATCGCGGAAGGCAGGTGTGAAAGACCGTTTTGATTGACACTGATTCCGGCGCGCTCCTATACTCGGGCGTCGGCTCGTTACCCCGCATCAGACGGGGACGACCGTCGCGCGGGCAATGTAGGTGGCGGACGGGGTCCTTCCAGAAACGCTCGAAATCGTGAACACTCGATACCTAATGGTGGTTGCGGCCATCGCGCTCCCGATCTTGTTCATTCCCTCCAACTCGGTCGCACAGGCCGTCCGAGTGACCGCCGAGAGCGAGGTGTTTCGGAAGGGCGTCAACGGCCGACAACTCGCCGAAGTGCTGAGGGGCACGCGTCTGGCGCTGGTGCGCACGGAGGGCGATTGGGCGGAGGTGGCCATGGAGGGGTGGGTACGAACGAGCTCTCTGTCTCCGACCACGCGGGAGGGCTTCAACCGCGTCATCACGCGCGTAGGAGGCGAGAACCTGCGTGCGGGCCCGGATGGCGATGTGACTGCGCGCCTGCTGCAAGGGTTCCTCCTGGACCTGGTCGAGGAGGAGGGCGAGTGGAGCCACGTGTTGAGAAGGGGTTGGATGTGGCGCCCGTCTCTGTCCGAGTTGATTGATCCGACCGGTGAGGGAGAACCAGCCGCCCGCCCGGCTCCGCCCGCCGTAGTCGCGGCGGGTGAGAGGGTAGTGGCGGGCTCGGACCCGGTCGATCTGCGAGTTGCTCCCGGAGGTGACACGGTCGCGGTGATACTTCCCGGAAGCGGGCTCAGAGTCGTCGAACGGGGGAATCAGTGGACGCGAGTGATCGTCGACGGCTGGGTTCGTTCCTCGGAGCTCGCGACCTCGAACCCCGACTCGATCCTCGTGGGTGTTTCGGCAGCCGCCGTTCGCGCCACCCCGGAGGAGTACCTGGGACGAACGGTGCGCTGGTCGGTGCAGTTCATCTCGATGGGACGGGCCGAGCCGGAGCGGACGGATTTCTACGAAGGAGAGCCGTTCATCCTCGCACGCGCGCCCGACCCGCAGGACGGTTTCGTCTACCTGGCTGTGCCACCGGAGCTCCTGGGGGACGTCCAGGAGCTGGATGCGTTGCAGATGATCGATGTGCTCGCGCAGGTTCGCACAGGGCGGTCCCCGCTAATGGGTGTGCCTGTTCTGGATCTCGTGGCCCTCTTCTGATCAGGGTGAATCTGAGGGCTGCATGGAGCGCCGTGAGGCCCTGACCACGGGAACGAGGATCAGTCGGCGGTCACGGCGGTAGTAGTCGGTGCGTATCTGTTCACGATCGCACGTAGGGTGGGGGTAGTGATGGGTGTACTTGAGGACCGTGATGAGGGAGTGCGGGGCGAGGAAGAGGTCCAGGAGCCACCTTTTTCGATCGACGATCCCGCCATCGATTCCATCGACACTGCTGCAGAGCCCATCGAAGGATCGGATGGGGTCGAGATTCACCTCGTCATGCCTGGTCGCAGGGGACCCTCGTTCTGGCAGCGCCGTACCCATGGGGTCTTTCTGGTCGCGGTAGCTGGGTTCGTGCTGTTGACGGCGTGGCTGCTCTACGATCGCTTCGCGGCGGGCGGGACCGAGTTGGCGCCGGCTTTCAGCTCGATCGCCGACGACGGGCTGATGCCCGAATTGCGCGATGTCGCCGTAGGGTTCGAGACCACGGTCTCACGGTACAGGGAGCGAATGGAAGATTTCGACCTCGGCCGGCTGGGGTGCGAAGGCCTGTGGACGGGCTATCGAGCGGTGGATGAGGCGTTCATGTCGCTCTCGGAGCGATACGCGGCGGACAGGAGCGAGGCCGTGAATCGAATATATGAGGATTCAAAACGCTCGATGGAGGAGATCGAGCGTCATTACGACGCCTCGGAGTGTCCTCGAGGAGGTTGAGTTCCCACGGGCTCGAAACATGGCCGACGGGCCTCGGGACCGAGCTGCCGGTCCCGAGCCGCAACTGCACCTTGGGCGAGAGCCTGATGCCGTCCGCTGACCGACACTCACGCCCCACCTCGAAGCCGCTCGACCAGCCCCTCGATAGCCGCGACGGTTTGGAAGTTCTCCGGCACCACGTCGTCGTCGGAGAGTCTAACGCCGGCGCGCCTTTCCACGAAGTGGATGACCTGTTCAAGTCCCATAGAGTCGACCAGCCCGGTGTCGATCAACCGCGACTCCTCGTCGACGGTGACTCCAGGATCGTCGACCAGCGTCTCTTGAATGAACTGGATTAACTCGTCTGTTAGACTCATTGTGTCCTTTCTCTAATGCGGGCCTGCCGCCTGTCGCGTCAGCTCGCTGACAAGAGCCGTGCGGTCGGTCTTTCCGGTCGACGTTCTAGGAAGGGCCGCTCGAAAGACATAGGCCTCGGGAATCATGTATCGGGGTAGCCGAGCGGCACAGAACGCTCGGATCTCCCCGTCCTCGATGGTCTTGTCTTCGCTCGACACCAGAACGGCGGCGAGGCGAACGCCGATCTCGTCGTCTGGGATCGCGACGACCGCAGCCTCGCTTATCGAATCGTGTTGGTACAGCACGGTCTCGATCTCCCCCAGCTCGATCCGGTATCCGCGGGATTTCACCATGTGGTCGCGGCGGCCCACGAAGGTGTAGTCGCCTGTTTCCTCGCGGCGCACGACGTCCCCCGTACGGTACCAGACGTCTCGATATGCTGACTGCCGGAGGTTCTCGACCAGCTGCTCGCCGGTCTTCTTCGACAGTCCCCAGTAGCCGAGCATCACGGTCGGCCCGCGAACCAGCAACTCTCCCTCCTCGCCCGGCCCCACCGGGAGGTCATCGGCGTCTACCGGGACCGCGTCCGTGTTCTCGCACGGTCCGCCGATCGGGATACTCTTGATGTTCTGATCCAGGGGACGTGGAACGCGATAGTACGTGCAAACGTTGGTTTCCGTCGGCCCGTACCAGTTGAGGAACTCCGCTCGCGGCAGGCAGTCCATAACGTCTCGAAGGTACTTTACCGGGAACACTTCGCCTGCGAAGATCACCGTCCGCAAGTCGTAAAGCTCAGTCTCGGCCAGTCCTCCACGGAGCAGGAGTCGAATGAGGGCCGAAGGGACGGAATACCAGACGGAGATCCGCTCGTCCCGAATCCACTTCGTGAGCGCGACCGGGAAAGGCGCGATCCTGTCGGGCACGAGAACGAGGGAGGCTCCGGCCTGGAAGGCCGCGTAAATGTCGAAAACCGACAGGTCGAAGTGGAGTGGTGCGTGATTCGAAAGCCGATCCTCCGGCCGCACGCCGACACACTCAGCAGCCCACTCGACAAAGCTCATTGCGTTGCGGTGACTCAGAATGACGCCCTTCGGATCGCCGGTCGACCCGGACGTATAGAGCAGGTACGCCGGATCGATCTCAGTGGCGGATGGCCAAAGCCGATCCGTAGCGTCCGCGGGCTCGAGCTCTTCCAGCCGCATGACCGGCATCCGGACAATGGGCGCGTCTGCTTCGTCGGCGAGCAGGACCAACCGAAGCGACGTCAACTCGCCCAGCGACTCGCCAAGCTGCGACAACTTTCCGGACGTGGTTACGAGGGCGCTGACTTGGCAATCCCTCAGGATGTATGCAGCTCGGGCGGCGGGGGCGCTCGGGTCGATGGGCACGTACGCCGCCCCGCCCTTCAGCGACCCCACCATCGCCACGATGCTGTCGACGGACTTCGGGAGGAACAGCCCGACGCGGCAGTCGCGTCCGACGCCAGCCGTAAAGAGTGCCAAGGCCACGCGGTCGCTCAGCTCGTCCAGCTCGGCGTACGTCAGTGACCGGCCCCCCGCGTCGATCGCGAGCCGGGAGGGATGCGAGCGCGCGGTGTCAGTGACATAGTGCCACAGGAGGTAGGGCATCCTGGCTCCTCCCAAAGCCATCAGCGCGTGGAGAGACCGAGGTGTCGGGCGATGATCAATCGTTGAATCTCTGACGTGCCCGAGTAGAGACGGCCTCCGATCATGTTGCGAAGCTCGCGTTCGACCCCGAACTCCGTGGTGTACCCGTAGCCCCCGTGCACTTGGATCGCGTCCAAGGCTCCCCGAACGGAGGCCTCGCTTATATGGAGCTTCGCGAGGGCAGCCTCTATCCCGGCCTCGTGTCCCTGTGCGTGGGCCCAGGCCGCCCGGTAGAGGAGCAGCCGGGAGGTCTCCAACGCCAGTTTCATGTCCACGATCTTCGAGGCGACGAGCTGAAAGCTGCCGATCGGCTTTCCGAACTGATGCCTCGTTCGCGCGTACTCGATGCTCGTCTCGAGCTGACGCTCCATCGCGCCGACATCGGTCGCGAGGATGCAGCTGCGCTCCCAACCCATCGAATGATTGAAGATCCGGGCGCCCTGCCCCTCCTTACCGACGCGGGCCTCCACCGCGACTTCGCAGTCGGTGAACGTGACCTCCGCCATCGGCGAGGTCTTGAGACCCATCTTGCCGATCGCCTGCCCGACCGAGAGCCCCGGGGTATCCCGCTCGATGACGAACGCGGTCACCCCCCACATCCCCTGCTCGCGATTCACGCTCGCGAAGGCGAGAAAGAGATCGGCGACCGGCGCGTTCGTGACGAACGTCTTCGCCCCGTTCAAAACGTAGCGATCACCCTTCTTGTCGGCGCGGGTCCGCAACGAGAACGCGTCGGACCCCGAATCCGGCTCGCTCATCCCGTGCGCGCCCACCAGGGTCCCGTCGATCAGTCCTGGCAGGTACCGTTCCTTCTGCTCGTCGGTGCCGAAGCCCAAGATCGGCATCGCGACGCTCCACATATGGGCGTGGATGGAGAAAAGCAGACCGTGGTCCTTGCACGCGTACCCCAGCCCTTCCATCGCTAACATCGTGGTGAGCAGATCGGCGTCCATGCCGCCGAACTCCTCGGGGAACGGCAGGCCCTGGATGCCGAACTCCGCGCACGCCTCCCAGAGGTTGCGGGGGAAAGTCCCGGTCGGCTCTCGCTCGTCAAGCCCGTCATTCAGGTTCTTCTCGGCGAAGTCGACCACCGTGTCGCGAAAGGCCAGCTGCTCATCGCTCCAGCCGAAGTCCATGGGCTCTATTGCGGTTTGGGTTCCGGCGCCGGGACTTCGCGCTCCGGCGCGCTCTCGTCAACCGTACCAGGCTCGTCATCGGTACCGGGGTCGCGCAAGCGCCAGATGACGCGTGCGGGGTTGCCGAACGCGACCGCGCGTGGTGGGACGTTCGTGGAGACCACAGCGCCGGCCCCCACGACGCTGTGGTCACCGATCTGGACGCCTTTCAGCACCATCGAACCCGCCCCGATCCAAACGTTGCGCCCGATGATCACAGGCTTGGACGTCCCACTGGTTTGGTGCCGCGGCCTGTCGGACACCTCGAGCGCGTGGAAATCGCCGTCCATGATCCTGCAGTCCGAGAGACCGGTCCAATCCCCGACCTCGATTCGCTCTGAACAGCCCAGGCGCGTACCGGTTAGCCGAACGAGGTCGCCGAACTGAATCACGGCATCGGGCGAGTGGGTGTAAGGCGTGGTGGGAGAGAGGCGCGTCGAGTGGACGCTACAACGATCCCCGAAAATGACGGTGCCCGGTCCCCGGATATCGAGCTTTCCGACGACCTGAAAGTGTCGACCAATCACCACGCGGCGACCGAGAGTCCGAAACTTGATTCGGTAATACATACCGCGGGTCAAGCTTCGCGCGAGCGCCCAGCCGTATCTCGGAGACCGGATCGCTCTTTTGATGGCGGCCGGCCGACTCGGAATCGCGTGCACGCAAGCCCCCTGGCTTTTCCCATTCCACTGCGTGTAGCGGCCATACGGAAGGCAACGGCGCCCCCGAAGACCTCAATGTATACGCACGTCCTTTGCCATGCAGCCGTTCGGACGATAGGCAAATGGCTCGCCTGTTCCGAACCCTGGTGTCAGTCTCTGCCGACAGTTCGCCGGCGAGCGCGATCCTCTCTTCTTCCCATTCCGTCGTTGGAAAGCGATACCGAACCGAACGCCCTTGCGAACCGCCTGAGAGGGACTATTTTTTTGTCGGACTTTCGGGTTTTCTTCGGTTTTCCGTGGTCGCGTCCCTTCCCGGACGAAGCTCGCAGGAGGTGCGAAGCATGGGGCGTCGTGTCCGCTCGTGGAACCGGCATCGCGGAGTACGCAACCGCGAGAGCTGCATGGCTCTCTGTCTGTGGCTGCCGGCCTTCGAGCTTCGCCTCGAGCGAATCCGCGCCCCGGAGTTATCGAGAAGCCCCTTGGCACTTCTGGCTTCCACGGGAGGCGAGCGACGGGAGATTTCGCAGGCTTGCGAGCGCGCGGTCGGTGCAGGTGTTCGACCGCGAATGCGGGTTTCACAAGCCGTAGGGCTGTGTCCTTCCCTCAACGTCATCGAACCGGACCCGGCGTTGTACGAATCGACGCAAGAGTCGTTGCTGCACGAGCTCCAGGCCTGGAGTCCGGTGGTCGAGCCCTCGGGTCGAGGGCGGTTCTTCATCGGGACCGATGGTTTGGAGCGTCTGTACGGTCCGCCCGGAGATCAAATAGCGGATTTGCTGCTGCACCTGGCACGCAGATTCCCAGGCCAATTGACGGCGGATCTACGAGTAGGGTACGCGCCGGGAAAGTTCGGTGCCTGGGTGGCGGTGAACCGCGCGCGACCAAGAAATCCGGTCGCGGTGACCGAAAAGCGGCTCGTTTCGTTTCTTTCAGATCGGTCCGTGGCGGTCTTGCCGGTAAATCCACGCATGGTGCGACGGCTCGAGCAGTTGGGTGTCGTCCGACTCGGACAGCTTACGAGACTCCCCGAACCTGCACTCATCGCTCAGTTCGGCGCCGATGGACGGCGAGCACTCGCGTGGGCGACTGGTCAACGGATCGATCCCGTCCACCCGCGCCGCCGCATACGACCGGTGCGCGTTTCGCTGGATTTCCCCACTCCGATCGGCCAATTGGAGATGTTGCACGCGGCGGTCGACCACCTGCTCGAGCGGGGGCTTGCACGCCCGGCCCGGCGTGGGCGAAGCGTTCGCGGTATTCGCCTCGGTGCGACCTTGGAGGACGGGCGATCCTGGTCGGTGCGGACCATCCTCCGCGACCCGACGAGCATGAAGAAGACCCTCGGGTTCGTGCTGCGTTCACGAATCGCGCTCTATCCCCCTCCGCGAGCCGTCGAGAGCCTTTCGCTGGAGTTTTTTCGATTCGGCCCGCCCAGTGCCCAGACCGATCTCTTCGAGCCGAAGCGTGACGCAAAGAGGAAATTCAGCGGTCTCGAGACCGCCGAAGGCACCCTGCTCCCTCCAGTTCGCGAAGCGGCGCGTACCCTCAAGCTCCGTTTGGGAGGTGGAGTCCTGTATCGCGTGTTGGAGCTACAGCCTTTCTCGCGCATTCCCGAGCGACGTCATGCGCTGCTCGAGCTCGAGGCAGGTCGCTGAGACGTCCCGTGGATCACGCGGATGGGTCCGGGCCATGAAGCCGCGCGATGCCGCGGCGACACATCTCCGCCCCCTGAACCGGCCCCGCCCGGTCGATGTGGTCGCCGATGCCGAGGGTCGCCCCGTTCGTGTGAGAGGCGATCGGGAATGGCGCACGGTCACTTCGATTCGGGAGTCCTGGAGGATCGATGACGAGTGGTGGCGTTTGACCATCTCGCGCGCCTACTTCGCGGTGATTCTGGATGAGGGGCGGCTGGCGACCGTGTACCGGGACCTGGTCACGGGCGACTGGTACCTCCAGGCACATTAGCAGGCCGTTGAAGAACTCCAGTGGTCGCACGCCCCGAAGAGCCTCTGCATGAGCGGATACGTCGAGCTCCACTGTCACTCCGCCTACTCGTTCCTGGATGGTGCCTCGCGCCCCGAAGAGCTGGCGTTGAGAGCGATCGAGTTGGGATATCCGGCGCTCGCCCTCACGGACCACGACGGTCTATACGGCTCGATGGAGTTCGCCAAGTTCGCGCGCGCATCCGGGCTGCAGCCGATCACCGGCGCCGAGGTGACGCTCGCGACGCCCTGCACCGACGAGGACGTCGAAGTCGAGATGGGAGCGGAGACCGACGCGCCGGAGTACCACGTTACGCTTCTCGCCGAGACACCCCGCGGGTATGCCAACCTCTGCAGACTCCTCACACAGGCGCACATGGAAAGCCCGCGGGGGGAGCCGCGGCTTCCGCTGGATGCCCTCCTGGAGCGCTCAGAGGGTCTGATCCTGCTTAGCGGGTGTCGCCGGAGCCCGCTCCAGGCCGCGCTCGAGCGAGGCGCCCGAGAGGGGGAGGCATTCGCCCGTCGCCTGCTCGCGGCGTTCGGCCCCCGAAACCTTTTCATCGAGCTCCTGGACAATGCGGTGCATGGCGACAGGGTGCGGAGCCGTGCACTCGCCTCCCTGGCGGATCGGCTGCAGATCCCCGTCGTGGCCACCGGGAACGTCCATTACCACCACCGGTCTCGACACCGCCTGCAGGACGTCCTGGTCGCGATCCGTAACCGAACGACCGTCGACGATTCACACGAGCTCCGG
>JBDHAD010000087.1:0-15351 GCA_039588215.1 Gemmatimonadota bacterium
TCTGGTCCATGTAGTTGATCGAGGCCCGGAAGCGTGTGGCCTGGGTCCCGCCGGTGAAGGACAGGTTGTGGTTCTGCGTCACGGCCGTCCGCGTGACCTCGTCCTCCCAGTCCGTGTTGGCACTGCCCAGCCCGTCCAGGCGGCTCGCTGCGAGATTCCCGGCCGAGACCTGCTCCTGAATGAACGCGCGATATTCGGCTCCGTTCAACACATCCAGGCTGCTCGCCGGGGAGGAGACGGCGGCGTAGCCGTCGTACTCGAAGTTGACGCCGCCTGCCGCGCCCTGCTTCGTTTCGATCAGGATGACGCCGTTCGCGCCCCGGGAGCCATAGATCGCGGCGGCCGCGGCATCCTTCAAGATGGTGATCTTCTCGATATCGGATGGGTTGAGAAGGTTCAGCGGACTGCGGGGCAGGGAGGCGGGACCTGACATCGCGTCATCGGGCAGGCCCGCCTCGGTGTTAACGTTCGAGATCGCGACGCCGTCGATCACGTAGAGCGGCTCGTTGCTGGCGCTGAGCGACGTCCCGCCGCGAATCCGGATCTGCTGGCCGGCCCCGGGCTCGCCCGTGTTCTTTGTCACCAGCAGCCCGGCGACGCGACCCTCGAGCATCTCGTTGACGTTCGAGACCACGCCCCTGTCCGCGTCGGCCGCATCGACGGTCGCAACCGAGCCCGTGATGGCTAATCGGCGCTGCGTCCCGTAGCCGGTGGTGACGATCTCTTCCATCACCACCGCCTGAATCTGCAGCGAGAAGTCCACGGTGACGGTTTCACCGGCGGTGACCGTGACCGCTTGCGTCAGGGGAGCGTAGCCGATCAGACTCGCCCTGACCTGATAGGTCCCTACTGGGACGTCGCTTACGACGTACGTCCCCTGGGGTGTCGTGACCCCCCCGAGTAGCAGGCCTTCGATGAAGACGTTGGCGTTTGCGATCGGTTGCAGGGTCATGGCGTCGGTCACCCGACCCGAAATGTCACCCGTCTGGTCCTGGGCCAGCAGCGGCCCGGCCCAAGACAGGCTGACGATGAGCGCGGGTATGGCCTTACGAATCATCGACATGGGTACCTCCGAGATGGGGCGGGCGGATCGTCGCACTGGAGCGACTGCGGACGCAGTCCTGTGAGTGCACGACGACGCCTCTGTGGGGCGGAACCGCCGACCGCGTCAGATCGAAGAGCAGGTCGCGCGGGAATCCGCGCGGAGCCTGTGAAAGAGTGATCACGTTTCATAACGAATCGGCTGTCCGCGAATCGTCGAGAAAACGGACCTTCAAGTCCTCTGGACCAGGAACAGATTACGTCGCCTCAGCCCAGAATCGCAAGGCTCGGAGCCCCGTGGACAAGCTGCCCGTGGACAAGCCCGGGAAGCTGACGATCCGCGACCTACGGTGGCGCGGGCGACGAGCCGGCGCCGCCGCATGTCATTCGCCGTGGCTACGGTCGGATGCGGCGCTCCGCCGGTACCTTCGCCGGGCGATCGCGCGCCAGCGAAGACAGGGTCCGTCGACGACTTCATTCGAAGGATGGTGAAGCCAGGCCTGGATCGATCGGCCAAGCGGAGTGGTATGGGGGTGTGGATGTCTCACATACCCAAGCGGGGACGAGTCAATGACCGGGAAGTCAACGGCGGAGAACGGAATGGCGAGGGAGCGCAGCTTGGCCGGTTTCTCGACCGGAGCCACAAGAAGGAAGTGGATCGCGTGTCTCAGCGTCGTGGCCGTGTTCCTGGCGGGCACTGCCTCGACCCGCTCCCTCTTCGCGCAGGACCACGCGGCGCGGATCGAGACGACGCTCCAGCAGTTCCACGAGACCCGCGACTTCAACGGTTCCGCCCTCGTGGCGGAAGCCGGCCAGGTCATCTTCAAGAAGGGCTTTGGATACGCCAACATGGAGTGGCGGGTCCCGAACACGCCCGACACGAAGTTCCGGATCGGCTCGGTCACCAAGCAGTTCACCGCAATCCTGATTCTCCAGCTGGTCGAAGAGGGACTGGTCGATCTGGACGGACGAATCACCGACTACGTGCCGGACTATCCGCGTTCACAGGGCGATCTCGTCACGATCCACCACCTGCTGAACCACACGTCGGGCATCCCGAGCTACACGGGGCTCCCGGGCTTCATGGAGGAGAACACACGGGATCCGTTTGCGCCCGACTCGCTGGTCGCGATCGTGTCCGGCATGCCGCTCGAGTTCGAGGTCGGGACCGAGTACAGCTACAACAACTCGGGCTATTTCATCCTCGGGCTGATCATCGAGAAGGTGACCGGCAAGCCGTACGACGTCGTCCTCCGGGAGCGGCTTCTCGATCCCCTCGGTCTCCGCGACACCGGCTACGATCACACGCGCGACGTTCAGAGCAAGGCGGCCTCGGGGTACTCCCGGACGCTGACAGGATATGAGGTCGCCCCGTATCTGCACTCCTCGGTTCCGTACGCGGCAGGCATGATGTACTCGACCGTCGAAGACCTGTATCGGTGGGACCGGGCGATCGTCGCGAGGGACGATCGCATCCTCGCGGATCCGGCTTCGTGGGAGAGGATGTTCACGCCCGGGCTGAGCGACTACGGGTACGGGTGGATCATCCGGGAAGTCCAGATGGGAGATAACGGTCCGACGGTGAGGATCATCCAGCACGGAGGTGGGATCTTCGGATTCTCCACCGCATTCCGTCGCTTTCCGGATGAGCGGAATGCCGTGATCGTGATGGACAACACCACCGAGAACGCGGGCGCCGTCGCATCGGCGATCACGCGCATCCTCTACGATCAGCCGGTCGACGCCCCCGAGCATTCGATCGCGGAGCGCATACTCCCCGTCATCGAGCAGGCCGGAGCCGACGCCGGCATCCAGCGCTACCACGACCTGAAGCGGCGGTCCCCCGACGAGTATGATTTCTCCGAGCCGGAGCTCAACCGCCTCGGGTACTACCTGCTGGGCAAAGACGAAATCGAGGCGGCCGTCAAGGTTTTCCGGCTGAACGTCGAGGCGTATCCCGATGCCGCTAATCCCTACGACAGCCTGGGAGAAGCGCTACTCGCCACGGGTGACACGGTGGGGGCGATCGAGAACTACCTGGCGGCACTCGACCGGAACCCCGGTAACGAGAACGCCGTAGCCGTGCTCGAAGAGCTGGATGTCTCGGTGGATCGCGCCATGCTGGAGGGCATCGACGTCCCCGACGAGGTATTGGATGGCTACGTGGGAGAGTACGAGATCAACCCCAGCTTCAATCTGACCGTCAGGCGAGAGGGGACACGCCTCTTCACGAGGGCTACCGGCCAGGCCGAGTTCGAGATCTTCGCGCGCTCGAATACGCTGTGGTTCGTGAAAGCGTTCGACGCTCAACTCGAGTTCCAGGTCGGACCCGACGGGTTGGCCGAGGCCGTGACGCTGCATCAAGGCGGGCAACAGAGACAGGCCCGGCGAATCCGCTGACCCGGAGATCGACCGAATACGTGGTCCGGCAACCGGGCCACGGTCATCGTCGAGCCGGCCCGGGCCCGCAAACTAGGCGCTTCGGCCTTCACCCCCACGGTCTCCCGGCCGCGAACACCTTGACGTCGTGCGTGCACGATCTATTTTTAGGTGAGGCTAAATTGCGCTGGCCGGTCGCCTCCTCTACGCTGCATCCGGCAATCGATCGGTAGCCCGCTCGCCTTCGGGAAACGTAGATACAGACCATGCATCCGGCAGTTGCCCTTCTCGTCTTCGCGCTGGTGTGCGCGGCGCTGGTGGTCGTGCTGTGGCCGCAAAAAGGGGTGATCGCGCGACTGTCACGCTTCCGCCGCCTGGAGGAGCGCGTCCTCATCGAGGACACGCTGAAGCATCTCTACAACTGCGAGTACACCGGTCGTCGCGCCACGGAGGAGAGCCTGGCCGGGTTCCTGGGGATGTCGCAGGGTCCGGCCGTGCGGCTGCTATCGCGGCTCGAGGCGCTAGGCTTTCTGCGCTTCGAGGAGCTCGAGCCGATCCTGACGAAGGAGGGCCGGACGTACGCGCTCCGCGTTCTGCGCACCCACCGTCTATGGGAGCGCTATCTGGCGGACCGCACGGGAGTGGATCCAGTCGAATGGCACGCGGAGGCGGACCGCCGGGAGCACACGCTGACGCGTGACGAGGCCGAGGGGCTCGCGTCCCGGCTCGGTCATCCGCTGTACGACCCGCACGGCGATCCGATCCCGACGGCCACGGGAGAGATCCCGCCGATGACCGGCCAGCCGTTGGCCACCCTGGAGGAAGGAGCGATCGCCCGGATCGTGCACCTCGAGGACGAGCCGCCGGAGCTGTTTCAGGAGATCGTGGCGGCGGGCCTGGGACCCGGCATGCGCCTCCGACTGCTGGATACCTCGCTGGATGCGGTCTACTTCGAGGCTGACGGACGGGACCACCGGATGTCGCCCGCGGTTGCCAGCCGGATCACGGTGGAGCCAATCGAGCAGGAGATCGAGCTCCCGACGGACACGCTCGCCGACCTCGACGAGGGCGAGATGGGTCGCGTGCTCGGAATCTCGCCGGCCTGCCAGGGGCCGGCGCGCCGTCGTCTGCTCGACCTCGGGGTCGTGCCCGGGACCGAGATCCGCGCAGAATTCATGAGCACGACGGGCGACCCGGTGGCGTATCGGATCCGGGGGGCCCTCATCGCGCTCCGTCGCGACCAGGCCGCGTTGATCGGAATCGCGCCGGCCGAGGCGGTGACTGCTCCGGTGGACCCGCAACCCGGTCGCGGACCTGCCGAGGCAACCGCGCGACGCGCGGTTGCGGGAGAGGCCTAGATGGCCCTCACCTCCAGTGCGCCCTGCCACGGCTGCGCGACGAGCCGCGACGAGGCGCTGATCCAGTTGGGGGTCAGCCCGGGCCGCTTCGACCATCTGGTCGCCCTGGGCGGGAACCCCAACACCGGGAAAAGCACCGTGTTCAATGCGCTGACGGGTCTACGTCAGCATACCGGCAATTGGCCTGGCAAGACCGTGGCGCGCGCCGAAGGCACCTACTCGTACGAAGAGCTGCGCTTCAAGCTCGTAGACCTGCCTGGCACCTATTCGCTACAGGCCGGGAGCCCGGACGAAGAGGTCGCTCGAGACTTCGTGTTGTTCGGCCAGCCCGATGTCACCGTCGTCGTGGTGGACGCGACCCGCCTCGAGCGAAACCTGAACCTCGTCCTCCAGATCCTCGAGATCACGGACCGCGCGGTCGTGTGTCTCAACCTGATCGACGAGGCGCGACGACACGGGATCGCGGTCGACGAACGGAAGCTGGAGGCGGAGCTCGGCATCCCGGTGGTACCCACAGTGGCGCGGAGCGGAGTCGGCATTCCTGAGCTGCGGGAAGCGATTCACCGGATAGCCACGGGCCAGGTCTCCAGCCGGCCGTACCGGATCGCGGACTATCCGCCGGACGTGGAGGGGGCAGTCGGGCAGCTCGTGCCGGTCATCAGGGAGACATTCCCGGAGTTGCCGAACACGCGCTGGGTCGCGCTCCGTCTACTCAACAAGGACGAGCGGGTCGAAGAGGCCGTTCGCACGGGCGAGATCGGGCAGCTGGCGACCGATGCCTCCGCCGTCGCCGTCTCGCTGTCTACCGGGCGGGGGGGTGCGCGCACCGAGCCCCGACGGCCTGGCGAACCAGACGCGTCGTCGCATACGGAGGCGTCGATTCGTACCGCCGGCTCTCTCGCCCTTGCCGAAGGCCCGACGGTCGAAGCCGCTCCCGGCGAGCCGGTGCTCAGGAAGACCGCGCAGCTCCGCTGGCAACTCGGCCCCGAGTTCCACGACGCCGTGATGGGTCGATTCTACGATTCGGCGCAGGGGATCGCCGATCGGGTCAGCGCGAAGGGACTCCGGAAGGCGAAGTTCGACCTGGACCGGGCGCTGGACCGGGTCTTCACGAACCGCTGGATGGGCTTCCCGGTCATGCTGCTCATGTTGGCGGCCGTGTTCTGGATCACCATCGCGGGAGCCAACGCGCCGTCCGGCCTGCTGGCGACGCTGCTCATCGACAACCTCCATCCGGTGCTTCAAGGTTTCGGTGCCGCGATAGCGCTCCCGGGGTGGCTGAGCGGCCTCCTATTCGACGGCGTCTACCTGGCCACCGCCTGGGTGGTGGCCGTCATGCTGCCGCCGATGGCGATCTTCTTCCCGCTCTTCACGCTGCTCGAGGACTTCGGCTACCTGCCGCGGGTGGCCTTCAACCTCGACAGCCTGTTTCGTCGGGCGGGGGCGCACGGGAAGCAGGCGCTCACGATGTGCATGGGCTTCGGGTGCAACGCGGCCGGGGTAGTCTCGACGCGCGTGATCGACAGCCCCCGCGAGCGACTGATCGCGATCATCACGAACAACTTCTCGCTCTGTAACGGACGCTGGCCGACCCAGATCCTGATTGCCACGATCTTCATCGGGACGCTCGTACCCGCGCACTGGGCGGGCCTCGTATCGGCGACGGCCGTGGTGGGGGTCGCGTTGCTCGGGGTGTTCGCGATGTTCGTCGCGTCGTGGTTCCTGTCGCGTACCATGCTGCGCGGGGAGGCCACGACGTTCAGCCTGGAGCTGCCACCATACAGGCCGCCGCGACTCCTCCAGACGCTCTATACGTCGCTGATAGATCGCACGTTGATCGTGCTGTGGCGCGCGGTGGTCTTCGCGGCCCCCGCCGGAGCCGTGATCTGGCTGGTCTCCAACATCTCGGTCGGCGGCGCCAGCTTGGCCGAGCACTTCATTTCGTGGGCCGATCCGTTCGGAATCCTGCTCGGGTTGAACGGGGTCATCCTCCTGGCCTATGTGGTGGCGATCCCGGCCAACGAGATCGTGATCCCGACGGTTCTCATGCTCACCGTCCTCACCTCCGCCGCCCTCATGGGTGTCGGTGAAGGGGCGGGTGTGATGTTCGAGCTCGAGTCGGCGGGTGATGTGGGCGAGATGCTGCGCGGCGCGGGGTGGACGACGCTGACCGGCGCCAACCTGATGCTATTCAGCCTCCTTCATAATCCGTGCTCCACGACCCTGTATACGATCTACAAAGAGACCGGGAGTGCCAGGTGGACGGTCGTCTCGGCGCTCCTCCCGCTCATCATGGGGTTCGCCCTTTGCTTCGTCGTGGCCCAGGTGTGGAGGCTGCTGGCGTAGATTCAGGCGAAGACCGCTGAGGCGGACACGAAAGAGTGGTGGGAGTGGTCCTCGACCCTCGGGTGCAAGCCGGCCGGGGAACTCCCCACCCGATCGCAGGGTTTTGGGTGCCGATGCTCGCCTTCGATCCCCAGCTCGCATTGTCCGGATGACCGTAGAACGCGAGCGGCTCGCAGCCGCGGACAGCGGCTCTGTGCCCTGGAAGCGGTGGGGTCCCTATCTGAGCGAGCGGCAGTGGGGAACGGTTCGGGAGGACTACTCCGCCGACGGGAATGCGTGGCGGTACTTCCCGCACGACCACGCCCGCTCGCGCGCCTATCGCTGGGGTGAAGACGGTATAGGCGGCCTCTCGGACGAGAAGCAGCGTCTTTGCTTCGCCCTCGCCATGTGGAACGGGCGGGATCCGATCCTCAAGGAACGCCTGTTCGGCGTGACCAACAACCAGGGGAACCACGGCGAGGACGTGAAGGAGTGGTACTACTTCCTCGATTCCACGCCGACCCACTCCTACATGCGGATGTTGTACAGATACCCGCAGTCCGCCTACCCGTACACCCGCCTGGTCCGGGAGAGCGAAAGGCGTCTCTCCAAGGACCCCGAGTTCGAGCTCATCGACACGGGCATCTTCGACGACGGCCGCTATTTCGACGTGTTCATCGAGTACGCGAAGGCGGCCCCGGAGGAGATCCTGGTCCGCGTCACCGCCCACAACCGGGGCCCCGAGGCTGCATCGCTCGAGCTCCTCCCGCGACTCTGGTTCCGGAACACGTGGTCGTGGGGTCACGATCCGGTGAAGCCGATGCTCACCCGTCGAGGATCGCGAACGGTCGCCGCGGAGCACCCGGAGCTGGGGACGACGTTTCTGTACTGCGATGGCACACCCGAGCTGATCTTCACGGAGAACGAGTCAAACCTGGGCCGGCTTCACGGGCTCGCGGCCGAGGGGCACTTCAAGGACGCCTTCCATGACTACGTGGTCGAGGGGCGGGCGGACGCCATAGACCCCCACCATCGAGGCACCCAAGCGGCGGCGCGATACGGGCTCGTGGTGGATGCCGGAGCGGCTGTGCAAATCCGCCTGCGCCTGGGACGGTCGGAGCTGGATGCGCCGTTCGAGGGCTTCGCTGAGGTGTTTCGCGAGCGCCGCGCCGAGGCCGACGAGTTCTACGCAGAGCTCTTGGGAGAGGACGGCGAGCCCGAGGGTCGCGAAATCCGGCGGCAGGCCTACGCCGGCCTGCTTTGGAGCAAGCAGTTTTATCACTACGACGTGGAGCAGTGGCTCGAGGGGGACCCCACCCAGCCCGCCGCTCCGGCCGCGAGATCCAGTGGTCGCAACAGCGGGTGGGAGCATCTGAACAACGCCGACATCATCTCGATGCCGGACACGTGGGAGTACCCGTGGTATGCCGCGTGGGATCTGGCCTTCCAGTGCGTGGCTCACGCACCCGTCGATCCGCGGTTCGCCAAGGACCAGCTCGTTCTGCTCACCCGTGAGTGGTACATGCACCCGAACGGGCAGCTACCCGCCTACGAGTGGTCCCTGGGCGACGTGAATCCACCGGTCCACGCGTGGGGAGCGTGGCGGGTGTACGAGATCGATCGGGAGCGAAACGGAGGACGCGGAGACACCGCGTTTCTCGAGCGGATCTTCCACAAGCTGCTCCTCAACTTCACGTGGTGGGTGAACCGGAAGGACGAGGACGACCGCAACGTGTTTCAGGGCGGGTTTCTGGGTCTGGACAACATCGGCGTCTTCGACCGGAACGAGGAGCTCCCGCACGGTGGGCACCTGGACCAGGCCGACGGCACCGCCTGGATGGCGATGTACTGCCTCAACATGATGCGGATCGCTCTCGAGCTGGCTCGCACCAATCCGGTCTATCAGGACACGGCGACCAAGTTCTTCGAGCACTTCCTGTACATCGCGGCGGCCCTGAACAACCTCGGGGGAGAGGGCATCGAGTTCTGGGACCCGGTAGACGAGTTCTTCTACGACGTCCTCCACGGGCCCGACGGCGGCGTCGTACCCGTCAAAGTGCGCTCCATGGTCGGGCTGGTCCCGCTGTTTGCGGTCGAGATCATCGAGCCCGAGCTGCTCGACGAGTTACCCGAGTTCCGGCAGCGCCTCGAGTGGTTCGAGGCCAATCGGCCGGAGCTGGCCGGGCTCGTGTCGCGTTGGCAGGAGCCGGGAAGGAGAGAGCGCCGCCTTCTGTCGCTCGTGCGCGCGTATCGCATGAAAGGCCTGCTGCGGCGGATGTTGGACGAGACCGAGTTCCTGTCCGCGTTCGGCGTGCGGTCGCTCTCCCGGTACCATCTGGACCATCCGTACCGCTTGCGCGTGGGGGACGACGACCTCACGGTCCGGTACGAACCGGCGGAGTCAGAGTCGAGCATGTTCGGCGGGAACTCCAACTGGCGAGGGCCCGTCTGGTTCCCCGTGAACCACCTGATCGTGGAGTCCCTGCGCGATTTTAGCGGCTACTATGGGGACGATTTCACGGTGGAGTGTCCGACGGGCTCGGGCGTTCGCCTCACGTTGGGCGAGGTGGCCGACGAGCTTTGCCGACGACTTGTGCGCCTGTTTCGGCGCGACCCCGAGGGTCATCGACCGATTTACGCGGACCACAAGCTTTTGCGCGAAGATCCCCACTTCCGGGAGCACGTCTTGTTCTACGAGTACTTCAATGGAGACACCGGCGAGGGTCTCGGCGCCTCCCATCAGACCGGGTGGACCGCCCTCGTGGCCCACATGTTTGGCGGCGGGCCGGGACCGTGAGGAGTGACGAGCTCGTGACTGAGGACGCAACGCGAGACTCCGGCCCCAAGGTGCTGGTCGTGGACATCGGGGGCAGCAACGTGAAGATCCGGGCTACTGGACAGACCGAGCGCCGGAAGATCCCGTCCGGGTCTGACATGACACCGGAGCGGATGGTCCAGTCGGTCCAGGAGATGGCCTCCGGCTGGGAATACGACGTGATCTCGATCGGCTATCCGGGGCCTATCCGAGATGGCCAACCCGTGGAGAACCCTCAGAACGTGGGCGAGGGCTGGGTCGGATTCGACTTCGAAGCCGCTTTCGGAAAACCCGTTCGGCTCTTGAACGACGCTGCCATGCAGGCGCTGGGCAGCTACCCGGGCGAGGGCCGCATGCTGTTTCTCGGGCTCGGGACCGGACTCGGGTCGGCGATCGTCGACGACTGGGAGGTGGAGCCCATGGAGCTGGCCCACCTCCCGTACAAGAAGGGCAAGAGCAAGGCGAGAGCCGGTGGCGGAAATCCGTGCTAGACGTGGTCGAGCGCCTGGCCGCGGGCCTTCAGGTCGACTTCGTGGTAATCGGCGGAGGGAACGCCAGGCGTCTGAAGCGCCTCCCGGAACGCGTGCTGCTGGGCGACAACGCGAACGCATTCGTCGGTGGCTTCCGCATGTGGGAGGAACACTGAGGTGGTCGCCGAGATCGAGGTCCGGACTTCAGGAAAAGGGCTCGTCGAGTTCACCGGCCGGGTGCAGGCCGTCGTGAGCGAGGCAGGCGTCGACGAGGGATTGTGCACCGTCATGATCCGACACACTTCGGCCAGCCTCACGATCCAGGAGAACGCCGATCCTTCGGCTCGCCGCGACCTGGAGGGGTGGCTCGACCGCCTCGTCCCTGAAGGCGACCCCCACTTCACGCACACGCACGAGGGACCCGACGACATGCCGTCCCACATCAAGGCGGCGCTCACCTCGACGACGCTCTCGATTCCCGTCGTTGACGGCCACCTGGCGCTCGGAACCTGGCAAGGGATCTACCTGTGGGAGCACCGCCGGCGGGGGTCGACGAGGCGGTGCGCCGTGCACGTGGGCGAGTAGCCCCCAAGGCTCCCACCCTTGCGGACCCGACGTGGCGGGTGAATCCTCCCGGATTCGTTTCCGCACCTGCGGCCCGGTTGGAGATCGCGGTGCCTGGCACACCCGCCACTCGTTCACCCCCAGGAGGTAAGGCATGAAGCAGTTGCTCGCAGGTGCAGTCGTGGTGGGGGCGCTCATCGCCCCACAGGCGCTGCACGCGCAGGAGGACGCGAATCCGTTCGTGTTCGGGACGTACTATCAGTGTGATCAGAACCGAGAGGCTTTCGCGGACGTGATCCAGGAAAACGTGATGGGCCCGATCCTCGACAGTCACGTCGAGGCCGGCCATCTGCTCTCCTGGGGGTGGCTCTCGCACCGGATCGGCGGGGATTGGCGCCGCGCCGAATACATGATCGCCCCGGATCGCGGGACGCTGCTGACCGTGAGGGACGCGATCATCGAGGCGCTCCAGGAGGGTGGCGAGGCGCAACAGGCGAGCCGTGAGCTCACCGACATCTGCCCGGATCACGACGACTATATCATGAGCGTCGTGGCGTCATCCGACCCGGCGGCCGTCGGCCAGGCCAGGCCCGCGGTGGGCCTGAGCTCGTATTACGAGTGTGACATCTCGCGCGAAGCGCGCGCGGACGAGATCGTGATGGAGTCGCTCGCGCCGATCCTGAACCGCCACGTGGGCGAGGGCGCCTTCGGTTCATGGATCTGGCTGGCCCACGACGTGGGCGGAAAGATCCGGCGCCTTCTGGCGCTCGACGCGGCAGACGGCGCTTCGCTCTACGCTCACCGGGACGCGCTCATCGCCGACATGCAGAACGAGGCCGCGGAGGCGGCGACCGAGTTCAACGAGATCTGCCACACCCACGACGACTACCAGTGGGACATCACGATCTCGCGACCCTAGGCTGAGGTCTTCTCTCGGCGGTTCGGGGCCGCGTCGCCTTAAGACGTCGGGATCCGAACCGGCAACACCTGCGAGGGGCGGCCCGAGTGGGCCGCCCCTCGTTCGTCTTACTGAGTCCGGGGCGTCGCGGTCCCAAGCCTCTCCTCGAGACGCGTCACGCGCTCGCGAAGGTCTTCGAGCATGTACAGGATCATGATATGGGTCTTCTTCGCGTCGATCCCGACCGGGCTCTCATCGCTCGTGATCGCCTCGCCGATCTCCTGGTAGCGATCCTCGGGCACAATCATCTCGACCTCCCACTGTTCGGCTATAGTACGCGGGATCCCACGGGCGGACACCGAACGCGCTGATGCGCAAACACGAGAGGCCGCCTCGCGGTTAACGCACTGGAACCATGATGTGCGCGTACGGCGTGCCCTTCCACATCACCCACGGGCCTCCGTTCTCGGGGTCTGTGGGAATCCCTTCCAGCATGCTTGGATCCGGCACGATGATCATGAGGTGCGGCCCACCTACGACCCAGTCATCGGTCTGCTCGGTTGCGTACGGATCGGAGTTGCTGGCCCCGGAGTCCCCCGCAAGCATGTACGATACTCCGACCCGAGAGATGTTCACGGGCCCCTTGTTCATCCAGCCGTCGGCCCACGCGAGCCACGGCTCGTCCAGGCACATGGGCGCCTTCTCGAACTGCGGGGGCGTCGGGAAGCAGGTCCAGCCGTTGTCGCCGGCCTTCAGCACGTTGTTCTCCCAGTCGACCACCGTGGCGCCCTCGGCGATCTCGGGGATCGTGGCGCTCAAGGCATCCTCGATGAGGGCTTCGGCCTCCGGTGACGCGAACTCCACCTCTTGAGCAACTACGGTGACCGGTAGGGCGACGATGAGGACGAGTGCGGCTAGGAGGAGTTTGATGCGGGACATGGCACACTCCCTTCGGGTGGTACGGTACGTCGGATGACTTGGTTCGGTCGCCGCCGAACCAATAGAGAGGGCACGCTGACGACAGGTTGCGCACCGCTACGATTTATCGTGGGGGCGTGAACCGGCTCCGGGGGCTCCGAAGCCGCACTGCGAATGGACACCGCTACTCCAACCGCAGACCGCTTGGACTATACACGACGTCGAACCCAGATGCCCATGCCTGAGACCAAGGATGGGGTCGACACGCCCAGGCCAACCAACCACTTGAACACGAACGGATGCTCCGGATCCTGATTGAATGCTAGCTTGCCGGCCCACCGGCGTCCAGGAAGCGCCAACGAACGCGGTACTGTTCGGCTTTGGTACGCGGGATCCCACGGGCGGACACCGAACGCGCACGCACAGCCAGCCTGGATGGTCGTAACGGTCTGTTGTTCATAAGCTTACGGCGCGGCGCGGTCATGGCACAACGCTAGCATAGGGGCTCTCACAGCGACCCATCGTAGGGGTCGCAACGGACCGGGAAGTCCCGGGTCCGAGATCACGACAGGAACGGGTCCGGGGTTTTGCACGGGAGGGCCACAGGAAATGGACACACTTCGAGATATCCGGCAGGCGCTTCGCCGTCTCGCGAAGAGCCCCGCCTATACGCTGATCGTCGTAGGCACCCTCGCGCTCGGAATCGGCGCCAACACTACGATCTTCAGCTTCGTCAACGCCCTGCTGCTCCGGCAGCTTCCGTATGACGATCCGGACGGACTGGTCACGGTCAACCACAACTACCCATCTGTCGACCTCGTTACGGGCGTATCGGCACCCGGCTTCCGCGACTACCAGAACCGGGCCCGCAGCTTCGAGCAGCTCGGTGTCGTACAGGGTTGGACGCCCAACCTGACCGGGACAGGCGAGCCGGAACGTCTCGTGGGCGCCCTCGCCTCGTTCAACTATCTGCAGACGTACGGGCTCGCTCCGAGCCGCGGCCGGTTCTTTCTGCCGGAGGAAGACGCCCCGGGCGGTCCCAACGTCGTGGTCGTGAGCGATGGGTTTTGGAATCGACGGCTCGGAGGCGGCGACGATGTGGTGGGGACGCGTGTCCTGTTTGATGGAGTGCCGTACGAGATCATCGGGGTGATGCCGCCCGAGTTCGAGGACTTCTTCGCCCGGCAGCGTGAGTTCTGGGTACCGCTCCGCCTGGAACCCGATGCCTTTTCGGACGACTTCCGGATCCGGGAGAGTTACGGGGCCGTCGCGCGACTGACGGACGGCGTGTCTGTCGAGGCGGCTTCACGCGAGATGGCCGCCCTCGCCGAGACGATCAAGCAGGAGCTCCCGGGGACCTACCCACCCGAGTGGACACTGTTGGTCGGATCGCTGGACCAACGGGAGAAGGCCAACTATCGCTCGACGCTGCTGCTGCTATTCGGAGCTGTCGGGTTCGTGCTTCTCATCACGTGCGCCAACGTGGGGAACATGTTCCTCGCGCGCTCGATCGGACGGCGCAAGGAGATCGCCATTCGTCGAGCCCTCGGATCCGGGCGATGGCAGCTGATCCGCCAGTTGCTCGCCGAGAGCGTACTGTTGTCGCTCCTGGGCGGGGCCGCCGGCCTCCTGTTCGCCGACTTCGGGATCCGCGCCCTCGTGCTCACGGGACCGGCGTACCTGTCCAGGACGGAAATCCACCTGGACACGTACGTACTGGCGTTCACGCTCGTCGTCTCTTTGGCTGTAGGAGTCATCTTCGGCCTCGGGGCGGCACTCCACGGACTGCGGCTCGATGTGCAGGAATCGATCAAGGACGGCGGTCAGAGCTCACGCTCGGATCGAAGCGGCCGCAGGTTGCGTCATTCCCTCGTGGTCGCGGAGTTCGCGTTGGCCCTCATGCTCCTCACCGGGGCGGGTCTCATGCTTCGGAGCATCAATCGAATCAGCCACGTGGATCCGGGGTTCCGCTCCGACCATCTGCTGACCGCGAGTCTACGGCTCCCGGCCCTGAAGTACCCGGACAGCCCTGCGCGAGTGGCGTTTTTCGATCGTGTGATCCCGGCGCTCGAGGCACTGCCCGGCGTGGTCACCGTGGGCACATCGACCCAGGTGCCGTTCAGCGCTGGCACCTTCACCTCGGTGTTCAACATCGAAGGCTACGTCCCGGGCCCTGATGACCCCAACCCGTGGGGCGAGATACGGACCGTCAGCACCGGATTCGCGGAGACCATGGGGCTTCCGCTGGTCCGGGGACGGTTCTTCGAGGGGGCCGACGACGTCGACGCGACACCGGTCATCGTCGTGGATACCGAGATGGTACGTCGCTGGTGGCCGAACGAGGATCCCATCGGCAAGCGCATCACGTTCGGCGACCCGCTCAGCGATCAGTCGCTCTACTACACCGTGGTAGGGGTCGTCGGCCACATGAAGAACCTGGGGCTCGATGCATCGCCTCGACTGCAGCTGTACTTCCCGTACAACCAGGTGGGTGCCAACCAGACGACGCTGTTCATTCGCACCACGCAGGAGCCGGGCACCGTGGTTCCGTCCGTTCGAAACGCGGTGCTCGCGGTGGACCCC
>JBDHAD010000088.1:0-10342 GCA_039588215.1 Gemmatimonadota bacterium
CGACAATTGGGGGGCTCGCACCAAGAAGCTATTTGTCGAGGTGAGCCAGCCGCGTGCCCGGCGCGCCGGTGTCACGAGCCAGGATGTGGCGGTGTCGCTCCAGACCGGGCTCAGCGGGATCGAGCTCACGGAGTACCGTGAGGACGACAAGCTGATCCCGATCACACTCCGTTCCCAGGGCGCCGACCGGCGCGACGTGGACAAGCTCGAGAGCTTCGCGGTGTTCGCGCAGGCCACCGGTCGCTCCGTGCCGCTCAAGCAAGTGGCGGACGTACGGGTCGAGTGGGAGCCGGCGAAGATCTTGCGGCGCGACCGGCTGCAAACCGTAACCGTCGGCTCGCAGCTGGAGCCCGGCTACACGGCAACGCAGGTCAACCGCGAGATCGAGCCCTGGCTCGAGGAGGAGAGCCGTACCTGGCCGCTCGGGTATCGGTGGGAGTTCGGAGGCGAGGCGGAGACTTCGGGGCAAGCCAACGAGTCGATCGCTGAGAAGCTCCCTATCGCCGCCATGATCATCATCCTTCTCTTGGTGGCGCAGTTCGATTCGATCCGGCGACCCCTGATCATCCTGATGACCATGCCGCTCGGTATGATCGGTGTGATCATCGGCTTGCTCGTGGCGCGCTCCTACTTCGGGTTCATGACGCTGCTGGGGATCATCTCGCTCGCGGGGATCGTGATCAACAACGCGATCGTCCTGATCGATCGGATCCGAATCGAGATGGAGGAAAACGGTCACCCGCCGCCGCGAGCGATCATCGAGGCGGCCCAGCGGCGCCTGCGGCCCATCCTTCTCACCACTGCAACCACGATCGGCGGGCTGATCCCGTTGTGGTTGGGGGGAGGCGCGATGTGGGAGCCCATGGCGATCGCGATCATCTTCGGGCTCGCATTCGCCACGACGCTCACGCTCGGCGTGGTGCCGGTGCTGTACTCGCTGTTCTTCCGCGTGAGCTTCAAGAGGTTCCGGTACGAGACCGCCTGACCTCTGCGGCACTCGCGAGCACCGGGTTCACCCCCGGGTCAGTCGGTGCCGATGACGGTGCCCTCGTAGATCTCGAGACCGGCCTCGTTCCGGACCGACATCCTGGGCTTCGCGTCGCGGAACGGCATCCAGGCGCACCCGTACTCTCCGGCCTTGTCGATCGCGACGAACTTCTCCGACGGGATGAACTCCGGGTTCACGTTCCGATACTTGTGCAGGATCATCCCCATCGCGTCCTCGCATGCCTCCTGCGGCGACATGCCGTCCCGCATCCGCATCACGATGTAGTAGGAGGCGCAGGATTTGATGACGTCCTCGCCACGCCCGGTCGCGCCCGCGGCGCCCACATCGTTGTCGACATATAGACCGGCGCCGATGATGGGCGAGTCGCCGATCCGGCCCGGGATCTTGAAGGCGAGACCGCTGGTCGTGGTGATCCCGGCGATGTCGCCGTTCGCGTCCACGGCGAGCACGTTCGTCGTCCCGTAGCGGTGCAGCGCCGCCTCCGCGCGTTGGAACGCGAGCTCCTCCTCTGACTCGTCACCGCCCCCACCGCCCTGCTCCGTCGTCTCGGGCGGAATGTGGTCCGGGGGACCCCAATCGTCGCGATCGCTCCGCTCCTCGCGCCATCGAAGCCAACGCTGCCGTGCCTTCTCCGTGAGGAGATCGGTCTCCTCGAACCCCCACGACTTCGCGAACTCCAGCGCCCCGGGGCCGACGAGCATCACGTGGTCCGTGCGCTCCATCACGAGGCGTGCGATCGAGGCCGGTGTCTTGATGCCTTCCAGCGACGCGACCGAACCGGCGCTGTAGGTGCGGCCATCCATGATCGAGGAGTCCAGCTGGACCACGCCGCGCTCGTTGGGGAGCCCGCCGTAGCCGACGCTCGTGTCCTCGGGATCGACCTCGATCACGTTGGCGCCCTTCTCCACCGCATCCAGCGCCGATCCGCCGGCGGACAGGATCTCCCACGCGTCCCGCATCGCCGCCTGGCCGGTCTCGTTGGAGTGGCTGGTGATGATGAGGGGCGTGGTGGCCGTGGACGGTCCGCCGCGGCCCATGCCGTCGGACCCGGGTGACAGGGTCTCGAGGGACGCGCCGGCAACCGGCAGCTTCCCCAAGAGTGCGGCGCCCGCCCCGACCCCGATGCTCCGGTTCACGAAACGACGGCGCGAGATCGAGTCCGACATTGAGGCCTCCTGTTGAGGAGCACGTGTCCGACGGGGGGCCGACCCCCGACGCATCATCCTATGGCGCGAGTCCGGTCTCTACGGGAGGGAATCGTCCTCCGACAGCGCCCGGATCTCTCCAGACTTCTCGACTACGACCGGGAACCCCTCAAAGCTCGAGGGAATCCGAGCCTGCACGTCGGACGTGAGATCGACGACGTATACCCTGAAACAGGGCTCGCCGTCGCACAGGCTCTCACCGATAGCGGCCACGCCCGGCAGCGTCATGATCTGTTGCGACAGCCGCTCGAGGGCAGCCGATATGTCCTGATTCATGGATTCAGACTCCGATGCAGACTCTACAGGTTCCGTGGAGGAAGTATCGTCACCATCCGGCTCCGAGCTCACGCAGCCGGCGAGGCCGATAGTGAGGAGGATAATGAGTCGTGGGGCGGCACAGGAAGAGATGGGTCTACTCCTCCTTCTTGTGCCACGATTTCCGAACCATGATCAGCCCGGCCAGGACCCCTACGAACCAGATCGCGCCGCCTGGCCAACCGGCTGTCAGCGCGCCGAGCAGGGCCACGAGCGCCGCCAGAAGGAAGATCGCTTTTTTCATGTACTTCGGTTCCGTTCGCAATGTGAGAAGACAAGTTCGGAAGGTGCCTCAGTGGGGGCTTCGCGTCCAGATCCGGGCGAGAGAGAGGCGCGCCCGCGGGGCGTAAAACTGGCGCTGAAGCGATCGACATACCGTTAAACGCGAGGCCGGTCGATCAACCCGCCCGGTAACGCAGGGGAGCCTAGTGGGGGTCGCCGTCCTTCTCTTGAAGCAACGCACCCGTCGCGAGGTCGAAGAGCCGAATCCAGCGGACAGTCGGTCGGATCGCATCGTACACCCGCACCTCGACGACCTTCTTGTCGCGAGTGGGGCGGTACACGAGCCAGTCGCCCGGACCGACCTGGGCCTCGAGCGCGCCGCAGGGACCAGACCTACCTTGGTGACCTGGTGGTCGTCCGGGCACCCAGATCCGGCATTGGCCCGGCGGGGGCAGGTGCCCTGGCGGGATCCCCAATGTCGCCGCGGTGCTTCGGGTCTGTGCAGAGTTTTCCACCGACCCTGAAGGAAGGGTGCTCGTGCTCGGCGACGGACCCGACGAGACGGACACGCCTCCCGCGCAACCGAGCGTGGCCAACGTGGCTACTGCAAGCAATACGGTACTTCCCCTGAACGCCATCTCCCTCCACCTCCACCCGATCCGGCAGCTACCCGCTGCTGAAGGGTACTGCCGGCTACGACTACATGGTGACCGGCAGGGAGCGCAGCGAGAAGCGTGCCCTCGCCTCGTCAGGGGTTGAGTCGGCGGATCTCCCACCCGTCTGAAGAGCGGGTGTAGAGGAGGCGGTCGTGGAGTCGGTTCAGCCTTCCCTGCCAGAACTCGATCCGCTCCGGTCGGACCCGATAGCCACCCCAGAAGGGCGGGAGGGGGACATCCCGACCTTGGAACTTCGCCTTGTGCTCTTCGAAACGTCGCTCCAGCTCTTCACGGTTCGCCAACTCGCGGCTTTGCTCCGAGGCCCAGGCGCCGAGTTGGCTCCCGCGGAGTCGAGTGCGGAAATAGGCTTCCGATTCTTCGGGCGTCAGCCGCTCCACCAACCCTGCGACACGCACCTGACGCTCGAGCACGGGCCAGTGGAAGCACAGCGCCGCCCTGGGGTTCCGCTCGAGCTCCCTTCCCTTCCGGCTTTCGTAGTTCGTGTAGAAGACGAACCCCTGCTCATCGACCCCCTTCAGCAACATCATGCGCACGGACGGAATGCCCTCGGGGGTCGCGGTTGCGATCGCCACCCGCTCCGGGAGGAAAATGCCGGCGTCGCGAGCGTCATCGAACCAGGCCCGGAACATGCCGATCGGGTCCTCGGCCGCCGTCAGCGGCGAGATCCCTCTCGTGACGCCTCGTCCGAGGGTCAGGATCGCCCGGAGATTCGATCGCAGTGGTGACATGGCAGTGGGTGCGCAGGGGTGACATGGTAGTGAGTGCGTCGAAGCTTATCCGTGCGGAGCGGAGCGAGCAATGCGCCGCGATGAGGCCGTAGTGAGCTCGGTCCGGTGTCCGCTGACAGCTTGACAGTCGGGCCATCGCGTGCGATCGTCGGCGATCGTCTCGTCGTCCTTGCCTCCCGTCCTCCGGTCATCCGCGCAACGCGCGGTGGTCCAACATGGACTCCCGCGGAGCTGGCACAGAACTGGCCCACACATTCGGTTTTCGGTGCAGCCGGAACCACGCAGGTCGCTACGGCCCGCCCCATGCCGTTTGGGCCGTCGGCCGTTTGGACCATCAGAAGCGGCCGTCTCAGTCATCAGAAGATGTTGAAAATATTGCCCGTTTGAAGAAAAAAGGCCGAAGACGGACTGCGAGGTCTTCAAGCCCGCGAGCGCTCGAAGTCCAACATCTGTGGCGCAGACGAGATTTGTGGCGCGGGTACGACGTCTGGCGCCAATAGGGACGGAGCGCGGCCAGTCGGGCCGCCCCGTTACAACACGTCCAACCTCAGACAGGCAGGAGGAGGCATGAGACGTCTTCCCGTTATCCTGGCGAGCCTGGGTCTTGCCTCGCTCGCCGTGGCCGCTTGCGAACGCGAGCTGACGGACCTCGATCAGCGAGCGGACCCGGCGTTCGGGGTAAACCCCGTGGTGCAGGAGCAGTACATCGTGGTCCTGAACGATGGGGTCGACCCGTCGGGCCCTGCGGCCGACTTCGGGGTCCAGGCCATCCACACCTATCGCACGGCGTTGAGCGGCTTCTCCGCCACGCTCCCCGCGAGCGCGCGGGCTGGGCTCGAGGCCGATCCTCGCGTTCGCTGGATCGAGCCGGTGGTGATGCATCACATCGACGCACTGCCGCAGGAAGCCCAGGGTAACGGGAAGGGCAAGGGCGGTGGCGGCGGGGGTGACAAGCCCTGCAAGCCCCGGCCCAACAAGCCTTGCCCGCCTCCGCCTCCGCCTCCGCCGCCGCCCGTGACGTGCGATCAGGGCACGGGTCAGCCGGACGACGATGAGAACGGCCAGTCGGGCCTGTGGGGGTTGCGACGGGTCAACGTCCGCTCCAGCACGACCTGGAACAACAACCCGGTGAACATCGACATCGCCGTGCTGGACACCGGCGCGGACCTGGACCACCCGGACCTCTGCATCCAGCAGGCCGTAAGCTTCGAACCCAACGAGACGACGCCGGATGACTTCCACGGCCACGGCTCGCACACCTCCGGCACCGCCGGCGCGCGGGACGACAACGGACTGGTCGTGGGTGTTTCGCCCACCGCCCGCATCTGGACGGTCAAGGTCTGCAACGCGGGCGGCACCTGCCCCAACTCCGCCATCGTCCAGGGGATCGACTACGTGGCAGCCAATGCGGGCCAGATCGATGTGGCGAACATGAGCATAGGCGGCCGTTGCGGCCTGACGGACTGCGACCAGCCGCACGCGACGTGTAACGACATCACAGGCGACGCCGAACACCTCGCCATCTGCAGGGCCGTGGAGGCCGGCGTCACGTTCGCGGTCTCAGCCGGAAACTCGACCGCGGATCTAGCCAGGTTCGTGCCCGCAGCCTACGACGAGGTGATCACCGTCACGTCGATGACCTCGACCGATGCGGCGTCCGGCTTCAGCAACTTCGCCACGCTGCCATCCGACCTGGCCCACACCATCATGGCGCCGGGCTCGGGCGTCCTGTCCGATTGGCTGAACGGTGGCACGGCGACGGCCAGCGGCACATCGATGGCCTCGCCGCACGTCGCCGGCGCCGCGGGCCTGTGGCTGTCCAACAACCCGGGTGCCACGCCCGCGCAGGTGCTCGCGGCGCTGCTCGCGAACGCACAGTCGTGGACCGGACAGGGCGGGAACCACCCGGAGCCGCTCTTGGACGTGACCAACTTCTAGCGAGGCGGGGTTCGAGAGCTTGGCGAGCCGGGCCTACCGCTAACGACCCGGGCTTCGCCGAGTCCGAAGCTCCGGACAGACCCAACTCCAGGCGGGGTGTCGCACACGACACCCCGCCGTTTTTTCTTCCACTTCGATCCGCTTGATCACTGAGCGGGTCCTGGGCGGGATCTGCCGACCCAGACCCTCGGAGCGCTTCTTGCGCCAGAGCGGGCGTCACCCTAGGCATTCTCTCCCATTTGCGGCGGCGGTATCATTCTGCCGTACGATGAGGAGCGCCCCAGCCAAACGCGCCCCGACGCGTGCCCGAGAGGTTTGGTGACCATGGACGCCGGACATAGCCGCGGCTCGTTCACGATCAAGGAACTCTACTTCTACGTGGCGGTGGCTCTACTGATCGGATTCGGTAGTGGCGCCGGTGCAGCAGCGTTGTTCACGGGCCGCTCGGTGGGATCGCAGCCGGGCGCTCCACCCGAGTCCGCCGGCGCAGGTCCCGCGGGCGCCGCAGCGGGCGCGCCCCAGGCGGAATCACCCCGAATCGAGGTGGCCACAGAAGACCGACCCGCCTGGGGACCGGAGGATGCGGCCGTCACCATCGTGGAGTTCACCGATTATCAGTGCCCGTTCTGCGGGCAGTACGCCACGCTCACGTACCCGGCCCTGAGGGACCTGTACGAAGGCAGGGTTCGCTACGTGGTGCGCAACTTCCCGGTGATCAGCCTCCACCCATGGGCACAGAAGGCGGCGGAGGCGGCGGAGTGCGCGTACGACCAGGGGGCGTTCTGGGAATACCACGACCGGCTGTTCGCGCACCAGACGGAGCTCGACGTCGAGAGCCTGAAACGACACGCGGCCGAGCTCGGTCTGGCCGAGGGGGTGTTCGAGGATTGCCTCGACTCCGACCGTAAGGCCGACATCGTGCGGAAAGACCTGCAGGACGGAATCAGGTACGGGGTTCAGGGCACACCCACGTTCTTCGTCAACGGCCGGGGGCTCGCCGGGTCGCAACCGCTGGCGGTGTTCGAGTCGTTCGTCGAGAACGCGCTTCAAGAGGAGCGAGGCTCGGCCGCGGACAGCCGCGGTTCAAGCGAGTGACCTGAAGTGACCTCCGCGAGATCCCCGCTGTGGAGCGGGCTGCTCGTCGCGCTTGCGTACGCGCTCGCGCCTCAAGTCGCGGCGCAGGAGCCGGCGGACTCGGCGATCGCAAACATCATCGCGCGACTCGAGGGCGGGCAGGAGCCTCCCGATGCCGGACCGGCGCTCCGCGTCTTCCTCGATTGCCAAGTCTTTTCTTGCGACTTCGACCACTTCCGGAGGGAGATCCGCTTCGTCGACTGGGTGCGAGATCGGCAGGACGCCGACCTCCACCTCCTCCTCACGAGCCAGGGGACGGGTGCGGGCGGGGACGAGATCACGGTCCAGGTCATCGGAAGGGGGGAGTTCGAGGGGGCAGACGACCGCCTCACCTACACCACCGACGCGACGGACACCCAGCAGGAGAGCCGCGCGGGGCTGACCCAAACGTTGAAGCTCGGCCTCGTGCGATTCCTGGTCGGAACGGAGCGGGCGGAGTGGGTGCAACTCTTTTACAGGCCGCCGGGCGAGCGGTCGGGTCAGGCGCAGCCCGAGGACGACCCCTGGAACTTCTGGGTGTTCCAGCTGACGATCAGCGGGTCGTTCAGCGGGCAGGAGTCCACGAGCTCGCTATCGCTGAACGGGGACCTGTCGGCGGACCGCACCACCGAGGATTGGAAGTTCAACCTGTTCTTGAGCGGCCGTTATCAGGAGAACAACTTCGATCTGAACGACTCCACGACCATCAAGAGCATTTCCAGGAACTACACGGGGACCACGCTGCTCGTGAAGTCGCTGGGAGATCACTTCTCCGCCGGCGCCCAGGGGAGGGTCACCATCTCGACGTTCGCGAATCAGGACCTGCTCGTCCGGTTCGCGCCGGCCCTCGAGTACAACCTGTTTCCGTATTCCGAATCGACCCGCCGGCAGCTCCGGCTCCTGTACACGCTGGGGGTCACGGCCATCGACTACACCGAGGAGACCATCTTCGACAAGACGGAGGAGACCAAGTTCGACCAGAGCCTGTCCGTCTCGCTCGGGTTGACCGAGCCCTGGGGGACGGCCCAGGTCTCACTCCAGGGCTCGCACTTCCTGGACGACTTCGACCAGAACCAGCTCACGCTCTTCGGGCTCACCGACGTGCGGCTGGTCCGTGGCCTTTCGGTCAACCTGTTCGGGAGCATCTCGCACATCGCCAACCAACGGAACCTCCCCAAGGGGGGCGCGACCGAGGAGGAGATTCTCTTGCGCAGGAAGGAGCTCGCGACCTCTTTTCTGTTCAGCGGGTCGATCGGCCTCAGCTACACCTTCGGCTCGACGTTCAGCAACGTGGTAAATCCCCGCTTCGGCGGCTGAGGCCGGTTCTCGCAATCCGCGACGGCAATGCGCTAGCTGCGCTGCGCGGCGTCTTGCGTCTTGCGCCAATGGCGCTGCAGCAATAGCGTTTATTGTCCGTGTGGCTGTGGGGATGTTTCGGGGCGGGCATTTTAGTACGCTTCGACATTGGCTTTTCCATGAGAAAAACCGACGGCACATCTCCCAGACCGACCCGCACGGTATCTTGGCGTTCCGTTGAGCCTCACGAGTTAGACTGAGCAAGCGCACCAGGCGCATCGGCCCGAGGGGTCGTGCGCCTTTTTTGTTTGCCCGCCGATCCGCTCCTGCTGGGGCGAGCATGGCGGGGCGAAGCATGGGAGGTTGGGTCCGCGAAGTAGGTACTCGGTAGATACGCGGACGTGACTCGAACCGGCTAGAAAGCCGGTAAAAAGCCACCAGCCGGCGACTCCGTAGGGGACGACACCGGCTGGCAGCGGCAACACAAAGGCCTACAGGAGACCTTCGTGTTTGACGGACGCCACTATAATGGGCGCTGCGTGTTGCGTCAACTCCACGGTGCCCCACCGGGCCCGCGGGCCCGGTGCTCTGCGGGGCGTAACCTACGCCCGCGCAACGACTTTCTCCGTCGTCCGGCTGCGCTCTTCAACCCTCCAGACCGGAGGTGGCGCGGATGATTGCGTCCAGAGCATCGCCCGGATGACGTCGAGTCCATTCGTGCAGCACCCTTCAAATCCCAACATGGAGGACACCATGCTTCGCAAGATCATCCCCCTAGCTCTCGTCCTCGCGGTCGGCGCGTTTACGTACGCCGGCACGTCCATGGACGCCAACACCGTCGGCGCGCAGGCGTTCGCGACCGAGAGCGCCAGCGTTGCGAACGGATTCCTGTGCGGCGTCCTCGTAGCGCTGACGACCGACAGCCACGAGACGCTGTCCGACAGCGGGAAACAGTCGCTTTCATGCCACGGGTTCGCCGCGAACGCCGGCCCCACGCAGCATTTCAGAGGTCTAGGCTGCGGCTTCTTCTTCGGAGGTTTCACTACCAATTCCAAGCTGGTGTGGACCGACACTGGCGATGCGAACCTCTGGTGCAAGGCCTGAGCAGCCAGGGGCGGGGCCTTTGAGCCTCGATCCAGGGAAGGAATCGACCTGCGAGGCCATGATTGCCTTCGACGGGTCGAGCAGGAGAGGAGAGAGGGTGCCCCGACTTCCGGTCGGGGTGCCCCCGCTTCCAGCCAGTCCGTTGCACGGATGATTGCGTCCAGAGCACCGCCCGGATGACGTCGAGTCCGTTCGTGCAGCACCCTTCAAACCTCAACAAGGAGTACAGCATGCTTCGCAAGATCATCCCACTGGCCCTCGTGCTCGCGGTCGGCGCGTTCACGTACGCCGGGACATCCGTGGACGCGGCGGCCTACGGCGCGCAGGAATTCGCGAGCGAGCAAGCGGATCACGCTTCAGGCTTCCTCTGTGGCATTCTTGGCGGCCTGACGACGAACAGCCGCTCGGTGATTTCGGACTCCGGCAACGAGACCCTGACCTGCGCGGATCACTTCGCTTTGACGGGCCAGAAGGTCCAAATGAAGGGCGTGCTCTGCGGCCTCTTCTTTGGAGGTCTTACCACCAACTCGTATGCTCGATTGAATCCGAGCGGAGCGTCCAACCTCTGGTGCAAGGGCTAAGCGAACTGAGGCGGGGCCCTTGAGCCCCGTTGTAGCCCGAAGAGTAAAGGGCGGCTCTTTCCGGAGCCGCCCTTTTTCTCGGCACGGTCCGTTGCGAACCGAGTGACTCGGGTGTACTAACCACCCATGCGAGCACTTCGATCCCCGACGGCTA
>JBDHAD010000089.1:0-10340 GCA_039588215.1 Gemmatimonadota bacterium
CACCGGCGGCACTCCGCCCTCGGCCATCTGTCCCCGCTCAACTACGAAAGGAGGCGCGCCTCGGCGGCTTGAATCTCAAACGAAGAACTGTCCACGGAGAGGGGGCAACTCCACTCTTCTTATAAGGGGGGGGCGGCTGGCAGTTGGGAGAGAGAGGGACGACACTGATGGTCAGCTAGGGGATGAGGGCTCGTCCGACCGCCGCAGTCCCCATACCGGCCCAGCCGATGTCCTTCAGCGTCTCAAAAAGCCATCTACCGATGTCCCGGTTCAAGGCTTCGTTGGCGTGATTGTTTGCGGCGTTGACAACCATGCCGCGGGGGTCACGATCCGCAAGGTGTGCGGAAAGATCGACAACGGGGACGCCGACAGTGTCGAAGGCGGCGGTGAGTCTCTGCGCAATGGGCTGGCTTTCCTTCACCCGTAGCAAGTTCGGTATAATGACAACGAGAAGCTCAATACCTCGCTCCTCCGCATACTCGGCGAAGCTTCGTAGTGACTTGCGATGGTGACCCCAAACTTCGTCGTCCGCGTATGCGCCTTTCAGGCGATCCCAGAAGGTCTCACCCGTTTGCTCCAGGCGCATGCGGAAGAGGGTCCAGTAGAGTCTGTCGAATAGGAAGGAATGTCTCGTCAGAAAACCTGTCATTCCACGGGGCCGCTCTATCGGGGGTAAGAGTTGGTGGCCGAAATGGCTGGCGGATTCGAGGATGTCATTCATGTAGTACTGCAGAACGACCACGTCGGGCTCGTGGGGGTAGTCCTTGAGGGCTTGCAGCTCTTTGTTGGTGTCCCATCCGCTCTTGGCGACGATGGGCACGATCCAATCCTCCCCGAGGTGGTGCGCCAAGACTGCTGCGAAGCGGTCTTCGTCTTTCTCGATTCCCGACCCCGCGGCGAAGGAATCTCCGACGATGAGGCACGAGCGTTTGCTTACGAAATCGAGAGAAGTGTACTCCGCGTCTCGGTATCCCAGGGAGTTGATGGGGGTCCAGTAGAGCTCAAACCAGCGCTGACTCGCGAGGGTGAAGCGAAACGAATCGGGCTGCACGTTTTCGTAGAAAAAATAGGCTTCACCCGCCAAGAGCAGGAGAGCCAGCGTACATACCGTCAGGCTTCCATTGATGAGACAGGACCTGAGTCTTGATTCCGCAGTCCAGTAGCGGCGAAAAACCACGATGGCGACAGCAACCGCGAAGCCTAGGAGAGCGGAAAAGCCCAACAGATAGACGGAGTGGCCGTGCATGAGAATAGTCTAGAGGCGATTACCACAGGCGCGCTAGAAAGGTTGCACGCTCACGCCCGCTCGCTGCAAACGTCCAGAGGCTCGGGTAAGACGCCCGTACGCCACCCGACGGACCGTGTATAGGTTTGGAAACCGATGCACGGCTAGGGACGACAACAGGTTACGAGAGGGTAGGCCCTGTGCATGGCCTTTTTCGCTGAGTGCCCGACCGAGGCTACCTAGCCGTCTCGTGCGTCCCAGACCCAGCCGGGGAGGGCTTGTACCTGTGCCCCCCCTTCTTCTCATACGGGGGGCGGCTGGAGCGCGTAGCGGCCACGCTGGACACCCTCGCGCGCGCGCGACACCGGACCTGATGTGGCAGGGGCGGCCCCGGTGGAGCCGCCCCCTCGGGCATTCAACTGGGGTTATCCGTCAGGCCCACAGTCTTCGTAGGCCGGGCCGCAAAAACCGTCGTAGGCAAGGGAGAAGAACTTGCTTGCCTTCTCCGGCTTTTTCCCGTCACCCGCGTCGTACGCCCAATGAACTCCCCAGGCCCCGGCGATGGCCTCATTAGCCAAGCACCCCATCCTTCAAGGGCCCCTCTGAAACGACCGAGTTCATCGGGGCCGACAACGGTCGCATCATAGGGAACAACGTCGTACAACGTGCGTCTTTTCTTCGCGGGTACCATGCCGCAATACTCCCACGGCATGATCGCGTTATCCGCGACTCTCTCGCAGCGAGCGAACGTGACGGCTCCGGCGCTTATCGGTTCGTCAGAATAGAGGACCTGGACTGCGAAGGTTGGGTCACCTTCGCCCATGTCTCCACAGTAGAAGACTCGGTACGGTCGTGGCAGCCTCCAGCAGTCGCTCCCCCAGTCGATTGTCTCGGCTTTTTCATGAAGCGGAAGCTGACCCCGTTCCTTGAGAACATCGGCGAATCCACGGCGGCCTGTCTGGTGGCCATGGTCCAGGGCAACCTCTTCGCGGTATCGCTCACCCACTGGGCCATCGCAACGCGGACCGGAATCGTCGCGGGGGCCTTCGCCGCGACCGCCCTCCTCCTGATGAGGACGAAGGTGCGCTGGCGCATCGCCATCACCCTGGCCCTGGTCACCGGAATCGTGGATTACTTCATGCACCCCGGCAAGCTCGGCCCTGGCGTGACGGAGGCAGTGGTCACCGGCCTGGGGGCGGGTGCGCTCTCGCTGCTTATGGGCGCCCTCATTCGGCGCGTGCGCCGCGCCCGCACGGCGACGCCGCAGCCCTCCGCTGCCAACGGCGAAATCAACGCCTGCGGGTGCTTCGTTCGGCTCTACCCCAAATCCAGCCGGGCCCATGGTCCGCGAATCCCTCGCGTTCGAGGCCCAAACGCCCTTGCGTGCCGATGAGCAGCGCGATTGCGATCGCCCAGTACACGATGCCCCGGAGCACAAAGAAGTCCGGTGCTCCCGACACCACGTCCGTCTCTAGCGGGAAGTAGCTGCCGATGACGTTCGTTCCACCGTGGAACAGCATTGCGGGAATCACGCTGCGTCCAGGTCGAAGGAAGAGCCAGGTCATGATCACTGACAGCGCGAGAACGTTCCACAGAAACCAGACGAAGCTCGTATCCGCCCCCCACTCATCCGTCAGAAAGAGGGGGAGGTGCCACCCCACCCAGATCACCCCGAGGATGAGGCTGGCGATTAGTGGGCTGTACCGTTCCAGTAGCCGCGGCAGGGCAAACCCGCGCCAGCCCGGCTCTTCGTTTCCACCCGTGAAGAGGGTCGTGAGAAGCAGCGCGATCGGGTAGGCGAGCCACGGATACTCGAGGTTCGAGAGTTCGGGCTCTCCTCCGAGGAGCATGTATATGGCGTACTGGATCGCGCCCACCGCGATCGGAAAGAAGAACGCCGCCCCGAGCCACCATAACAGCCCGATGCGCAGCCGGAAGACCTGTCTGAACCAGCGGACGAGGCCAGGCTTCCCTTCTTCTCGCCCTGTGACGATGAGCGCCGCGGCGAACGGACCGAAAGCGCCCACGATGAGGACAGGAGTGTTCCACCCCCCCAAGAGCAGTGGCAGCCATGCGATCCACGAGATGCCGAACGCCAACAGCAGGAACAGCCGCAGCCCGCGCTCGCCGCCGTCTGCGGCGTCCGGAGGTTCACCGGGGCGACTCAGCCACTGGATCATGGCCGCAAGCTAGCACCGCTGACCTCGCGACGCCGCCGGTCCCGGGTCGGGACGGACTCAGAGCACGAGCACCTCATCCCACAGCGTCTAGTCGGTAAGCTCCTTGTTTGAGGAGCTCATCACGAACTGTCACGCTAGCTGTCACAGAGTGTGCAGGTCTTGGATCAACTCAGATCACGTCGATCCGCCGGAATCAGCGTGCGATCAGATGTATGCAAGTGTACCCCACCTCCGAACCTCGACAGCCAGTGACGCACGGTGCATACTTAAGAGTAGGAGGTCCGCAACTCCTGTCCTGCTGAGCTGACGCCCTACGGCCAAGGCGGTGCTGGTGTGACCGTCGAGCTCGATCGCCTCAGAACCGCACTCCGGAGCAGGTACGCCATCGAGCGGGAAGTGGGCCACGGCGGTATGGCCACCGTTTACCTCGCGGAGGACCTCAAGCACGGCCGACCGGTGGCAATCAAGGTCCTGAGGCCCGAGCTAACCGCGACGCTCGCCGCCGAACGTTTCCTGCACGAGATCCAGATCGCCGCGCGCCTGGCTCACCCGCACATCCTGCCGGTGTTCGATTCGGGCGAGGCCAACGGCCTTCTCTACTACGTGATGCCGTTCGTGGAGGGCGAGTCCCTGCGCGAGCGTCTCGAGCGCGAGGCGCGAATCCCGCTGGAGGAGGCCGTCCGGATCGTCAGGGAGGTGGCAGACGCGCTCGACTACGCACATGGCGAGGGCGTGATCCACCGGGACATCAAGCCCGCGAACATCCTGTTCGAGGCGGGGCAGGGCGTGGTGGCGGACTTCGGCGTAGCGCGCGCAGTCAGCGAGGCGGGCAGTGCGCACCTGACGCAGGCGGGCGTAGCGGTGGGGACGCCCGCGTATATGAGCCCGGAACAGGCGAGTCTGGATGTCGAGTTGGATGGTCGGAGCGACCAGTACAGTCTGGCGTGCGTGCTGTACGAGATGCTGGCCGGCAGGCCACCGTTCACCGACAAGACTCCGATGGCTGTACTCGCGAGCCACGTTCAGCAACCGGTCCCCGCGCTGCCGATCCGAGGGCCTGGGGTGTCCGAGGCGGTCGAGGAAGCGATCGGGAGGGCGCTCAGCAAGCGGCCGGTGGAGCGGTACGCGACCGTGCGCGAGTTCGGTGATGCGCTGAACGACTCGCTCCCAAGCGCGATGGGCCGCCGGGCTCGGACTGTCCCCGGTACACTCGTCACCTACGCGGCAGGCGGCTGGCTCCTGCTCCAGCTCATCGACGGATTGGCCAGCCGGTATCTGCTGCCGGACTGGGTGCACTTGAGCGCGCTCGTCCTGGTCTTAGCGGGATTCCCCCTCTTCCTCGCCACGGCGCTCATGCAGAAGGGGATGCCGTCCCTGTTCCGGTCCCGTGAAGCGGCACCGGGTCAGGCGCTTCCGTACCGACTCTTCACCTGGCGGAAGGTGCTGCTGGGTAGCATGGGCGCGTTCACCGTGCTGGGCATTCTGACGGCGGGCTTCCTAGCGTCGCGCGCGCTCGGGGTCGGTCCCGGGGCGACCCTCCTCGCGCAGGGCGTGCTCCAGGAACGGGACCGGATCCTCCTCGCGGACTTCGAGAATGAAACCGACGACCCCCGCCTCGGAGATGTGGTCACGGAGGCGCTCCGTGTCGACCTCACACAGTCGGAGACTGTCGATCTCGCCGAGCCGGCGTTCGTACATGCCGCGCTCGCGCGCATGGAACGTGAGGCGGACGTGACCTTCGGGGGGCGGCTGGCGCTCGAGATGGCCAGTCGGGAGGGGATCAAGGCGGTCCTGACCGGCGCGATCGCTTCTGCCGGGGATGGCTTCCAGCTCGTGGCCGACCTGCTCTCCGGCTCGGACGGCGTCGTGCTCGTCACCCACCGCGAGACCGCCTCTGACGCCTCCGGGGTCCTCACGGCGATCGACAAGCTCTCCAAACGTATGCGCGAGCGGATCGGTGAACCGCTGCGGGCGATCCGGGCCTCGGAGCCGCTCGAGCAGGTCACCACGCGGAACCTCGAGGCGCTAAAGCTCTACTCGGAAGCAGTCCGTGCCGCCGATACGGATATGAACGCCGATCGGGCGCTCGGTCTTCTCGAGGAGGCGGTGGCGCTCGACACCGCGTTCGCAGCGGCGCACAGGAAGATCGGCCGGGTCCTCCTGAACATGGGAGAGGACCGTGAACGGTCGTTCCGAGCGCTGGAGAACGCGTTCAACCACCGGGATCGCCTGCCCCGCCGCGAGCGACTCCTGGCGGCCGGCACGTACTACAGCGCGATCGGTGAAGACGAGCGGGCTCGGCAGGCGTACGAGCGGCTGGTGGAGCTAGCGCCCGACAACTCGGGCGCGCTCAACAACCTCGCGGTCGAGTACCTAAAACTCCGGGATTGGACGAAGGCCGGGGCGTTCCTCAGACGTGCGATCGAAGCCGACTCGTTCAACGCGATCCCGTACGGGTCTCTGTTCCGCGTGCAAGTCGGGGGGCGAGAGCTCGCCGAGGCCCGGCGCACTGCAGAGGCGTACGTCGCCCGCTTTCCGGAGAGCCACAGCCGCGGTGTGTTCCAGCTTATGCTGACAACGCTCGAGGGCGATTACGAAGCCGCTCTGACCCTCGCGCAGGTGGAGCGCGATCGATGGTCCGGAGACCCGTTCGCGTCAGCGCAGTGGGCCGTCGCTGTGGGTGCCGTCCAGGCCATCCGCGGGCAGTTCGACGAAGCGTTTCGCAGCTTCGACCAAGCGCTCGAGTCGCACGCAAGGCGAGGCGCCGATGAGAGCTCTCTCTTTGTCGCTGCGTTCGCGGCCGCCGTGGACGGTGTCGCCCGCGGGGACACGGCGAGCGCGCTGAGCCGCATCGAGCGAGCGCTGGAGCGGTTTCCGCTCTCGACTCTCCCGGCCTCGGACCGTCCCTATGTCGACGTGGCCGACGTGTACGCGGCCGTCGGCGAACCGGAGACGGCGAAGTGGCTCCTGTCAGAGTTCGAGCAGGCTGTACCGGTGGGACTACGACGAGCGGACGACGCCCGTCTATTTCGCATTCGGGCCGCGATCGCGAGGGCCGAGCGTCGGTATCCGATGGCGATCGAGCTGATCAGGCGGTCGGACGAGGGCCCGTGTACGATTTGCCCCCTGTACCCGGCGGGTGAGACCTACGACGGAGCTGGAATCGCGGATTCGGCGATCGCCTACTACGAGGCGTACCTGGAAGAACCCGACATCACTCGCTTCTACGATGATGCGCGTCTCAGAGGTCCGACCCTCGAGCGCCTCGGCCAGCTGTGCGACGAAACCGGCGACCTGGAGAACGCGCTGAAATACTACGCCATGTTCGTCGAGTTGTGGGCGGAGGCCGACCTCGAGGTACAACCACGCGTGCAGGCGGCCCAGCGACGGCTGGAGGAGATCTTGGCGGAGCGGGGGTAGGAGAAGACGAGCCCCGAGCAGTTGCCACCACCCCTGGTTTTGAACTGTCACGCCTACTGTCACAGAGTGTGCAGGAGTGTACGGAAGTGTACGGAAGTCAAGACGGCCAAATCGGTGTGTACGGAAGTGTATCGAAGTGTACGGGTGCTGCGCCGGCTGAATGGGGTTCAGGAGGTCGCGAGTTCGAATCTCGCCGCCCCGATTAGCAGAAAGCCCGCAACCATGCGGGCTTTCGTGCATCTGGGGGTTGGCACTCTTCGCCGATGTCGTGCCCTCTCAGGCCAGGTTCATCTTGGCGAGCAGTGCCGTAAATCTCGGGTGAGAGCGCAGCGGGGCGAACAGGAAGGAACCCTTGATTCCGTAGAGGCCTCCACCCCTCTCCTGGTAGGCTTGCTCCAGATAGTCCATCGCTCTGTCATGCTCGCCGAGGCCCGTGTAGACGTACGCGAGATGGTAGGGTGACACGTATCGGTCCGCAGCCAACTCCTCCAACTCTTGAAGCAGCTCTCCCGCTCGTTGCACGTCACCCGCTAACGCGAGCGCCTGCCCGAGCTGCGCCTGATACATGGTGTTGTCGGGAGAAAGCGAGACGGCTTTCTGCAGCTCCTCCAGTCCCTCATCGGTTCTCCCCAGCTTGAAGTAGACCCATCCGAGCGTAGCATGTCCGTGTGCGAAATGGGGCTCGAGCTTCACGATGCGTTCCGCGGGCTGCAGGGCCTGCTCGTATCGCCCGGCCCGCAGCATGGTGGAAACGAGATCGAGTCGGTGCTCCAGCGGGTCTATATCGTGGGCACGCTCCTGCACCTCGAAGGCCTCGTCGTACCGTTCGAGTCCCGCCAGCATTCTTCCGTAGATGTCCAGGGTGTCCGCGTTACCGGGATTCAGCTCTAGCGCGCGCTCGAAAGCCTGCTCGGCCCCGCTGTAGTCGAAGTCGCATGAGTACTTGATGAGGCCCAGCATGGAATGCGCTTCTGCGAGGCCGTCGTCGAGCTCGAGTGCCTTCGCTGCAGCCTCCTTGGCGCGGCCGTACGCCTCCATCGGATCCCACTCACCTCCCACCACGCCGGCCGCCAGCTCCGCGTAGGCGAGCGCCATCATCGAGTACGCGAGTGCGTAATGAGGATCCATCTCGATCGCTCGTTCGAAGTAGTCGATGGCTGTTTCGAGGCTCTCTTCCGTCAGCTGCACGATGCGGTGCCGCCCATGAAGGTACAGCTGGTAAGCTTCAATATTGTTCGTGGGCTTCCGACGAATGCGGGTCTGCTCACCCGGCGAGAGCTCCGCTTCGAGCGCGCCAGCGATGTGCAACGCCACGTCGGTTTGGATCGCGAAGATGTCGGACAGTTCGCGATCGTACGTTTCGGACCAGAGGTGCTGGTCGGTCTCCGCATCGATCAGGTGCGCCACGATCCGGACCCGGTCGCCGGCTCGTCGGACGCTCCCGTCGAGCAGTGTGGAGACGTTCAGCCTCGCCGCGATCTCTCGCGACCCTTGCTCGCGTTGCTTGAAGGGCATCACGGACGTGCGTGAGATCACCTTCAGATCACGGATCTGCGAGAGCTGAGCAATCACATCCTCGGTGATCCCATCCGCGAAGTACTCGTTCTCCGGATCCGTACTGAGCGTGATAAACGGCAGGACGGCAACCGATCGGGACTTTGGGGGTGCAGTGGCTGGTCGGGAAAGCGCCTCCGCGAACTCGGCGATCGATGCGAACCGATTTGCGGGGACCGTGGAAAGTGCCGTCGCGATGGCTCGCTCGACATTCCCCGACACGGCCTGGCGAAGAAGGCGCACCGAGGGCGGCGGTTCGCTCATGCGTTTCACGAGCACCACCTGTGCGGTGGGTCCCGTGTGGGGTGGCTCGCCGGCCAGCATCTCATAAAGGACGCAGCCCAGGCTGTACTCGTCGCTGCGAGCATCCACCGCGCCCTCGCCGACCGCCTGCTCCGGGCTCATGTAATCGGGCGTCCCGACGAGAACTCCCGTCTGTGTAAGTCTCCGATCCGTAGAGGCGCTGGCCGCCAGAGCGATGCCGAAGTCCATGAGCATGGGCACGCCTTCGTGGAGCAGGATGTTTTCCGGCTTGACATCCCGATGGATCACACCCTCAGCATGAGCATGTCCCAGCGCAGCGCCGACATGACCGGCGATGGCGAGCGCCTCATCGATCGGAAGCTGTCGCTCGCGATCGAGCTTCCGCCTCAGCGATTCGCCCTGCACGTAGGGCATTACGTAGAAGAGGAACGAGTCGGCCTCTCCTGAGTCGTAGACCGGAAGGATGTGCGGGTGATTCAATCGCGCAGCGACCTCGATCTCGCGAAGAAAACGTTCGGGTCCGATGACCGATGCCAACTCGGGCCGGAGGACCTTGACCGCCACCTTCCGGTCGTGCTTCAAGTCGTTGGCCAGGTAGACGACGGCCATGCCACCGCTCCCGAGCTCTCGCTCGATCGCGTAGCGGCCGGCAAGGGTGGTGTTCAGGAGCGGTATCTGATCGGGGCTGGGCTTATCCTCTCGGGAGGGCAATGGAGCGTCACTTCCCATATCGTTCGTCGATTACTTCGAGATGGTGCCGGGCGTGCCCAGCGATGATGTACGCGACCGCACGAACGCTGATGGGCTGACCGCTCGCCGACCCCCGTCGCTGCCAGGCGGCCTCCGGAAACCCTCGAAAGAGGGCGAGGGTCGCACTTCTGACCGTCCCCCATTCGTTCGCCACGTCCGCCAGAAAGCGGTCTCCCATGGACATCTCCGGCACGTAGGACTGGTCATCGAAGCCGGGCAACGCCGTAGCATCGGCGCGCCCGATGCGGAGTGCCCGATAGGAGAAGACCCGCTCGGTATCGGACAGGTGTCCGACCACTTCCTTGAGGCTCCACTTCCCCGGCGCGTATCGGTAGTCACCGCGGTCCTGGGGGATTTCGTCGAGCCGGCGGACTACCTCATCCATCTGATGCGTCAGGACCGTCACGATCGACTCGTCCTCGGAGATTCGGGCCACGTAACCCGCGAAGGCCGGATCGTACTCGTCGGTTTTGGGAGGGTCCACTGCGATCATGATCTACTCTGGTTCACTGGTCTTACCTCCAACGTATAATACTACCACCCTACCATGATGGCGGCGTCGACCGTACACAGAAAGCAGCTGGAGTCCGCGTCCCGGGCAAACTGTCACGCCAGCTGTCACAGAGTGTGCAGGTCTGTATCGAAGTGTACGGAAGTCAAAACGCCGAAATCGGTGTGTACTGAAGTGTATCGAAGTGTACGGACGCTGCGCCGCTTGAATGGGGTGGCTTCGCAGGCTGCGCCTGCTCAGTGTCTCGCCTGCGGCTCGACGGCAGGAGGTCGCGAGTGAGAGCTGCGGCCGCCGACGCGGTCCTCGGTCGTCGCAAGCTCCCCGAATCTCGCCGCCCCGATTGTTGTTTTGAGAAGCGCGGACCACGATAGGGTCCAAATAGGGTCCAACTCGACCTTCCCCAGGCTCGGGACCCGCTATCCCTGACGGATGAGAA
>JBDHAD010000090.1:0-10067 GCA_039588215.1 Gemmatimonadota bacterium
CCGGAGACCCCGAAATCCGTTCGAGATCGAGATCCTCTCCTACGAGGAGCTCGAATACTACGCCGTGCGGGAGCACGACGGACTCATCCTCATCCTCGATCCTCTTCGCTGGCCCCGAGAGGTCGCGGGCTCGTTCGAGCGCCGCCTCCGGCTCCGGATCTCCATCGATGACCTCCGCGACCGAACGCTCGAATCGCACATGGCTCTCCTCCGGCAGGCTACGTTCGCACTCAATTTTGCCCGTTTGCATGGAGAGGCCTGTGGACGGATCGCGATCTGTTCGCCGGACGGTGAAGTCCGGGGGCCGGGGATCGCGGCGGGACTGATCTCGACGCTCGATTTCCCCACGAGCACCGTGTGGGAGTTCCGGCGGATCTACCGGAAGGCGAGCTATGTGCTGCGGGATTGCGTCCTCGAGGCCGCCGGGGTGCTACCGCCCACGACCCTGGAGAAAGCAGCCGCGTCACCGCTCACGAAAGCCGCGATGCTCGTGCTCGCGAAGATGTCGTTGGGCCGCTTCCACCCGTAGAGCGACCGCGAGGGATTCCGGGACGACCTGGCTCGAGGCTCAACCCACTCCCAGAAACCAGTCCAGCGCCGATTCGGAGATCGCCGCCGGCACCTCGTGACCCCCGTCGAATTCCTCGTAGGTCACGTCGTAACCGTCCGCGTTGAAAGTCGGCACGATTTGGTTCCGGCTGCCGGATACGGGGAGGCTGTTGTCTCCGGTACCGTGCGACACGTATACCCGCGGTTTCCCTACGATGGGATCGGCGGGCCTGAAGAGTCCGGGCGAGTAGGCGATCAGGTGGCTGAACAGGTCTCCGTTCGACACTCCCAGGGAGAGCGCGTACGACGCCCCATCCGAGAAGCCTGCCAGCGCCAGTTGTGTCGCGTCGATCCGGCAGCGCTCGAACGTGTGGCGCAGGGCCCGATCCAAGAAATCGACGTCGGCTCCGAAATCGCCCCGTATGGCGTCCCACGTCCCCGAGCGCGAGTCGGGGGCCAGTAGTATGAAGCCCCGGTCCTCGGAGCGATTGTAATAGCTGGCCCAGCCGGTGCCCTCGCCGCCGGCTCCGTGAAGGGCGACGAACAGCGGTGTCGGGGTGTCCGGCGAGTAGCTCTGCGGCACGTACAGGATTCCGTCCCGACCGCTCGCGAGATCGAGCTGGCTGAGCCCGACTGTCGGCGTGAGGGTAGGCAACCCGGGGCGCGCGCTCAGCCGCGAATCACCGCCCGAGGACCCGGTGAGGGATATCTCGCTGCAAGCGGGGAGCACCGCCGACGCGGCCACCGCGCCAAGGCTGCTCCTGACGAACTCCCGCCGCGACATGCCGTGACGCACGGTCACGAGTGCTCCCGGTGATTCGCCGCCTCTTCTATCGGTCACCATGTCTCTATCAACCCCGCCGGGGAGGACGGGTTTCCGGGATTCGCGTCAAGGAGCAAACGACACCTTGCTGATGCGTCCATTCGGGCCCACTAGCCAGGCGGCGCGCGGCGAGGCGGCTCCGACGCCCCAATAGCTGAGCTGGTCGAGGGGGGCCCACGTAGTCCCTGCATCGAGCGAATATGCCGCACCGCCGGGACCGACAGCGAGCAAAGCGGCGGGAGCCGCCCCCGGGTCGCCGGTGCCGGGTACATGCGCCCCACCGTAGACCGCTCCCGGGAACGTCGGCCGCGTCGCGAGCGTCCACGTCCGGCCACCATCGCGCGTGCGGGTGATGTTGTCGGTGAACGCATCCGCCTGATTCAGGTCGCCACCGAAGACGATCCCGTTCTCGTCGTCCCAGAACGTGATCGAGAAGGCACCGGCTGCCTGACCGCCCACGATCGGGAGATCCGCGGCCTCCCACGTCCCTCCCCAGTCGGCTGTCCTCAGAACGCGAGCCCGATCGCCCGCTCCCGTCCCGACCCAAGCCAGACCGCCCGGGCGGAGCGTCAAGCAGGTGCCGCTCGCCGCAAACCCTCCTTCGCTGCCGACCGGAGCCGGGAGGTTGCCCGCGGGCACGCGGTCCCAGGTCCGCCCGCCGTCAGCGGTCGTGAGGATGCGCAGCTCTCCGTCGACTGCATCTCCGTACACGGCGCCACGCTCCGCATCCCAGAATTCGAGGCAGTCATAGAAGCCTTGCGGCTCCTCGTTCACCCACTGCAGGGTCCAGCTCGCCCCGCCATCGGTTGTCTTGTAGATGCGGGACAGCTCGCCGGAGCCGGCACTCAGCAGGTACACGGTTCGAGCGTCGAGCGCGTGCACATCCCGGAATTGGAGGGTGTCCGCCTCAGGTACGACGGCGGCCGCCCAGGATTGACCACCATCGGTCGTGCGCGCGTACGTGCCGTCGTGTCCGCTCACCCACACCACGTCCTCGCTCACGGCGCTGACGGCCTGCAACAGGACGCTGGTCCCACTCTGCTGGGGCATGATGGTGGGTGGAACAAGCGCCCGCGCCGGTGCGACCTCTACTCGGGCGGTCCGGCCGCACCCGGGGACGCTGGGTAAGACGAGAAGCTGTAGCACGAGAAGCGGCGGGAGTACCGCGCGCGCGACCGCTGCTCTTCGCGGCCCCGGTGAACGGACGGTCAAGGCTCACCCTCCAACGAAGCGGTCCCCGCACGCACCTGCTCCGCGAACGTCTCGATGTCGATGTTCGTGCCACATACGATGAGGGCGACGCGCTTGCCGGCCAGCCTGTCTCGCAGTGGCCCGAACAGCGCGGCCGCGGCGGCAGCTCCGGCAGGCTCAACAGCCAGCTTCGCGTCGGCGAACATGCGGGCCATGTTGCGGCGCAGGTCGTCGTCGTCCACGAGGATCAGGTCGTCGAGGAAATGGCGACACATCTCGAAGCTGTATGGGGCCGCGTGCGGCGCGCCCAGACTGTCGGCGATCGTTCGCACCGCGTCAATCGATGCCGGTTCACCGGTCGCAAAGCTCCGGTGCATGGTATCGGCGCCCTCGGGCTCGACCCCAAAAATGTCGCACTCCGGCTGAGCCTGCTTGACGGCGGCTGCCACGCCCGCGCACAGGCCCCCACCCCCGATGGGGACGATGACCGCATCCAGGTCCGGCACCTGCTCCGACAGCTCAAGCCCGAGCGTCGCGGTGCCCCGCACGGTCAGAGGACCCTCGAACGGGTGAATGAACGTGCGGCCCTCCTCTGCCTCGATCTCTCGCACCCGTTCGAACCCGCGCGCACCGTCCACGACGAGCTCGACTTCCGCGCCAAGCGCCCGGCAGCGCTCGACCCGCGCCGGATTCGCGGTCCGGGGCATCACGACCTTCGCAGTCGTGTTCAACAGGCGGGCCGCGTAGGCGGCCGCGATGGCGTGGTTGCCGGCGCTCACCGCCGTCACGCCTCGCGCGAGTGCCGCGGGGTCCAGGGCGAGCATGTTGGTCAAAGCTCCCCTGGGTTTGAAGGTTCCCGTTCGCTGGAAGAGCTCGAGCTTGAGGATGACTTCGGCATCGGGACCGAGAGCCGCCTCGATCTCCTCGCTCACCCATGTCCACACGGGCGTCTCGACGATGAGACCCTCGAGGCGTGCGCGCGTCTCCCGAATCTCGGCGAGCGTCGGGGGCTGCACGGAACTCAACGCCGCTACTTCTTCTGCAGGTTGTCCAGCGCTCGATCGACGGCGTTTTTCGCGGAGGCCGTGATTCCGCCACGGTCGTACTCCTGGCGAACCGTCTTCTCGAGCCGGTGCACGAGCGCGTCGAGGCCCTCGGGCGACCGGCCGACGAGGGCGTGTGACTCAGGATGATCCGCCGCGCCGAAGAGATTGATGAAGTGCTCCGTCTTCTGCCCGAAATAGACGAAGTTGTAGAAGTGGAGTCCTGCGTTCTTGCCGATTCCCAGCAGGTCCATGACCGCCAGCCCGACCGAAATCGGCGCCCAGACCAGGTCACGCAGGCCATCCACGAACAGCTTCCCCTGGAACACGATCACGTCCCGGATCAGCTCCCACCGAGAAGGCACGCGCGTGGTTTCCGGGTCGTAGACCGTGGGTGTTCTGGACATTCTCTTCTCGACTCTTATGGATCCAGCTCGCCGATGTACTTGGCGAGCACGCGTTATGCGGCTGTAGTCACGAAGCTAGGGCCGGGGCCCGAGTCCGCCAGTCGTGTACGGAGTTTGGAGCGGCTGGGATTCGTCGCGGCCCGTGCGACCGTGTCAGGCTCAGTCACGGCCAGGCCCTGCTACGGTGTTAGGCTCAACACCCGCGGGTGGGATACCACAGCCAGGGCCCGTCCTCGGGATCCCACCACTTCACCCACCCCTCGAGCGTCTCTCCATCCCACTCTTCCAGGCTCGTACACAGGGTGAGGAACTTCCCCGGCTTGGAGACGCGCACTCGCATCCATTCGTCCCGGATCTCGAGCGCCTCCACTTCGTCGTCTTTCTCCACCCAGGCCAGGCGGGTCGCCTGCATTGCAGGATCTTCGCGGAGAGCGTGAGGAGTCCGGTCCACGAACGAGAGCGGCGGCGCATCGGGTCCGAAGAACAGGTCGCGCCACAACTGGACGGACAGCTCGGCCTCACCGAGTCCGAGGTAGCATTCGTGCGTCCACGCGGTGCCGTCGTCCGTGGGTAGCCAGTTCTCGGGCCCGGCGACTTCGGCGTCAGCCGCAAGCGCCTCGGGCGGCAGGTCGTACCTGAACCTGAACCACCCGTCGGCGCGGAGTTCCAGCACGATTGCGGTGGCACGCTCGTACTCGGTCTCGATCGCCCCGCGGTAGCTGATCCTGCGCCGTTGCCCGTCGGATGCGCTCCCATCCAGCCACCCTTGCCGTATCCACGCGAGCGGGGCGTCTGACGCGTCGGGCCGCTCAAACAGGGGAATCGAGACCTCGCGCAGCCAGTCATAGTGGTCGCTGGTGACCCTCAGGTGACCCACGCCCAAGGATACGGGGGTGTCATGGGCGTGAAGCGAAGGCCAGTAAACGCCCGAGTCCAGTTCGGGCCGGATCGCGGAAGGTGGTGCGATCGCCGGAGGCCAGTCGAGGGTGGGCAGGTTTCGGCAGACCCGTTCGTCCGGCTCCTGGCCAACCACCGACGCGGGGGCCAAATAAAGGCTGGCCACGAAGGCCGGGATCGTCAGGAAGCAACGGGCGACGGGCAGCTGCGCCCAGGATCGCATGTGATCGGGCAACGCGTTCATGGGGTCCCGTACACCGTTTCGCCCCCGCAGGGTTCTGCGCCCGGATCGAATAACCCCTCGCCTCACGTGTATCGATGTCGGAGAATACAACGGACCGTCATCGAGACCGATCGTCATGGGAGAGCGGGTTGAGCCACGCCGAAGCGACGGATGCGACCCTCATCCGCAGGGCGCAGAGCGGCGACCGGGCCGCGTTCGGGGAGCTCGTCAGCCGCTACATGCGGCGCGCCTATTTCGGTGCGTTGGGGATCGTCGGGTCTCACGACGACGCCCTAGACGTATCTCAAGAGGCATTTGCACGGGCGTTTCGGGCGCGGCGAGCGATCGATCCGGAGCGGCCGTTCTTCCCGTGGCTGTATCAGATCCTGCGCCGGCTCTGTTTCAACCTCGGCCGCGACCGGAGGACGAGACGCAGGCTCCTGGAACAAGCGAGGCCCTGGCTGGTGAGCGAGGCAAGCGTCGGTGGGGCCGCCGATCCGTCTCGCGCGGCCGAGCAGTCGGAGCTGCGTGACCTCGTGGCGGTGGCGATCCAAGCTCTGCCGGCCGGACAACGTGAGATCATCGTGCTGCGCGAGTTCGACGGGCTCAGCTATGCGGAGATCGCCGAAGTGACCGGGATCCCGATCGGAACGGTCATGTCCCGCCTGCACACGGCCCGTCGCTCATTGGCGACAAAGCTCGGAGACGCGATATGAGCCGCGAGGGGAACGGCGGCGGCATGGCGGCGAGCGAGGAACGCTGGACGAGGCTCTTGATGAGCGCCCTCGATGGCGAGCTGTCGGAGACCGAGCGCGAGGAGTTCGAGGACGTACTGGAGCACGACTCGGAGCTGCGAGCCGAGTGGGATCGGCTCCGGCGAGTGAAGGAGGTCACGGATTCGATGAAGATGCGAGAGCCACCGGAGGAGGTCTGGGACAGCTACTGGTCGGGCGTCTACCGCCGCACGGAGCGCGGGATCGCGTGGATCCTCGTGTCCGTCGGTGCGATCGTGCTGATTTCGTGGGGGCTCGTGCACTGGGTACAGGATGTGCTGGCTGATACGAGCGTGCCGGGGCTGATCCGGTGGGCATCGGTCGCGCTGGTGATCGGTCTCGTGATCCTGTTCGTCTCGGTGCTTCGCGAGAAGCTCCACATTCGAAAGAGTGACCCGTACAAGGACGTGATCCGATGATCGTCACCGCTTCCGAGAAGGTCGCCGGGTACCGAACGGTCAAAGACCTGGGACTCGTGCGCGGCAACACGATCCGGGCGCGGCACCTCGGCCGCGACATCCTGGCCGGTTTCAAGAGCATGGTCGGGGGTGAGATCGAGGAGTACACCAAGATGATGGGCGAGGCGCGGGAGCAGGCGGTCGATCGAATGCTCGCGCAGGCCGAGGAATTGGGCGCCAACGCAGTGGTGAGCGCACGTTTCTCGACCTCGTATCTAATGGGTGGTGCGGCGGAGATCCTCGCCTTCGGGGCGGCGGTAATCATCGAGCCCGAATGAGATCCCCCTACGTGGGACCCGGCGGCTGGATGGATCGTATCCAGCCTGTGCTGAGCGGCCTGGCTACCCTGTCGGCGTTCTTCCTCGTCCTCGGGCTCGGGTTCGACTCGGCCACGGCACAGCAGAGACCGGCCGGTGGCGTCGCAGCGACCTCCGATGGACGTGCGCTTACCGGTCGCTGGGAGGGATCGCTGACCGCGCTCGGCCAGAACCTGGAGATCGGCGTGACGTTCGAGGGTGCGGTGACCCCGCTCGTCGCTCGAATCGATATTCCCGCGCAGGGCGCTCATGGGCTTCAGCTTCAGAACGTCTCGTTCGACCCGCCCCGGGTGCACTTCGAGCTCCCTGCCGGCCCGGGCCTCGCCGTCTGGGATGGCTTGCTCAGAGGAGACACGATCGAGGGTGAGTTCACGCAGGCCGGTGTCGCGGGGACGTTCACCCTGTCTCGGGTGCCGGATACGGACACGCAGGAGGCAGACACCCCGACGGGGGTCGTGCGACCTGGACGACCAGAGGACGCGACTCCGCGATACCGACACGAAGAGGTCACGTTCGAAAACGGTGAGATCAAGCTCGCGGGGACGTTGAGCTTCCCCGAGGGCCGGGGACCTCACCCAGCCGTCGTGCTGATCTCGGGCTCGGGCGCACAGAACCGCGATGAGGAGATCTTCGGATTCCAGCCGTTTCGGTTGATCGCCGAGCACCTGAACCGGGAGGGGATCGCGGTTCTCAGATACGACGACCGCGGTGTGGCTGGCTCGACCGGGAGCGTAGCGGACGCCACCTCGGCGGACTTCGCCGGGGACGTGCTGTCGGCGGTCGACCTCCTGAAGAAACACACTTCAATCGACGCGGCGGCGGTCGGCTTGCTAGGCCACAGCGAGGGGGGCCTCGTGGCTCCGCTAGCGGTGATCCGGTCTGAGGACATCGCTTTCCTCGTGTTGCTGGCGGGGCCGGGCGTCCCGGGTGCGGAGATTCTCCTCCGACAGGGTGAGCTGATCGGTCGCGCTAACGGCGCCTCGCGCGCGGCGATCGAGCGGCAACAGACGCACCAGCGGCTGATCTTCAGCATGCTCCGTCGAGACGCGAGTCGCGATGAGCTCGAGGCGGAGCTCGCGCGGATGATACGCGAAGGCGTCGAGGCGATGCCCCCGGAGCGGCGTCAATCGATTCACGACGTTGACGCCTTTGTAGCCACGCAGCTCGCGCCCCAACTCGCCGCCACGACCTCCACCTGGTTCCGCTATTTCCTGGATCACGATCCGCGCGAGGCGCTGCGTCAGACGCGGGTGCCCGTCCTGGCCCTGTTCGGGGAGCTGGATCTCCAGGTACCACCGGCCCAGAACCGCGGGCCCATGGCCGAGGCACTTTCGGCGGCGGGCAACGCCGACGTCACGATCGAGGTGATCCCGGGCGCCAATCACCTCTTCCAGGCGGCGGTCACGGGGAGCCCCGGCGAGTACGCGACGCTCGAGAAGGAGTTCGTGCCCGGGCTGCTCGACCGGATCGCCAACTGGATCCTGACCCGAACCCGCTGACTCGCAACCCGAACGCGCTGACTCCTGACCCAGACCCGCTGAGTCTCCCACCCGCTCGAGGCGGGCGCTCGGACCGGCCTTAGGGGGGTTCTGGCCCCGACCTGTACTCGGCGCCGATTATCACATCGGGAAGACCGCGTACGAGGACGTGTGAGAGACCCACCACGCAGACCATCGGCTGCACGTAGTTGCTCATCTTGAAGACCGGACCATACCGGGTCGACTGCTCGAGGTAGAACCGGTGATCCCGCCACGGATCCATGGGAGCGAGCGAGAGCGAGCCTGGGGGTAGACCACGAGAGCGCCCGCAGGCGGGTCTGGCGCGCCACCAAGTGAAGGCGATGGACACGACTCCTAGGACGGCCAGTCCCCGCAACAGCAGCGGGGCGAAAAGGGCGGCCAGCGAAACGAGTGCCGCGAATGCGATGAGAAGCGCCAGGAGAATGCCGCCTATTCGCGGGAAGACCCGTAGCTTGCGGCGAAACGGTCTGCTGAGCCCGACGCGCGCGAGTGGCCCGATGAGCGCAGCGAGCAGCAGGGCTTCGACAACTGTCTCGATCGCGCTCGTGCTCACGGCCTATCCGCGGGAGGGTGAGTATGGTCTACTTCCGTCTCATGCAGGTATCGGGCCCCAGACACACTGACAAGGGCGTTTCACGCGGCGGTCACTCGGTCGTTTCTCTTCTCGGGGGGAGCTTCAACATCGCCACTCACCAGTGACCGTATCGCGCTGAAATGGAACGTACCCTGACCTCCCACCGCGAATGAGCCCCAAGGACGCGTCTCCGGCACGCGTGTTGTTCGCGCTCGGGCTCGTGTACGTGATCTGGGGGTCGACTTATCTGTCGATCCGGTTCGCGATCGAGACGATCCCGCCGTTCCTCATGGCCGGGACGCGTTTTCTCGCGGCGGGCTCGATCCTGTTTGCGTGGTTTCGCGTGCGTGGCACGCAGATGCCGGTTCGAGGTCATTGGAAGGCCGCCACGATATCGGGCGGCCTGATGCTTCTGGGTGGAAACGGGCTCTTGAGTTGGGCGGAGCAATACGTACCGTCGGGGCTGGCGGCGCTCCTGGTGGCTACCGCTCCGCTTTGGCTCGTGATGATGGCGTGGTTAGGGCCCGACGGAGAGCGACCACGCGGGGGTGAGATCGCGGGACTCGTGCTCGGGTTGGGCGGCGTGGGGTTGCTGTTGGCGCCTTCGGCGGAGGTGTTGGGGAATGTCGGCGCCGATCCGCGCTCGTTCGTGCTGGGTGCGGTGGCGGTGCTGATCGCGTCCCTGTCGTGGGCGGCCGGGTCGATCTACAACCGCGGCGCGACGTTCCCGAGTCCGCAGTTGTACGCCACGTCGCTGACGATGCTGTGCGGCGGCGGTCTGCTCCTTCTGACCGGGGCCTTGAGGGGCGAGTTGGGGCAGGTCGACCTCGCCGCTGTCTCCCTCAAGTCGATCGCCGCGCTGGCCTACCTCATCGTGTTCGGCTCGCTCGTCGCCTTCTCGGCCTACATTTGGCTACTCCGGGCCGTGCGGCCAGCTCTTGTCGGAACGTACGCCTATGTGAACCCCGTCGTGGCCGTGGCGTTGGGTTGGGCACTGGCCGCGGAGCCGCTTACCGAGCGCACGTTCGCCGCCATGGCCGTAATCACGGTCTCCGTGATTCTCGTCCAGCGGTCGCAGCGGCGCGGCGCGCGCAGTCACCCGACGGGGCGCCGAGCCGCGGACGCTCCTGATGCCGCAGCGGACCCGAACGAAGTGACCGCAGAGCCTGCCAAACCCTAGTCACGCGCCGGTCGAAGGCAACAGCCGGCGCCTGCGCTCGGTCCCCGACTCGACATCGTCAGTCACCCATGGCGATGGAACCCACGGCTCGCGGGCCTCGCGCGTCCGGCAG
>JBDHAD010000091.1:0-13532 GCA_039588215.1 Gemmatimonadota bacterium
CCACCACCCAAGCGGGTGACAGGGCCAAACGTCATGGAGGTTAACGACTTGAGTTAATCGGGGCGGCGAGATTCGAACTCGCGACCTCCTGAACCCCATTCAAGCGGCGCAGCGTCCGTACACTTCGATACACTTCCGTACACTTCGATTTGGCCGTTTTGAGCTCCGTACACTTCAGTACACACCTGCACACTCTGTGACAGCTAGCGTGACAGTAGAAAGTCGGATCGCTACGGGCTCCCCTCGGACGCGCTGCGGGGCGTCGTGCCGAGCGCAAATCGTAACACGTCGAGGAGGTTACTTCTCGTCCAGGCGGGGGACTTTCAGCTCGAAGCCGGGATACACCTGGTGTCCTAGCTCGTTGGGATCTACGAACGACAGATTCTGCCGGTACATGATCTCCGGCGTGGGCCTCGGGTAGATTGCGCTCACCGACTCATCGTCGCCCCCCAGTGATGCCACTTCGCGCCTCGGATGATAGTCCGCATCCTCCACGCGATCCGTGCACTCGACGACCTGCATCATCCCCATGTCCTCGTGCAGCAGGATGTGGCAGTGGTGGACCCATGTCCCGACGAAGTCATCGAAACGCGTTCGGAAGACCACGCGGCCTCCGTTCCTCGGGATCGATACCGTATCCATCCAGCGTGGCTCCGGAAGAATGTTGTGCAGCTCGCCGCGCTCGTCCGGCACCTCGATCCGTAAAACCCACATCGGGTTGATGTGGATGTGGAAGGGATGGTCGCTGCCCTTCGAGACGAGCCTGAACTCGGAGTCCTCCCAGAATCTCCGCTGACCCTCGGCACGTGACATCACGTAGGGATAGAAGTGCTCGGTGTAGGAGCCGAGCTGCGGGAATCGCTCGCGGTCCGTATGACCCCACAGCGTCTGGGAGTTGTTGTACAGCACCCATTCCTCGGCTGTGTTCACGAGCACCCGGGGCCGCCGGGGGTCATCCGGCATGAACTTACGCGGTAGCTCCGGTTCCGGATTCCGCGCCAGATCGAAATCGGGATTGATGGCCATGGTGTGGGTGAGGTTCGGCAGCAGCACGGCGACCCCGTCCTGGAGGCCCCACACCAGATTCTCGAGCTCGGGGTGGGCCTCGGCGAACCCCTCCGCTACGGGAATGGACGGGAATACCCCGCCGCCGGTACCGGAGTACGAGATCACGCGCGTCCGGGCACTGCCCACGTCGGCCCCCGTGCGTCGCGCCTCCTCCGGCGGAACCCTGAGCTCCTCCTCCTTGACCGGCTGCAGGAGAGCCGGGACGGGAGGCAGGTGCTCCCGCAGGCCGAGGACGTCGAAGTCGCCTCCGTCGACCGGATCCCCGCCAACGTGGATGTAGGCCACCACGACGTCGAAGTTGGGTCGGAAAGACGCCACGTCGCCCGTCGCGATCTCGGTTTGAAGCTGCCCCTGGAAATTGTTCGTCTGGACGTGCGCCTCCTGTGCGAAGACCGTGAACGTCTTTCCCGCCGCATCGAGGGGGGCCTTGAAGAAGACGTCCGTCCGGTTCGCGTTCCCCAGGTAGACCTCGTTGGGGCGCACGAAGCATCGCCGCAGGGAGTCGCCATCCCGGAAGCACGCCTCGTACGCGCGCAAACGGGCCCGGGCCTCGTCCTCCCCCTCTTCTGCGGCCGTCGTGAACGGGTTCCGGGTCTCCGCGTTCTGTTGCGACAGGTCTCTTATCGTGTGCCGGGCCTCGCCGCTCTCCTCGGTCACGAGGGTCATGCCGTCGAAGGACAGCTGGTACAGGGGAAGCTTCGCCCCCTCGAGCTCCTCGAGCGTGACGGGCTCCAGCCGACGCCGGCGGTCCTCGCCCTCACCCTCTGCGACTACGCGCCACATACGGTCGCGGCGCTGAACGAACTGCCCCTCGAGGACCATGAAGCGCTTGGTGCCGCTACCGTCGACACTGCCGTTCAACACTCGCCACCGCTCGACCGCTCCCGGCCTCATCCGCATCACGGTCGCCGGTTTCACCCCGTTGACGGCCGTCAGCGGGGGGAATCGCAGGTTGTTCCGACGCTGTCCCGCGTCGAGGTCCAACGGGCCGACGAATACCCGTTGAATCAGCATCAGTCGCTCGCGGTAGTCGTGCGGTCCCGTCCTCGTTTCCGGGTCGGGCCAGGGCTCGCCGGTCAAGGCCTGGTTGCCCGCCTCGTCTACGTCACCCTCCACGATCAGGAAACCGGCCATGCCGCTCGCGACCTGATCGTGCGTGGAGCCGTGGCTGTGCGGGTGGTACCAGTGGGTGCCGGGCGGGTGGGGCATCACGGTGCCGTCTCTCTCGAAGCCCAGACGGTAGGCGTATTCGAGCTCCCCGACGTGCTCGTGCTCTCCCAGGGTTTGCAGTTCGGGGTCGCCCGAGGCTTGGCGCGCTTCCCAGTCGGCGTGCGGCAGGATTCGGAGTAGCACGTTGTCGGAGTGCGTGCCGTCGGGGTTGGTCTCGGGGGCCACGTGCAGGCCGTGCGTGTGGATGTTCGTGACGTGCGTCGCGTGCAGCCCGTTGACGTGCTGCTTCAGACTCCATCCCGGACGCACCTCCGGGTGAATGACCTTCAGGAGCTGTTCCGGGAAGAAGAAGGGATTGCACGGCCGCGGATCGTCTGGATCTCCCCCACGTACCTCCATCTCCACCAAGCGGCACACCTCGCGATCCGTGTCGAGCGTTAGATCGACCGGATCCGGGCTCGGGCCCACCTGCGTCTCTTGCTCGTTTAGGGGAAGCGTGTTCCGCACCCGGATCCTGAGAACGTCGTCGTTCCGGACCCGGACCGTCGGTGCGGGGCTCGTTCCGTTGTAGCTGAAGATCGCGGGGGCCGGGTTCCCAGGGGACGGAGATGGCCCCGGATTCTGGTTCCGGATGAGGTTCAGCTCGAGGTGCTGGCCGGGCCAGTGCTCGGGTCGCCAGGTCCAGGGCTCTTGCCAGTTCTCCGCCTCCACGAGCTCCGGGTCCACGAGATCGCCTACCTCGGGGGGCGACTGCTCGGCCCCAGTCGCGTCCGTTACGGGCGTCGACCCCTGACCTCCCGCCGCTTCGTCGAGCTCCGATGGTGCGTCCGACTGTTCAGGCGATGGGTACTGCTCGGGCGGGATCGGGGGCGCACATGCGGCCAGAGAGGCCGCGACCCCGGTCGCGCTCCACTTGAGGAAATCCCGCCTGTCCGGCGAAGGCGTGTTCGTGTCTCTCGACGAGTCGTCGCTCACGCGCGGCCCCTTTCAATAGGACTCGTTCTTGATCCGGCTTCAACCCTGAGGTCGAGATCCTGACGGACGGAAACGGTAAAGATATCGGCAGGCGTCGGCCATGCCCCCCCCCTGTGCAAGGGGCTCAGTCGAGGACGTGGCGAGTATGCCGCTTGACCGGCTGTGTGGGGCTTCCGCACGTTGCTCCCCCACTGCCCGCGGGTCGCGGCACCTCGGGCCGCGTTCACGTACGCACTCACGGCCATTGGCCACTGCGCGGCCAGTCGGAAGAGTGCAGGCCTTCGTTGCCCCAGCCCAGGGACAGGCACGAGTACACGGGCTTTCCGCACGATTCACCTGAGCTCAGCCTGAGCGAGAGTCGACCGAGTGAGAACTGCCAGCATGCCATTTCGCGGCCTGCAATTGTTTCGCGTCTTCGCAGTCGTGGTCGCGGTCTGTCTGGAGGCGGCCTCCGCTCTCTCCGCACAAGCTGTCGCGGGTGAGCTCGCCGGCCGCGTGCTGGGCGCCGACGGAACTCCGCTGGCCGATGTCGGAGTCACCGCCGCGCGAGCCGACCGCGAGGAAGATCACACGGTCCTCACCGACGGACGCGGCGCGTTCCGCCTCGCGAATCTTTCGGTGGGAAGGTATTCGGTCCGGCTGGACCGCTTCGGGTACCGGAGTGTCGTGTACACAGGGGTCGAGGTCGATCTGGGGCGGACGACCTGGCTCGGCGAGATCACGCTGCCCGTCGCGGTCGTACCCCTCGAGCCGCTGACGGTCGAAGTGGGCGGCAGCCGGTTCGATCCGACCCGGGTGGCCCTCGGCACGACGCTGAGCGCGAACGAGTTCCGGCAGCTCCCGACCGACCGCGACTACCAGTCGATCATACAGCTCCTCCCACACGCCAACGCGAGCTTCCTCGGGGACCCCGTGAACGTGGCCGGTAGCACGGGACTCGAGAACGCCTATCACGTCGAGGGCGTCGACGTCACTGACGTTTACCGGGGCCGGGGCGGAACGACGCTCCCGTACAACTTCATCGAGGCCGTGGAGCTGAAGGTCGGCGGCTACGAGGCCGAGTACGGCGGTGCGCTGGGCGGAATCGTCAACGTCGTCACGCGGTCCGGCACCAACGACCTGGAGGTATCGGGTTTCGGGTATGTGACTGGCAGCGGCCTGTCCGCAGATCCGGCACCCGTCCCGGGCGTCCAAGAGCGGGCCGGCGTTGAAGAGCTCGATTTCGGGGTGAGTGTCGCCGGACCCGTCGTACGGGACCACGTGTGGTTTTTCACCGCGTATAACCCCACCTTCGTGCGCGAGGATGTCCAGCTGCCGGAGTCTGCGCTCCAGGAGGCTTCGCTTAGGCGGCACGTGTTCGCGGCCAAGCTCGACTGGCGCGTATCGGCCGGCGCAGACGTTGCGCTTGCTGTCTTCGGCGACCCCACCAGCGAGCGCCGGGTCGCTCCCCCCTCCGGGGGGGTTCAGCTGCAGAACCCTGATCCGATTCTGAGCCGCCACGCCGAGGGCAGTGTCAACGCGTCGCTCCGGGGGACGGTCCGGATACGCGAGAAGCTCGTGCTGGAGGGGTCCCTCGCGCACCACCAGGGGCGGGAGGACGTCGAGGGCGCCACGGAGCTTGGCCGCCAGGAGCCCGTCTTCCTGGACCGACGAAACCCGCCGCGGATTCTGCTCTCCGGCGGGCACCGGGACGATCAGGAGCTGGCGAGCGCGCGGACCTCCTTCAAGCTCAAGGCGACCCTATTCGCGGGCGGCCACACAATTGGCGGAGGCCTACAGTATCAGGACATTCGGCTCGACGTCCTGAACGTGGAAGATCCCGGGCAGGTCATCCGCACCGCCGACTCCCTCTACGAAGCCTCCTTCTTCAACCAGGACTTCACGGTCCGTAGCCGGGTCGTGAGCCTGTTCCTCCAGGACTCCTGGGCTCTCACTGACCGGCTCAGGATCCTTCCGGGCCTCCGCTGGGATGGGCAGTATCTGATCGATCAGAACGGCGCCGTCGGTCAGCGCATCGTGGATCAGTTTCAGCCGCGTCTGGGGTTCACGTACCTGGCTGGGAGAGAGGGGCGTCACAAGATCTTCGGCCACGTTGGCCGTTTCTACCAGCAGCTGGCGCTGTTCTGGTCGACGCTCGGGCTGGCCGGCACCGATCAGCGGCAAGAGTTCTTCAGCCAGGATCCGCGCTCGCCCTCCGATTCCCCCGACTCCGTCCGCGTGTTTGCCGACCCGGCGCAGATTCGGGGCGGTGTCGAGGATCTCGAGGGGGAGCACCAGGACGAGCTCGTGCTCGGATACGAGGCGGCGCTTGGGAGCGCGTTCACGTTGGGGATCCGGGGGATCCACCGCTCGCTCCGGGCGAGCGTGACCACTGCCTTTCAACCCGACGGCGGGCTGACGGGCGGAAACCCGGGCCGAGGACCTCTGAGCCACCTTCCCGAGTCGAAACGGACGCATACGGCGCTCGAGTTCACGCTGGGGGTGCATCGGCCAAGACTGCGCGCGACGGCTTCCTACGTCCTGTCCAGAAACCATGGCAACTACCCCGGCCTCTTCGCCGCGGATGCAGGCGGCCTCCGCGGGGGCAGCTTCGGCCCGAACAACAACCAACTCACGTACTTCCCCGTCCAACAGGTCAACAGCGAGGGTCTGCTGCCCAACGACCGGACCCATGTCTTCAAGCTCTTCGGTGCCTACGAGCTGGGCTTCGGGCTGACGGTCGGCACCTCAGTCGTCGCACAGACCGGGACGCCGCTCAGTGAGTTCGGGAGGGTGCCGAGCGGATTCAACACGCCCCTCTTCCTGGAGACGCGGGGCTCCGAAGGGCGCTCGCCTGCCGTCTGGAACCTCGACCTGCGGCTCACCTATGATCTTCCGCAGAGCCTGCCGGGGCGGCTCATCCTGGACATGCTGCATATCGGCAACCCCCAGGAGGCGGTGCGTTTCGATCAACGGCGCTTTAACGGGGCGCGTGGCTCCCCGTTCGATTCGTTCGAGCAACTCGTAGCCAGTCAGGTGGGTGAGCGCCCGGCGTTCGGCACGCCCATCGGCTTCCAACCTCCTTTCACCATCCGGCTGGGTTTCGAGACGGTTCTGCGGCCATGAATTCCGTCGAGATGTTACCTGGTCAGATCCGAGGATAACTAGATAGGCCCCCGATGCACGAAAGCCCGCGTGGTTGTGGGCTTTCCGCCAATCGGGGCGGCGAGATTCGAACTCGCGACCTCCTGAACCCCATTCAGGGCGAGGGACAGGCGAGATACGACAAAATGTAGTATTCACGCGGTGTTTCGGGCGTCCTCTGTCGTATCTGAACCCCTGGAATCGGGCCGAAAGTAGCACGTTTTTACCCCACTTTTTACCCCACCTCGAAACGAGGCTCGCGATCGTGCGCCGTCGACTCCTAGCCGTCGGCGACGATAGACCTATGCCGCGAGGAGCAACGCTCGTCTGCGGCGATCTCTAGGAACGACGTAGGCAGACCACAAGCAAGCGGACCTAGGCTGTCAGCCTCTGCCGTGAGTAACGGCGCTTCGGAGGAGATTGCAGCCATGAGGGGAATATCCCTACTCAAAGGGTTATTCGACTTCGGCTCTGCCCGCAGCGCCAGTGACCGCTGCTGCGGAGCTGCCGCGGCCCGATTCGCGGTCCTGGCCAGCCGGGTGCCGGTTATGGAAACCGATGCACGGCTAGTACTGAGAACGACCTGCGAAGGCGTAGGCCCTGTGCGTGGCCTTTGCTGGCGTGAACCAGAGGAAGAATGACCGGGGTGGGGATCGAACCCACGACCTACGGATTAAGAGTTGTCTTCGGGCTTCTGCGCTGGTATGCACCTGATTTAATGACGTGACGCGGCTTTTACCGCCATCCCCATCTGCGTGGCGCTGCGCCGGTCTGCGTGTATCTGCGTCCAATCGTTCCCACACCGTTCCCATCGCTCCGTCAGGTTACCCCCGGCCCTGGCGACGTTCAGCTCTGGGCCTCGTCCTTCGCTTCCCAGTCCTCCTCGATCCACAGCTCGCCCATGAACCCCACCGGGTCCGCCCTGTACGGGCTGCTCAGACCCCGGATGCGTCGGTGCATGACGAAGGCCTGTGAATGGGGACAGAGGATCGTGATCGGCTGGTCGGCACGGAGGATCGCCATCATCGCCGCGTAGAGGTGGTCCGGCACTACCGGCGCTAAGTCTCTTCTGTTTAACGCCCGGATACCTGCTTCAGCGTCAGGAGGTCGCAGGTTCGAATCTCGCCGCTCAGGCTTAGGTTGCGAGCGGGGCCGCTGGGCCAATCGCGGACGCCAGCACCTCCCACGGGACGCCACCGGGGTCCGGTGGGAACGCCGCCTCCGCATTGGTGCGGCTCCCCAGTGGCCTCCCGCAGGGATCGTCTAATCACAGCTGAAGCTCCACCTGTGCTCGGTCAGGCTCCCGATCTCATTCCACAGCCTGATGAGGAGCGTGAACCGCTCGGCCCGGCCCTTGGGGACGCGGAACTGGTAGCTGCCGGAGCCGTCCTCGAGCGCGGACTCAGGGATCAGCCGATCCGCCACAAGGCGGGGTCCGGCCGGCAGGTCCTGCCGCCAGAGCTGGACGACGACTCCCTCCCCCGGCCCGCTGATGGACTTGAACCGGACTGTAACCTCGTCACCGCAGTTCGGATCTGCGGGCGAGATGCTGTCGATGACGACAACGCCCTTTTCGTCCATCGTCTGGGCATTCCACTAGAGGCCGTCAGCTTCGGCGATGAGGCGCTCGACCAACCGGTTCGTCGCTTTTAGCACTGCCCGCGCGACGCTCCCCACGAGATCCATCTCGGCCGGCACGCAGCCCAGGAGTCGGAGTGACCGCTGGTCCGTGGTCCGAATCGAGACTAAGACCGCAGGTGAATCGAACGCCTGGATCCGCTGGACCCCGACGAGGTGGAAATGACCCGGCCGTCTTCCGACTTGCTCCACGGCCGAGAGCGTAGCTTCAGCGGTGAGGCGAAGCTCGTCCTCCACCCCGGCTGCCCGGCCGATATGTTGTCGGCCGGCGTGCTCCAAGACGACCTGGACTCGCGTGCGCCCGCCCTCGTCCGCTGTGACTTCGGCCAGTACGAGCCGCGGCCTGGGCACCGGTCTCGGGTTCCGGTCTCGCCACGCCCTACGGTGCCCCTCCATGGTCCTCCTTCCCCTCCCCCTCCTCAGTTGCGGCAAGTGCTCATCTCTAGATGCCGCCAGCCATCCAAATCTTACAGGAGCTACTTGGACGGAGGGTTCCACCCCAGGGATGGGGCCCCGAAGAGGGGGATCTTCGGATTGCCTCAACCAGTTACGCGTTTGCCGGACGGACGTGGTCCACGCGGAGTAGAAGGGCGGCAAAGCATAACTTGCGTCGTCGCGATGACTCAGACACCCAACCGGTCGCGCCGCGCGAGGGCGGGAAGACGCTGTCAGTCGCCTTTCATCGTATCCGGATCGGTCCGCCGAAGAGAGGTGCCCCGGTGGGCCGGGAAGCGGCCTTCGAGAGCGCCTCCCCGCGGCGGTTGATGAAACGGAGCCGTCAATCGTCTCGTGCCTCGGCGAACGTCGCCCCGTCGGGGATCTGGTCGGGAGGCAAGCCGGAGGCCGCTTCCAGCCGGCCGCTGAAGTTGAAGAAGGAGGTAAGAGCCGTGATCTCCCAGATCGCCGCCTCGTCCCAGCCGCACTCCTTGAGCGCGGCGATGTCCTCCTCGGTCACGAAGCTCGGCGTCTCGGTCAGCTTACTCGCGTACCGGAGCAAGGCTTTCGTCTCCCGGTCCAACTGGTACTCGGGCCACGTAGTCGCGAACTCGTGACTGAGATGCTCATCGCCGGTAAGGCGGCGAACTGCCGCCGTGTGGAGACCCAGTCAGGGAGCTCCACCGACCTTGCCATTGACCACCGTTGCCAGCATCTCGCGCTGGAGCCGGCTGAGGGGTGAGGACCTCCGTAGATGGAGGTGCTTGTAAAGCGAGCCCGTCGGCTGCGCGACACGTAGGTCTACCGCGAGAGCCTGGAACACGCCCGGAACGACGCCTCCGTATTGGCGGCGCACCCAGCGAAAGAAGAGCTTCCGGATCCCTCGAGCCCGTTCTGGCGCGATCGTCAGGATGTTCGCCATTCATCACCCCCTCCGGGTAGGCCAGTCCACCGCGGACCATTTCAGTGGACATGCCGTATAACCAATATGAGGAAGGCTATGCTGGAGCCGCCGACAGGGCGGAACGAGAGGTCGAAGTCTCGCGTGGTCTTCATGCGTGTCTCCTGCCGGCAGAACCGACTTCGGATCCGCAAGAAGCGCAGGTGGGGGACGACGTCCCGACGGAAAGGACCGCGCTTTAGAAGGTGTGTCCCTTCGGGCCGGCGCGCCTTCAAGCTGCGGGGTTCAAATCCGCGCCGGCCGACCAGCCTCGTGCTGGCCGGACACCGAAAAACGGTAGGGGATACGCGTCACGCGATCAAGCAGGTGCAGCTGCGAGCAAGAATGTCTTGGCTCTCCGAGCATCGGTCTCGCGTTGCTCCGTGGAGGCCTCAAGAGGCCTCAGTCAGAGCGGAAAGAGGGAACTCAGCGCTGCGGCAGACCTGGTCGCCGCGCGCCCGCGAGGTCGGCCAAACGCGGCCTGGCGCGTGAAAGCGACGAATGGCCCGGAAACTCCGGGGTTTGGGGGTGTTTCGAAGTCGCCTCTTAATCCGTAGGTCGTGGGTTCGATCCCCACCCCGGTCATTCGTCTGCGTTGCGATTGTCCAGGGGACGCGTTCAATTGGCGCACTTCGCACCCTAACGGACCCCCCACGGAGGTGATGATGTCTCGATTCCCGACTCGAGGAGTGATGGCCGGATTGGCTGTCGTTTTGTACGGATGCGCTTCTCAACCGTCGGCGTCCGAGGTCGCCGGCGAGTGTGCGGACGCCCACGGAGCCGGTGTCTGCACTTGGGCGACAATGGAAGGCGATGCGGTCGTCGAGGTGGGCGCGACCGTTCCGATGGCGAGCATCGAGGGGGCCCCCGACGATTGGCCTTTCACATGGCCGGTCACGACCAGCGCCGTGGTCGACATGCCCGAACCCGCAGTCCGCCAGACCGGCGTGAGCCACCTCACCATGTACTGGGAGCCGATGGGGCACCCGCCTGCGACCTACCTGGTACCGCACTTCGACTTCCACTTCTATCTGATCCCGCCCGAGGAACGTCTCGCGATCGATTGCAGCCAGCTGTCCAAGCCGTCGGAGCCGCCCGAGGGCTATAGCCTGCCGGATGAGCAATTGCCCCCCGAGCTCGTGGAGATCACCGGCGTCGAAACGCTGATCGGCGTGTGCGTGCCCGAGATGGGGATGCACGCCCTGGTGACTGCCGAGATGGAGAGCCCGGAACCGTTCGACGGCACGATGATCGTCGGATACTACGAAGAGATGCCCATCTTCCTGGAGCCGATGATCTCGCGCTCGCTCCTCTTGGAGCGGCGCTCTTTCGATCTCACGGTGCCCGCGGTCCCGGGCATCCGGGGTGAGCAGCCCACGATGTTCCGAGCCGAGTACGATGCGGGGCAGGACGCCTACCGGTTCACGTTTTCGGAGTTCTCCCGGGACGGCTGATTCGCACCCTGTACATGAAGCTCTCTCGCCCGATCTGGATCGCCGCGTCCCTGCCGTTCCTGCTTGCCTGCGGCGCCCCACCAAGGGATGCGAGGTCGGGCGTCGATTGGCCCGTGTACGGCGGCGATCCGGGCGGGATGAAGTACTCGCCGCTTCACCAGATCGATCGCGGTAATGTGGACCGACTCGAGCTCACCTGGTCATGGGAGACCGGCGAGGAGCCGATTCTGGGGCCGAGGCGGCCGATCCGCGGGGAGGACGTCTGGCCGGGGAGCTTCCAAGCGACACCGCTCGCGATCAACGACACGCTGTACGTGAGCACTCCCTACAACCGCGTCGTGGCCCTCGACGCAGAGACGGGCAAGGAGCTCTGGAGCTACGATCCCCGCGCCTACGAATGGGGCGCGACCTCTCTGACCACGCACCGCGGGGTCGCGACCTGGACGGACGGCGCTGAGCGCCGGGTCTTCCTGAACAGCCGCTGGCGTCTGATCGCGCTCGATGCGGCGACTGGGGAACCGATCCCGAGCTTCGGTCAGGGCGGTGAGATCGATCTCACAAAGGACCTCATCTGGGACGTCTACACCCGGATGCACTTCCGGAATACGTCGCCCGCCGTCGTCTACGAGGATCTCGTGATCGTCGGGAGCGCGATGTGGGATTCCAATCGGATCTACAGACGAAATCCGCCCGGCGATGTCCAAGCGTTCGACGTCCGCACGGGCGAGCGCGTGTGGAGCTTCCACACTATTCCGCAGGAAGGCGAGTTCGGAAACGAGACCTGGGAGGATGGGTCGTGGTCCGATAGTGGCAACACGAACGTCTGGAGCCCCTTCACCGTGGACGACCAGCGAGGGCTGGTCTACCTGCCCGTCAGCGCCCCCGTCAACGACTACTACGGCGGACACCGGAAGGGCGATAACCTGTTTTCCCAGTCCATCGTGTGCCTGAACGCCGACACGGGTGAGCGCGTGTGGCATTTCCAGACCATCCATCACGGTCTCTGGGATTACGATCTTTCTGCGCCTCCGAATCTGGTCACGATCGAGGTCGACGGGAGGACGATCGATGCCGTGGTGGTCCTCGGGAAGACGGGGTTCGCCTACGTGTTCGATCGCGTGGCGGGAACACCCGTGTGGCCGATCGAGGAGCGCCCGGTGCCCTCGAGCGACGTTCCGGGGGAGCGGGCGTCTCCCACCCAGCCGTTTCCCACCAGGCCGCCGGCGTTCTCGCAGCAGGGCCTCACACTGGACGATTTGATCGACTTCACGCCTGAAGTGCGCGCGATGGCGCTCGAGCGGATCAATGGCTACCGCCTGGGGCCGATCTTCACACCGCCATCACTGGAGGGGACGGTGCTCATGCCGTGGCCGTCGGGCGGAGCCAACTGGGGAGGCGCGGCCTTCGATCCGGAGAGCGGAGTTCTCTACGTCCGAGCGTCGAACGTGGCCGAGCTCGCGAAGCTCAGGAGGGCCGCGCCCGGTGAGGCCGAGTTCGACTACGTGTTCGTGAGCGACGAGATGGAGCTTCAGGTAGCCGACGGTCTCCCGATCAACAAGCCACCCTACTCCACGCTCACGGCCATCGACCTGAACGCAGGCGAGCATGTGTGGCAGGTGACCCTCGGACATTCCCCCTGGATCAGGGATCACCCGCTGCTCGAGGGAGTGGACCTGCCGCCGCTAGGGATCGCCCAACCCGGAGGCCTGTCCGGGCCGCTGGTTACAGGTGGCCGGCTGGTGTTCATCAGCGGCGGAGGCCACGCGCTCTACGCGATGGACACGGCGACCGGAGAGACACTGTGGCAGGTTGATCTGGAGGGCGCCGGCTATGGGAACCCGATGACCTACCAGACGCGGGCGGGTCGCCAGTTCGTCGTCATCGCAACAGGCGAGGATTCGGAGTCCGAACTCCTGGCCTTCGCGCTTCCAGAACGCTAAATGGTGGGCATCCGGCAGACTGTCACGTTGGTGCCCGTTCGCTCTCGCCCTCGTGCGGCTCAGTCGACAATGGCTTCGTGAACCAGAGCCTTTACCTGATCGCGCAGCGAGTCCGGATTCGGCGGCGAGCTCTGCCAGATTGCGGCGAGCGGTGAGGGGAAGTGTGAACCGGGGGGGCGCCCCCCCGGTTCGGGAATCGAGCTCTAGTTCGTGCTCAGTACCGGGCTGAGCTGGAATCCGTTCGCGTTCCACACGAGCGTGCCGATCGTGGCACCCGTGCCGAGCTGTACGCCGACCGTCTCCGTCTCGCCATTGCCCACCTCGGTGCCCGACAGCTGGAGCTTGAGCCCTGTCTGATCCGCGCTGGGCACGGTCACGTCGTACGAGCCGGCGTCCACGGTCACGCCGTTCACGTCGATCGCTTCACTGAGGACCAGCTCGGACGTGTCGAAGAAGAACCGGGCCTGGTTGTACTGACCCGCCGTCACCGACCCCGCCGCCAGTTCGATGCCGCTCGTCGAGAGCGCGAACACATCGAGCGGCTCCGTCAGCGACGGTTCGAGGCTGACCCATGAGCCGTCTTCGCTGCTTTCGCCTTCTCCGCCCTCGCCTTCGGTACCGGCGCTTTCGGTGCCGGTGTCATCGCCCCCGCCGACCAGGTGCAGGTCGACGCGCGTGATCGTGAGGAACAGGTTCGCCACCGCCGACTCGGGCACGTCTCCGACACTGAGCGAGATGCCGTCCCCGACGCGATTCGCGGAGACTGCATCGCTCGTCATGACTACGGAG
>JBDHAD010000092.1:0-12819 GCA_039588215.1 Gemmatimonadota bacterium
GGCGAGCTCCAACTCCAGAGCCCTCGCACGCAGTGGGTCTTGTACCCCGTGGAGGTCCGAGAGCGGGGGGCGCTCCGCCACTCCCGGGGGCTCGCCGCCAGGACTGCGGCTCACTTGGGTGGGCGCGGCCGAGGTGGCGGCTTGGGCCGCGGTGCGCCTCTGGAGGGCGGTGGCGCGGTTCGGACACCTCCCGCTCGCACCCCCTGCCCTCCCGCGCCCGGGCCGATCAAGATCCCGCCACGATCGCCGGCCCCACCTCGGCCACGGCCTTCCCCCTGCCCGCGCCCTCCCGACCCACGTATGGGCTCCAGGAAGGGCGGGTGGAGCGGGAAGACCGGCACCCACCAGCCTGGGCCCGTCTCGATGTAGCGGGGAGCCTGCCCGGGCTCGGTGCCCGTCCCGCCCTGCCCTCCAGGTGCCTCCGGGCCGCCCGGGGGCGCGGCCACGGGCTGCGGCGCAGGTGGAGGCCCCTTGGGCATGATCACCTCTATTCCGTGCGCTTCGGGTGCGGACCCGATCACGGTCTGGAGGACCAGCGGCCTCAGACCTAACCCGACGACCGTCTCGTAGCTGACACACCCGCACGGAGACAGGCCGCGATCGCGTTGGAAGCGCTCGAGCGCACCGCGGGTCCCCCGGCCGAGCTGCCCGTCGAGCGGGCCCGGATCGAACCCGACGCGGGCGAGAGCCGTCTGCAGAGCGAGGATCTCGCTCCCGCTCATGGGCTCGAGCACCTCGAACGTGCGTACGTCAGTGGCGGGGTCGTACCTGGCAAGCATGCGTATGCCGGTGGCCGGCGGAGGCTGTTGTGCCGCAAGCGTGAGAGGCGCAGCCGCCACGAGCACACCGATCCACAAGGCGCGGGTAAGTCCGTACATGGAAAGAGGCATACTCCGACTCACTGCCAAGATCGAGAATCTGACAACACTGAATCTCTGGACTTGACCTCCCTCTCGCCACTCGGCGCAACCGCAATACGCTCGAGCGCAAGCCGTCCGGCGGGACCGATCCCTCAGCTGTCGACCCTGAATACTGTATCGATGACGGTCCCGTCGACCCACTTGATCGCGGCGACGGGCTCGTCGGTGAGGCGGGGCTTGGCGGGCTTCCCGCCGCAGATGCGCTCCACTTCGTCGCGGATCTCATCGATGGAGCGGATCGGAAGGTCCGAGCCCTGGAGGGCGTCGAGCAGATCCTGACGGCGGGGGTTGATCGCGATTCCGCGCTCGGTGGCGACGACGTCGATCAGCTCTCCGGGGCCCGTGATGGTGGTCACCTCGTCGACGACTACGGGGATTCGGTCGCGGAACGAGGGCACCGCGAGGATCGTGCACCGGGAGGCGAGACAGTTCTGCCACCCACCGATCCCGTGCAGCAAGCGCCCGTCCGAGTGGGTGACCACGTTCCCGTTGAAGCTCACGTCCACCTCGGTGGCCCCGAGCACGACCGCATCGACCATCGAGGCGAAGTTGCCCTTGCCGTGGTAGTTGTACGAGGTGAACGGCGAGGTGGCGATGTGCCGCGGGTTTTTGGCGATGGAGCGAACGCCCTCCAGGTCGAAGGTCTGTCCGTCCAGGATATAGCCGGTCAGCCCCTCCTCGAGGAGCTCGACCAGATAGCGCGTCGATCCTCCGCGTACGAAGGAGGCGGCCACGCCTGCCTCCCGCATCATGTCGGCCAGGTAGCCGACGAACGCGAGCGCGATCCCACCCGCCCCGGCCTGGAACGAGAATCCGTCCCGCATGATCCCAGCATCCCGTAGCAACTTCGCCACGTTGCGGGCGATCATTTGTCGCTCGGGGCTGCGTGTGACCTGCGTCGTGCCCGACACGATGAGAGACGGGTCTCCGATCGAATCCGCCTCGACCACGTGGTCGACGTTGTTGCCCTGAAGCTGCCACGGGGTGCAGGGGAACGGCACGAGATTGTCTGTCACGGCGATCACGTGCTCGGCGTACATCGAGTCCGCGAGCGCGAACCCGAGCGAGCCGCAGGCGGAGGGGCCGTGCGAGCCGTCGGCGTTTCCGAACGGGTCCGCGGTCGGGGCGGCGATCACCGCAATGTCGATGTGGACCTCGCCGTCCTGGATCGCCTGCCAGCGACCCCCGTGCGATCGCAACACCCCCAACCCGCGCATGCGGCCCTGAGAGCAGTAGTCGCCCAGCGGTCCGTTCATGCTGCCTTCGATATGATGGACAACCCCCTGCTCCATGAGCTCGATCACCGGCTCGTGACACGGGAAAGAGGCGCTGGGAAACCACATCAGATCTTTCACGCCCAGCTTCGCCGCCGCTCTCAGCGCGAGGAGCGCCACGAAGTCCCCGTTCCGCAGGTGATGGTGGGTGGAGATCACCATCCCGTCGCGCAGCCCGCACCGCTCGAACGCTTCTTCCAGGCTCCCGACGCGCTTGTCGCCGTCGGCCGGAAAGTCCCGGCAGCTACGGATCGGAGGAGAGGCCTTCACGCCTCGGGGTGAGTACGCGCCTACTCCCTGGAACGGCGTCTGGGGGAGCCCATTCACCTCGACCGGCACGCGTCGCCCGACGCCGTTGTCTACCAGGTCGCCGTGCCTGCTCATGGTCGGGAGCCCTCCGTGCGGTCAGGACGCGGCGGGGGTGCAGCGCGCTCGCGCTCGTCGCTGGATGCCCCCGGTTCGGGGCTATCGACGCGTGTGTCGAGACCCGCGGCCGTCGCTCGATCCACAACCCGAAGCGCCTGCTGCACGACAGGAGGATCGATCATCTTCGACCCCAGGCTAACCACACCCAGACCCTCCGCCTGAGCCTTCTCGAAGGCAGCGACGATTCTCTGCGCCCGTTCGATCTCTTCCCGGGAGGGGGCGAACGCTTCATGGATGACCGGGATCTGACGCGGGTGTACGCACCCCATCCCTTCGAACCCGAGCCGGCGCCCACTCTCTCCCCACTCCCTGAGGCCGTCCAAATCGTCGACCTGCCCGTAGACGGAATCGATTGCCTGCACGCCGGCCGCCTTCGCGGCGTTGACCAAGCGCTTCCGGGCGTACATCGACTCCGCACCGTCGGCGCTGCGTGGCACCCCGAGGTCGGCGGCGTAGTCCTCCAGCCCGATCGTGAGCGCGATGATGCGCTCGCTCGCCCGCGCGATCTCGAATGCCCCCTCGATGCCCAGCGCCGTTTCGAGGATCGGCATCAGCCACACCGGCCGATCCTCCGACGCGAGCAGCTCGGTGACCCGTGCGTCCACCTCTCGTACCTGCTCGACGGTCTCGGTCTTGGGGATCAAGATGAGATCGGGCCGCTCGGGTACGACCGCGTCGAGATCCTCCAGCCCTATCGGAAGCTGGTTGATCCGCACCATGCGTTCGGCGGTCCTGAAATCGACTGTACGCAGCGCGTTCCGGACGAGGATACGCGCCGCATCTTTCTCATCCGGGTGAACCGAATCCTCGAGGTCGAGGATGATCCCGTCCGGCTCGTACAGACCGGCACTCACGAAGAACTTGGGCTCGTTTCCGGGCAGGTAGAGGCGGGAGCGCCGTAGCCGGTCCCGCGCGGAGGCATCGGGGAGGTCCGCGCCCAGGGGGGGGCGCCCGTCTCCGCTCAACTCGATGCCGGACCGCCGGGCCGCGGTCTCCACACGTGCCGCGATCACGAACGGGAGCGCCCCGGTGTCCGATCGGAACGAACCCCTTCACCTCGCCGGCCGACCGTCCCGACCCCGTCTTTGGCAGCCACTACAATCTCTCGATGACGGCGTCCGCCATGTCCGAAGTGCTCGCGGCACCCTTCGCGATCACATCGGGACCGCCGGTGAGCATCATCATGTCGTAGGCCCGGACCCGCCCCTCACGTATGACCGCCGCGACAGCATCGCGCACGCGGTCCGCGCGCTGGGTCTCTCCGACGTGGTCGAGCAGCATGGCGCCCGTCAGGATCATGGCGATCGGGTTGACGATCGGCGGGTCGAGGTCCGCATATTTGGGTGCCGAGCCATGCGTCGGCTCGAACACGGCTACCTCGTCGCCGATATTGCCCGAGGCCGCGAATCCGAGCCCCCCGACCAGCCCCGCGAACGCGTCCGACACGATATCGCCGAACATGTTACCGGCGACCACCACTCCATAGTCCTCGGGGTTCTTGGTCAGCCACATCATCTGCGCGTCGATGTTGGTCGACCAGTGCTCGATCTCCGGGTACTCCTGCTTCACCTCGCGCGCGACCTCCTCCATCATCCCGGAGGTCTCGCGTAGCACGTTCGGCTTCTCGCAGATCGTGACCGACCCGTACCCGTGCTTCTCAGCGTAGGCGAACGCGGCCCCCACGATCCGTCGGCAGTTGCGCCGCGTGAACACTCGCGTGCTGATCGCCAGGTCCTCGCCCGGCACATCGGCGAACGCCTTGAATCGGGGGTGTGTGGCAAGCGCATCGCGTACCTGACCGGGAGGGTTCGTCCACTCGAGACCCGCGTACAGGCCTTCGGTGTTCTGGCGGAAGATGACCACATCCACGGGCGGCTCCTCGAAGCCGCCGTCGGCGGTGCGCCGGATGAAGTTGAGCGGATTCCCGGCGAACGAGCGGCACGGCCGGATGCAAATGTTCAGGTCGAACAACTGCCGCATGGTGACGATGGGGCTGTAGTACACGTGGCCCTGCCCCTGGAGCTCGGGGGAGAGCTCGGCGTCGGCCTTGTCCTTCGGTTTGGACGTGATGGCCCCGAACAGCCCGAGCTTGTGCTCGGCGAGCAGATCGATGGTCCGCTGCGGGAGCGCGTTGCCGTCGCGGATCCAGAATTCCCACCCGATGTCCGCGTGGACGTACTCCGCGTCGAATCCGACCGCATCCAGCACGCGGATCGCCTCCTGCAATACGGTTTGGCCGATCCCGTCCCCCGGCATGCTCACTACGGTGTGTTTGGCCATCGCTCGCTACCCGGACTCTCGTCCGGTTCCTCTCTGGTCAGGTCTTGGCGAGACGTCGAACAGACCCGGGGCGGCTCAGGCCGCGGGTCGATCCCTACTCGAGTCCCAGCCGTTGACGTACCTGGTTCTCCACTCCTCCGGCCACCACGAGCGCTTGCGGCACCGCGCTCAAGGGCGGGAAGCGGAACGTCTCGGCTCCGTACGTGACCTTGCTCGCGGCGAAATCCACCTCCAGCTCGTCTCCGGGCACGATCGTCTTCACGCCGGCATCCATCTCCTCGGACATCAGCGTACGCACCCGCGCGACGAGATCCGGACATGCGATGCACGCGAATCCGTTGTTGAACGCGTTACGCAGATACGTTTGCGAGAAGCTGCCGGCGATGATCAGCGCGATCCCTTTGGCCTGGAGCGAAGTCACGGCCTGCTCGCGGCTCGACCCGGTACCGAAGTTCCACCCACCCAGAATCACGTCCCCCTCCCCGAGCAGGCCGACCAGGTCGGGGTCGTAGTTCTCGAACACCACCTCGGCCATCATCTCGGACGTCATGTCGTCCCGGTACGTGTAGTCCTTTCCGTAGATACCGTCGGTGTTGAGGTTGTCCTGGGTCAGGAAGACCAACCGGCCCCGAAGCCGCTCGGGGAATCCCTCCAGGATCTCGATCTCCTCGCCTGCGGAGCTCTGCCCGTCCTCTGAAGAAGTTCCGAGCTCGGTCAGGATGCGCGCGGGCGTTCGACCCTCCATCTGATCCGACCCCGTCACGTCCTCCGGGCCCGTGATGAAGCCGGCGACAGCTGACGCCGCGACGACGGCCGGGCTCCCCAAGTAGCACTCGGCGTCGCGGGAGCCCATGCGTCCCTTGAAGTTCCGGTTGGTGGCCGAGATTCCGATCTCTCCCGGCTCCAGAAGCCCCGCACCGAGGCCGATGCAGGGGCCGCAACCGGGGGGCAGCGGTCGCGCGCCGGCGTCCAGCAGGGCCTGCCAATCGCCCCTCCGCTCGGCCTCCTCCTGCACCTCCCGGCTGGCCGCCGCCATATAGAGCTCGATCCCTTCCGCCACCTTCCGCCCGCGGATCACCCGCGCGGCCGAAGCGATGTCCTCGACGCGCGAGTTGACGCAGGAGACCAGGTAAGCCTTCTGGATCGCCACGCGCCTGGCCTCCATCTCGGCGATCGACGTCGCGACCTGAACCGTGTCGGGCCCGGAGACGTGCGGCGTTATTTGGGAGAGATCCAGCTCGATGCGCGCGGCGCAGGAGGCATCGGGATCCGGCGAAAGCGAGTCGCGCTCCCAGGACGCGATCTGCTCGTCGCTCACGCGCTCCACGCCGCGCTCGGCCAGGATCGCACGGCGCTGGCTCACGTACTCGAGCGCCGTCTCGTCAGCCGGGAACCAACCGACCAGCGCGCCCCATTCGGTCGTCATGTTGGAGATCGCGAGGCGCTCCTCCATCGAGAGACCGGCCACGCCCGGGCCGATGAACTCCACCGCCGCGTTCAGCACCTCGCCCTCGTTGTACAGACCGCAAAGTGTGACGATCACGTCCTTGCCTGTGGATCCGGAGGGTAAACGCCCGCCGAGGTGCACCTGCACGGTGCGCGGGATCTGCCACCAGAAAGTGCTGGCGGCCCAGATCGCCGCGGCATCGGTGCGCACGACGGGTGTCCCGACCGCCCCCACGGCGCCGTACATGTTGGAGTGCGAGTCGGAGGCGACGACGAACGATCCCGGCACCACGTACTGCTGCTCGATCATCACCTGGTGGCCGATCCCGGTCCCGGCGGGATAGAAGTCGACCCCCTGCTCGCTCGCGAAGGCCTCGATGGCCTCGTACTTGGCCAGGTTCTCGGGCGACCGGTTCTGGATATCGTGGTCCAGGGTGAACACGGGCTGGCGAGGGTCGTGGATCCGTGCCGCACCGATGGCCCGGAACTTCGCCATCACAGGAGACGTGTTGTCGTGCGTCATCACGTGGTGCGGACGGATTGACAGATAGTCGCCCGCCGAGAGGGGCCGCGACGGACCCTCGGCCATGTGCCCCTGGGCGATCTTCTCGACGACGGTCTGACGCATCGACGGCCTCCTGTGGTTACGCTCCTGCTGTCAGGAGTCTCATCAGACCCGAGATCGACTCGAGGTCGTCCAGGCTCCAGGTGGCGTCCTTGATTTGCTGCCGTCGATCACCATCCAGGATGGGCTCGGCCAGCGCGTCGAACTTCTCCTCGATCTCGGCGTCCGTGAGCGGGTTGCGGGGATCACCCTTCGGGTAATCGATCTGCTTGGTGAACTCGCGGCGGTCGGTCGTGTGGATCGTCACGATCACGCGCTGGAGCTCGGGGAAGAGCGCCTCGATCTCGGGGTCCGCCACCACTTCCACCTTGTTCAGCTGGGCCCGAATCGTCGGGTCCATGATCTTCTCATCCGTGAACTGCAGAGGTGTCACCTGACGCTCGGCGACGGCCGCCGCGATCACGTACGGGAGGCTGTGGTCGGCGGTCTCCTTGCTCCGCGGGTCGTATTTGGAGGGGTCCGCGAGGATGTCCGCGGCGCGGGCCAGCGAGCGGATGTGCACCTTCTCGACCTGATCGGGCGCCAGGTCGTTTTCCTTGATCAGGTCGAGCGTGCACGAGATCGGCGCGTGAGTGAGGGCCTCGGTCGGGAACGCCTTCATCCCGCACCGGGTGATCCGGAAACCGTCTCCGAGCCCCTCCTCGAGCAACTCGAGCCTCCACTCCGGCCCCATGCAGTGCGCCAGTCCCTCCTTGCCGTCGATCACGTGCTCGGGCCCGGTGTAGCCGCGCTCGGCCAACAGGGCGGCGAGCACGCCGCTCTGCGTCGCCATCGGGTCCACGGTGTTCTTCATCATCGTGAGCTTTCCGGCCGTGACGGCGCCGAGCGTCGCCATCCGCGAGCCGGAGATCCCGATGGCGTGCTGCATCTGCTCCCAGTCGAGGTCGAGGAGCTTCGCGGCAACCATCGGCGAGACGAAGGCCGTCAACGTCGCGTGGTGCCAACCGCGCTCGCGGATGCCGGGGATCGCGGCCTCGCACAGCCGCATCTCGAACTCGTGTCCCAGTACGATGCCGACGATGAGGTCGCGACCCGACTTGCCCATCCGCTCGCCGCAGGCCAGCGCCGCCGGGATGATATCCGAGGGGTGCGAGGGATCCTGCTTCCAATAGATATCGTTGTAGTCCATCACGCGGACCATCAACGCGTTCAGCAACGAAGCCGAGACCGGGTCCGTCCGTCGGCCGGTGCCGATCACGGTGGCCGGCCCGTCTCCGCCGATTTCGTCCATGACCTTCAGGGCCAGCTTCACGTCGTGCTGCTGGTAGCCTCCCAGCGCACACCCCAGCGAGTCCAGCATGTAGCGCTTGGCCTCACGGATCGCATCGTCGGTCAGATCCTCATAACGAAGGTCCGTGGCCCAACGTGAGATTCGGGCCGTGATCGTCTCGCTCATGATCTCTCCATGGGGTCCATGCGTCGGGTCGTACCACCGCGGCCCCCGCCCGGCGCCGATCGCTCGGCAACCGCGCAACGAGCACGCAGCCGGCGGTGGCGTCGTTCAGGTCTTGAACGGCTCGTAGCTCATGAAATCGGCGTGGTGGACGATCCACGCCTCGGTGCTCCGCTTGACCAGATCGCCCTCCGCGGCGTGGGTGGCCACGATGTGACACACCGAGTCGGGGACGCCGCACTCCATGGCCAGGTGTACGCCTGTGAACGGGTGGCGAAGGGCCTTCCCCCGGTCGCTTTGCGCGGCCCGTCCACCTTTCATCTCGTACTCGAGCAGCTTGCCCACATCGGCCAGGATTGCGCCGGCGATCACCACATCCATGTCGATGCGCAGGGCGCGGCCCAGGAATTCCTGCATTGCCTCGGCCGATTTCTTGGCGATGTGGACCACGCATCGCTTGTGCTCCATGAAGGTGGCCGGGCAGTTGGGGACCAGCAGGGTGAACGGGATCTTCTGGAGGTCGGCGGGTGTGAGCGGGCTGTGCTCGAGGGCTCGCATCCACGTCATCAGAGTCGACTCGCGCAACTCCTCATTACCGATCCACTCCAACTCGGGCCAAAGGGCCTTCGCCTCCTCGCGCATCGGAGTCTCCTGATCTGCGTCGTGGTGGATCCCAACGGTGACCGGAGGGCGAGGTCGGCAGGAACTGCGCCCGTGGGACGCGTTGTCCCGGACGCGAGGTGAGGTGCTGTAAGGTTCTATATCACAATGGCGTTACAGCTTAGCGCGCCCTGATTCCACGACGGACGGCATGCGGCCGGTTGGGACGAATTGGCCCTTTCATGGGTCGCAGCGCTCGGCCGCTAGCGGATTGTCCGAGGGGTCGAGCCGTCAATCGCTAGTCGATCGCGCCTTCGACACGATCCCGTTTGGGGCTGAAGTCGCCACACCAATCATTCGGATGCGTGATCGGCCACGCGGCCACGGCCCGATGCGCCTCCATGCTTCTCTTGGCGTGCGGGGCGTACCTCCTGCATTCGCCCGCTGGTTCGTTCTTCAGATCGTGCCAATACTCGCAGACCTCGCAATTCTTTTCACTCACGGTCCACCTCCACGAGCTCTGGTGCCGCGGTCGCGGAGACCGCGGTGACGGCCGTCAAACCAACGTACGGGGGCCCGCAGCTCACGGCCATGAAGACCCACGTATCCAGATGACCCGCAACGGGGCGCCGGGGTGAGGAGCAAGAAGAGCGCCATGCCACGGCCGAAAGAGCAATGTGGACGACCGGTCGGCTCGGGGAGATCGGGGAGGGGGCGGAACCCGTCCGGGTCCCGCCCCGCAGCGGTCGAATACCCCGTAGCGCGAACCGGCACCACGGGAGATTCGATTCAGCTCAGCACGCGGCTGATGACGTGAATGACGCCGTTCTCGGTCTGAATGCTCTCACCGACGATCCACGCCTCTCCCCCGATCACGATCCGATCTCCTGCACGATCAACCGAGAGCGCCGTTGAGGACCAATCCTCGGAGATCGAGTTCAGGTTATTCCGGTTCGCCAGCTCGCCGATGTCGTACCGCCCGCGGACCACGTGCCGGAGAACGAGCCGGCGGACGTCTTCTCGGTCCTGCCTGCCAAGCAGCTGATCCGTGGCGAACGCCGCGTTGTGGGGAGCGAAGACCGTGAGCGGCCCGTCGCTCTTCAACAGCTCATCCAGCTCTGCAGCTTCGATCAGTGCGAGGAACGCGGAGATCCCACCCTCGGCCCGCGCGGCCTCGAGCAGGTTGTCCTTCGCGGTGCTGATCGTCACTCCAGTCGGCACGGCTATCTCCGACTGCGTGGTTAGACCTGTCACGTCAGCCGACAGTGCCCCCGTCCCGAGGCCGATCCCGAACACTGAAAGGACCAACGCGGTCCGAACCCAGCGATGTGCCGCCCCTGATCCAGTGAGACTCTCGTGCTTCGAGTATGTCGCATCCATTTCGAGACTCCTTTTATATATCCGTCGTTGTTCGATTCACTTCATCGTCAGGCGGTGGAAACCGAAAGCGATTCCGCCTATCCGTCATCGAGTGAGTGCGGGAGGAGGACGAATTCTTACAGCGGCGATACCAGCGTACGGATTGCAGGCGATCCCGCCCCTCGTGACGCGGTTCGAATCGCGGTTGAGGAACCCCGAACCGGTGGCCATCCTTATCCAAGCATGGGACGAGCTCTCGAGTCCGGCCTGATGGCCGACGAGTCCGCGGCGCCTTCGAACGACGAGCTTACCGCTCCGAATCGCGAGGACTCCATACGCCCGGAGAGGATTCGCGCTGGAGATCCGGGCGCGCTTCGAGCCGTCGTGAGCGCCTACCTCGGGCAGGTGCTGCGCGCCGCCCGGGGCGCCGGCCTCACACCCGAACAGGCGGAAGACGTCACGCAGGCGACATTCACGACCTTCATGGAGAGGGCCCCTCAGTTCGAGGGCAGATCGCACGTACGTACGTGGCTCTTCGGGATTCTGTACAAGAAGATCGCGGAGAAACGCAGAGCGCGTGATCGGGATCGACAGCTGGATGACATCGACCAGGTCTTCGAAGCCCGCTTCGATCACGGTGGAGCGTGGGCCCAACCACCTCGGCCGCCGGACGCCGACATGGAAGACCAGGAGATCGGAGGCGCGATCTCGGAGTGCCTAGACGCGGCTCCTACTCAGCAGAGGATGGCGTTCGTGCTCCGCGAGGTGGAGGACCTCTCGACGAAAGAGATCTGTAAGATTCTGGACGTGACCGTCACCAACCTGGGTGTGATCCTGTATCGAATCCGGAATCGCCTGCGGGAATGTCTCGAGGCGAAAGGGATCGATCCCCTGAGGAACTGAGGAAGTAGGGGTTCTGCGCCCGATGCTCACCTGCAAGCAGGTTACGAAGACGATCGCCAGCGATGAGCTGGCAATGGCGACCTGGCGTCATCGCGCGCTCGTTCGAACCCACCTGTTCCGCTGTCGGCACTGTCGTCGCTACGCGGCGCAACTGCGAGCGATCGGGAGCGCGACGCGGGATCTCTTCCAGCCATCCCGCGATGAAGACGAGACCCTGAAACGACTCGAACAAACCCTCCGCGGCGACCTCCCGGACGCCTAGGTTCAGCGGAGAGCGACGTCGATCAGTTCCACCTCCGCCACCCGATTCCCCCGGTCGTCGAATCGCACTCGCCCGGTGACCCCTGGCCCGTAGTCGATCTCTGCCAGAGCGTCGCGAATCCGTTGCCGGTCGAGCCCGGCCCGCCGAACGGCTTCCACGATCACCATCAGGCCGTCGTGGGAGTACGCCGACACGGCGTTCGGCTCAGCGTCGTAGGCATCCCGGAAGGCCCGCTCGAACGCCCGACCTTCGGCGGTGACCCAGTGACCAGGGGCGACGACGACCATCTCCCCGACGTCCGAGAGCTCCGAGGCCGGCATGGCGAGGTCGGCGCTGGACAGTGGGGCGAAGAGCCGCTGTCGCATCCCTCGGGCACGCAACCGCCGAATGAGCGCTCCGGTCGCCGAATCGGGCCCGAAGAGCACGGCGCCCTGGACCTCCTCATCCTGCAGTCGGTCCAGCATCGGGTCGAGGTCCTCGGCCGTCTCGGGGAGCTGCCAACGGGCGGGATGGGAGGAACCGGTCGCCGCCGTGGACGCGGCCGCTGCAGCCGCGAAGGCGTCGGCTGCCACACGAGCGTCGTAGGAATCCGCGACGACGGCTACGACGCGATCGAGGCGCCGGGCCCTGAAGATCTCGCGGACGAGGGCCGCCGCCTGCTGTCGGTCATCCGGCACGCAGCGAAAGAACCAGGGGACGTTGGCCTGCGTGAGGGTGGGGTCGGACGCCCAAGGCGAAACCAGCGCGACATGCCCCTTCGCGGCAACCTGCTCGGCGAGGTGCGCGCTGCGACCGTGTAGCGGGCCGAGGATGGCCCATACGGACTCCTGGAAGACGAGGGCCGTGATCTTGCCCGAACCCGAACCCCACGGCCCCTCGACCGACTGGACCACCAGCTCGAAGGGACGGCCGCGGAATCCCCCGTCCCGGTTGGCCGCCTCGACGGCGATTGCGGCACCTCTTCTCGCGGCCAACCCGAGCTCTCCACCCGGGACCAGAAGCCCGAGCCTGACCGGCTCGGGTTGTTGCGCTCCCAGAAGGATGGCTACGATGGCGGGCAACAGCCACCACATGGCCCGTATCCTCATTGGTTACCCTGGCGCTCCCGTCGGGTGCGGAGCGGTCAGCCGCCGGCCCAGGACACCGCAGAGGGCACGCAAGTCGTCCATCATAGCCCGAAAGTCCTCGAGCGTGAGGGACTGGTGTCCATCACACAGGGCCGCGTCGACATCGCAGTGTACCTCGACGAGAAGGCCGTCGGCCCCGGCCGCCAGTGCGGCCTTGCTCATCGTCGGGACCATCCACCGGTGCCCCGTTCCGTGGCTGGGATC
>JBDHAD010000093.1:0-11607 GCA_039588215.1 Gemmatimonadota bacterium
GATCTGGGCCGCGACTGCTTCGAGCTCGGTTGCCTCTTCGGCCGTCAGGGTCTCGAATGCCTGGCCGGCTTCGAAGGCCTCGTACGCGTGCCGGGCCGCCGCCTCGATCGCGGGCAGCTGCATCGCCAGCCAGGCGCCCCCAAACCCGTGCGCGGAGGTTCCCAGAAACGCCCTGCGCGTCGGAGCGTCCATACGACCGTCTGCGCGATCGTGGACGCGATCGTGGGCGCGATCGTCCGTGCGATCGTCCGTGCGATCGTGGGCGTGGTCGTCCTTGCGGTCGTGGGTGCGATCGTCCATGTGATCATTCATGCGCGCGAGCCTCCGCTCCAAGACCGGTCCAGGGTGGAGGTATAGCTGACAACAGATAGGGGGATGAGGGACGCGGGGAAAGCTCGGACGAGAGCCGTACGACCCGGACGGCCACTCGGTCTCGGATGCGCGGGCTCTATGGACTTCCGCTTTGTCGAGCCTCCAGCCGCAACTCCGACACGACCCAATCGGAGCCTTCCCGTCGGAGTGTGCCTTCCGCCACGCAGAACCCGGAGCGACCGGGCTCGCCGCACCAGCCGAAGCCGCTGAAGCGAAGGGTCTCCGGGTCGAGCCACTCCAGATGCTCGGGGCCCCATTCCGTCGGCTGTAGCTCCCACTCCGGCTCCAGCATGCCGTCCTCACGCACGCGCCAGATCTGAAAGCCGTTCGGGTTGTAGCCCGCTTCGATGTCCCCTGACGCGGCGGCCACGCGCTCCGAATCAGGTGAGAGGAGCGGACGGCCCCAGGCGATCAGTGACTCTCCGGCCCGGCGGCTGATGATGAAGTAGGTATCCCCTTCGTAGAACTGGCCGTGCACGACGTAGGAGTCGATGCGTGCGAGAAACCCGACGAATTGGTGCGACAGCGGATTCCCTTCGCAGCACTCGCCATCGATCAGCCGATGGGTTGATCCGTCCACCAGCCGTAGCCCCAGCGTATCGCTGGAGCGGGTCACATGAGGGGATGCCAGGGGGAGCAGCTCCCGCTCCATGGCCCTCGCGCACCGATGGCTGTTGGGGATCGTATCGCACAGGACGCGCGGGTCCGGGACCGGCAAATTGGCGACGTCACTCGGTGCCCGCGTACCGCAGGCGGCGAGACTCGCGGCGCCGACACCGGCAGCGGCGACTACCGCGAGAAACGAGCGGAGCGGTCGGAGACGCGACGGACGCGGACCTCGCACAAGGAGGTTCACGGGTCCTCCTCCTGAAACTCCGCCTGTCGGAACGTGAACAGCTCCTCCGAGCGGCTTCCCCAAGCCTCTCCGTCGAAATGACTCCAGGTGATGTGGAGCCTGAAGCAAGCCTCTTCGCCCCCCTGAGGTCGAGCGCGAGTCGCCCCCTCGATCGCCACGTACTGGATGGGCCAGTCTCCGGGCTTCACGCCGCGGAGATCCAACCGAAAGTCTGACACATCCACGAACCGAGCCCGGACGATTCGATCGAGCGGTTGGATCGTACCGCCGTAGTTGTAGTGGGCGAAGTCGATCACTGCGTCGAATGCGCCTGTGCAGTTGTGCCCCAGGTCCCATGGATCGGGGCCTTCGCTTGAAAACCAGTCGCGTGAGCGGAGCGACACTTCCTTGATGAAACCGTCGTGGAACGCGTTGAAGCGCTCGATGACGCTTGCCGCATCCTCGGCGGTGACGACGGGAAACGGGGTCACCGGTCCCTCATGTGACTGGAATGCGTTCCGGACGGTCGGGTGTAGCGGTCAATCTGCACAGGCGTAGGTTGCGAGGGAGTCAGGAAGCACCAGGGTCAGGAGACATCCAGGTTATCGGTGAACCCGTCGAGGAAGCCCTCGAATCTCCGTCCCTCGACGAGCAGTCGAAGCTCCCCGGCGTCCAGCCAGATGCCTCCGCAACGCGGACAATGGTCGATCACCACGTTCAGCACGATTTCTTTTGAGAGCGTGCTTCCATCGATCGGACACGTGCGTGTCTGTTCGCGAGCGCTCTTGAGCTCGGCCGCGCACGTACTACAGATCGGCAGCGCCGCTGACTGGCTCGGGCGTGTGATCCGACCGCAGCGCACGCATTTGTCTCCCGGGACGTCCATGCTGCAAAGCTACGCGCCGTCCGCCCCCGCACAACCGAGCTGGAGGGAGGGGCGCGCCTGTGCCATTGGTCGGAGACTCTTGGACCGGCCCGCCGGACCCGTTAGCTTCCCTGCTGTCGTTCACCCCTCCGTCTTACCCTCGGAAAATGGAGCGTTTCGATGAGCCCACGCAGGATTCTTCCCTTCGTCGTTCTCCTTGGCTGGGCCGGTGCCCCGCTCGCCGCCCAGGAGGAGCAGGAGTACGCCTCTCCAGCAATGGCAGAGATGATGGCGGCGTACGAAAAGGCCGGCATGGTCACCGATCACCACAAGGCGCTCGAGAAGATGGCGGGCACTTGGGAGCTGACCGTCAAGATGTGGATGGACCCGGCGGCCGAGCCGATGATCAGCTACGCCACCGCCAAGAGCGAGATGATCTTCGGCGGTCGGTTCCTCGCCGAGGAAGTGACCGGGGAGTTCATGGGCCAAGAGTTCAAGGGTCACGGTCTCACTGGCTTCAACAACATCAGCGGCGAGTACGAGGCCACGTGGATCGACAACATGTCGACCTCGCTGTACCGGTACACGGGCATGTTCAACGAGTCGGGCGAGTTCGTCTCGAAGGGAGAGATGCTCGATCCAATGACCGGCGAGGCGATTCCCACCTGGAGCACGCTCAGGTTCGAAGGTGATGGGATGGTGGTCGAGGCGTGGGAGGAACGCGGCGGGGAGAAGCAGAAGACGATGGAGTTCCATTACAAGCCGAAGATGTAACCTCCTCGACGGAGCCGGCACGCGTGGGATCCGCGAAGAGCCACCCGTAGACCGTCGGATACCCACCTGCAGACGGCTCGTTTGTGAGGGACCCCGCATCCCGCGTAGCTTCTGGCAGCGCACACGAATCGACACAACCGCGAGGCGCAAACCATGGTTCGTTGGAGATCCGAACGCCGCAGTACGAACGTCGAGGACCGCCGGGGGATGCGTCCCCGCATGGGCATGCCCATGAAGATGGGAGGCGGTCTGGGCGCCCTGGTAGTCCTGGCAGTGGTCCTCCTCCTGGGTGGAGACCCGAGTGATCTCATCAACGTCGCTCCGGAGGGAGGCCCTGCTACGACGGGCCAGCCGCGACCCGCGCCCGAAAACGACGAGGCGGCTCAGTTCATCTCCGTGGTGCTCGCCAGCACTGAAGACGTTTGGGGGCAGCTGTTCGCGCGAAGCGGTGGCACGTACCGGCAGCCCACTCTGGTCCTGTACGAGGACGCGGTGCAGTCGGCATGCGGGCTCAACTCCGCGGCGACGGGACCCTTTTACTGCCCGGGTGATCAGAAGGTGTACCTCGATCTCGACTTCTTCCGCGAGCTGTCGCGTCTCGGGGGGCCTGGCGACTTCGCAGCAGCATACGTGGTGGGGCACGAGATCGGGCACCACGTGCAGCAGCTGGCGGGGTTGTCGGACCAAGTTCGCCAGATGCAGAGAGCTGCGCGGAGCCAGGCCGAAGGGAACGCCCTCCAGGTTCGAATGGAGCTTCAGGCGGACTGCTTCGCCGGCGTTTGGGCGTACCACGCCAACCAGCAGCGCAACCTCCTGGAACCGGGTGACGTGGATGAAGGCCTGGGCGCGGCCGCGGCGATCGGAGATGACCGCCTGCTCCGGCGAGCCGGCCGTCGCGTGGCACCCGAGTCCTTCACGCACGGCTCTTCCGAGGACCGGCAGCGGTGGCTGTTGACCGGGCTGCAGAGCGGGGACGTAGACGCCTGCGAGACGCTCCAGAACTGAACACGGGTTGTCCGGCCGTGGGTTGGGCGCTGATGGCTTGGGCGCCGATGGCTCGCGTCGGGGCCAGCCTACCTCGTTCGGGCGCGCCCTTTACCTGAATCGCTCACGTTCATGAGTGCTTCGGGGTACGGCTCGAAGAACACCTGCCCGAGCAGGTAATCCATCTCGAACCTCACAGCCCACGAATACACCAGAGCCGTCACGCCACCCAGCGGGATGCGACTTGATCTGTATCGATCTAACTCACGTGCATACAGTCGTTTCTCCGGTGCGCCGATGTGCTTCGATACGTACCCGTACGCATGCTCCAACACGTTCACGACGGACGGAACGCGAGCCGGATTTGCGAGCGCGGTGCCGAACTCGATCCGGTACTCACGTACCAGCTCCGCGAACGGTTTCCGGTCCGCGTTCGCGACCAGTCGGCCCAGGGCTCGCATGCGGGTTTGGTGGTGGGCCATGAGGAGGAGCTTGTTGCGAGCCTGAAACGCGACCAGCTCGCGCATGCGCCCGCTTGTCTCCACCTCTCGCAACCGTGCCAACGCGAACAGCTTGGTGAGGAAGTGGTGCCGCAGGCGGTAGTTGAGGAGGCGGCCCTCCTCTTCGATCGCGGCCCACGGGAACCGGTGCAGGACCTCTGTGGCGAACAGGCCCGCGCGATGCGCCACGGGCGATTTGCCCTCTGCGTCCGCGAATATCTTGACGCCGCCGAGGCCACACGAGGGTGAGCGGCTCTTCAGCACGAAGCCGTCCACCTCAGCGAGCCCCCCGAGGAAGCGATTGCTGAAGTCGGCCATGTCTCGCGTCACGTCGCGGCTGGTGGCTGGCTGGATCAACTGCGCCGGAAGCGGCTGGTCCTTTGCGGTGCGCGCCCCCTTCATACGAACGAGTCGAATGGGATCGCGGGGCACGCCGAGCCCGATCTGCACCTCCGGACAAATCGGACGAAACGATACGTGGGGATCCAGCTCGTGCACGAGGTCGAACGGGATCTGCACACCGTTGTAACGGACCGGCTCGAACTCGAGGCACTCGCTGATCACGATGACCGGACGGACGAAACCGCCGTCGGATGACTGACTGGGAGCACTTCCGCGTGGCGCGCTCATGCCAGAGCCCCCTCGCTCGCGTACCGGCTCAGGTACTCCCGCATGCGTAGCTTTCGGAGCGTATTCTCCGAGCTCATGTAACGGATCTTGCCGAAGATCGGACGCTCCGGCCCCCAGGGACGGTCGTAGCGGCCCAGGATCCAGAAGATCCCGCTGTACGAGTTCGGATCGCGGCCGTCCAGGGCGTACTTGTCGTTCAGCTCGATCATCGTCTCCAGCGCCACTCGCGGAGAGGGGCTCCATTCGAGGATCTTCTTGCCCCACACCATCCGCAGGTAGTTATGGATGTGCCCCTCGCGCCGCAGCTGGATTTGCGCCGCGTTCCAAACCGGATCGTGCGTGGACGCCTCCTCGAGCGTCACGCGGTCATAGGCATGCGGTCGCGGATCATCGGCATGCTCGCGCAGGGTCTTACGAGCCCAATCCGGGAGCGATTCATAGTCCCGGTAGTCCCCCCGGTGCGCGCACATGTTGAAACCCAACTCACGCCAGGTGACGAGCTGGTCGAGAAACGCTTCGGCGCCGTCACTCAGCCGCCACCACCCCTGACGCTTGCCCGTTGCTCGCCCCACACCCTCAGGCGACCAAGCCTCGCGCGTCGCGATGGCCTCGAGGATCTGGTGAGGCGAGACGTGCCCGAAGTGAAAATAGGGGGAGAGTCCGCTCGGTCCGTCCTCATCGGGATGGTTGCGAGCCTGCGGGTACTCGGCCAGCCGCCGGTCCAAGAACGCCGCCGCCGCCGCGGATCCCGCCTCCATGCCGCCCCGTACTCCCACGGGCTCCACGGAATGGTCGATCGGGAGCGCAGCGAGCGCGCCCGGGTCATCCGCCAGCAGGCCCGCCGCAGCCGAGGGCCAACGGGTCACCACATCCTGCGGGACCGGGGCTCGGTCGCCGCGGTATGCCCCTTCCAGGGGATCCGTGAGCGGCGAGTCCGCGAGGTGAATGGGCAGCGTCCGCTGCAGGAAGCGTCGAAACGAGTGAGCGGTGGCAAACACGCGTTCCGCCCCGCGAAGCGGAAGGAGTCCGTTCGAATCGATGCCCTCGAGCAGGACATCGAGGCGGCGCCCCGCCGCGGCCAGCATCCGCGGGATGAAGAACGACGGATACTCGTCCGTCACGACGACGCACGCTTGCGCCGCCAGCGCTTCGAGCAGTCCCTTCCCGGCTCCCGGCCGGGGCTCAACGTACGGGTAGTAGTAGACGTCAGCGGTCTCGCAGCGAGCCGCGTTGTCCGCCATCCCGTCGAGCAAAAAGCAATGGTGCCGGTCGCTTGCCCATTCGTAGTCACAGCGAAGCGGTTCGAAGACGAGGAGTGGGCGGGCGAGCTCGCGCGACCAGGCCGCGGCGCGCTGGAGCGCATAGTTCCAGCCTGTCCTGCGGGAGGCGATCATCCAATAGAGCACGTACTCGCCGTCCGGCTGCACCCCGGCGGTGTTGAGGGGGCGCGGCCGGAGTTCCGGCACGGCGCCCGGAGTCGAGTTCATGCGCTGGCGATTCCCAGCTCTTCGATGGGTCGGCCACCCCCGTTCCCGGTTGGCCCACGCAGCTCGAGCAGCCTCTGGCGTAGCCCGATCAACTCATCGAACACCTCCGCGCCCGCGTCCTCCAGCGCGCTCCGATACGCGGGGGCGGCGCGTCCGCCCGCAAACAGTCGGGTGTCGGGCAGCAACAGTTGGCGTAATCGGCTGATCGCGACCGGGAGCTCCGAATCGTCGTCCGGGTGAACGAGGCTGATCGCCACGCCTTGCACTTCGAGGGCGACAGCAGCCGCGGCGATCTCCTCGACGGGGAGATCGGCCCCCAGGTACGTAACCCGCCAACTGGCGGCCGCTGCGGTGACGGCAACCAGCATCGCGCCGATCTCGTGGCGTTGTCCGTTCGGGGTTGCACAGACGATGTGCGGGCGCTCACCGCCCCGGCGTCCCAGTGCTCCGATGACCTGGTCGAGGATCGCTCGGACCGAGGTCGACGCCAGGTGCTCATGGCGCGGGTTGAGGCGTTGATCCCACCACATCTGACCGATGCGCTGCATGAGCGGAGCGATCATCTGCTCGACGAACACGGAGGGAGGCAGGGTTACGACCGCTCGACTCAAGGTCTCGTGCAACCATTCGCGGTCGAGCGCCTCGACCGCGGCGAGGCACTCGGCGACCAACTCGGATGTCGTCTCGTCCGTGCCCTCCGCCAGGAGATCCGGGCCGACGGCGACCGCCGACTCGGCTTCTTCCGCTTGTTGAAGCTCGCGAGCGGCATCGTCCTCCTCCACGAGGCGGGTGAGATCCGCGCGGGACAACTGCGCCATCTGCTTGAGCGAGCGACCGGCGCCGCTGGCTTTCCGAAGGAGTCGCAGGGCGTCGATATCCCCATCCGAATACAGGCGACGCCCCGTGTCCGTCCTCCCGGGCTGGACGACGTCGTATCTGCGCTCCCAGGCCCGAAGAACGTCTTTGCTCAGCCCCGTCCGCAGCGACACGACCTGGATAGGATGGCGCTTCACGGTCGCTTCGCGGGCCGTTTCCGCGACCTCCGCCTGTTCTCTGGCTCCGTTTGCGTTCATCGATGCTGCGCTCCTCCCCGCTCACACGGTCCGTTCGCGACAAATTCTGCCCTCGCGAGTCACTTCGCCATCGCACATGTACAGGATATATCGACGTCCAGCATGTGTCAACTTTATTATTTAGACAATTCCTTGACAGACCATAGATCCTGTGGTATTGTGATGGACAGAGAATGGACAACACGGCGGGAGGCAAACGGTTTCTCCCCCGATTACACCACTCCTAAGAGGAGGAAGTACAATGCGACGCACCCGATTCATGGCGCTCACGGCCCTCACCCTGTTCGCCGCCGCGCCTCTCGCCGCTCAGCATGCTCAGGATTACGAGAAGCCCACCATGGACATCGTGGACACCGCCGTCGAGGCGGGGACGTTCCAGACGCTCGTAGCGGCCGTTCAGGCGGCCGGGCTCGTAGAGACGTTGAAAGGCGAGGGCCCGTTCACCGTCTTCGCACCTACAGATGACGCGTTCGCCGCTCTGCCCGAGGGCACGGTCGAGATGCTCCTCAAGCCCGAGAACAAGGACAAGCTGATCGCGATCCTCACCTACCACGTGGTGGGTGGCAGCGTGACCAGCTCCGACGTAGTGAAGCTCGATTCCGCCCCGACCGTTCAGGGTCAGAGCGTCACGATCGCGGTGAAGGACGGAAGCGTGATGATCGACGGCGCAAAGGTGGTCGCGGCCGACATCATGACGTCCAACGGCGTGATCCACGTGATCGACAAGGTGATCCTGCCGGTCAGCGAGTAAGCGCACGGCGTGAGCCCACGCCTGAAGTCGTATCGTCGAGCAGCCCGGTGCCGCTACGTCGGCGCCGGGCTGCTCTCATTTGGATGCGGAGGTGGACGTTTTGAAGATCTTGCTAACGGGCGCCACGGGTTACGTGGGCGGACGGCTGCTCGAGCAAATCGAGGCGGATGGCCACGAGGTCCGGTGCCTCGCCCGTGAGCCTTCGCATGCGCGCGCGATCGCCGCGCCCCGCACCGAGGTGGTTCGAGGCGACGTCCTGGACGCCGACTCTCTGGAGGCCGCCTTCGAAGACATCGACGCCGCGTACTACCTGATCCACTCGATGGGCTCGCAGGGCGACTTCGAGGAAAGGGATCGCGCGGGGGCCCGCAACTTCGCGGCGGCGGCTCGGCGAGCCGGCGTCGAACGCATCATCTACCTGGGAGGACTCGGCAGAGGCTCCGATCTCTCGCCGCACCTTCGGAGTCGCCAGGAAATCGGCGAGATTCTGCGCGCGGGGAGCGTACCGACGCTGGAGCTCCGAGCCTCGATCATCATCGGCTCGGGGAGTCTCTCGTTCGAGCTCGTGCGGGCATTGGTCGAGAGGCTCCCGGTCATGGTCACGCCTCGCTGGGTGAACGTCAGGGCCCAGCCGCTCGCGATCGAGGACCTGATCGCGTACCTGGTCGCCAGCCTTGATGGGCCGCCAGAGAACCGGGTGTACGAGATCGGCGGAGCGGATCAGGTCTCGTACGGCGACATCATGCGCGAGTACGCTAACCAACGAGGGTTGCACCGCTTCATGATCCCCGTGCCGGTTCTGACCCCCCACCTGTCGAGCCTGTGGCTGGGTCTCGTGACCCCGGTGTACGCCCGCATCGGGCGCAAGTTGATCGACGGAGTGCGAAACTCTACGGTCGTCGAGGATCACTCCGCACTCGAGCGCTTCAGTGTTCGACCGCGTGGAATCCGGAACTCGATCGCGCGGGCGCTCGTGAATGAGGACCGTGAGTTCGCGCGCACGCGCTGGTCGGATGCGCTCTCGTCGGGCGGCGACACCGGCTGGGGAGGTGAGAAGCTGGGGTCGCGGCTCGTGGACTCACGCGTCCGCACCGTGTCTGCGGACGCCCGTCAGGCCTTCGCGCCGATTCGCCGGCTCGGGGGCAACGTCGGCTGGTACGGTTCGAGCGCGTTGTGGCGGGTGCGGGGGTTCCTGGACCTCCTGGTGGGCGGAGTCGGATCGAGGCGTGGGCGCCGCGATCCCGAGCATCTTCGTCCCGGCGACACGCTCGACTTCTGGCGAGTGGAGGCGTTCGAACCGGACCGGCTGCTGCGGCTGGCCGCCGAGATGAAGCTGCCCGGCCGCGCATGGCTCCAGTTCGAGGTCGAACTGGGCGAGTCATCGACGGAGGTCCGTCAAACGGCGCTTTTCGACCCGCGCGGGTTGTTCGGCCTGCTCTACTGGTATGCCCTGTATCCAGTCCACCAATTCGTCTTCGACCGCCTGCTAGAAGGCATCGTCGCCCGGACCGGTGAGGAGGCCGGAGGCGCGGCCGAGCACGGCATCACATCCGAGCAGCCCCCAACCGCCGAGCGCAAGGCCGTGAACCCTGAGGACGTTCGACACGTACATTTGGCATGACAGCGAGACCGCTGCGGGAATAACCGGCCCACCGCCGGACACTCCCCGCGCCGGTCCAGACGACGACGCAGCGGTGCACAGGAACCTGGAGCCCACGCATGGAGCGAATTCGAATCCCGAACGCGGCCACCTATCTGCCGATCGCGCCGGCCGACTTGCTTCTCACGGCGCCGATCGTCGCGCGCGCCTTATTCGGGGCCACTTTGCCGGGTCGCGTTCTTCAGGCCACGGCCGTGGGCGTGTACGCGGGGAGCGCCGCGCTCGACTGGGCGTTGCGCGCTGAAGCTCGGCACATCGATTTCAAAGCGGAGTTCGGGGTCGACCCGCTCCATCCTCCCGCAGCATCCGCCGAGGAGCGCGAAGCGGATGTAGCGAGCCTCGCCCGGCAGCTCAACGACTTGTACCAGCCGATGCGCATTCCGCGCCGAGTGCTCGCCTCGGAAGTCGACCGGCACCTGACCGACTTCATCGCAGGGATCACCGGGCAGCGGATCGAGACGAGCTCGCGCGTCCGCGAGTTCATGATCGCCCACCTCCTGTTCCCCTTCGCCCTCGGCGCGGCCGATCCACTCACCGGTGACGTAGCGATCTTCAAGCGCATTGGGATCTTCGAACCACACGTCATCGCGCACGAGTTTTGCCACCGCAAGGGATATCTCAAGGAAGTCGAGGCCCAGATCCTCGCGTACCTGGCGAACGCCCATTCCGGCGACCCGGTGCTCGAGCAATCGGCCCTGTGCGAGCGTCTGGACCGCCACCTATGGGTACTCGCCGACCGTAAGCCGGAGGGCTACAACGAACTGGTCGAAGCCAGCGAGCTCCGCGCCGATCTCAAGGAGGCCCTCAGCCTGAGACACCCGGCCGAGCAGCCGTACGCCCAACTCGTGTCGCCGGTGATGAAGCGGGTGTACGACGCCCGCATGCAGCTCACGGGACAGAACGGACTCAGCGATTACGACGAGGGGTTCACCAACTTCCTGCTCGCGATCGAGCGCGACGCATAGCGCCCCAACGCCGACGCGCAAACGGCGTCCGGGCCGCGCCGCCAACCGGCCCGCCCGCGCCGGCCAAGGCTCGTCAGCGAATCACGAATCGGACCGGGACGGCCCCCACCGCACGTGCGAGCAGCCCCGAATCGCCCAGTTCCAGATTGTGCACCTCACGTGGCGAATGGATCGTCGTTCGGCTTCGGTGAGCTGCGGCGTCAGCGTCAAGTGAAGCCGGAAGTCCTCCTCGACGAGAACCCCTCCCGCCCCCGAAAGCACACGGTCTCTATAGCGCTCTCGTAGCGTGGCGAGGTCGAAGCGGAGCTCGACGCTCCCATCGCCCCCGGGCAACGACAATTGGCGGGTTCCTTGATCGAGCACCGTTCGGTAGGTGCGTTCGTCCAGCGCCCAGTCCAATCGATAAGCGCCCTCCCTATCGCCACGAAGGAGAATCGTGGCTACCCGGGTCGCGGGCGGGTCCGCGGCTGCCTCCACCGACTCGATTCGATGGCGTGCCTCGACGAGGGCCGTGAACCGCCGCTCGTGCTCGGCCGCCGTCGCACGCTCGGATTCATACCGGAGGGCCGAGATCGTGGAGAGGGCGACGAGGACCGCGACGGTCGCGCCCCATGCCCACAGCAAGGCGTGCGCGCGGCGCCGCGCGCGATGCTGCACCTCACGCGGGGCACTCTCATGCCGCGAGCCTAGCCGGTACCCGGCCCAGACCCC
>JBDHAD010000094.1:0-8842 GCA_039588215.1 Gemmatimonadota bacterium
AGGGCTACCACTGGTTCTACGAGCTCGGAGTGAGCATCGGGACCATCCCCACCAACGACGGAGCCACCTGCCTGTTCGCGTTGATTCCGCAGGCCCTGTTCAGTGACCGGCGACACGAGGGGATCGAGACTCTCTTCCAGGAGGCGATGAGCAAAGTCTCACCCGAGCTGGCGGAAAGGGCCGCGACGATCCCCGCGTCCGGGAAGCTGAGAGCGTTCGCGGGCGCCCCCGGCTTCTTGCGGCGCGCCGCCGGCCCGGGCTGGGCGCTGGTCGGAGACGCTGGGTACTTTCGCGATCCCATCACGGCCCACGGCATCACCGACGCGCTCCGCGAGGCCGAGCTTCTCTCCCGCGCGGTCGCGGAGGACGGCGACGGGAGTCTCGGAGAGTTCCAGACCAGGCGAGACGAGCGCGTGAAGGGTCTCCTGCGCGTGACTGACCGCATCGCGTCCTTCGATTGGGACCTCGAAGAGGTGAAGGGGCACCATCGCGAGCTGAACAAGGAGATGAACGCCCAGGTGGATGTTCTGAGGGCTCTGAACTGAAGACGGACCCGCAACTGGCCCGAGGGCGTGGGAAGCCGCGTCGCCAGGGGAGTGCACTCCAACAAGCTTGAGAGGTGGTGTGGCGATGGAGGTGGGTGATACCGCAAGGCGAACTCTCACCCTGACCGCGGAGCATGTCGCTACCTTCGCGGAGCTTACCGGCGACTACAATCCACTTCACTTCGACCAGGACTTCGCCTCCAAGACGAAGTTCGGACGCCTTGTCGTGCAGGGCGGCCTGACTACTGGTTTGCTGCATGCCCTGGTCGCGATGGATCTCCCCGGGCCGGGCACGGTGTTCCTGAGCCAGGATTGGAAGTTCACGGCCCCGGTCTTTATCGGGGACACGATCACGGCGCAAGCCGAAGTGATGAGCGTCCATGCGACGAAGCCCGTCTGCCAACTCTCCATTCGTGTTTCGCGCCAAGATGGTGAGGTGGTGCTCCAGGGTGAGGCCTGGTGCTACACCTTCGGTCCCTCCAACTGAGGTTGCGCGGACGAACTACCTAATAGGCCACTTCCGAGCCACCTCCCCCACGACCCCGTGCCGGCGAAGCCGGAGCAGCTAGTGTGCGCGGCAACATTCGGCTCGGTGGTTGCCGCCTTCCTAAGTCGCTAAGCCACCATAACCTAGCCCCATGTGGGCGGACCTGGTCGCGCACGCCCGCGAGGTCGGTCAGAAGCGGTCTCGGGCCGGCTTCAGGCTCGAGGACGGCGGCTCAGGGGGCGATCGAAACGGTGGCCCGTAGGTATCTTCCTGCCGACGGGTACACATACTGAACCTGCCCGGATGTCACCGGGTCGAATAGCAGGAAGCCTACGCGGCTGATGTTCGCGTCCGCGAGATTCATCCCGGCGAGCTGAGCCCGAATGCGACCGAAGCTCCACTGCACGGTCGCATCGAACGTGTTCCCGCCCGGCAATTCGGTCGCATTCGAGTCATCGAGGTAGACGCTGCCCGCGAAGTGGTGCGACACGCTCGCCTGTCCACCCCTGCCGAATCGAAACAGCGCGGTGTTCGTCATCGCGGCGGCTGGAAGGTTCTTGAGCCGATTCCCCGCCTCCTCCCCGCTCCGGAAGGCGACGTCCATCCACGTGGACGAGTGGGTCAAGCTCAACCCCGCCGGGAGGTGCGCCGTGATCGCGACCTCCAGGCCATCGTGTCGGCTCTCCAGGATGTTGCCGAACCTGAACGTTCGCAGATCGAAATCGATCTCGTCATCCAGATCCAGTCGGTACAGCGAAGCGGACACCTCACCCTGGATCCAATCGCTCTTCAGAGGGAGCTTCTGGAGAACCCCGATCTCGAAGCCGGTCGCTCGCTGAGGGAGGAGCTCGGGGTTGGAGATCGTGATGAACTCGTCGGGCTGGCCCGTCGGCAGCAAACGCTCATCGTAGAGCTGCGCCAGCGTCGGTGCCTTGAACGAGCGCGTCCAGACCGCGTACAGGTTGCCGGACGTGGAGGGGTCGGCGCGGTAGGCGAGGTTCACACCGACGCGCGGTGACCACTGGTCGAACCAGGCACCGGCACCCGACTCGCGATTGACCGAGATCCCGTCATATCGGAGCCCGGCGAAGACGCGCAGACGACTCGCGAGCAGTCGGCTCGCCTCCGCGTATATCCCGATCTTGGTGCGGCTCCCGCTCCCCTCGCTGAGGGGCACGGCCGTGTCATCGGGCGCCGAGTAGCGGCTGTCGTACGCACCATGTTCCAGCTCGATGCCGCCGACCAGCGACGAAACGTCCGTACGGCGGTCGTACTCGACCCGGGTCCACAGACCGATCTCGTCTTCGTCGTGCACCTGCGTGTCGCCGAACCCCGGCGCGAGCAGGAGAGTCCGGGTGTCATCGATGCCGAGCAGCTGAAGCCGCACGTCCCCGCTCAACCGCCCGTTATCCGCCACATCTCGAGTCGCCCCGAGGCCGATCCGTGCCAGCCGACGCGTCCGCTTGTCCCCCTGGAATAGCGCGTCGCTCTGACGCGGATCGTCCGCGGCCAGGGTTGCCGCGAGCGGGCCGGGGTCTTCGGTCTCGACCCTTTGCACGCTGACGTCGAAGTGTCCCGCCATCCGGCCCCACGCGGGGCGGTAGCTCGCGGATCCGCGGTAGTCGGTGCTCGTGGAGTGGTCCCGGTAGCCGGCGCTCCTGTCGACGGAGGCATCGACGGCCAGGGTGGATGTCCCGACCGGGGTCTCGGTCCGCACGCCGAGCTCGAGATCCTCCCACGCGCCCACGACGGCGCGGCCAGAGTACGCCGCGGTCGCGGCTCTCCTCGTTACGATGTTGATCACGGCACCGACTGCCGCGTCACCGTACGCGGTCGAGCCCGCTCCCCGGAGCACCTCGATCCGTTCGATCGAGGAAAGCGGGACCTGGGTCCAATCGACGCCGCCTGAGCGCAGGTCGTTGATCGGAACCCCATCGACGGCGACCAGCACGTACTCGGTCTCTCCCCCGCCGAAGAACCCCCGCGCGATCGCCATCGATCGCTCGCCAGATCCGTCCTGGTCTACGAGGATCAGTCCGGGTACGTGGCGCAGGATATCGGGCAGGTTGCGCGCCGCCAGCTGCTCGATCGCCGTGCGGTTCATCACCGTAATGGCCGCGGCGGATTCGCGGGCGCTCAGCTCGGTACGGTGCGCGACGACCACCAGCTCGTCGAGCTGATGCGGGGGACGTTCCGGTTCCGGGGTCTGCGCCGCGAGGTGAGGCGAGATCGAAGCCGTAGCGGCCAGGGCCAGGGCGAGGCGCCACGCCAGGCTCGGCACCGGGAGTCGTCCGGCGCCGAGCCCGATCTTCGAGCAGCCGGAGTAGCGTAACGCCACCCCGAGGTGGATGATCGACCGGATCAGTGGCCGAGTCCCTACAGGATCAGTGGTCGCCCGGAGAGGCTACTCCCCGGTACATCAGCAGCTTCCCCGTTCCCGGCTCCCACATGCCGTTTATCGTCACGTAGGCGTCGCCGGCTTCGTTGAAGCCGACCGAGGTGGGTTGCGAGAGGCCGCTCACGACCGTCTCCGATCCCGTCCCCTCGGCGATTCGGATGAGCGCGCCCGAGTTGGGAACCGGCCCCTGCTCGGTGAACTCTCCGAAGGAGACCGCGTACAGGTGCCCGTCGGGTCCCATCCGTATGTCGGTGAGCATGGTGAGGTCCGTGGCGTAATCGCTGACCGAGCCGTCCGAGCCTACACGCACCACTTTTCCGGATCCCGGGAGGAACGGGAAGCCGGGCAACAGTGACACGTAGACGTTGCCGTCCGAATCGAAGGCGACCCCTGTGGGCACCGGGTCGGACACCAGGGCATTGTCGCGGGCAGGGTTGGGGATGGGGCTGGGGAGCACGTCAAACACGGTCACGACGTCCGTGTGGCCGGAGGCTGGATCCACCTTCGCAAGGTAGTTCCCCGCCGCGTCCGTCATCCACAGGTTCCCGTCGGGACCGACCGCCAATCCGTACGGGTTGGACTCCAAGTACGCGCCGTCCGGGTTCCGCTCCTGTTCGATCGCCCAGACGTCGACGACCTCCTGGAGCTCGCCGTTCTCGACCCGCACGAGCGCATCCACGAAGGACCAACGATCGAGCCCGGCGTCGTCGTACGACGAGGTCCACCACCCGCTGGTCGCGTACACGTCGCCATTCAGGAGGGCCACCCGGGCACCGCCGAAGCTGTCCAGCGGCCCGTTCGCCACCGACGGAAGGTTGGCTACCACCTCGTGGGTGCCATCGGGGCTGACCCGGATGATACGCGCGCTGTGTCCGAACGTGGACGTCAACGGCTCACCCGTCTCCAGCCCGGGCATCATGAGCTCCTGGTCACCACCCGTGCCGGTCTCGACGACCCACACGCTCCCATCGCTGGCCACGAGCACGCCCATCGGGCCGCTCAGGTCGCTCAGCACGGTCGTCGGCGACTCCTGCGCCAGGGCCGGGTTCGCTCCCGTGGGGAGAATCGCCGGCAGGCCCAGTAGTCCCATCGCTACACCGATGATCGGCGCCTTTCTCATCCTGCTCTCCTTTGGCGTGGTGGATCCCGCTTCCAGTCGGCCCCTGCTAGCGCTGCTCGAGCAGAAACTGCACGAGCGCGTCGAGCTCGGCCTCGCTCAGCATCGTATAGGCACCCATGCGGTACCGGCTGAGGCCATAGCCCGGGACCAGGTAGACAGTCGGGTCGATGATGCTCTCGCGGATGTATTCCCCGGCGGTGGATGCTTTGCCCGTGTAGTCCGGGTCTTCCAGGCGCCGGGCGGCCGTCGAAGCCATCCCGTTGTGCGTCGGCCCGAACGGCCCCTTCGTCTCGGCGGCGTCGAGGGTATGGCAGACGCCGCAGTATTGAGCCCGATATACGTCCAGCCCGTTGGTCGGCGGCGCTTCCTGGTCCGGAGTGGCGCGAGCGCCGGGCGTAGGCGTGGCCGCCTGCAGCGTGACGTCAGGAGACGGTTGTCCGGCGATCAGCCACGAGACGATGAGCAAAACATGGCCCAGCATGGCCGAAGAAGATCGATGTGGAGACCTCGGCTGGCAAGCGGGGGCCCTCCGGGGCCCCTTCTAGGAGGACCGGGGTGCGCTTACTATCCGTGGAATCATCATAGACGATGAGCGGTCCGGCATTGGGTCGAGGGCCGCTCGGACTTGGCCCCAAAACCTCGAGCGAGCTGGTCGCTCGTGAGCCACCCCGAGTGAACCAATCGCCGGAGGGAGCACTCACGGCCATGGAATCCGTCCACCTCCAGGTGCCGGCAGCCAGGGACCTCGATCGCCCCACCGTACCGACAGCGGTTTTGCCGACCTCGCGCACGTGCGCGACCAGGTCACGACGGCGACTCCTGAGGCTTAGGTCGCCGAGCCCCCCCCCCGGTTTGGGGCCCCAAGCCCCCTGGGTGCAACGAGAGCCGCCGTCGCTTCCGTCAGCCCGCGATGTAGCACGATGTAGCGAGTTTTCTCCCCACTTTTCTCCCCACCCAAGCAGACTTCGATCGGCAGGCCATGGCTCCAGCGCACGGGGCCGTAGCTCAGTTGGGAGAGCGCCTGCTTTGCAGGCGGCTTTGTAAGTTTAAGGAATCCGGTAACTTACCGTAAACTCAACGATGGCTCGGGTGATCTGCCCGGGTTCCTTTTCGCCGAAACGGCAGGTTGCAGGACCCGACTCCGAAAGCTCGCTTCCGGAGCCGGCCTCAGGGAGGCCAGCTTTCTTATAGGATCATGGTTCCAGGGGATGTCACCCGGGAGGGCTGGGTGCACTGTGAACGCGATCAGCTGGTATTGAGGCGGAAGGATGAGGCGCCCGGGTCGACGCCGGCCTGTGGTAAGCCGCCCCGCGCCTTACGACGCGGGGAAACCCGGGACGCCCAAGACCCTCTTTCATGACCGCGCTCACCGGAGCGTGCTGAGCCGCCGCGGCCGGAGTGTCAGCCCGAAAACTGCTCGGCCTATGCTCGCGCTACGCCGCACACGCGCAGGAACGCGCACGAGAGGGCGGCGGAAGGCCGCGGTGTAGACCGCGCCGCACCATCGCCGCGCTGCGCGGCTTGCACACGCGAGGCTGATCTGAGCCCCCTTCAGAAGACCTCGTGCCAGGTGCCAGGTTCCTCCACCGGCCAGCCGAAGCCTTTGAGCGCACTCAAGATGTTGCAGGAGTGATAGGCGATTGACCACGTCCCGTTGCCCAGGTCCGTGGCGTTGGGCGTGCCGCCACGCTTCAGGTTGAGCCCGGCCACGATCGCCCCTTGGATCGTTTGGTTCCCGTCGGAGACGAGCTGACCCCCGATCAAGATCAGGCCTTCCCACGCGAAGTCACCGTTGAACTTGGCGTTCCCCTGGATGACCAGCGTACCGCGGCCGCTGTACGAGTTGTCGAACGAGTAGCTGTTGGAGTCAACGATGATTAGCGGCCACTCGTCCGCAGCCACGTCGCTGGCGAAACTCGGGTACCCGTCCGCCGAGACGACGTAGTCGGGCTGGGCAAAGCTTCCGTCGAGCATACCCTGCCATTCGATCCCCAGGTCGTTTAGAATCTCCGACGTCGTGCTGGTGCTGTCGATCCCCGGGTTCCCCTCGAAGCCTCCCTTGCCCTTCTTGCTAGCCCCGTTGTCAGTGAAGCCCCCCGGCGGCACCAGGAGTCCGGCGACATCCTCGGTCCCGCCGACCGGACAGTCAGCGGCTTGGGCCGCGTCCGTCCCGTTCACTGAGCCGGCCACGCCGTTTTTGACCAGCCCAGCCGGCGCAGTGAACGCCGCGTTCACCGCGATCCCAACGGCCTTGTGGGCCACCACGGAGCTCGTAACCCGATTCGCCACTCCGCCCTCGGGCGAGCCGTGCTGGCCGAGCGAAACGAGCCGGTAAAGGGTCGTGGAGTCATCTACGTTGATTAGCTGGGTCGTCCACACGTCCGCACTACCATCCGCGTAGGTATACGTGACCGTGTCGCTCCGCAGCTTCCCGCGCCCCATGTAATCCGAGCGCGCCGCGTCCGAGACATAGAACGCGTTCATGCTCGCGCGGTGATTCTGGGTGACGCGGTAGTCGGTGTTCGAGAGCAGATAGCCGGCCGTCGCGAGCGCCGTCATACCCAGCAGCGCCAGCAGTACGATCGCGAGCGCGAATCCACCCTGCGCGCGATTGGGCTCGTTGTGAATGCTACACTTGAACATGTCTGCCTCCCAGCAGGGTACGTCGTACCATGGGAGGAGGCATAGCCGGTTCCTCTCGCATAGCCCAGTTACAAGTCATTGTATCTTATATAACTTAGGCACAGTTTGGGTCACCTTCAGTGTTGCAGAACTCCGTCAGGTGTGACCCGCAAATTGCGAGTAGCCCGGGCAGGGTGCGCGGTGAGGTGGGTGAGGGACGCTGGAGACCGTGGAGGCGCCGTCGACTCCCATGGGGTTCAGGAGGTCGCGAGTTCGAATCTCGCCGCCCCAATTAGACTTACAGAAAACAGTGGACGCGGTAGGGTCCAAATAGGGTCCAGACGTTCGGGAGGACGGGCGCCCCTGTGCTATCGCCGGCCCGAATCTCAGCCCCGTTACCTGACCTCGGTCGTCTGAAAAGGGATTGGCCCCTCGGCCGTCGCGCCCACCGCCGACTGCGCTTGCTGGTGCGTGCTGTCACCCGTCAGGACCTTTCGGCCGATTAGGTCCAGCCGCTTCATCGCGTCACGAGTGGCTTTGACCCCACGCTTTGCCAGCTCGACCATTCGACCCTCCGCGCTTGGCCTATGAGCGGCACACCACCCATCATCACCTACTACAGGCGTGGCGCATGGTGCGCCCGCCGCGTTCTTCCCACTGCACTTCTTCATCGTCCCCGTCCATGTTATTGTGCGGCGCTCACTTTATTGTACACCAGCCACCGCATCCCGGCCCAGCTGGGTGGGCTTTCCTACCGTATTGTGGTATTTCGCACCTGCTGAAACGTGCACGCCCAGTTGACACGTGCCAACCGTGAACACGCGCAATCCGGGACTTGTCAGGGGAAACACGCAGGACTACATGGCATGATGCCTCGAGCCACACCGCACTCGCGCAGGAAGCGGCACACCCAGGGAGCGCGGGGGGGTTCGGATCCGAAGGAAGAGGCGCGGCCCAGAGCCGCGCCTCTTTTTTTGCGCCCGAGCCACGGAGCGCCTGTGCGGCACTCGACCTGCGACCTGAGCATTAGATCGCCGAGGCCGCCAAGGGGCGGCGCGGTCCGAAAGCCGCTAGAGGTGGCCGAATCGCCTCGTTTGGCGGTGGCGCGGGGCATTCCCGGAAATTCGCAGGGGCGCTTGATGACGCTCGCATTACGCAAGGATTTGGACGTACCGGAGGCTCTGAAAGCCGCCCAGTCCCAGGCCAATCGACGCGAGACGCCGGGCCGGGTTCTTGTCCTTTCCGTCGCCTGCTTGGCAGCCGCGGGAGCGATCAACCTCGTGGCCCGTGACACCGTGGAAACGCTCTCCAGCTTCGTCTGGATCCTGGCGATCGTTCCCGTCTTCATGCTGTCCTACTACAAGGGATGGAAGGGCGCCGCGTTGGCGGCCGCCGCCGGGATGGGGGCCCTGGCCGGCGTCGAAGTGGTCGTGATCCGACTCCTCGGAAACGAGATCGATTGGTGGCTGTTTGCTGCGGCCACCGTCCTCCTCCTGGCGGTCGCGCTCGGATCAGGGGTGATCAGCGAGCGCCTGCACCGCGATCGCATTCTCGCGCTCGAGATGGCCTACCGGGATCCGATGACCAAAGCCGCCAACCGACGCCTGTTGCAGGAGCTCACCGAGAAGGCAATGGCGGCTTCGCGGCGCAATGGCACATCGGTCAGCGCG
>JBDHAD010000095.1:0-8589 GCA_039588215.1 Gemmatimonadota bacterium
TCCACGCCGGGCTTCTCGCTCACCGTGGAGCAGGCGACACGCAAGGTCCCGGAGCTCAAGCAGGCATACAAGGACGACCCCCAGGTCAAGAAGCTGCTGGACTACGCTACCCGGATCGAGGGGCTCTCCCGCCACAGCTCGGTGCACGCGGCCGGAGTCGTGATCGCGCCCGGCCCTCTGGACCAGTACGTGCCGGTGTGCTCCGACACGAAGAACGGCGAAGATACCGTGATCACCCAATTCGACATGGTCGCGCTCGAGAAGGCGGGCATGTTGAAGATGGACTTCCTCGGGCTGCGGACGCTCACCGTGATTCACGACGCGGTCGATGCGATCGGCGAGGCGGCACTCCGTGCAGGTCGACTGGGATGAGATCGAACTGGACGACCCCGCCGTATACGAGATGCTCGCGTCGGGGAGGACGAGCGGCGTCTTCCAGTTCGAGTCGAGCCTCGCCACCGAGAAGCTGCGCGCGATGCGCTGCGATCGGTTCGACGACCTCGTGGCCGTCAACGCGCTGATCCGCCCGGGCCCGCTCGATTCGGGCATGACGGATGTCTACATCCGCCGTAAGCGCGGCTTCGCCCCGGTCGAATACCCGCACCCGGATCTGGCCCACGTGCTGGAGCCGACGTACGGGGTCATCACCTATCAAGAGCAGGTGATGCGGGTAGCCAACGCGCTCGCCGGCTTCTCGCTCGCCGAAGCGGATGTGCTCCGCAAGGCGGTCGGGAAGAAAGACGCAGCGCTCACGGAGAAGGTCCTCAACGATTTCGTGAAGCGCGCCGTCGGGCGTGGCGTCCCACCCGAGAAGTCGAACGAGATCGCCGAGCTCATCCGGACATTCGGCCGGTATGGCTTCCCGAAGGCGCACTCGGTCGCCTACTCGATCATCTCGTATCGTACGGCGTGGCTCAAGGCTCACTATCCGGCCGAGTTCATGGCGGCGTTGCTCTCGTCCGAGATCGGGGACACTGACGCGGTGGTGTCGTATATCGGCGAGGCTCGCAGCCTCGGCCTCCAGGTCCTTCCACCCAGCGTCAGCGAGTCGCGCTACCAATTCACGGTCGTGGGTGAGTCCGACATCCGATTCGGCCTGGGGGCCATCAAGGGGGTGGGACACTCCGCCATCCGATCCATTCTCGAAGCTCGCGAGGAAAAGCCGTTCGAGTCCTTACTGGATTTCCTGGAGCGCATCGATTTGCGGCTGAACAACAAGCGCGTGATCGAGGCACTGATCGGCGCGGGGGCGCTGGACCAGTTCGGCGATCGCGCGGCCCTCGCCGCCGGGCTCGACATCACGTTGAACGAGGCGCAGTTGCGCCGCCACGAGGCCGCAAGCGGGCAGACGAGCCTGTTCGGTGGCGGGGACCGGCCGCGGCCCGCCCCGAGTCTCCCGACGGTACCCGCGTGGGACGAGCGCGAGCGATTGACGGAGGAGAAGGAGCGCCTCGGTTTCTACATCTCGGGGCATCCACTCGATCGGTACCGCGAGTTGGCGGACCTGTACGCCCTGGAGGCCAACAGTTCCAACCTCGCGGAGTTGCGGGAGCGTCAGGTACAGGTGGCGTGCGTAATCACGGAGACGGCGGTGCGCACTTCACGACGGGACGGGCGGGAATGGGCGCGCCTCACGATCGAGGACTTCCGCGGCACGGCCACCGCGCTCGCCTTCGGCGATACCTGGGCCCAGAATCGCGAGATCTTGTCGGATGATCGGCCGGTTCTCATCACGGGCACGGTGTCCGGCAATTCGCGCGATGACGAGGATCCGCCCATCTTTATCGATTCCATTCAGCGGTTGGCAGAGGTACGCGCCGGTGGCGGCGTCGGCATATGCATCGAGCTTCGAGAGGGAGACGAGCTGGAGCCCGGGGCTTTCGAGCGCGCGCGCCGGCTCCTGGAGGAGGCCCCGGGTAAGGGACCGCTGGTGCTGGAATGGCGCCGGCGCGGAGGAAACGGAACGGGGAACGGGACCGGCGACCGGGGCGATGCCGGGGCGCGACCATCGCGCTTCGCATCGCGGACGTTGCGTGTGGCACCGAACGCGACGCTGCTCGCCGAGTTGCGGACCTTGCTGGGAGATCGCGTGAAGCTCGTGCGCGACTGAAGCGACACGTCGGGCGGTACGCCGGGCCTGTCCGGATGGCCTGAAGACCGAAGCAAAGCCTTGAGGCGATGGCGATAGAGCAGGAGAAGCTGGCCGAGATTCGCGGTCAGATCGAGGAGCTTCGTGGGCAGGCGCAGGACCGCGGCCTGGACGTCGAGGAACAGATCCGCCGGCTCGAGGAGCGGCTCGACCGCGAGCAGGACGACGCGGTGCGACGGCTCGGGCGATACGATCGCGTCAAGCTGGCTCGCAACCAGGGGCGGCCGTTCACCCTGGATTTCATCGAGGGTCTCTTCGACGATTGGATCGAGCTGCACGGGGATCGAGCCTTCCGCGATGATCCGGCGATCGTGGGTGGCTGGGGCTCGCTGGAGGGACGGTCCGTGATGGTCATCGGCCATCAGAAGGGCCGCGAGATGAAGGAGAACCTCCGCCGGAACTTCGGCTCCCCGCACCCCGAGGGATACCGGAAAGCAAAGCGCCTCATGCAGTTGGCCGAGAAGTTCGGCAAGCCCGTGATCACCTTCGTCGACACGCAGGGGGCGTACCCGGGGATCGGCGCCGAGGAGCGCGGACAAGCGGAAGCGATCGCCCGGAACCTGCTCGTAATGGCAGGTCTTCGAGTCCCCCTCATCTCCTGCATCATCGGCGAAGGGGGTAGTGGCGGCGCGCTCGGCATCGCGGTCGCCGATCGTGTTCTGATGCTGGAGAACGCCATCTACTCGGTCATCTCCCCGGAAGGGTGCGCGGCGATTCTGTGGCGCAGCCGAGAGCACGCGGACAAGGCGGCCGAAGCTCTGAAGCTCACCGCGACGGACCTCCTCGAGCTGAAGGTCATTGACGAAGTAATCCCGGAGCCCTCGGGCGGCGCGCATGTCAAGCCGGACAGGGCCATCGAGGCGGTCGGGGAAGCGCTCCTCCGACACCTCGAGGAGCTGACGGGCCTCGACCCGGAAGAGCTCGTAACCCGGCGGCGTGAGAAGTACTACCGCATGGGAGCCTGGGAGGAGGCATGAGCTCCGGTGGAGGCCACCCGCCGAACGAGGGCCCGATTCCGGCTCGGCCTGAAGACGGACACGGCGGACGGCGGCCGACCAACGGCCACCCCGCACCGAAGCCCGTCAACGGACACGGCGCCCCCCAACCGATCGGGCCCTCGACCGTGCCCGGAGCCGAGCCGCCGCAGATCCTCCAAGTCCACTTCAAGGGCCTCCGCGAGGACTACTTCACGTTCCGTCACATCTTCCCTCTCGTCGAGCGCGAATTCGTCGTCGTCGAAGCGGATCGAGGACAGGACCTGGGGTGGGTCAAGCGAGCGGTGAGCGCGGACACGCTTGCCTGTGAGGGTGGTTGCGACAGCGTGGGCGAGCGGCAGGTACCGCTACCCGAGCGCCGGGTGCTCCGTCGCGCTGCCCCGGCCGACGTAGCACGTCTTCTTCAGCTTCGCGCGCAGGAGATGGAGGTGCGCCGTCGCACGCGCGCGCTCGTGCAGAAGCACGGGCTCAAGATGAAGGTGAGCGAGGCCGAATGGCAGTGGGACCGGAACAAGCTCACGGTCTACTTCACGGCCGAGAAGCGGGTGGACTTCCGGGCTCTCGTCCGTGACATGGCCCGTACGTTCCGCACCCGAATCGAGCTCCGCCAGATCGGTGTGCGGGATGAGGCCCGGCGTCTCGGTGGATTGGGGCGCTGTCGGCGCGAACTCTGTTGCAGATCCTGGCTGCCCACGATCGAGCCCGTCACCCTGCAACTGGCGAAGGATCAGGGATTGTCCCTCAACCCCAGCCAGATCTCGGGCGCCTGCGGGCGTCTCATGAACTGTCTGCGCTACGAGCACGCCGTGTATCAGCAGGCCAAGAAGCGATTCCCCCCCGTCGGCCAGCGGCTTCGCACCTCGCGCGGAGAGGAGCAGGTGACCGGTTGGAATCTGTTCGAGGAGACCATCACGCTCTCGGGTCCCGAAGGGGGGGCGCGCACCATTCCGCTCGAGAATCTGCGCCAAGAGACGCGTTCCGCGGGCGGGCGGGCGTCTCGAGATAGCTGATCGCCTCGGCAACCTGCCGGGCGCGTTCCGAGATCCCCCTAACGGACCTATGGCCAAATTCTATCTGACGACCGCGATCGACTACTCGAACGGTGAGCCACATCTGGGCCACACCGTCGAGAAGGTCGGCGCCGACGTGATCGCCCGATACCGCCGGAGCCTCGGCGACGACGTCCATTTCGTCATCGGGATGGATGAGCACGGTCAGAAGGTCGCCAGGGAGGCTGAGAATCAGGGCTTGCCTCCTCACGAGTGGGTCGATCGAATCGCCGAAGCCTTCCTCGAGGCGTGGGGCAAGCTAGAGATCTCGAACGACGGCTTTATCCGAACTTCGGAGCCCCGGCACCATCGAGGCGTGACGGCATTGATGGAGCGCATCCGGGAGAAGGGCGACTTCTTCCTGTCGAAGTACGAAGGGTACTACTGCGCCGGGTGCGAGGCGTTCAAGAAGGAAGAGGAGCTCGTCGACGGCCGCTGCCCCAACCACCCGCACCGCGAGATCGAGTGGACACAGGAGGAGAACTGGTTCTTCCGGCTGTCGGCCTATCGTGACCGATTGCTCGAGCACATCCGGGAGAACCCGGAGTTCGTGCGACCGGAGAGTCGCCGAAACGAGATCTTGCGGCTGCTCGAAGGTGGGCTGGAGGACATCTCGGCGTCGCGTAGCCGGATCCCGTGGGGCATCCCGTTCCCAGGCGCTGAGGATCACACGGTCTACGTCTGGTTCGATGCGCTGTCGAACTACATCACGGCCGTCGGCTTCCCGGACGAGGGCGACTTCGACCGTTTGTGGCCCGCCGACCTGCACATCATCGGCAAGGACATCACGCGCTTTCACTGCGTGTACTGGCCGGCCATGCTGATGGCCGCCGGCGTCGAGATCCCCAAGTCCGTGTGGGGCCATGGTTTCATCAACGTGGGCGGGTTCAAGCTGTCGAAGTCCGGCGGGACGCAACTGGACCTTCCCGAGCTGATCGACCGGCACGGCCCCGATGCGCTCCGGTATTTCTTGATCCGGGAGGTACCCTGGGATGGGGACCGCAATTTCGACTCGGTCGAGGATTTCGTCGAGAAGTTCGATCGGCGTTATACGGCCGATCTGGCCAACGACCTCGGGAATCTCCTGAACCGCGTCGTCTCGATGATCGGAAAGTACCGCGAGGGCAGAATCCCGAGCGCTGACGACGGTGGGACGGCGTCAGCGCTCGACGCCTGCCGTCTGGACGCGCTGCAGCGCTACCTCGCCAAGATGGATGGCTACCTCCTCGACGAGGCCCTCGAGGCGACCTTCGACATCGTTCGAGCCGCGAACGGGTACGTCGACGAGATCCAGCCCTGGGCATTGGCCAAGAAAGAGCACGACGGGGCGGATCGAGCGGCTCTCGACGAGGCGCTCGGATCGCTGGCGCGGGCCCTTGGGGCGTGCGCGGCGATGCTGGCACCGTTCATTCCGTCCAAGGCCGGGGAGTTATGGGCGGTCCTGGGCGGGGACGGTGGAGTGCCGTCCCTCGCGGAGCTGGATCGGGAGCTCGACGGGCTCTCGCAAGTGCGGCCGGGTCCTGTACTCTTCCCGCGACCGGAATAGCCTCGCCGCGGAATAGCGACTACGAAAAAGGCCCGGCGCCTCTCGGCGACCGGGCCTCTCTCTTTTTCGTGCGACCGGCAATCCAGAGCGCGGCCGCGACCCGCGAGGGGTCCGTCAGGATACCGACATCAGCTGTCGCTGCCGTCGTTGCCCGCCCTCCCGTCACGCGTGACGGTCCTGTTGATCTCGTGATCGCAAACGAAGCCTACGATGGTCTTCGTGTGCGTGGCCGGATCCCAGGTCACGGTGAGCTGGTAGTCACACTCGCCGGAGCGACCATCACTCGTCTCCCACGTGAAGCTGCCGGCCTGAGCGTTGGTCTGCAGACCTTCGTACTGGCCGTTCACCTTCTTACGGAAGCCTTCGAACGTGCCCTGTCCGTTGATCGTGATCACGAGGTCGCCGCGCGCTCGCGCGCAGTTCTCGATCGACTTGTCGCCGCTGAACTGCAGCGTGACTTCGCCGGTCTCCCGATCCGCCGTATGCGTGCCCGAGCCGATCGCGACGACCTGTCCCCCGTTACGGCAGGGGCGCGTGCGCGTGAAGTTGAACTCGGTCACGATCGGGGCGGCGGACAGTGACAACATCCCATCGACCTCGCCGGTGCCGATCATGCTCGGACGCGCGTCGATCTCGCCGTCCAGAATCCCATCCAGCAGATCTGCCTGCTGCTCGGCGATCAGGGCGGCGTCTGCGTCCGCCAGATCTCCCGCTCCGGGGCCCACCGTGCTGTCGTCACAGGCCGTGACGAGGGCGAAGAGAGCCGCGAGGCCCACGCCCATCCGCTTCATATGTCGCATCGTCTTCCCACTCCTGCGGCCGCGCCGCTCGTCTGGTGAATCGTGCGCTCGTGATATGTAGACGACATCTCGCTCGAATCCGTTAACCGGCCTGGCAGGGACGCTCGTGGCGGAGAGCGGCCCCCGGGTCGTGGCCGTTGCAGGAGGCAACCCGTCCCCGCCGTCGCTCTGCAATGCCGGTGCCGCCGACCCTCTCGGGCGCGCGCACCGAAGCGGACGTGCTTGGCGCGAGCGTTGCAGGTTAGGTGCCTGCCCGGCAGTGCCCCCGGTGCCCGACTCTATCGGAGATAGTCGCGCGGGCGCGAGGCGGTGTGAGGGCACGGGCTCGAGAAAGCCGCCCGAGCCTTGGCCAACCGGCCGCGAGGCAGGTTCTCAGCCAGGCTCGGGCGTCTGTTGACAGGTCTGCAAGAGCGGGGTAACCTGTGGCAACTTTTTTCCGGACCGTGGAACACATTTCGCGCCGGATCGCACCAGGTGTCGTAGCCTTCCGAAGGCTGTCCGTCACTCTACGCCGGGGTTTGTCGCGGGGCGTGAAAAAGCCGTCGTACTGGACAATCCAAGTCTTTCCCGAGGGTAGCGGCCGGGCACACAGCTATCGGCTCAGGCCGCGCGTGCTCCGTCTCTCCGTCTTCTTGCTGTTGTGTCTCGTCGGGCTATCATCGGCGTGGGTACTCGGGTTTCTCGGTCAACGTCACGCGATCTCCGAGCTCAACCGGTACAAGGCCGAGAATCAGCACCTCGTCTCGAACCTCCAGACGATGGAGCAGCAGACGGAGCGGCTGACGCACGCCCTGGACGATCTGGCCGCGAGAGACCAGCGATTTCGCGTCGTCGCCGGCCTGCCGCTGCTCGATCGCGAGGTCTACTCAGCCGGCGTTGGCGGACCGGTGCTCGTAGATCCGGCGCAGGAGCAGTTCTATCGGCTCGCCCCCGACCTGGCGGATGCCGCCCGCGGCGTGAGCGGCAACATGGATCAGCTGTTGCGCCGTGCAGAGCTGCTCTCGACGAGCCTGTCCGAAGCGGTGGATTCGGTCGAGACGCGGGCTGACGTCTTCCGTCGGCGGCCGACGATCCACCCGGTCCAGGCGGAAGACTCCTGGATCAGCTCCGGGTTCAGCTACAACCGTCTGCACCCCCTGCTCGGCTACCGACGCCCCCACCCCGGGGTCGACATCTCCGCGGCCGCCGGAAGCAGCGTGGTCGCGGCCGGAGCGGGGCGCGTGACGTTCGCAGGCAACGAGTCGGACTACGGCCGCATGGTGGAGATCGATCACGGCGACGGTTACAAGAGCCGCTACGCGCACTTGGCCAGCGTGCTCGTGAGGGTGGGGCAGGCGGTCGAGCGCGGAGCCTTGCTCGGTGAGGTCGGTCGATCCGGACTGACGACCGGTCCCAATTTGCACTACGAGATCCGCGTCGACAACCGACCGGTCAACCCGACCGGCTACCTGCTCGACCGAAGCTTCCGCCGCTGAAGCCCAATCTTTACATTGCTTTGCTGGAGCGCCCCTTCCCGCGCCGCTTGCTCTCTTGGCGCGTCGGATCGAGCGCCCGACCTTTTTCGAACCGTTTCACCCGAGGTGGAGTTCTAGCGATGCTGAACAAGCGTCTCGCGATCCCGTCCTTCGCTTTAGCGTCATTGTTGTTCCCGGCTTGTGGCGGCGGCGACATTACACTCCAGGTCCTGACGGAAGACTCGTTATTCGCGACCCTGGCGGCGGCGGCCGGCGAGCCGGAGCCGCAGGTCCCGGCGCAGTTGCGCCAGGAGTTCGACAGCGTGCTCGTCTTGCAGGAGACGTGGCGGGTTGCCGAGGGGCGCTGGAACGAGGTGCGCGACAGCCTGCGTCAGCTCTCGGAGCGGATGCAGCGGATGGATCAGCGCGCGCGCGAGTATCGACCGCTGTTCGAGCGGTTCAACGCCATGGAAGGCCGCGAGGCGAGCCTGAACCGGCAGCGCGCAAGCGCGTTCGAAGCGTTCACGAGCCTGCAGGAGACGAACCAGCAGCGGCTGGACTCCGTCCGGGCCGTAATCGAGGCGTGGGAGGATATC
>JBDHAD010000096.1:0-17539 GCA_039588215.1 Gemmatimonadota bacterium
AACCGACTCTTCCGCATCCGTCCCTCCTCGCCCCGACTCGGGGGCCTCTGGACGGACCGAATCTACCCCGCCTTAATGAGAGCCGCCCTGGTTCAGGTTCCGGGGAGCACAGCATCTCCATGACGAACTTCTGCCCGGAAGTCGTTTTCGACCAGTTCGGCTATTTTGCTACGGACCTCTTTGCGTACTCGGATGAGACGGATCATGAATTCGGCATTGACCGCATGGCGAAGGACGAGATGCCCGCGGATCACTGGGGGTGGAATTGGAATAATGCGACGACAATGCATTATTCCGACTGCCCAATATACTCGGTGCTCCGGGAACGGAAGGCTGATGTGGTCGAGGCGCCCCCATGGGCTGATCGTCTCCTCGGAAGGCTTCGGAATCATCCCGCGCTGGGTCTAGTCATCGTTCTAGCCGCAATCGTGATAGGGTTGGGCGCCTTCAGCGATGCGCTTCAATCCATCGTCAACCTCGTTCGAGGTTGGTTTGGCAGGTAAGCCGAACGGGCGTGCAAGCACCAACAGAAGATTCACTACGGCGAGTTTGGACTCTGCTTCGTCAGCCCGACCATGTAGACTCAACATGTACAGTCCTCCCACAGCCAGGCAGGCGGTAGGAGGGCTATATATTTGGGAAATCTGCGCTTAGAGGAGTGGAGCCGATCGGGATCGAACCGACGACCTCCTGCTTGCAAAGCAGAACCGGGTTGGGCCCGGAAACGACAAAATGTAGCAACCACGCGGTGTTTCGGGTGTCCTTCGTCGTTTCCGTCAGCCCGCGATGTAGCACGATGTAGCGAGTTTTCTCCCCACTTTTCTCCCCATCCAAACGGGCTTCGATCGACCCGATTTTGCGGGCCATAGCTCCATCGCACGGGGCCGTAGCTCAGTTGGGAGAGCGTCTGCTTTGCAAGCGAGGCCAGGACGGCCCCGGTTCCGGTGTTTTGCCGGATTTCTAGGCCCAGACCACGGATGGACCCCGAAGCCTGATTCCCCGGTTTCGGGGTTCTTCCGTATCCGAACAGGCACACTTTATAGGCACACTCTCAGGTGGCGTGCTCGCCACGGTTTTCATTAGCCGTGATTGGCTGCGAGACTCTCCAAACTGAAGTGGCCGGCGAACTCCCCCGGCGGCCTTCGACTACGAGTTGGTCGCCTGAAGCTCGGCCAGCTTCGCGCGCGCGCGCCCGGCCGGGCGATAGTCCGGGTCCGCGTCCTTCCAGATCTCCGTCGCCCTTTCCAGTTGCTGGATCGCGTCCGCCCTGCGGCCTATCTCCTCGTACACGAGCGCTAGCTCGTAGCGGACCTTCGCTTCGGCCGGGACGACCTTGAGGACGCTCTGAAGAGTCGCCTCGGCTTCCTCCAGCTCGCCCAGATCGCGCTGACACCGACCCAGGGCGGCCAGGTAGCGGATATCGCCCGGAGAACGGGATAGGGCCCTCCGGAAGGCCTCGACGGCGGCCTCGCAATCGCCTTCCTGCTCGTTGACCCGGCCGCTTCCGTACTCCGTGAGTTGGACGGCGACCTCGAATCCGAGGGCGGCGATTCCCCGGTCTGCGCGCTCCAGCTCCTCTCGGGCCCGTTCCAGGTCGCCAGCTTCGGCGGCCGCCACCCCGTATAGGAATCCGAACGCGTCGTCCCACGGCGGCGGAAGACCGGCTCGTAGACTGTCGAACCGGGAAAAGGCGGCCGCTTCCCGACCGACCTCGTAAGCGTACTGCAGCGCCAGCGATTGCCCGCCGATCAGGGCGACGTTCAGCGGAAAGTTGGACTCTGTCACAGCCGCGACGTACTCGGGATGATTCTCCTCGACCTGGGCAAACCGACCCTGTCGATAGTAAAGCGTCTCGAGGAGGGCGTATACCTCCACGCGGTCAGCCGGGCTGGCGCGCGCGGCGACCGCCTTCTCCGCCCATTCCTGCGCCGTCTCGAACCGGCCCAGATCGCGATTGACGCGGAGCAGCTTTGCCATGACCGAGGCGTCTCCCGGCTCGAGGAGGAGGGCCTGTTCGAGCGCGGTCTCGGCCAGCTCGTGCTCGCCCGTGAGCCGATGCAGCTCGCCGATCGCGACGAAGGAGTCGTGATCACCTGGAAACAGCTCGGCGTAGCGCTGGAAGTAGCCGAGCGCCTCCTCGTACCGAGCCTTCCCCTGATAGATGCTCCCGATCTCCAGCAGCAGATGCCGGGAGGGGTCGATCGAGAGGATCGCCTCGAGTTGCTCGACCTGCTGCTCCCACTCACCTCGCTCCCGGTGCAACTCGGCGAGCAAGCCGCGACCCTCCAGATCGTGCGGGTAGAGCTCGACCAGATACCGGACCGCCTTGAGCGCCTGCTCCGGCTTCTGCTGGAAGAGCGAATAGTCCATCGCCAGAACCTGGAGTCGGATTCGCTCCGGCAGCTTGTAGAGATGCTGGAGCGCGGCCTCTCTGGGGCCCTGAGCGCTCGTCCGCTGGTTTCCGTAGTAGTACGCGGCGGACAAGGTCCACTGGGCCCAGGCGAATGTCGGGTCCTCCTCCGCAGCGCCGGAAAGCCACCGCTGGGCGGCGGTGAGGTCGTTGTCGAGTAAGGCTCTCATACCGAGCGTGAACTCGCGATAGGCGCTCACCGACCGTGTCAGGATCTCGGCGGCCGGCAGATCCTCGGCCTCATCGATCTGGAGAGTCGGCAGCTCGAGATCGCGTTTCAGCTGCTCGGAGATTCCATCTGCCAGCTCGAAGGGATCGGTCCCTTCGAACGTGTGACCCGCGATCCGCCGTCCCCGCGGGACATCGTAGAGCTCCGACTCGACGACGAGAGCCGAATCGGCATGAACCAGGGAGCCCGTCAGCAGCACATCGACATGCTGGTTCAGCGCCAGCTCCCGCATCAGGGTCAGCGGTGCGCCCAGGCCGTCTTCGAATCCGGCTCTCTCCAGCTCATCCAATAGTCGACTCTCGGCGTCCGACCAGGGTGATGCGACGCGGATGAACATGTCCTGGGAGAGATCCATCTCCGTCGCCAGCGGAAGTCCGTAGCGGAGCCAGTCGTGGATCGTGTCGCCGGTGGCGTTCTCGAAGAAGAACATGGCGACGCTGCGCCGGAACTTGTCGCGCGGGACGACGCGCTGGACCTCGCTCCCCGTCTCGTCCTCCACGGTGACCGTCGTGGTCGCGGCACCTAGGGGCTCACCGCGGAAGACGACGAAGAGAATCGTGACCGCAACGACGACGTTCAGAGGGACCGCGATGGATTCCTTACGTGTCCACCGGTCGTCGCCGCGGGCGCCGAACCGCCAGGCCAGGAGCAGAACCGACGGTAGCAGGAGGATCAGCAGGACGACGACGAAGTTCGTGAGGCGGGGTGACAGCACGTATTGCCCCACTGCCCAGTCCACGAACTGGACGAAGCCCCACGAGCCGGCCAGGTACAGACCCGCGATCTGCGGCACTCGACGCTTTAAAAGCTTTCCAAGCATTCGCACTACCCAGCATGCGATCAACTGACGGCAGGCGGATCCCTATCCCATCGGGGATTCGCCCCGGGTGCGGGGAACGCGAGAATATGCGGCAGGTCCTTCGGTTCGGGCAAAGACCTTCGGTTCAGGGAGGCTCGACGACAGGCTGGCGCTCCGGCTGTTACAGAAGCACACTGGTAGGCACACCGGGCCGGAACCGCAGAGGCCCGAAGACGTAGAAAGCCGCGTCGTTGAGCGGTGAACAACACATCACGGGGCCGTAGCTCAGTTGGGAGAGCGCCTGCTTTGCAGGCCGCCCCATAAGTCCAAGGAATCCGGCAAGTTACTGAAAACTCAGCGACGGTTCGGGTGATCTGCTCGGATTCCTTCCTCCCGAAACGGCAGGTTGCAGGACCGAATCGCGAGTCCAACCGCGAGTACTCCAAACCGTAACCTCCTGATCCGTAGGCGGAGTCACTCGGGCGTTAGATACGACAAAATGTAGTATTTACGCGGTGTTTCGGGCGTCCTCTGTCGTATCTGAACCCCCGGAATCGGGCCGGAAATCGCACTTTATTACCCCACTTTTTACCCCACCCCGGAACGAGAATTCGCACCTTGCCTGCTGGCGACTCCCCACCCGGACGTGGGTTCGGCCCGCTCGAATGCGACGGCTCGCGTGCGGCGACAGATGTGCGCAGACTGCGAGCAGGCCCCATTGCTCAGTCCGGGCGGTACGAGGCGAACGGAGTGCGGGCCTTGGTCGGGGCCATCTTCCCCAAGGCGTATGTGGCCAAGTCCCTAGCAGGCGACGATCATCGCGGCTAGCCTGGTCGCGCCCACGCGCGAGGACGGGAAAGAGCTGTGTTACGCGCTCCGGCTTCACCCCGGGTTGAGGCTCCAAAAAGGGGGGGGTCGAGATCCGAAGTCGGCTCCGACCGCGGAGCAGAGGGAAACGGTAGGTCACCGGGCGGGGCCACCCTCCCGCCCCAAGCCGGGGCGGGCCGCCACCACACCCTCCCTAATGGGGCCGCAGGTGCTCCTCGAAAGACCTTACGGCCGCATCGACCCAAATGGCCATCGGTCTTGTGGCGGTTGCTGTCCTACCTTGGGATTCGGTGCCCTCTACGAGGCCGCACTCGGCTCCGGCTTGCAGCCGTTCCTCGAGGCTCATCATGGCGTGCGAAGATGCAACGCCGCTTCCCGACGAGCCAGACGACCTTCACTGGGTGCTGCCGTCTCAGGGTTCGGGCTCTTCCGCCGTAGATGGTGTTGGCAGTATGCTGTTTGGGACCCTCCGATGCTTGTCTGACACGACTCCTGCCCTAGGAGGCATCCCTGATTACCTCTGGCGCAGCACGCCACAAGAGCACGTTCCTGGCTCTCGGAGGCCTCATCGTCCTGTGGGGGATCCTCGGCGCCTTCGACATCGGCAACGTGCCCTACTCTGGCTACAACACCGACGGCGACAACAACGTCATCCAAGTCACGACCGGCAGTCCCGCCGAAGCGGCCGGTATGCAGGTGGGAGACCGGGTCCGGAGCATCGGCGGTGTCGCCGTCGAGGATACCCGAGCCGGCTTCAATCAGCCGAGGGCAGAGATCGGCGAGGTTCGCACGATCGTGGTCGAGCGGGATGTAGAGTCGATGAACCTCGATGTCCAGTATGCGGAGCAACCGGGGGACCAGAAGCTCCTCTCGTATCTGGGCCTTCTGATCGGCCTCTGTTTCCTGGGGTTCGGTCTATGGGCCTACACCGGGGCGCCCGGTAAACAGACGACCCGGCTAGCGGTCCTTGGCCTCCTATTCGGGCTCGCATTCCTGGGCGGACCATATATTGCCTCGCCGGTCTTGAGCGCGATCGTCGGGTCAGTGGTCCTCTTCGCGGTCCTCATGGGCTTCGCGGTCCTTCTCGATCACGTTCTGAACTTCCCGCGGGAGAGCGATGGGCGCCGGGTGCGCGCGATCTACGCGCCCGCCATCGTGGTCGGCATCGTCCCCGTCGTGTTCACGATCTTGCGCCCGGATGCTACGAGTGGCGTCAACCTCTTCTTCCGGTTGCTGTTCGGGCTCTTCGTCCTCGGCTACTTCGGTCTCGCCCTGATCGTCATGGTGAAGACCTTCTCCAAAGCGACGCCCACGGAAAAAACGGCGCACGGACTGAATCTGATGCTAATCGGGACGATCCTGGGGCTCGGGCCTCTGCTGATCAGCAGTCTCGTGGGCTTGATATCACCGCAGACGGTGCTCCCGGGGCAGCAGTACTTGTTCCTGACCATGGTCCTGGTCCCGATCACGTTCGCGATCGCGGCGGTGAAGAGCGCAGGGAGCACGACGCCAGTCCCGGTGGCCGCGGCCGCGCCACCGCCCCCGGCTCCTGAACCACCGCCGGCCCCCGAGCCGCCAGCCGCGGAAGCGACTGCCGCTGCACCGGCCCAGGAGCCGGCACCGACCCCGGAGCCGCCGCTACCGGAGGCTTCGCCGCCCGAGTCGCCGGACTCGGAGCAGCGACCCCCGGAGTAGTCCGGTTCAAGACGGGCCGAGCCACTTTCGGTGTATATTCGGTATCCAGGGGACAGAACCCCGGCCCACGGCCGCTCAGGCCGTCAGAACGGGACTCTGGCCCCCCCGGCTCCGCCACGATCTCCAGTAGCCCGCGCCTCCTCTTCATGCGAAATGGGGCGGTCCCGAAAGGGGGCCGCCCCGTGGAATACGGCGGATTCCGCCTGCCCACTCTGCGCGGTGAGCTGTCCGCTGAGGCGCTAGTGCCCTCTGCTCTCGAGCGGGATCATGATGTGAGCGTACGGCGTGTCCGGCCACATGATCCACGGTCCGCCGTTCAAGTGATCCGTGGAGATGTTCTCCAAGAGCGCAGGGTCCGGCACAAGGATCATGAGGTGGGGGCCGAGGTCAGTGACCCAATCCTCCGGTCCGGTTGGCTCCGTCGCGTACGGATCGCTGTTGCTGACCGGCGTGTCACCCTTGAGCATGTAGGCGAAGCCGATTTCGGTGTACGTGGGCTCCGTCTGGTCCACGTAGGCATGCAGGAAGTTCATCCACGCCTCCGTAATGCACCATGGATCGGTCCCCGGGGTGTCCGCGTTGTCGGGCAGGCAGGTCCAGTCGTTCGTGCCGGCCCGCAGCTCGTTCATGCCCCAATCCACGATTTGGGCATTGGCAGATATGGACGCTGGAGCAGCGCTCATGGCGCTCTCGATCTGAGCCTTCAACTCCGGCGAAGCGTACTCCACTTCTTGTGCCAGCAGCATCGCGGGAGCGGCAGCAACGAGCACGAACCCAACGAAAAGGTGGAAGTAGTTACGGGACATCGTGACCTCCTGTGGCGGTACTGCGGGACGAGGGCGAATCACGGCTGGGGCACCCTCAATCTTATGGAACAGCTGGACGGGTTGGAAGAAGCCTCCCCGACTGTGGTTGATCTCTAGCCGTCCAGGGGCTCCCTAAACCTTCTCTGCACTGCATCCAATATGGCGCTGGCGAGCTCGTGCGGTTCACCGCTGGGTGCGCCTTCGTCCCACACGATATTCGGCGTTTCATCCCATGGGTGAGCACCCCAGTAGAGCCACCTAACCCTCATGGGCGTCACCACAACGACGATCCGTCGATCGCCTTGATGGAACGTGAACCGCTTCGTGTCTTTGGCGCGGGTATCCGGCTCGATCGGCACACCCCGCACGTCCGCTTCGCGCACGAGCTGCAACGTAAGGGCGTTGAGATCCATCACAGGAGGCTCCTGGTTCCTGTTGCCGGGGGGGAGGCCACCGGGGTCCGGTGGGAACGCCGCCTCCGCCTCGGTGCGGCTCCCCGGCAGCCTCCCGCAGAGACCGTCTAGTCACAGCTGAAGCTCCACTTGTGCTCGGTCAGGCTCCCGATCTCATTCCACAGCCTGATGAGGACGCGAATCGCTCGTCCCGGCCCTTGGGGACGCGGAACTGGTAGCTGCCGGAGCCGTCCTCGAGCGCGGACTCAGGGATCAACCGATCGGCCACAAGCCGGGGCCCGCCCAGCAGGTCCTGCCGCCAGAGCTGGACGGCGACTCCCTCCCCCGGCCCGCCGATGGACTGGAACCGGACTGTAACCTCGTCGCCGCAGTTCGGATCTGCGGGCAAGGTGCTGTCGCTGACGACAATGCCCTTTTCGTCCATCGTCTGAGCATTCCACTAGAGGCCGTCAGCTTCGGCGACGAGGCGCTCGACCAACCGGTTCGTCGCCTTGAGCACTCCCCGCGCGACGCTCCCCACCAAATCCGTCTCGGCCGGCACGCAGCCCAGGAGTCGGAGTGACCGTTGGTCCGTGGTTCGAATCGAGACGAGCACGGCGGGTGCGTCGAACGCCTGGATCCGCCGAACCCCTATGAGGTGGAAATGGCCCGGCCGTCTTGCGACTTGCTCCACGGCCGAGAGCGTGGCTTCAGCGGTAAGGCACAGCTCGTCCTCCATCCCGGCTGCCTGACCGATATGCTGTCGGCCGGCGTGCTTCAAGACGACCTGGACGCGTGTGCGTCCGCCCTCGTCCGCGGTGACCTCGGCCAAAATCAGACGCGGTCTGGACACCGGCCTCGGGTCCCGGTCTCGCCACGCGCTAGGGTGCCCCTCCATGGTCCTCCTTCCCCTCCCCCTCCTCGGTTGCGGCAAGTGCTCATGTCTAGATGCCGCCAACCGACCAAATCTTACAGGAGCTACTTCGACGGAGGGTTCCACCACAGGGCATGGGGCCCCGGAGGGGGGGCTTCAGCGACCTAAGCCTCAGGAGTCGCCGAACCCGAGGTCACACGTCGTGACCTGGTCACGCGCACGCGCGAGGACGGGATATCGCGATCGCCGGGGACGCTCGGGGTGTGTGCGCTCGTGGGGACATCCTTTCGACGACTCACGTTGTCCTAAGGGATGAAGGGCCACGGGAGCGAGGATGGAGTGAAGCATGCATAGACTCCCGTTTGGTTCGGCGAAGCAGCCCGTGCTCAGGTTGCGACCCCCGTCGGCCAAGCTCCCGATCCAGGGGTCGGCCTTGGCGAACGACCGATTCAAGCAGATGTTCGGGCCCACCTTACGGGTGGCCATCATCGGCGCGGTGGTCGCGCATTTCATGATCTTCCAGGTGATGCCGCGCTTCGACGTGGCCGCGCTCGCGGTGGCCGGCGAGGTGATGGCGGCGGTCGACTTGCCGCCCGAAGTGAAGATCCCTCCCCCGCCGGAGCAGATCGCGAGACCCGCGACGCCTAGGGTGGCGGCGGTCGACGTGAGCGAGGATCTCACCATTGCCCCAACGACCTTCGAGGACAACGCGGTCGAGAACCTCGGTCCCCCGCCCGCGGTGGTCGCGACCGACGACGATCGCCCCGAGTTCATCCCCTATACAGTGGCGCCCAGGCTCAGGAACAGGGAAGAGGTGTTGGCGCTGCTTCGGCAGGTCTACCCGCGAGCACTGCAGAACGCCGGCATCAGCGGCACGGTCCTGTTGTGGATCTACGTGGATGACGAAGGGGATGTCCGGGACACCCGGATCGCCGAATCCAGCGGTTACGATGGGCTGGACAGGGCGGCGCAGACTGTGGCCTCAGCCATGCACTTCACGCCGGCCATGAACCGCGACCGGGTCACGGCGGTATGGCTCGAGCAGCCCATCTCCTTCGAGGTGCTGAACTGACCGGATCGAGTCTAGCAAGAACAAACTGCAATGGGCCCCGGTCCTTACAGTCCCGGTGAGACCGCCGCCGTGTACGTGTGTCGGTTTCGTGGTTCGGGGGGAGGCCCAACCCCAGGCAAGTACCTGCCCGCGCCTCACGACCACGGGAGACCTCCAGCCCGAGCCGCCGTTATTCGTGGCTTTGGAGCGGGGGCCGAATACGCGGGACCGCAACCCGCCTGGAGCCTTACGGACACCCAGGAACCCCCGGTCCAAAACCGTTCCTTTCTTACGTCGTCGAAAGCAGACACCGGATGGACCGTAAGCTCGAACTGTACGTCGAGCTGAACAGCGCCCGGCTGTCGGACCTTTGAAACGCCATGAATCCGACCCGCCGCTGCTGCATCCATCTTTCGTCGATCCGAAACAGCTCGATATCGCGCACGTCGCGGATGGCGACGCTGGACCAGTCGCCAAACCAGACCGGCTTGCCCCGGAAGCGAAGGCAGCCGAAAGCGACTGATTGATGACGATGGGTCAGCTGAATAGACGTTGAGGTGCGCCTGCCTGTGCGTTCGGTTCCAGCAGCGGTTGCCGATTAGACTTGCGAAGCTGGCGGAAACGGACTCTCCCACGGCACATCGTAGGTGTCGGTGAGCATGTTCATCATGACACTGAAGAACCCCACGGCCAGGAGCTCGTCGATCTCGCTCTCTGAAAAGCCCTCGTCTCTGAGCTGGTCTTCAAAATCCCAGTCTGGATCTGCAACGCTCTTGGGATCGAGCGAAGCGCGAGAGACGATGTCGATCGCCACCGGAAACGAGGGCGGCAGATTCGCGGTACAGGCACCCCCGGAGAGGGCGACCAGGTCGTCGTAGGTCAGTGTGGGGTCGAGATTCAGGGCCGCGTGGCCGTGAAGCGAGGTGCAATACTCGTTGCCGGCGACGATCGAGACCTTGAACAAGATCAGCTGCTTCAGCAGCGCGGGGATCTCGCCCTCGATCACCGTCCCCTTGAGCATGGACCAGACCGCACGAAGTGCGTGCGGGTTGTGGCCGAGGGCTTTGAGGAAGTTGAGAATCTCGGGTGAACCCATCGTGTCCATGATCTCGTCGTAGACGGCGCGCACCTCGGCTGCCGCGTCTTCATACTCGACTTGGATGTCACGTCTCATTGCTGTCCTCGTCTTAAGGTCCAGGCGGACCGCACTCCTCGGTCCAGGGCGTATCTTATTCCACTATACGGTTTTCAGGTACTCGTGCACGAAGTTGACGGCGGTCGATCCCTGTCCGACCGCGGAGGCCACTCGACGCATGACTCCATGCCGTACGTCGCCGACGGCAAAGATCCCCGGCACACTGGTCTCCATGAGATAGGGGTCTCTCTTCAGCTTCCACCCGGCGGGTCGTTTACCATCGACGAACAGGTCGGGCCCGGTGAGAACAAAACCGGCCGAGCTCAATTCGACCAGATCTCCCAGCAACTCCGTGTGAGGGGACGCTCCGATAAACACGAACAGCGCGGAGGTCGCTTCCCGTCGAGCTTCGCCGGTTTCACGATGACGAATCGTAATCGCTTCCAATCGTTCGGTACCGTGCACCTCGACGACCTCTTCCGCCAACCGGACATCGATGTTATCGCGCCTCTCGATCTGGTCGATCAGGTATCTGGACATGCTGTTCGCCAGGGAGCTACGGACCAACATCGAGACCTGGTCGGCATACCGGGACAGAAAGACGGCCCCCTGGCCGGCCGAATTGGCTCCACCGACCACGAAGACGTGCTCGCCCTTGCAGTTGGTCGCCTCGGTCCGCGCGGCGCCGTAGTAGAGGCCGGCTCCTATCACGCCTTCGACGCCGGGGACATCGAGCTCCCGCACAGACACGCCGGTCGCGATGATCAGGGCCTTGCATGCCAGCTCGGATCCATCGGCGAGCGTCACCACGCGATAGGGATCACGAAGGCTGATGCTGACTACTTTCTGGGCGGAGAGGATCTCCGCACCGAGACGTGTAGCTTGCGCCGTCGCTCGTCTGGCCAGATCGGCGCCGCTCAGACCTTTGGGGAACCCGAGATAGTTCTCGATCCGCGCGCTGGTCCCGGCCTGTCCGCCCGGTGTCTCCTTGTCGATGAGGAGGGTGTGGACGCCCTCCGAGGCACCGTAGACTGCTGCGACACGACCGGCAGCCGGTAGGTCTCGTTCGCGTGCTCGACCAATGCACGCGCCTCGGCGTCGCGCTCGATGTCGAGGAACTGGTAGGGGATTTGGCTGCGTGCCAGAAAATCCTTGATGGCGTGCGAGCTGGCCGACCATGACGTCCCCGCCACACGGATGCCGTCGTAGGGAACGACCGCGGTGGCTTCCCAATCGCTGATTAAGTCGTCCAGGATCGGGTAGAGGTTCTCCTCTGCCGGGGTCCAGGGCTTCATGAGGTAGTGGTCGAGCCCAACCGTGTTGATCGCCGAGATCGCCGCCTCGGTATCGGCGTACGCGGTGAGGAGCACCTTGCGCGCCTCCGGATAGATCTCGCGGACCGCCGCCAGAAACTCGGTACCGCTCATCTCGGGCATCCGCTGGTCGACAAGGAAAAGCGCAATCGCGTCATTGCGCTCCTTGAGCCGGTGAACCGTCTCCACCCCTTCGGCACCCGAGCTCGCCTTGATGATCCGATAGTCCTTGCGGAAGTGCCGCTTGAGGTCACGCTCCACCGCGTTGCGCACTTGTTCTTCGTCGTCGACAGTCAGGATGATGGGTTTGGCCATTTCGCAGTGAGGTGAGGGTCCTGTAGCTAGGAGGGTTCGGTGATCGGCAGCCTGACCGTGAAGCGCGTCGCTCCCGGCCTCGACTCTACCGAGACATGCCCGTTGTGCTTCTCCACGATGATGCCGTGGCTGATGTTGAGCCCCAGGCCCGTGCCTTCTCCAGGGGCCTTCGTAGTGTAGAAGGGATCGAAGATCTTGTCCTGAGCCTCGCTCGGAATCCCCGGTCCGCTGTCGGCAACTTCGACGACGATCCAGTCATCGTCCTGATAGGCTCTCAGCTCGAGCGCGCCCTTGCCGCCCATGGCACCAATCGCGTTGTCGATAAGGTTGGTCCAGACCTGGTTGAGCTCGCTGCCGTAGCCCTGAATACGCGGCAGATCCTCCGCATAGTCGAGACTGACCTCGATCCCGTCTCGAAGCTTGCTGCTCAGCATGACCAGCGTGTCGTCTAGCCCCTCGCGCACATCGACCGACTGAACGGGGGCCTGGTCCATATACGAATAGCCCTTGAGGGTCTTGACGATCTCCGCGATTCGCCGGGCTCCGTGACCGATCTCCTCGAGCAGGGTGTAGGCCGTGAACTGGCTACCAAAGTAGTCGATCACGACTGGCGCCACTGTGGAGTCGAAGCTCTTGGCGAGGTCCTCCAGCTCCGCGGCGCACAGCCCCATCGCCACGAGTGTCGATGCGTGCTCCCAAGGTTCTTCGATGCCGTTGGCGTCGAGCCATTCCTCGACCTCTTCTTCGAGATCGCTGCGGGCGACCGGGTCGAGCTCGCTCGGTTTCTTCGCTCGTGCCTGGGCCTCCGTTTCGAGCTGTGCGATAAGATCGCGCTGTTTGCTCGAAAGGTCCGCTGCGCCGAGCGCGAACTGAGCGCGCTCCAGACGGGCGATCGAAGTCCCGAGCTGCTCTGCCCCCTGTCTCGCTATCGCCGTAGGATTGTTGAGCTCGTGAGCCATGCCCGCGCTCAGCCGGCCCAGAGTCGCGAGCTTCTCGCTCTGCCGTAACATGACCTCCTGTTGAAGATATGCCTGCTCGAGGTCCCGAAGCTTCTGTTGCTCCCACAGCATGTGGACTTTGCGGTGGAAGAAACCGCACACCATCGAAAGGCACTTGACGTCGAGCTCGCTGAAGGGCTGGCGTCGCTTGCAGAACAGATGCAGAGCCTGAGTCTTGCCGTGCTCGACAAGCATGTTCACAGAGATCTGCTCCAGATCGTCTTTCTGAAGATGTGGAGGGAGTTGCTCCAGGGCGTCCCTCATCGATTCGCCGCATAGGATGCGTGTCTTGCGGTCGCGCCATAGTCTCGCTTCGAAGCTCGACACGGCGGCTGGGGTCGTGCGCAGGACATCCGCACCACCTCGATACCCGTCTACGATGATGGCAGGAGGTTCCGGCCCTTCGGTGTCCTCCGGATCACCATCGAAACAGATATAGCGCCAGGAGTAGACATCTGCGATGTATTTGAGCCGGCGGGCCAAAACCTCACCCACAGACTCGATGTCGTTCGCCGCGTTGATCACACCGGTCAACTCGAAGAGCGCCTCGTATCGCGACACCTTCGAGAGGAGATCCTGCTTCGAAGATCGAGAGCTTGCCGACTGATCCTTCATTGCGATCTTGCCCGAAGACTCCTCAGCTCAGCATCATCCGTCGTACGCTCCTGGCGAATCTGGCGCACCACGCTCATTGGAGGTAGCCCGATACCGGAACGGTGTGCGTCTCCAGGTGTCGCGACGCACGGTCGGGCGAAAGGGGTTCGGGACGTTACGGGTGCACTGCGGTGGAGTGGTTGGGGAGAGAGAGGTACCCTGAGGACCCTTTCCCCTGGCTCCGCTTGGGTACCTCTCCACGGATGTGAGCCTTGCTCAGGCTGGAGATTCTAGATCCCCTTTCAGCCTGATCTCTACCTCCCGCTGATCGCGGCCACGGCCTGGTCCGTGTCCCACAGAGCATTGGCCATAAAGCGGAAGTTGGTGACGGCGGACTCATAGCCGTTCAGCTCGGGAAGCTTCGCCGCTGCAGTAGCATCCTTCACAACGGCGACCTCGAAACCCTGCTCGAGCAACTCTCGCAGATGGGACTCGGTGCACAGGTTTGCCGACATGCCAGCGAGGATCACCTTGTCGATGCCCCGCTTGCGTAACTGAAGCGCGAGATCGTTAGTCTCGGGCCCATACACTTTGTGCGGACTGGTGACGACCGTCTCCCCGTCCTCGATATACTTCTTGTAGCGAGGAAGCCAGTCGGCCCCTGAACCCTCAAAGCCCTCGAGGGAAAGAGGGCTCACCCGGTCGAACATTCCAATGTTGTGCATCAGCACTTCGAGCGCCCCGCCGAACTGCCAGCCGTGGTCGGTCGGGTAGTAGTAGTGCGGCGACACGAAGACCTGCATTCCCCTATCCTTCGCCGCCTTCATGAGCCGATCGAGGTTCTCGACCGTGTTGTTCTCGGTCACGCTCTCGCCGACGACCTCCCAAGTCACGCCATCGGGACTGAGGAAGTCGTTCTGGGGGTCCGTGATCACGAGCGCGGTTCGCGCGAGGTCGATCTCCATGCCGGGGTCGGGGAGCTGCGCGCGGGCCGTGTCCGGCAAGGCGGCGAGTACCACCGCGGTCACGATGGCCGAGGCGAAGATTCTGTGGTTTTCCATGGTCGCTAGTACTCCTTTTCTGGAGTCTGAGGTGATACGTCGAGTGGCCCGACGTCGTCTGGGACCGAATTGCGCCGTCCAATACTGGCGCGGAGGATGCTGTGAGTGGGCTGTCGGAGCGGGAGGACGAGGGACGCGCCAGCCCGCGCGGACTGGGGAAGCGCCCGGCAGGTTGACTCCCTCGGGTACCCGGCCTGGCCGCCGGTCTCCGAAGGGCTGGAGCCCTCGCGGACGCGGGGTGGATGAGCTCACTCCTACGCGCTGCATGCGAAGAGAACGTGAGGGGGTCTCGGAGAGTTCCCACTGCCTTCACGACCGAAACCTCAGGTGCTTGACGTTTCGTCCAGAAACGACGCCAGGTGAGCGCTCAGGTCGCGAGCGTCGTCCCCGGCGCCATCGATGAGGCTGGACTTGCGGCGTCGCAGGAACGGGATGCCCATCAGATACAGGCCGGGCGTCTCCACCACGCCGCCGTCGTGTCGGATCCGTCCCTTGCGGTCGAAAACCGGCACGTCGAGCCACGAGTGGTCGGGCCGAAAGCCGGTCGCCCAGATGATCGTCCGGATCTCGCCGCTCGTGAGGCTGAGCCCGAGCGGGGGTGACGCTTCGAACCTGGTTGGCTCGAAGCGGTGCGGTGGCCCGACGGTCTCGTCGAGCCCGTTCTCGGTCGCCCACTCGTCGATCCGGTCGAGCAGCCGGTTCATTTTGAGGTCGGAGAGGGCGCACTGGTTCGGCAGCGACCCCGAGAACTGGGCATTGCCGTCGCTGATGCCGGCGAGACGACCGATCAGCTTAACGCGGATGTCCGTCAGCGAATTCAGGTCGACCGTACGACGGTCGTCGGAGCCGGCGAGCTGGGGCGAAGGCAGGTTCCGAACCCGCTCGAGGTTGTCGTATTCCGTGTAGTGTTCGTCGAGCACGCCGCACTGGTCCATCCACCACTTGATGTCCACACCCCGATACACGCGCGGTACGCGCACGTGCTCGCCCACGGACATCGTGACAGGTCGGCCGGAACGGTGGATCTCCGCAGCGAGCTGGGTCCCGGTGGCGGAGGCGCCCACGACCATCACGCCGCCTTCCTCGAGTTGACCGGGGTTTCGGTACTCCATGGGGGTGAGCATGGCAATTTCGGGGGGCACCCGGCTCGCGACCGAGGGCACGGTCGGAACGTTGCAGGCACCGCTCGCGATCACGACCGTCCTCGCGTTCCACACGCCGCGGTCGGTCGTCACCTCGTAGCCTTCATCCACGCTCCGCACGGAGGTCACCGTGGTGTGCGTCTCCACCGGCGCAGAGATCACCTTCGCATAGCGGTCGATGAACGCGATGGTCTCCACCATGTCGCGGAAGCCATCGGGGTCCTCTCCCTCGTAGCCGAAGCCAGGAAGCCGGCTCTGCCAGTTGGGTGTGAGTAGCCGGAGCGAATCCCACCGCTCGGTCCTCCACGAGTTCGCCACCTCGCCTCGCTCAAGGACCACATGGTCGATCGACCGATCGGCGAGGCAGCGGCTCATGGCCAGTCCGGCGTGGCCCGCTCCGATGATGACGGTGGTGGTGCGCACGGCCCTCGTCTGAGGATGTGGTGGCGCCGCTACTTGACCTCCACCGAGACGTTGGTCGGGTTGGTGATGACGTCGTACACGGCGGAACGCTTCTGAGACTGCGCGACCACGGCCCGGATTTCGTCGGGCGTGGCATCGGCGTCGATGTCGTACGTGACCTTGATCCCGTCGAAGCCGTTCCGCACCTCGCCGTCGATCCCGAGGATTCCCTGAATGTCCATACCCCCTTCCAGGGTCGCGCTCACGGACCGTAGCTGGATGTCCCTCATCTGGGCGACCGAAGCGACACCGGCGGTGAGGCAGCTGGCGAGTCCCGCGAGAACCAATTCGACCGGGGTCGCACCGTGATCCTCGGACGCGAAGATTTCCGGGTGATCGGCTTCGAAGGTGAATTGGGTCTTGTGCTGTTGCTCCTCGCCGAGCCCGAAGAAGCCCTCCACGGTGGATCGGCTGTGCGTGCCGTTTACCCACTCGCAGGTTGCTCGCCACTGGAACTGGGCGGCTTCGGGGGCTTGGGACAGGGCCTCGCGCGCCTCGAGCAACGCATCGACATTGACGCCGTTGTTCACGGGGGTGGTGGTCTCCATGCGGTCCTCCTTGTAACGACTCCAACCGAGTGGGAAACTCGGATTATCGTGGACGAGCTGTGCTGAAGGCAAATGACGGTGCGGACTGAAGCACCGTTAAGGGGGACACACTCGGCTCGCTGCTTGATGGATCGGGGCGCCACGTCGCATCTTGAGGTCCCACACGGTTGACGCTTCAAAACGAGGTCCGCCTTGGGCTTGCCTTTCACTAGAAATCGCTACGACGTCGTCATTGCCGGGGCGCGCTGCGCCGGTGCGTCGACCGCGATGCTCCTGGCCCGTCGAGGGCTGCGAGTGCTCGTCGTCGACCCGGCCCGTTATGGAACGGACACGCTCTCGACGCACGCGCTCATGAGGGGCGCTGTGTTGCAGCTCCACCGGTGGGGGGTGCTCGACGCGGTCCGCGCGTCCGGTGCGACGCCGATCCGGAAGACGACCTTCCATTACGGCGACGAGACGGTCGAGGTGATCATCAAGGCGCGTGAAGGGGTCGACGCCCTGTACGCTCCCAGGCGAACGGTGCTGGACCCCCTCCTGGTGGACGCGGCGAAGGAGGCGGGCGCGGAGGTGGTGTACGGTCAGGCCGTCGTCGACCTGATCCGCGACGATGGTGGTCGCGTTTCCGGCGCGAGGATCTCGGGGGCGGACCGGCAGGTGACCGACGTGTCGGCCGACCTCGTGATCGGGGCCGACGGGATCCGATCCCGCGTCGCCCGGATTCTGGAGGCCGAGGTCGACTACGCCGTGCCCCACGCCGCCTGCTCCATCTACGGGTACTGGCCCGACGTGTCACTCGAGGGCTACCACTGGTTCTACGAGCTCGGAGTGAGCATCGGGACCATCCCCACCAACGACGGAGCCACCTGCCTGTTCGCGTTGATTCCGCA
>JBDHAD010000097.1:0-10389 GCA_039588215.1 Gemmatimonadota bacterium
CTCGCGGCTCGGCGGGGCCTTCGATCAGGGTCCGACGTGCCCGCCCGTCCCGATTCGGCCACCCACTCCTCGGGCCAAGGGTCCCCCGGGCCAGGACACCCGCGACAGCTGCAGCCACGACGCCGCCCGGGCGCGGGCGAACGACTCGCGGTCCACCTCCCGCATCGGACGCTCGACCGGCAGATCCACTCGCGCCGGGTCCGTGGGGATGCTCCGGAGCAGGAATTCGTAGTGAAGGTGAGGGGCAGTCGATCGACCGGTCGAGCCCACGCGCCCGATGGTCTGTCCCTGGGTGATCTCCGCTCCGGGGCTCACGCCGCGCTCGACCGAGCTGAGATGCGCGTAGCGCGTGCGAATCCCGTTCCCGTGCTGTAGTTCGATGACGAGCCCGTATTCACCCCACCAGCCCGCTCGCTCGACGGTACCCTCGCCTGTGGCCCGAACCGGAGTCCCCGCGGCCGCCCCGTAGTCGACTCCCCGGTGAGTCCGGAACCCTCCGAGCATCGGGTGGAAGCGACTGCCGCCGAAGCGACTGGTGACCCGGATCAGGTTCAACGGCGCCTTGAGGAAGGCCCCTCGCAATGCGGTTCCGTTCTCGTCGAAGTAGAAGGCACGCGCCTGACCCGCCGGGCGGAACCTGACTGCCGTTAGCAGACTGTCCGATCTCAGGTACTCGGCCGCGAGAACCCGAGAATCCCGCACGCTCCCATCCGGCCTCAGGTCGCGCTCGAGCGCTAGCCGGAACGCGTCTCGAGGTCTGACATCCCGGTAGAAGTCGATCTGCCATGCGAACACGCGCGACAGGTGTCCCACCAAGTGCCCCTTCTCCGCGACCGACAAGCGGTCGGCATCGCCGGAGAGCGTGGCGGCGTAGAGGTTGGAGCTCACCAATCCGGCCACGATCAGGGTGTCCTTGGTCACGGGTACGGAGTCGAGGCGCACGAGCCAGCGGGCGCCAGACACACTGAACCGGAGGGTCCGATCCCGATCCAACCGGAGCGTGATTCGGTCCGGAGGCCCCGATGGCGGATCGTCATACACGGCAACCACACCGGGTGGCAACTCGTCAGGATCCGCGTACGGTCGGACGAGCCCCACCAGATTAGAGAGCTCGCTGGCGGACAAGCCTGAAGGCCGAAGCAGCTCGATCAGCCCTTCCCCGTCTCGCGACGATCTGCTCCGCGTGAGCCCTCGGACGTCGGGGCGGCCACCCATTGAGGCCCAGGCCGGGGTCGAATCTGAGCGAGATGGAGGATGGGCCGAGCCGCCCAAGTGGAGAGCTAGCCCAAGGACGGCACCCGCGAGTGCCACCAACCGCGCCCGAGTCGGGGCGGGCGCGGTGGACTTGCCGGCCTTGATCGGACCCGTGGCTTCGTCCATCTCGTCTATGTATCCAACCCCCAGGAGTCTTGCCGAGCCGCGCCCGAGGAAGGACGCGCATCCAGTCAACTTGGGGCAAGCTCTCTGCCGTGAGCAGTAATGTCTCGACAGAAGGGCAATCGCATGACCGGTGGGAGGTTACGGAGTCCCCGGAGCGTCGACGACTTCGCGGATCAGGAGGAACGGTGCAGAATGCACGACGACCGGACCTCGCGTAGCGGCCGGCGGAGTTGGCGAGCGGCTGGGAGTCTTGCTACCGGTCGGCTACCGGAATCACAAACTTGAGCCCCGACCAGGTCTCATCGACGGCGCACACCTTTATGTCGACCAGACCCCGCTCGAGTCCCAGTGCTCAAACCCGCTTTCTGTCCAGCTCCGAGGGCATTTTCGAAGCCTGCTTCGGCCAGGATGCCCAGATCATTCCGTTCGACGCGATACGCTCGCGCCCCACCTCGAAGGCGGCAACCGCGTCGGCAGCCGTGGTAGCGAAGAAATGCACGATCTCGATCTCTCGTTCGTCTTCTCCCGCCGTTCGTGCGCCGGGCGGCAGATCGCCGAGCAGATCCCAATAGTGCGGGGGCGCGTTGATCGGGTGGATGCGCGATGCGGCCTTGATCCCCAGTTTGCGAGCGAGCGGTGTCCCTGAGTATCCAGCAGTCATCGAACGTCCCGGCAAGTAGAGGCTGACATGAATCGAGCGAGTGTAGTGGCAACGACCGGTTCAAGCGCCCGCGCTCGGGCAATCCCCGGCCTCGTCCTCGTCGCGCTCGCGGGGGCGGGGCCCGACCCCGTCGCCACGCAGGCCCCGGCCACCGACATCTACGTGGCCGAGCTGACGTTGACTGAGGGTGAGGTCATGGTCGGATCCTGGGCCAACGTGACGGATCGGGACGGGTACGACAATCAACCCTCTTTTGAACCTCGCGGGCGATCAATCCTCTACACCTCGATGCGTGACGGCCAGACCGACACATATAAGTACGACCTGGTGGCGGGGCGGTCGGAACGCGTCACGCACACCCCCGAGAGCGAGTACTCCCCGACCTACATGCTCGAGACCGATCGCTTCTCAGCCGTCCGAGTCGAGGCGGACTCGACGCAGCGGTTGTGGAGCTTCTCTCGGGATGGTTCGGATCCGCAATTGCTCCTTCCGGACATAGCGCCCGTCGGATACCACGCGTGGGCTGACCCCGAACGGGTCGCCCTTTTCGTGCTCGGCAGTCCCCCCACTCTCCGGCTGGCCCATCCCGGGCCGGGGCCGGGGCAACAACGCATGGAGAACATCGGGCGTTCGCTGCACCGGGTCCCGGGGCGGCTGGGAGTGAGTTTTCTCGTCAAAGGCGATGAGTGGTGGATCCATGTCCTGGATCTGGAGACCGATCGAATCCAGCGTATCGCGCGCGCTCTAGAAGGTGGCGAGGACTACACCTGGACACCGAACGGGCTCCTGCTGATGGGGCGCGAGAGCCGGCTCTACTCGCTCGATCCCGAGGCGGGCGGCGATTGGATGTTGGTCGCCAACCTCGCGGACGTGGGGATCCAGGGAATCACGAGGATCGCCGTGAGCCCAGACGGCCGTCACGTGGCCCTCGTGGGGGTGAGGCCCGGCGACTGAATCCTCGGCTGTGTCGAGGGGTCGTGAGATCGAGTGTGACCCGAGCCTGACTCGCCCCGTCATACGGGGTAAGGACCTAAAGACCGGGCACCCCCTTCGGGAACGTACGGCCGGTCGACAGCCTTCTAACGTATGGTCGGGCCGATCGCGGGAAGCATTCACGGAACCGCGAACCGCAACCCTTCCCGACCAGTAGGCAGGAATGACGGAGGACGGATGAATCGCACGGAGTACCGCGACCGGCATCGGAAAAGACTCGGAATAGCGATCATGGTGTCGATCGCGGCCCACGCCGTGCTCCTGGCCTTCCTCAAGGTGGACGTCGATGTGCCCGCAGAACCGGAACGTCAGCGAGCCACCCGGCTGATCGAGCTCGCCGATGCGTGGCAGGACCGTCCACTGGAGGTCGTCCTACTCCGCGACGCTTCATCCGGCACGGCCGCGTCGAGTGACGCGACGGCGGCCCTGCCCGACACAGAGCAAGCCGCTGAGGCAGGGGCCATGCCCCCTGCGAGCGAGGGCAGGCCGGTCCTCGCCGGGACCGCACCGAATTTGGCCGAGTTGGATCTCGCGCTGGCCGAAGAAGTCTCGATAGCGAGCGTCACGTTCAAGAACGCCCAGCGAGGCGTCGTCTTGCGGGCGGGCGGGCCTGTCGGGCCCAGCGACGCGGCTGCGGATGACGAGCGCTGGTGGGACGGGGGCGGAAGGGGAGGCATAGGGATCAGGATCGCTGGTGGCGATTGTGGCGCGCCTGGGACGTTCGGGATACCCGTAATTGGCGGTCGCGGGGGTGGCATCGGGAGCCTGCCGCTCACGGGAAAGGGGCGCGGGCTCCTGGGGGGCACGGGCGACTTCGGGTCGGCGATCAACCGCGTGGGACCGAGCCGAAGCTGATCCAGCTGCGATCGAACAGTGGGCTTTCCGCGGTCTGGGGCGAGCTAGTCTTCCCCAACCGCCTTTCTGCGACCCGTCTTGGCCCTCCCCCGCTCGGAGGACTTGCGCGCCCCTTTCTTTCCGACGCTCGCCTTTAGCGCTTCCATCAAGTCGATCACCTGTGCTTCCGGCTCCACCACCTGCGGCGCGGTAATCTCCGAGCCATCCGCGATCTTCTTCTCGATCGCGGCGAGCATCTTCTGACCGACTTCGTCCTCATACTTGCCGGGTTCGAATCCCTGGCTCGCAATCTGCTCGATGAGCTGGACCGCGAGCTTCAGCTCGGCCTCGGAGACCTCGCCCTCCCCGGCAGGTACCGCCTCCAGGTCCCTCACCTCGTGGGCGTAATACAGTTGCTCCATCACCAGGTGCTCGCCCACCGGGCGCACCAACACGAGATACTGTTTGCCTCGCGCCGCGTACTTGGCCAGCGCCGCCCAGCCGGTTTCCTTCATCGCGGCGCCAAGCAGGCTGTATGCCTTGGCACCGCCCTTGTCCGGTCCCAGGTAATACACCTTTCCAATATAGGCCCGCTCGACCTCCTCAATCGGCACGAACTCGGCGATCTCGACCGCGTGTGTCGCCTCCGCCTCCAGCGCCTTCAGCTCTTCGGGACTGAAGGTCACATATTGGTCCTTGGCGAATTGGTATCCCCTCTGGAGGTCGGAGCGCTCGATGACTTCTCCCGTCTTCGCGTGCACGTATTGCTGTTTCACTCTGGAGCCATCCGGGGCGAGGAAGTTGAAGCGCACCTTCTGCGCGCTCTCGCTCGCCGAGTACAGCTGAACGGGAATCGAGACGAGTCCAAACGAGATTGTCGCAGACGCGATCGGGCGTGCGCTCATGTAGCCTCCCGGCTCCGGCTTCGGTTCGTCCTCCGCAGTCGGTCGACCCCTCCGACCGTCCTGGCGGGCAGTCCATGCCGCGTTGGAAGATAATAGATTGGCGTTGGAACAGGGGGCAAAAAAAAGGCGGGACGTCGGTCAGACCTCCCGCCTCGAACCGAGTGGTGCCCTCCCGTGGCATATACGCCGCAGACGGCGAAAGTCATGTGCTGAGCACATCGGTTCCCAGCAGAATTAGGCCGACTCCCCCGACGGAGCAAGGCCTGCGGCCCGAGTTCCCGCCAACCATGGCTTGAGTCGCCACTCTTCCACGCCGATCTTTCCCGCATGACACGGAGCGATCCCCTCACCCGGTACCGCGATAAGCGATCCGCGACGCGAACCCCGGAGCCCTTCGGTGAAGCGGTCGCAACCGGCGCCGGCCTGTTTGTCGTGCAGAAGCACGCCGCGACCCGAACCCACTACGATCTACGTCTGGAGCTCGGCGGCGTCCTCAAGTCCTGGGCGGTGCCGAAAGGGATCTCTCCCGACCCGATCGATAAGAAGCTGGCGGTCCACGTAGAAGATCACCCGATCGAGTACGCGGAGTTCGAGGGAATCATTCCGAAGGGCGAGTACGGCGCGGGCGAGATGATCGTGTGGGACTTCGGACGCTGGGTTCCTCTCGAGGATCCGGAGGAGGGTCTGGAGACCGGTAAGCTCCTGTTCGAGCTCAGGGGCTACAAGCTGCGCGGGGTGTGGACCCTGGTGAAGCTCAAGAAGAGTGACACTGGCAAGGACTGGCTCCTGATCCGCGAGCGTCGCGGCGGACACCCCATCCTGGAGGATGGGTCGTTGCCGGAGCAGTCCGTTCTCTCGGGCTTAACGGTCGAGCAGCTGGGGCAGACCCGGGTGGGCTGGGATCCGGCGGAAGAGACCCGAGCCGCATTGGCGAAGTCGGGGGCGACAAAGCGGCGCTTGGATCCGCGGAAGACGAAGCTCATGCTCGCCAAGGTGCGAGACGACGCCTTTTCGGACCCTGACTGGGTGTTCGAGCTGAAGCTCGACGGATACCGCATGCTCGCCGCCTGCCTGGCGGGAGAGCCGCTCTTGCTGACGCGAAACGGACACGATGCCACCGCCAGCTTCCCGGAGATAGCACGTGCGCTTCGAAGGCTCCCCTTCGAGCACCTGGTCCTCGATGGCGAGGTCGTCGTGCACGACGCGTCCGGACTCCCGAGCTTCCAGCGCTTGCAGGGACGGGCACGTTTGTCCCGGCCGCTCGATGTGGCCCGCGCCGCGGTCGAGCGGCCCGCTTCCCTCTATGCGTTCGATCTGCTCGGATTCGAGGGCTACGACCTTCGCCGCCTGCCGCTGGTGGACCGAAAAGCCTTCCTTCACCCTCTGATTCCGCCCGCGGGTCCGCTCCGGACCTCCGAGCACTTCGCGGGAGAGGGCGAGCAGCTGTTCCAGCGGGTCCAGCATCTGGGGCTCGAGGGCATCATGGCGAAGCGGGCCGACAGCCCCTACGTCGGGGGACGCTCCGCGTCATGGCTGAAGATCCACGCAGCCTTGGAGAGCTGCTTCGCGATCGTGGGTTTCACGCGCCCCAAGCGGTCCCGTACGGGCTTCGGGGCGCTCCACCTCGGCGTGTTCGAGGACGAAGACGGTGGAGCGCAGGCCGCGCCCGAGACGAGGCAAGGATCGGGAGCGATCGGTGGCGCCGCGGCACGTCTCATCTACGCCGGACGCGTGGGGACGGGATTCGACGAAGAGCGCCTTGGTGAGCTCCGACGTACACTGGACGACTCCGCGCGCAACGACCCGCCGTTCGAAGGTCCTGGGCCCAAGGGGAAGGAGCACGTCTGGGTCGAGCCCGAGCTGGTGGCTCGCGTCCGTTACAAGGAGTGGACCGACGAGGGACTCCTCCGCCAGCCCGTCTTCCTCGGGCTCGAGGAGATGCCCGTCGAAGAATGCGGCCGACCCGTACGCGAGCGTCGCACCCTGCACGAGCCGGTGGAGGTGGCGGTGGGCGCGCCGCCCGTCGATGAGATCCCGCTCTCGAACCTCGACAAGCCGTTCTGGCCCGAGGACGGATACACCAAGGGCGATCTTATCGAATACTACCGGGCGATCAGCCCCTGGCTGCTTCCGTTCCTCGAGGATCGTCCGCTCGTCTTGACCCGTTACCCGGACGGAATCGATGGAAAGTCGTTCTTTCAGAAGAACGCGCCCGGGTTTCAGCCGGAGTGGATCCGAACCGAGAGGATATGGAGCGAGGGGTCCGAGCGCGACATCGACTATTTCGTCGCTCGTGATGTGGCATCACTCGTATATCTGGCCAACCTCGGAACGATCCCGCTACACATTTGGGCGAGTCGCCTATCGGCCCTGGATCGGCCCGACTGGTGCGTCCTCGATCTGGATCCGAAGGTGGCGCCCTTCACGGACGTGATCCGGATCGCCCTCGCCATTCGGGAGCTCTGTAGGGATATCGAGCTCCCGACTTTCGTGAAGACGAGCGGGTCGAGCGGCCTGCACGTGCTGATCCCGCTCGGGGGCCAACTGGAGTACGAGCAGTCTCGCTCGCTGGGGCAGCTCCTGGCGAACCTGGTGGTAAACGCGAAGGCAAGGTCTACATCGATTTCGTTCAGAACGGGCGTGGGCGACTGGTCGTGGCCCCGTACAGCGTGCGCCCTCTGCCAGGGGCACCCGTCTCCGCCCCGCTTCGGTGGCGTGAGGTGAAGAAAGGTCTCAAGATTGGGAACCACACGATCAAGACCATGCCGCGGCGCGTGCGGGCCCTGGCTGAAGATCCTCTGGCTGGGCTATTGGAGTCGCAACCGGACCTCCTGGGCGCGCTCGAAAAGTTGAGCGTAAGATTGTCGGGCGGCGCCGACTAACGGCCAGGGGCCGCCCCCCGAGGCCGGTTTCGAAGCGGATCGCCCGCGTCGAAATCTCGGCACGTTCGTCCAATACAACGGTTGCGACCATGGACAAATCCCCGAGCTCGCTTCCCACGCCCGACTTCCCGCGAGGCGTCAAGCTTCTGCACGACCCGATCCGCAACAAAGGCATCGCCTTCACGGAAGCCGAACGAGATGTGTTCCGCCTGCGCGGGTTGCTGCCGCCCCGGGTCGACACACAGGCAGTCCAGGTTCAGAGAACGCTGGGAAACCTCGGACGCAAGACAACAGATCTGGAACGGTACATCTTCCTCGTCGCGCTTCAGGATCGAAACGAGACTCTCTTCTACCGGGTGATCGTCGACAACCTGTCGAAGCTCATGCCGATCATCTACACGCCAACCGTTGGCGAGGCGTGCCAGGAGTTCGGACATATCTTCCGGCGCCCGCGAGGCCTGTACATATCCGCTCGCGACCGTGGGCACGTCCGTGAGGTGCTGGCCAACTGGCCGCACGAGGATGTCCGAATCGTGGTGGTCACGGATGGAGAGCGGATTTTGGGGCTGGGCGATCTCGGCACCGACGGCATGGGCATCTCGATCGGCAAGCTGGCGCTGTACACGGCCTGCGCCGGCATTCACCCGACCTGGTGCCTCCCGGTCACCATAGATGTGGGCACTGACAACGAGTCTCTGCTGAAGGACCCGCTCTATCTGGGGCTTCCGCAGAGACGCCTCAGGGGCGAGACCTACGATGAGTTGATCGAGGAGTTCGTGACCGAGATCGTCGACCGATTCCCGCGCGCCGTGATCCAGCTCGAAGATTTCGGCAACCGGAACGCATTCCGACTGCTCGCTCGGTACCGCGACAGGATCTGTCTGTTCGACGACGACATTCAAGGGACCGGAGCCGTGGCCCTCTCGGGGCTCCTGTCGGCCCTGAGGATCACAGGAGAGCACGTGGGATCCCGACCATACCTCTTCGTCGGAGCCGGCCAGGCGGGGCTCGGCATCGCGGACACGATCGTGGCCGCCCTCGTCGACGAGGGCATGTCAGAGGAAGAGGCGAGGTCGCGGTGCTGGCTGTTCGACTCGAAGGGCCTGGTGGTGGAGGGGCGTGACGATGTCTCGGCCGGGAAACGACGCTACGCGCATTCGCATGCTGGCACGGCTGACCTGACGGAGGCGATCGACGTCATTCGTCCGGCGGCCCTGATCGGCGTCGCGGGAGTGCCCGGTATGTTCACTCGCCCGGCTGTCGAGGCCATGGCGAGGATCAACGAACGGCCGATCCTGTTCGCCCTCTCCAACCCGACCTCCAAATCGGAATGCACCGCCGAGCAAGCGGTCGCTTGGACGAACGGTCGAGCGATCTTCGCGAGCGGCAGCCCGTTCGACCCAGTCGAGTACGAGGGCCATACATACGTCGCGGGACAGTGCAACAACGCGTACATCTTCCCCGGCGTCGGGCTGGGTCTACTCGCTTCCGAGTCGGTTCGCGCGACGGACGAGATGTTCCTCGCGGCGGCGCGCACCCTGGCCGAGCAGGTCACGGAAACGGACTTGGAGGCGGGGTGCGTGTACCCGGAGCTGGACCGAATTCGAGAGGTTTCCGTTCATGTGGCCCAGGCCGTCGTCCGGGTCGCGGTCGAGCAGGGGCATGCCCGGGTCTCTCTCCCGGAAGACCTCGAGGCCTACATCAGGTCGCTGATGTTCGATCCGATCTACGAAACGTACGCTTGATCTGGCGGGGATGACGTGACCCTTGCCAGGTATGTCTCCGTGGCGGCCGCGGCGCTGTCGCTAGTCGCCATCGCCCTGGCGCTCTGGGATCTACTGATCGAGCGCGACGGGGACTCCCGGGATTCGATCCGCATACTGCTGCTTGCGGGAGCGGCGTTGTTTGTCGCGGTCGCGTCGCTCAGACCGCGAGACCCACCCTCGAACGACGCGTGAGACGATCGTGGAAACGCCTGCGCGCCGTGGGCTAAACCGCACTGGCTGGGCGCTAGTCCTGAGTAGCGATCTCCTCCTTCGTCCGGTACCGATCGAACCACGCCAGGATGTGAGCCACCTTCGAGATCAAGTGACTTGGCCGCGCGGCGATCCCGTGCGAGGCCTCCGGAATCCGGACCAGCGCCGCATCCACTTTACGGATCTTGAGGGCTTGGTAGAATTGCTCCGACTCCGAGATCGGCGTCCGCCAGTCCACCTCGCCCGTGATCAGCATCGTGGGCGTGGTCACGTTCCCCACGAATTGGATCGATGAGCGACTCAAGTAATGGTCGGGGTCCTCCCACGGTAGAGATGGGAACCAGTACTTCACCCCGGTGCCTCCCATATCCGCCGTCAGCACCCAGCTGTACCAGTTGATCACGGGCTTTTGAACGGCAGCGCCGGCGAAACGGTCCGTGTGTCCGACAATCCAGCTGCTCAAGACGCCGCCGCCGCTTCCCCCCGTGACGAACAGCTGGTCCTCATCCACGTACCCGTTCGCGATCACGGCGTCCACGCCGGACATGAGGTCGTGGAAGTCGTTCCCGGGGTACGCGTGATGGATCAGGTTGCCGAACTCTTCCCCGTAGCTCGTGCTTCCGCGCGGGTTCGTGTAGAGCACCACGTACCCCGCCGCGGCGTAGAGCTGAATCTCCGCCGAGAATCGATCGCCGTAGTTCGCGAACGGTCCGCCGTGGATCTCCAGAATGAGCGGATACTCCCGACTCGGATCGAAA
>JBDHAD010000098.1:0-6967 GCA_039588215.1 Gemmatimonadota bacterium
GGGGGGATGGGGACTACGCCTGCGCGGTTGCACCGTTGATCACGGCGGGCGTCACGTTCCAAAGCAATTCTGCCTCATAGACGGCGAGCACACACTGCTTCAGCTGGCCATCGCACGCGCTAGCCGTCTCGTGGCCTTGGAGCACGTGGTCGTAGTGGCCCTCACCCAGCACCGGCGGTGGTGGCAGCCGCAGCTGAAGGAGATCCTGCCGCCAGAGAACGTGGTCTCCCAACCGCTGGGCAGGGGAACCGCCATTGGCGTGCTCCTTCCCCTGCTTCACGTGCTGGCACGCGAGCCGGAGGCTCACGTCGTCTTCCTTCCCGCCGATCACTACTTTCGTCACGAAGGGCGTCTTGCCGAGGAGCTCGAGCGCGCCCTCCAGTACACGTACGACGCGCCCGGGGATCTCGTATTCGTAGGGATCGAGCCCGAATCGGCGACGTCGGATTTCGGATACCTGGTCCCACAGGCGGCCGGGGAAACGGATCCGAAGCTGATCGCGTCCTTCGTCGAGAAGCCGCCTCCAGAGTTTGCGCAGATTCTCATCCGCCGCGGAGCTTTGTGGAACTCCCTCATCTTCGCGGCGCGCGGACAGTGCGTGCTACGATTGATCCGGGCGTGCTTCCCGCACACGGTCGATGCCCTCCGGGAGGCCATGGTCCAGGCGAGAGATCCGACCTCCCGGGCCCGGGCGCTCACGTCGACCTACCTGAATCTGGCCAGCATCGACTTCTCGAGGGACGTGCTGGAACGCGGCGGCTGCACCATGAGGGTGATGCCGGCGGCCGCGGTCGGGTGGTTGGACCTCGGCACGCCGAACCGCCTCGCCGCCTTCTGGGACGAGCAGCATCCGGCGGTTACGCGTGGCAGCGCGGAGGTGCCGGTGTCCGTCTCCTCGGACCGGCTCGCCTCGCTGCATGACGTCGACCCAGCCGTGACGGGCATGGTGGAACTCAGCCCGCCAGAGTGAATCAGCATACCGACGGCCGACTCGGGCCCAGCCTCATCTACCGTCCCTTGACGTCCCTCAGAAACTCGCGCGCGGAGTCCCGCCACAGGAGTAGAGCCCGCCTATCGGCCCAGCCTGCAATGAGCCCAGGCCCGTTGCGGCGGGATGGCACATCATCAGAATAGGAGCGAGGGTAGAGACCGAAGATTCGATTTCGAGACTTCTGACGCCAGCGGGTGGCCGAGTCAGTCGCGACCGCGAAGGGCGCGTGGCCCACCGGCCCGGGGAGAACCAAGAACCATGACATTCACGAAGTTGCTTGTACTCAAGGCGATCGTGTGCGTGGCATTTGCCGTTCCCTTCCTCCTGGCTCCCGCAACCCTGTTCGAGCTCTTCGGTGTGACCTTGTCCGAAGGTGGGACATTTCCGGCTCGCGAGTACGGCGCTGCGCTCGCGGGGACCGCCCTGCTCACCTGGTTCGCCCGGGATATGGCGGAATCGACAGCCAGACGCCCGATCCTGCTCCACCTGTTCGTATACGACGCCATCGGGTTCGCGGTGACGGTGACCTACATCGCCTCGGGCGTCCTGAACGCTGTGGGCTGGGGGCCCGCCGTCGTCTACCTCTTCTTTGCCGTGGGCTCGGGTTATTTCCTGGTGGAGAGGCGACCCGAGGCTCGCCCGGCGTAGGAGGTTCGGAGCATGGCAGGAGTCGAAAGCCGTATCGCGCTCGTCACGGGCGCAGGCCGGGGCATCGGGCGCGCGGTCGCGGAGCTGCTGGCGGCGCGTGGCGCCCGGGTCATGGGCATCTCGCGTAGCGAACAGGAGTTGGCCACGCTCGGTCTCGAGTACACGGTCGCGGATCTCGGCACGTCCGAGGGTTGCACGCTTGCCGTCGCGGAAACCGAGCGCCGCCTGGGACCGATCGACATCCTCGTCTGCAATCACGGTATCGGCTCGGCCCACGAGCGGGTGATCTGGGAGCAGGATCCGGACGTCTGGAGCGAGACGATGCGGATCAACCTCGACGGACCCTTTCACCTGTCGCGGTTGGTGGTGCGCGGGATGGTCGAACGCGGCTACGGACGCCTCGTGTACACTAGTTCGACGGCCGGCCTGGTCGCCGAATATGCGGGAAGCGCCTACACGGCAGCCAAGCACGGGCTGATCGGATTGATGCGGGCAGTCGCACTGGACGCGGGCCCGCACGGCGTCACTTCGAACGCCGTACTGCCCGGTTGGGTGCGGACCGAGATGGCCGAGCGCTCGGCACGCGCCGATGCTAAGGAACGTGGCATCACACCCGAGCAGGTGTGGGAGAACCGAGCGGCCCTGTATCCACCGGGCCGCGTCGCCAAGCCTCAGGAGGTCGCCGAGATGATCGCCTTCTTCGCGTCGGAGGAGTCGAGCGGCGTCAGCGGCGAAGCCGTTCGCGTCGCGCTCGGGAGCGTTTGCTAGGCGCCCCGATCGATTCCAGCATCATGCTGAAGTCGCGGCGTTCTTCACGCTGAAGCCGCGGAGGTCGCGAGCCGACTCACCATCTTGGCGATTTGGATATCCTGCACGGCCACTCCGGTCTGATCGACCACAGTGATTTGTTCCTCGCTCGTCCTTCCCAGGGTTGGATCACGGATCAGTTCGCCGAGCTCGAGGATGTCCTTGTCCTCGATCAACCGCTGCTTGATGGCATGTGAGATCTCTCCGTAGAGAAGGCACTGCGGTCTGCTGTCGGCGACGACGAGATCGGCCTTCTGCAGCAATCGAGGGTCGAGTTCCTGCTTGCCGTCGTCATCGGAGCCCATCGCGGTGATATGCGTTCCCGGCCCTACTTGCTCCGCACGAATCAGGGGCGCCTTCGCCGCTGTGGTCGTGACGATCAGGTTGCTGTTGGAGGTCAGATGGTCCATGTCGGTCGTCCCGTGGACCTCGAACTCCATGGGCCAGAAAGTCGCGTCCTCCCTGATCTCGGCGATCAAGCGATCGACGCGCTCCTGGTTTCTTCCCCAGACGACGACACGGTCGCAGTCCACCGCATGCGGCAGCATCTCGAGTTGCATTCGTGCCTGAACACCGGTCCCGACGATACCGATCCCGGTCACGTTGCGCGGAGCAAGATGCTTGGCGGCTACTGCTCCACCAACCGCTGTGCGGACATCGGTCAGATAGCATTCATCCAGCAGAATGCTCTCGAGCTTTCCCGTCTGTTGGCTGAAGACCAACAGCAGCCCATCGCTCGCGGTGATTCCCAACTGAGGGTTGTGGAAACCCGATGCCATCTTGATCACGTAAACGGCGTCGCCCTTGATGTAGCCGTACTTGATGTGCACGTCACCCGTCGGGTCCTGGAAGTGGAGGAAGCCCACCGGCGGCACCTCGACGTTGCCCTCGGAGTAGAGCGCATAGCCCTCTTCGAGTTCTGTGATCAACTCAGGGACGTCGATCAACCCCTTGATCTGTGACAACCCAAGAATCTGCATGCTGCTCCAATGCCCTCAGTCGTCTTGGGTCGAGGGGAGGGCGCTTCCGCCATCGGCAGTTACCGAACGCGACCCCTCACATCTATCGCAGCATCTCCGCAATCTTGGGGCGAGTCACCCTGATCCGCTCATAGTCCAGTTCCAATCCAAGTGGTCCAAGGACTGCCCCGAGAAAATCGTAGATTCCCTTGATGGCATCGAAAGGAACGGTTACGACCTCTAGCGCCGTGGATCCGGCATAGTTCCGGATGCTCTTGTCAGCCCCTGCATCGAGCAGGGCCGCGACGATCTCGGTGCGGCAGAGAAAGGCTGCCGTGAGAAGCGCGGTTGATCCATCGTTGTTTTGTTGGTCGACGTCAGCCCCCGCCTCGATCAACGCCTTCGCCACTTCCGTCTGGCCAAATATCGCCGCAGTAATCAGGGGACTCGATCCGCCCGAGGGCTCCTTCGCATTCAGGTCTGCTCCCGCCTCGATGAGCTGCCGAACGGCTTCGAGATTCCCCTCGAGCGCGGCCTCGTGAAGGGCGGTACTCGAAGGCGTTTCGGTTGATTGTGCAGATGAGGGCTGTGCTTGGGCCAAAGCTGCGTCGAGCATCTCGATCAACTCGTCCCGGCTGTACGAGAACGGGTGACCCTCGTTGAGCTGAACCAATTCCTGTATGGCCTGTCGGATGGTGATCTGAGCCTCGAACTGATTCGGAACGACCATGTAGCGACGCTTGGGCGAATCGCTGGATAGGAAATCGAGAGCCGCCAGAGCGACGTCATCGGGCTCTTCGTACTGGGATCGATCAAGGGGACCGGTGATCATGTCGAGCATTGAACCGTATCTGGAACCCTCGGCCGAATAGCCTGTCTCTTCCATGCGCCTCACCATCGAGGCCAGGATTTGGGACTTGTAGTTGCCGGGTTCAACGACGCCAACCGTCACATCGAAGCGAGCCAGTTCGCCAGCCAGGGCATCGATAAAGGCCTCGACGCCATGTTTGCTCATGCTGTACGCGCCGCTGAATGGTCCCGAGAGAATTCCGGCGATAGAGCTGACGGTCATGATCCGGCCCTTGCTCTCGATGAGCAGATCCGCAAACGCTTTGGTGACGCGGTATGGGCCGAAGAGGTTCACGTCGAGCTGGAAATCCATGTCCTCTTCCGACAATTCGATGAGAGGTCCCAGCACAGCCACGCCGGCGTTGTTGATCAAACCATAGAGTCCTCTTCCTTCCGCCCGGACCAGCGCTGCTGCCGCATCGATTTCGCTTTGAATCGTCACATCCAAACGGACCGATTGCACACTCTCCATCGCGTCCAGACGTGCCAGATCTTCCGCTTTACGAGCACCAGCGTAGACAAAGAATCCATTCTCTGAGAGGACTTCGGTCATTCGCAGTCCGATTCCGGAACTGGCTCCTGTAACGAGTACGGCTCGTACGTCTTCCGTTTCCTGCGCTGTGATCGTCGAGACACCCACCAAGGAGGTCAAGACGGCAAGAGTGATCACTCTTCGAGTGGCACGGACAAATGGAAGGATGGAGATACTCATGGCGATACCCTCGTGTCGGGCGGGCGACGGATAGCGATGTATGGATAGGAGTTTCAAAGCTCCTCCAGAGCTGAAAACGAAGGTTAGAGGGAGCTTTCCGGCGGCGGCAAGGGCTGTTGGGTAGTCCCACGGGCGGGCGGCCAGGTTATCTGGAAGGCCCCGAAGGAAAAGGCTCCGACTCAATGCTGAGCGTACTCGTGCTGGGCGCAGCGGCCACGGTTGCCGCGCATTTGACGGTCACCCGCCCCGCCGCCGGCGACGAAGCGGCGCGACGCGGTGCCTCCCGCGCACTGGCCCTCGCTGTCGGCGTGCAGGGCCCCTACGACCGAATGTGGGGGGACGACCGACACTGGATGCCGTTGCTGCTCGCCGGTCGTCGCTTCGAAGCGCGCGCCCTTTGGACGGCGACGCGCTCCTGAGCTGTGAGGTCTTCGAAACCTCTCAGGGTCGGTAGCGTCGGGCGTTCTCGATAACATCTCCGAGGTCGAGCTCGTCGATCCACCGCTCGAGCTCGGGCTGGTCCACCGAATCGCCGCTGATCCGGATCATCATCGCCACATCGCGGAGGTGCCGTTCGGAATCGGAAGCCCGGAAGTACTCCAGCTTCCGCAGGATCACGTACTCGATGGGGGCGACCCAGATCGCCAAACCCTCTACGGGCACGCGCTCCCGCCGCTCGAAGGCCCAGGCGTGCAGAGGGTCGCCACCCTTGAGGTAGACATCTGCGCGGAGCGCGGTCTCCCCATGGATGATGTTGAAGTGCCCTCCGCGCTGACGGGCGCTCTCCTCCTTGAGAACCTCTCGAGGCGTCAGGGTCGGTCACCACCCACCAGCCGGCGCGTGAGAGCCCGTACCTCCTCCTCCGGCAGGTCGGGGTTGAAAGCCCGGATCGCGGCGTTCTTCAGCTCGTAGGCCTGCCGGATGAGCGCCCGCATTACCGCGAGCTTCCTCCCCGGGGTCATGCGTCGCAGCACCTCATACTCCGGCTCCCGTGTTTCCATGTCCCGCAATCTCCGAGCGGCGACGGGTCCCGGCAACGGGCTCGCCGGGAATGCAGGGGTTCCCAATGTTGTCCCTACGATCACCGCGCGATGACCGGAGGAGACCATCACGAGGAGACCATCGATGCCACCACTCTCAACGTTCGGGTCTCGTGGGTTCATAGCGATGCTCTTCGGGGTTGTGTGCGGTGCGGCCCGGCTCGCCGGCCAGGACCCGTCTTCCGGGACCGAGGTCGAGGTCGACGTGACCGAGGTGCGAACGCACAGCGCCGGCATGGCCGCGCATCACCTGTGCGCCGGCGTCTTCGTGGTGGGACGCGACCACCGGCGGCCGCCCGAGCAAGTCCTCCAAGAGGATGTCGCCCGCTTCCCCTTCTTCAATTGGCAGGACGACTTCGAGTACGCCGTCGACGCGGAAGAGCGCACGGCTTCCGTGTGGGCTCCCGGCATCGAGCGCCAAACCGCCGAGTACAACGGGGACCAGGGGTGTACGATCCGACCGCCGGGAGCCGCCGACGTCCACTTCGAGCCTACGCCCGTCGAGCGGCGTATCCCGGACGCGGAAACCACGCGGTGGCCCACCGGCGACCTGGGCGCTTACCACGACCCGCCACCCGCCGAGGTCGACGCCGCGAAGCTCGATGCCGCGCTCGACTGGGCGATGGCACAGGATGAGCACAACACGCGTGCCCTCGTGGTCGTCTACAAAGGGAAGATCCTGGGCGAGCGCTACGCCCTGGGCTTCAGCCGCAACACCCCACAGATCTCCTGGTCGCAGGGGAAGAGCATCACGGCCGCGCTCCTTGGCACGGCCATCCAGCTCGGCTACCTGGACGTCGAGTTGGACGACCCCGCGCCCATCCCCGAGTGGCACCAAGATGCCGATGACCCGCGCGGGGCGATCCGGATCCAGGACCTCCTCCGGATGAGCAGCGGGCTCGACTTTCAGAACTGGGGCATCGGCCGGCCGGCCAGCTGGACGAACGGGAACGAGCACTTC
>JBDHAD010000099.1:0-6704 GCA_039588215.1 Gemmatimonadota bacterium
GAAACCGTATACGATGGACTCCGGCCCCTACTGAAATAGTATGTTGATGCCCGTGTGGTCTATGAATTCCGTAGGAATCGGGGCTCTGGCGAGGTGCTTCCCAAGCTGAAGGTCGCCGGTTCGAGACCGGTCGCCCGCTTTCTCCGAAGCCACCCGTCCTCAGGGGGCTTTCGGGGCGGAGATGGCCAGTGCCACACCGCGCGCGCGAGGCTCCCCCTTCCGGCACGGCGACGGTTCATCGATGGTCGGATCAGTATTGCACGTTGTGCGTCTGCGACCGTTGCCGCTGAAGAAACCGCGCCCCAATTTCTAGTTCGAGATCCACGGTACCGCCGGTGAGCATGTCCGGCCCCGCCGCCAGACCGACGCCCCAACAGGACGCCAGCCGGACGACGTGACCTCGGGCCCGCCGACGGTGCAGCAGCACGTCCTTACCCAGTTCGGAGGTGCCCGATGCGTATCCCCACTTCCATCAGAGCACTTGACGCGGTCAGGCTGAGTTTCTCACTGGCGGTGGTGTTCTCAGTCGCCGGCTGCCAGGATGCCGAGCGGCCGCTCGCCCCTCCGCTCCCCGGCCCAGAATTCAACCAGTCGGCAGGACCCAGCCTCCACGGGCGAATCGCGTTCCACAGCAACTGCGACGGCCACGACTTCGACATCTACGTGATGAACGCCGATGGGACCGGCAGAACGCAGCTGACCCACAACACGATGCACGAATTCGAGGCCTCGTGGTCGCCGAACGGCAGGCAGATCGGGTTCTGCGGCGACATCTCCCCCACGGGGGGTGGAGTTGCGGGCATCTTCGTCATGAACGCGGACGGGACAGGAAGCACAAGGCTCACCGACGGCTGCCTCGTTGTCTGGTCGCCGAATGGCAGGCAGATCGCGTTCGCCAGCGATCGTGACGGTGACGCCGAGGTCTACGTCATGAATGCCGACGGAACTGGCGTGACGCAGCTCACCGTCAACTCCGCGAACGACGAGCCGAGAGACTGGTCGCCGGATGGCAAGCGAATCGCATTCGTAAGCGATCGCGACGGCGGCGACCGTGACATCTACGTCATGAACGTGGACGGCAGCGGAGTCACCCGGCTCACCGACCACCCCGCCGACGACGAGGGCGACTACGCCCAATGGTCGCCCAACGGCAAGCGGTTCGTGTTCAGCAGCAGACGGGACGGCGGTGACTTCGACATCTTCGTGATGAACGCGGACGGGACCCGTGTTACGCAGCTCACGGACAACGATGGGATCGATGACGACGACCCGGTCTGGTCGCCCAATGGCAGGCACATCGCGTTCCACAGCACCCGCGACAGCGACCACGACCAGGAGATCTTCGTGATGAACGCCGACGGAAGCGGGGTGGTCCAGCTCACGGACAGCGACGAATGCTGGGGCGACGGCGTTCCAAGCTGGACCGCGGGAGCGCGGTAGGGTAATAGCACGGCCTCTAGCTGGCGTAGGGTGCCGTCGCGCGTGTCCGGCCGACCCATTTCCGCGGGGGCCTTCGTGCACTTCGGGGGTGGGCGGGTTTCTGTGCGGGTTTGACCCTCTGGAATTCGTATACGGGGTGGTCGCGACCCTACGGTAATCGTATGGAAACGTCCGTAACCCCTACGGATTCCGTAGGAATCGGGCGCTTGGCGAGGTGCTTCCCAAGCTGAAGGTCGCCGGTGAGAGCTGCGGCCGCTGACGCGGTCCTCGCTCGTCGCAAGCTCCCCGAGACCGGTCGCCCGCTTTTACGAAAGCCTCCGCGATGCGGGGGCTTTCGTCTTCTGGGGTTGGTCTCGGCGGTCGGCGACTGGGGGCGTCCAAGCCGAACACCCTGCGGCCCGACCTGTCCGCCGAGACTTCAAAATCGAGCCGGAGCGCTCCACCGGGCGGCGTGCGACGCCAAACGGCGTCGCTCGCGGCGCCTCCGGTCTCCGCCTGCGCGATGACGGTGCGGCCTCCAGGCAGCCCGCAAACCGAGTAGGCGCCTGTGGCGTCCGCCTCAACGCCTGTCTGCGTCCACGTCCACGTCTTCGTGACCGTGGTGAGTACCTTGCCCAGCCGTGCGCTGTGATCGCTGTAGCCAATCCACACGCGGGCACCCGGAACGGGCTCGCCGGATTCGGCATCCCGAACGTAGCCGACGACGATGCTCGAGGATCGACGATGCGCCTGACCCCGACCTTCCTCGGGATCAGGACAAACTCGGGCGAGAGTGGTCTCTAACGCCGGGAACGCGAGATCGATGCGTGCGACACGGCCCGCACGGACCTCGACCAGCTGCTCCAGCGGCGCAAGCCGGAACAGTCCGGCATCGGGATGCTCTACCCTAACCGTGTACTCACCCGGCGCTACGAAGTCGAGCCGGAGACGGCCCTCCGAGTCCGTCCGTCCCTCATAATCCGCCCCGCGCACCAACACAACGCCACCCGCCAACGGAGCGTTTCCCAGACTGTCGTAGACAGTCCCGATGATCGATCCCCATTCGGCGGGCTCGATCGCCTCGCCATCCGGGAACACGACGCGCACCACCTCACCGCCGGCCTCCGTGTAGCCTGCCAGTCGCCGCTCGCGCGGCCACGGCACGCGACCCTGCTCTGGAATCGGCATTCGAACCCACCAGCGGCGTACGACCCAGTGACCCGTTGGCAGCCGAAGGAAGTCCACGCGTCCCCCGGCCCTGTACCGACGGATGGTCCGACCCAGCCCGGTGTAGTCGTATTCCAGGTGGCTTAGCCCACCAGTGGCTCGATTCAGCCACAGAACTCCTTCGATGTCCGCTTGCTCCGGGCGTTCCATGGGCTCGAAGGCGAGTCCGAGCAGGCCCTCATGCTCTCCCTCTCCGTCCCGCAAGGAGAAGCAGTGGCGTTCGCCAAAGGGATCCGAGAGCAGGACGTCCGCGTCCGGAGCAAAAAACTGCCACCCACCCCCCTCCTCCCGTACGTACCCCTCCGCGGCGAGCGCCTCTACCGGTGCGCTCAAAAAGGACCACTGGTCCTCCCTTGTCTTCCTAAAGCTCCGCTCCCCTCGGATTCGGCCGGATCGCGGGTCCAACTCCCGGAACCACGTTCGTATGTCGAATTGCACGGGTTCCCGCGTCGCAGTCCAGCGGGTCATCTCGAGCGCCTTCCGGGTCTCTTCCCACACCCTCGCCAGCTGCTCCCCCGCACCGGGCCGAGGTCTGCAGAAGGACTCCACGGAGACGTGCAACTCGGTCAGGTGGATCGGTTGGATGGGTATCTCCAGCCGCCGGCTCAGAGTCTGGCCCAGAGACAAATCAAACGGGACGGAAGTCCACGTCTCGTAGCCGATCCGATAGACCCGCAGCCGGTAGCGGCCGGCTCTGTACAGGCTGATTGCGAACGCCCCACCCGGCCCGGTGAGCGTCGACGCGATCGCGTCACCCGACTCCGTCAAGAGACTGACAAAGGCGCCCTGGATAGGCCAGGCGCTCTCGGCTTGCACGGCGATCCCCCTTACACCCTGAGCCGAGAGTGGGAGAGGAGCGATCGCCAGTACTATCGGAAGTAGCCTGCCGATCCCGATTGCGTGGGTTGTCCGACGAAGACAGCCGGTCCGCATGTGCCACCTCGTCATGCGCAAGCGCCGGTCCGTACCCCTCACCACCTGAGAAGTTTGTCATGACGGATGCTCGGTGGATGAGAAAGACGCGATGCTATCTTCGGCGAGCCTCCAGGAGCCGACGGACCGCACGACGTTGAGGATACAGTCGAGGAAGGACTTCTCGCTCGTCGCAAGCTCCCCGAGACCGGTCGCCCGCTTTTTTTTCACCCCCGCCTCCAGACCGTCTTTTGAACGGTGCTTACCTTGACGGCTCGGCACCTCCGTCTACTCTTCGCTCCTCGACTTCTCGTGGAGGGGTGTTATGCACCGCCGAGTCCTGCCAGGTGTCAAGGCTCAGGTTCCGATGCGCCAGAGCTTCGGTCCGAGGTGGCGTGCAGCGGCAACCAGCGATGGGCAGGTCCGGGTCAGATAATGGGGAGGCTTCGTATCCTGCGACCGGAGGCCGCGAAGAGAGCGTTCGCGACAGCGGGAGCGGTGGGCGGCAGCGGGGTTTCCCCGATTCCGCCGGGGGGAAGCCGACTGGGGATGATGTGGGTGCGTACCTGGGGCATCTCACGCAGGGTGAGCACGGGGAAGTCGTGGAAGTTGCTCTGTTGGACGCGGCCTCCTTCCACCGTGATCCGCTGATACATCCCCGCACTGAGCGCGAAGGCGACGGCACCCTCCACCTGGGCCGCCACCATGTCCGGGTTGATGACCTGGCCGCAATCGATGGCACAGGTGATCTCACGGACACGGATGTACTCTCCCGACGATTCGACGCGTGCCACCAGGGCGACGTATGAATCGTAGCCGCTGAAGAACGCCACCCCGCGGCCCTGGTTCCCGGGCAGCGCGGATCCCCAGGCGGCCATTTCGGCTGTGACCTCGAGCACGTGGACCAGCCGGTCCCTGTCGTAGCCGGAGCCCCCGAGCGCTCTTGGCTCGACGGACCCGAGCAGATCCAGTCTCAGCTGGACGGGGTCGTGCCCACCCTCTACCGCCAGCTCATCCAGGAAGCTCTGGACGACAAACGGGTTTTGGGAGTTCGTGGTCGCCCGCCAGGCGCCCCTGGGTAGGATCCAGGGCACGTGGCTGTATTCGACGTGGTAGTTCGGGATTGCTCCGGCCGGGAAGTCCTCCGGCAGGAACCGGTCCGTGTGCGTGTTCAGGATGTGCCAGCTCCACGCGGAGGGCCGGCGATCCACGTCCAGGCCGCCTTCGAGTATGTGGAGGCTTGCCGGGCGGTACCGATCGTGTCGCACATCGTCCTCTCTGGTCCACAGCACCTTCACCGGAGCAGCCACCTGGCGAGCGATCATGGCGGCTTCCAGCTCGGCGTCCGGGTACAGCCGCCGCCCGAACCCACCCCCCAGCAGGGTCACGTGGACGGAGACGGCGTCTTCGGCGATACCGAGGTATTCGGCCACGATGAGCTGAACGGCCTGCGGATTCTGCGTCGGACTCCAGATCTCACACGAGGCCCCACGGACATCGGCCACGCAGTTCATGGGTTCCATCGGGGCATGCGCCAGGAACGGGAGCTCATAGGTGGCCCGGATCCGGCTCGAGGACCGATCGAGCGCACCCGCCGCATCCCCCGTGTCCATCACCACCGTGCCGCCCTGTTCGGACCTGGACAGCAACCGCCGCCTGAGTCCCTCGCTGCTCTCGTCCCGATTCGAGCCGGCGTCCCACTCGATGTCCAGGGCCTGCACGCCCTTTAGCGCAGCCCACGAGTCGGTCGCGATCACAGCGACACCGGGAGCCAGGTACATGCCTTCCGCTCGTCCCTCTGTCTCCACGACCTGGACCACACCTGCGACACGCTCCGCCGCCGCCGAATCCATGCGTCCGAGGGCTCCACCATAGACGGGGCACCGGGCCACGGCGGCGTAGAGCATGCCGGGCACCCGTTTGTCCAGACCGAACACCGCGGCTCCTCTCACGATGTCCGAGCCGTCCACCCTCGGGATCGACGTCCCGATGATCCGGAACTCCTCGGGCGATTTCAGCGACACCGTCTCCGGGTCGGGTACGGGCACGGTCGCCGCACTCTCGAGGAGGTCGCGGTACGCGAGGCGGCGACCCGTCGGTTCGTGCGTCACCCCTCCGTCTCTGGCGACGCATTCCTGGACGGGGACGCCCCACTCCTCGGCAGCAGCCGTCCTGAGCATGTCCCTCGCTACCGCACCGGACCGCCGCAGCAGCTGGTAGAGTCTCCGAACGCTGAGGCTGCCTCCCGTGAGCTGGGATCCGAAGCGCCCATCCGCCGCCGCGTCCGCCTGGCGGATGTGGACCCGTTCCCACGGCATCTCCAGCTCCTCAGCGAGGATCATGGGAAGCGCGGTTCGGACCCCCTGCCCCATCTCGGAGCGAGAGACCCAGACGAGAGCCTCGCCATCCGGCGTGATCTGGAGGAACGCATCCACCGGCAAGGGCTGTTCCCGTGGACCCGCCGTACCGAAACGGTGCAAATGGAGGCCGAGCACCAGCCCCAGAGAGCCGGCTCCGGTGCGTTCGACGAATTCACGACGGGTGACGGGACGAACTGCGCTCACAACTGGCCCTCCGCCAACGCCCGCGGCGCGTCCGGCCGGATTCTAAGACAGGCCCCACGGAAGGTACCGGCCCCGACCATCGCCTCGGCGACCTCCATCTCGGTGTGAGCTCACGTTGGGGCGAAGCTCCGCTCTGAAACTCGTCTATCGGGTGCCTCCGCGAAACCGTCGAGTCGGGCCGCCTCGACCGCGAAGCGAGAGGCCGCCAGTGAAAGCTGCGGCCGCGGCGCGTACGCGGTCTCTCCAGTCAGTACGAACCAGTGCCAGAGGTTCACGTGGACGAGCTGTGGATCGAGGAGGACTGGGAGAATGCCTCGGGTGGGGGCTGAAGATCACCAGCCGGGCTGACGGCCGTCGCGCCCAACGGTCCGGGTGGCAAGACCGGCGGAGGAAGCGATCCGGACGGCGCGAGACCTGTGCGGGTTTGTGTGCGGGTTTCGCCCTACGGATCCCGTACATGAGGGGTCTTGGGACGTACGGAAACCGTATGATGATCCCCTTGTGGGCTACTGATTCCAGCGAAACTGGGCGTTTCGCGAGGTGCTTCCCAAGCTGAAGGTCGCCGGTGAGAGCTGCGGCCGC
>JBDHAD010000100.1:0-7759 GCA_039588215.1 Gemmatimonadota bacterium
GAAGGTGCACGCCGTCCCGCTCGTCCCCAGGCTCACGGTGACGATTCCCTCCCGCACATTCCCCGTGCCGATCGCGGCGCACATGTTGTCCCCCGAGCCCGGGTCGACCGTGCATTCCGCGGCAAAGTCGAAACGCTCCACCAGCTCGGCCGATACATGCCCAATGCTCCGATCGGTGGGTCCGACACGCGGAAGCTTTGCCTCGAGGTCGCGGTCGATCGCCTGCATGACCCGCTTCGACCACTCCGCCGTCTTCGGGTTCCACAGCGCGGTTCCCGAGGCGTCGCCCGGCTCCATGGCCCGCACGCCCCCGGTCAGGTAGCAGTTGATGTAATTGTGGACGACCAACAGGGTGTGGGAGCGTCGGTACGCCTCTGGCTCGCGGCGCACCAGGTGCAGGATCTTGGCGGCGGTGTATCCGGGGCGCTGGCTGTTCCCGACCTCCTCGATCATCGCCTCCAGGCCTCCGATCCTCTCCGTCAGGATCCGGCATTCTTCGGCGGTCGAGTAGTCGTTCCAGAGCTTGCTCGTGCTGCGCGCGAGATTCCCGGCGCGGTCGAGGGCAACGAGTCCGTGCTGCTGGCCCGATACCGAAATAGAGCGGATGCGCTCCTGGGGAACCCGGCTCTCGGCCAGGCGCCCGAAAACCCGGTCGACCGCCTCGATCCACATCCTGGGATCGGACTCGGAGACGCCCACCGGCGCCCCCTGGATCACGCCGTCCCGCGTCCCGTAGTTCGGCAGATCGCGATCGTAGAGCACCGCATCGACGTGCACCACGTCGGTCTCTTCGAGGTCGACGACCACGAGCTTGCAGCTCTGGGTCGAGACGTCGAGGCCGGCGAACAGCGTTCCCATCGCGCGTGATCCTATCAAGCGGCCTGGCGTAAGGGCGCCAGCCTAAGAGCTTCTAAGACAGGTAGCGGTTCACGAGGCCCTCGTAGAGCTCCTGCTTCCCGCTGATCTGTGGCGGCTCACCATACCCGACGGCGAGCCGTGCCAGCTCCTCGAGTCCCAGCTCGCCCGCCTCGAACGTAGCTCCTTCACCGGAATTGAAGGTCGCGTACCGCTCCCTCCTCATCTCCAGGTAGTCCGACTCCCGCAGAATCCGGTCGGCGATCATGAAGCCGCGGGCCAGGGTGTCCATGGAGTCGATGTGGCCTATGAACAGGTCTTCCGGGTCGGTGGAGCTCCGCCGGACTTTCGCGTCGAAGTTGAGGCCGCCCGTTTCGAGCCCGCCGTGCCGCAAGAGCACGAGGCAGATCTCCACCGCGTCGCAGGCTGCCCAGGAGACCGGCCGACGCCGCGACCTCCATCTCGTGAGCGAAGGTGTGGCCCGCCAGGGTCGCGTGATTGTTCTCGATGTTGATCTTGAAGTCACCGGCCAGGTCGTACCGGTGCAGAAAGGCGATGACCGTCGAGACATCGAAGTCGTACTGGTGCTTCGTCGGTTCCATGGGCTTCGGCTCGATGAGGAACGCACCCTCGAACCCTCGCTCCCTGCCGTAGTCCCGCGCCCGCCGGAGGAACTCCGCGAGGTGGTCCAGCTCGCGGCTCATCTCCGTGTTCAGGAGCGTAAAGTACCCTTCGCGGCCGCCCCAGAAGACGTAGTTCTCGCCACCAAGCGCGATGGTCGCGTCGATCGCCGTTTTCACTTGTGCCGCCGCGTGTGTCAGGACCCGGAAGTCCGGGTTCGTGGCGGCTCCGTTCATATAGCGCGGATGAGAGAACAGGTTGGCCGTTCCCCATAGGAGTCGCACTCCCGAGGCCGTCTGTTTTTCCCCGGCGAGCGAGGCCATTTCCTCGAGCCTCGCTTCGGAGTCGGCGATGCTTCGACCCTCGGGCGCCAGATCCCGATCGTGGAAGCAGTAGAACGGCGCGCCCAGCTTTGTGATGAACTCGAACGCGGCGTCCAGCCGGTCTCGGGCGGCCCACATCGGGTCGGTGCTCTCCTGCCACGGAAGCGGGCGCGTTCCGGTCCCGAACGGGTCCTCGCCGCGGCCACAGAAGCTGTGCCAGTAAGCGACCGAGAAGCGCATGTGGTCCCGGAGAGGCGTCCCCGCCACCAACTTGCCCTCGTCGTAGAACCTGAAGGCGAGTGGATTGTCGGACTCGGGGCCCTCGAACGGGATCCTCTCGACCGAGGGGAAGTACTCGCGGTCGCCAATCAGAATCTCGCCTGCCATCGCTCGACTCCTGTGTGGTGCTACGGCGATTTCCCTCTCCCGGTTTTCGCCTCCGGGTCGAACATACGCTGGCTATGCTGGATCATGGCGGCCGGTCACGGTGTCAGTGGCCACACCAGCGGCAGGACCAGGAGAGTCACGAGGAGGCAGATCAGCGTGAGCGGTAAGCCAACCTTGATGTAGTCGGTGAAGCGGTAGCCCCCGGGCCCCATGATCAGCACGTTCGCGGGATGGGCCACAGGGCTCATGAAGCTCGCTGAGGCAGAAAGGCCGACGGTCATCATCAGGGCATAGGGCGACATGCCCAGATCAGCGGCGGAATTGATCGCCAGCGGAGCCACCAGGATAGCGACCGCGGACGTGGGCATCACCTGGGCACAGGCGGCGCTGAAGAGATAGATGCCGGCCACTACCGCGAGTGGTCCGAAGCTGCCCACCGTACCCACCACACCCTGGGTCAGGAGCTCCGCTGCCCCTGTTTCCTGAAGCGCCAATCCAAGGGGCAGCATCCCGGCGATGAGGAACACGGCGCGCCACTCGATCGCCCGGTAGGCCTCGTCCATACTCAGACATCGGGTGAGCACCATCAGAACGGCCCCGGCAACCGCAGCGATGTAGATGGGGGTCAGCCCGAGGATCACGGAGCCGACGACCCCCGCCATCAGCAGGGCCGACAGGGGGGCCTTCTCGCTCAGTGGTGCCTCCTGCGCCTCGACCGTGAGAACCAGGAAGTCCGGCTCGCTACCCAGGAGCTTGAGCTTCTGTCGCGGACCGTGGAGCAGGAGTGCGTCGCCGAACTTGAGCCCGAAATAACGGAGGTTGCGGTGCACGCGTCCTTCGCGCATCACCGCCACGACGTTCATCCCGTACTTCTCGCGAAAGTGAATCTCCGGGAGTGTCTTTCCTGCCGCCCGGGAGCGAGGTGCCAGCACTAGCTCCGCCAGGCAGACCTGCTCCGACTCGAGGTCGTCCGCATCGAGCGCCAACTTGGTGTCGATCGGCAGCTCATGGAGCCCTTCGACCGTCCGTAAGTCCTCCGGCCTGCCTTTGACGAGAAGTCTGTCCCCGGCCTCGAAGCGCTCTTCCGGCGAGGGGATCAGCCTTTTTTGCCCGGCGCGCACGATGCCCATCACCCCGAGGCTGAACACGTCCCCCAGACGGCTCTCGGCGAGCGTCTTCCCTACGAGCGGCGACTCGCCAGGCACCGTGCATGACATCAGCCGCTCCTCCAGCCCGTAGCCCAGAGGGTCGAAGATGGTAGAGACGAGGAACTCAGGACTCTCCCCCATCTTCTCCAGTTGAGAGCGGTACCCATGCACTAGAAGAACGTCACCGGACGCCAGCTCCGTGGTGGCGAGGTGCGTGCGTAGCGGAGCGCCGTCGCGCCACACAGCCAGCACGAGGCAGCCATGAAAGCGGTGCCGGAAGTCGAGCTCCCGCAGGGTCCTGCCGACGAGTCGAGAACGGGGCGGGAGCGTCACCTCGGCAAAACCCACCTCGGGCGAGATGAGCTCCTCGAGCGCCACGGTCTCCGACTCGAGCGAGAGATAATCGGGCCTCCCGAGCGCCTGCAACGTCTCCCGCTGTCCCTGGACCACGATCCGGTCGCCGGGCTCGAACACGATGGCGGGATCGGGCGCCAGCTCCATGTGTCCACGCCGCTCGATCCCCATGACGTTGAGACCGAGCGCGCTTCCCACGCGGCTCTCCGCCAAGCTCTTCCCGACGAGCGGAGAGTCCTGCGGCACGTCCAGAACGAAGAGCCTCTCCTGGAGGCCGTACACCTGATCCAGATCGGCCTCTCCACCCGCCATCTCCCGGGCCGGATCGCGCGAGGGCAGGATCCTGCGTCCGATGAGCGACATGTAGGCGATGCCGGCGACCACCACGGCCAGTCCCACCGGCGTGAAGTCGAAGAACTGGAACGGTTCGAACCCGTACTCGTCCAATGCGGCGCTCACCAGGATGTTGGGTGGTGTGCCGATGAGCGTCATCAAACCCCCGAGCAATGAGCTGAAAGCGAGGGGGATCAGGAGCTTGGAGGGGGGGCGCCGGGTTCGTCGCGCGATGTCCATCACCACCGGCAGCATCAGCGCGGCCACACCGACGTTATTCATGAATGCCGACAGACTGGCCGCGGTCAACATGATGATCATGATGAGGCGACCCTCGCCGGCTCCGGCGAGGCGCAGGACCTGGCGTCCCAGAATGCCGGCTACACCCGTGCGCGAGAGTCCGCCGCTCAGGATGAAGACCGCCCACACGGTGATCACGGCGGGATTGCTGAAACCGGAGACGGCCTGGGCGGGTGTCAGGAGGCCGGTGAGCGCCAAGCTCGTGAGCACCATGAGCGCCACCAGGTCGACCCGCACCAACTCGGTCACGAACAGGACCACCGCGCCGGCCAGGATCGCGAAAACCAGGGCGATTTCAAGCGTCACTGGCGGCGTCCTTCCGCCTGCCAGCCTGGGGTTCTCAACAGATTCGTTCCTCCGAGGTAGCCCCTATAGCCCGAGGCGATCATGCGGAAAGCATATCCTCAGGGTCGGTTGGGATGGTAATGAGCGGACCGGAGGGACGTAAGGAGGACACAGTGGCCGAGGCAAGGCACCGGCTCTGTCCCTCTAACCTCCGTCACGGCTAGAATAGGGTGCCCTGGCAGGCGGCGGCGGCCAGGCAGGACAGAGGAAGTGGGAGCCTGCCACACACGACTGCTGCGGGGTTTGAGCCATGAACGGCATTCGGGGTTTCTTCCACGAACAGCGGCGCCGCAAGGTGTTCCGGAGTGTTGCGCTGTACGTTGTCGCCGCGTGGGTCGTTCTGCAGGTGGCCGACCTGGCCTTCCCCGGTCTTGGAATCGCTGAAGAAGCGATCCGCTACGTATGGATCGGCGTCTTTGCCGGCTTCCCACTGGCGTTGCTGTTTGCGTGGCGCTACCAGGTCACAGCGCATGGCATCGTCCGCACCGCACCGCTCGACGCCGGTGAAGCAGCGACTCTCCCGCTAGGCAAGCCCGACTATCTACTTCTTGGTGCGATGCTCTTAGTGGCAGGTGGCGTCGCCTACCAGCTCGTCACCGAGATCCGCCAGGTCCCGACCCGCTCGGGGCTCTTTACACGCGAGATTCCCCTCAACTCGATCGCCGTGCTGCCGCTGCAAAACGTGACCGGAGATCCCGAACAGGAATACTTCGTCACCGGGATGCACGACGCCCTGATTACAGACCTGTCGAAGATCAGCGCGCTCAGAGTCATCTCGCGTGGGTCCGCGAATGTGTACAGGAACGTCGTCCAGCCGGTCCGACAGACGGGGCTCGAGCTCGGGGTCGCCCATATCATCGAAGGTTCGGTGTTTCGGTCAGGCGATCGGGTGCGGATCAACGTACAGCTGATCGACTCGGTGACCGATCAAAACCTGTGGTCGGAAAGCTACGAGCGTGACATCCGGGACGTGATGGTTCTGCAAGGAGAATTGGCCCGAGAGGTCGCCCAACAAGTCCAGGTCCAAGTGACACCGGATGAGGAAATCAGGCTCACGCGGGCGGGCGAGGTCGATCCGGAAACTTATGAAGCCTATCTGAAAGGCATGTTTCATCTGAAACAGTACACGCGGGAGGGCATCGGAAGGGGTCTGGAGTATCTGCAGGAGGCCGTTGAAAGAGACCCGGAGAATGCCGCGGCCCACGCGGGACTGGCGCTCGGCTACAACACGATCGGGCATGGGATCGGGCGTGATGCTTTTCCAAAGGCAATGGCCGCAGCGCGCAGGGCACTCGAGCTCGATGAGTACTCCGGCGAGGCTTGGGCCGCACTGGCGGAAGCGCAGGTGTACTACGAGTGGGATTGGGCAACGTCGGAAGAATCCTATGGACGCGCGCTGCAACTGAGTTCGAATCTCGATCACGCACGCGCCCATCATGCTTTCTTGTTGGTGTTGTTGGGGCGTTGGGAGGACGCATTCGCCGAAGCGGAGAAAGCCCGTCAACTCAGTCCGCTCGACCCGACGTGGGCCGCATTCGCCGCCTGGTTGTATATGCTCGATGAGCGATACGACGAGGCCTATGCCGCCGTATACGAGTCGCTGGAACTCGATCCCGAGATGCCGCTTGGGAGATACACGCTTGTTCACATCCTGACCTCCCAGGGACGGCTCGAGGAAGCCATTGAAGTAGCGGAGAACATCCCTCGGGACCACCCGGTCGCCAAATGGGCCTTGGGTCCGACCTATGCGATGGCGGGTCGGTACGATGAAGCCCGCCAGATCGCTGCCGAGCTGGCCGAGGATCCTGGACCGAAGGACAAGCTGAGTCTGGCCTTCACGTACGCAGGTCTCGGCGAGTATGACGAAGCGATGCGGTGGCTCGAGTCGTGTTACGAGACGCGGGTCGATTGGCTACCGTGGATCGCGAGTCCCAATGCATACGGCGGGGTACTCGAACCGCTACGCCAGGACCCGCGTTTCCAAACGCTTATCGACAGACTCGATCTGTCTCTCGCTGATTCGCTCGCCTCGGAGGTCGGTAGCCGGACTGAGTGATTCCGAGCTCACGGAGGTCCGAATAAGCCAGGATCTCTCGGTTCCAGACGGTTGCGGCCGTCGTTCGTAGCCGGTAGACGCCGTCGCGGGCGTCCGACGGGCCGGTAGGCGCTACCGACGGCGGAATCGGTCCAAACCGTCCCCGTCCCAATCCAGGCACCGGATCGCCACCGCTTGGCCGCGTCGCTCTGCCGAATCCAGGGTCGCCGCAGCCACGATGCGCTCGCCGCCCCCGGGCTCTGTGACCGCGTTCAGGATGATCGCGTTCGCGCCGAGCTTGCCGGCTTCCTCGCGCAGCTTGTCGATCATCCCGCCCTCGCTGGTCCAGTCCTCGTCCCCCTCCGCCGCCAGGATCGCGAGGCGATCGTGCTCGCAAATCTCGTCGTACGGGAAGAACACGTAGACCTCGGCGCCATCGATGGGCCTGAACGCGTAAGAATCGTTCAGGACGGACTTGCTGACCGAGATACACGCCGTGGAGAGGCTGGCCAAGACACCGACCAATAAGATCTTACGCATTTATTGCCTCGCTTTCCCTGCCGCCAAAACGCGCGGTTCGCTGTGCTAGAAAGACGAGTCTGCGGGGTCGGGAGTCACGGGGGCGAAGGCCCCCTCTCTTTGTTGTGGTCGCCAGGCGATCTGTCAGCGTTCGATCGCGGCCGTGACCTCGCCGATGATGTCGTTCAGGTAGTCACGGGCGTTCCCGGCGCTCGGACCCAGTCGGACCAGGACCATGTCGAGGGACGGTATGATGGCGGTGTACTGTCCCATGAAGCCCGCGGCGTAGTAGGTGTCGGCAGGGGCACGCGGCAGGTCGCCTCCCTGGTTGAGCCAGAACAGGCCACCGTAGCTCTTCCCGGGATCGCCGGGCGCCGGCGTGCTCACGAACTCGGTCCAGCCCTCGGGTAGGATCCGCTCCCCTTCCCACACTCCGTCCCATAGGTGAAGCAGCCCGAATCGGGCCCAGTCCCACGCGCTCCCGAAGTCGTAGCCGGTGAGGATGAAGTTTCCCCATGGATCGGGCTCGAGCACGTAGT
>JBDHAD010000101.1:0-6952 GCA_039588215.1 Gemmatimonadota bacterium
CGCCTTCTCACCGAAGATCGCGGTGAGGAGCTTCTCCTCCGGAGAGAGCTCGGTCTCACCCTTCGGCGTGATCTTCCCCACCAGGATTTCGCCGGATTTTACCGGCGCGCCGACACGGACGATCCCCCGGTCGTCGAGATCGACAAGGGCTTCCTCGGCGACATTCGGGATCTCGCGGGTGATCTCCTCCATCCCGCGCTTCGTGTCCCGGACGTGGAGCTCGAGCTCCTGGATGTGGACGGAGGTGTACGTGTCGTTCTTGACAAGCCCCTCGCTGATCACGATCGCGTCTTCGAAGTTGTGCCCGTACCAAGGCATGAAAGCCACGAGCGCATTGCGTCCCAACGCCAACGAGCCACGATCCGTCCCGGCTCCGTCCGCGATCACCGCACCAGCCTCGACCCGCTGGCCCGCCTGGACGATGGGTCGCTGATTGATCGAATTTTCTCAGCCGGTAGCGGTCGTACTGGGTCAGCCTCGCCAGAGGTTGCTTGCCCGCGGTCTTCCGCGTCTTTCCCGTATCGATCACGATCTCGTCCGCCGTGACACGCATGATCTTGCCGGCGCGGCGGGCGAGCACGACCGCTCCCGAGTCCTCGGCGACCTTGCCCTCCAGACCCGTCCCCACAAATGGACGCTGCGGGAACAGCAGGGGGACGGCCTGGCGCTGCATGTTCGAACCCATGAGCGCCCGGTTGGCGTCGTCATGCTCTAGGAACGGAATCAGCGCCGGGGAGACAGCCACGAGCTGGTCCGGCGCCACATCCATGAAGTCGATCTCGTCCGGTGGCAGCAGCGGATAGTCGTCTCGGCGCCGGCACAGAACGAGCTCCTTCACGAACGTACCGTCCGGGTTGAGCTCGGCGTTGGCCTGCGCGACCGAGTACTCCTCCTCCTCGCTCGCCGACAGCCATTCGATCTCGTCGGACACCTTGCAGTCGATGACGCGTCGGTACGGCGTCTCCAGGAAGCCGAGCTCGTTCAGGCGCGCGTACGTCGTCATGGACGTGATGAGCCCGATATTCGGCCCCTCGGGCGTTTCGATCGGACACATACGGCCGTAGTGCGAATAATGCACGTCTCGCACCTCGAAGCCGGCTCGCTCGCGCGTGAGACCTCCAGGGCCAAGAGCGCTCAAACGCCGCTTGTGGGTCAGCTCGGCCAACGGATTGGTCTGGTCCATGAACTGACTCAGCTGCGAGCTGCCGAAGAACGCCTGTATCACCGCGCTGACCGTGCGCGCGTTTACCAGGTCATCGATCGACATCCGCTCCGGGTCGCTATTGATCGACATGCGCTCGCGGACCAGGCGTGCCATCCGTGAGAGCCCGACCGAGAACTGGTTCGCGATGAGCTCCCCGATCGAACGCACGCGCCGGTTCCCGAGGTGGTCGATGTCATCCGTGTACCCGCGCCCCTCGTGGAGCTCGATCAAATACCGGAGGATCGCGACGAAATCGGACGGCGCGAGAACGGTCATGTCTTCGTCGGGCAGCTCGAAATCGAGCAGTCTGTATACGTCCTTGAGTCGCTGATTCACCTTGTGCCGCCCGACGCGTCCGAGATCGTAGCGCTTCGGGTTGAAGAAGAGCCGATCCAGGGCCGCGCGTGCCGTCTCGAGGTTGGGCGCTTCGCCGGGGCGAACGAGGGAGTAGATGGACCTGAGCGCTGCCGCCTCGCTCCCCGTGGGATCCTTGGCCAGCGTGTTCCGGATGAGGGGTGATTCGCCACGCGGCCCGCCCGTGAACACCAGTGCCTCTCGGACCTTCTTGTCCTTCAGCTCGTTGAACATGTCGGCCTCGAACGAAACGCCCTTTTCGGCCAGCACTTCACCGGTCTTCGGATCGATGACGTCCGCGGCAAGCTGGGGGCTGCTGCTCCAGTCGCGGCGCATGGCCAGATCCGCGTAGGAGCCCCGCAGCGTGATGAACGTCGCGCTGGAGTAGACCTCGACCTCTTCGATCTCTGCTCGCCGGAGGCGGTCGAGCACTTCATCGGTGAGCTCGAATCCGCGCAGGGCGAGGAACGCATCCTCGGCCTGGTGGACATCGACGGTCTCGAGCTTGAGCCCGACGCACATCTCCACGAGGGCGGCGTTCACCGGATCGCCCGGATCGGCCAGCACCTCGCCCGACTCCGGATCTTCGATGGTCGTCGCCAGCCAGCTTGGTGGCGTCTCCGCGTCGAAGCCTGCGATCTCGAGCGCGACCGGATCTTCTTCGTACTCTGCGTTCGCCACCGAGCGGGCCAGGAGCGTGCCCGTCACTTCCCGCTTCGCGGCACGGTCGTCGCCCTCGTCATCGAGGCGAACCGATCTCGTCTCGTAGAACAGGCGCAGGATATCGGTGTTCCGGCCGTATCCGAAGGCGCGAAGCAGGGCGGTCGCCGGGAACTTCTTCTTCTTATCGATATGGACGTGGATGACGTCGTGAATATCGAGCGTGAACTCCACCCATGAGCCCCTGAAGGGGATGATGCGCGACGAGAACAGCCGTGTGCCGTTCGGGTGAATGCTCTCCTCGAACACCACGCCTGGGGACCGGTGCAGCTGGCTCACGATGACCCGCTCGGCGCCATTCACCACGAAGGTGCCTTGCTCCGTCAGGAGCGGCAGGTCACCCAAATAAACTTCCTTCTCGAGGATGTCCCCGGGGCGCTTCTCGCCGCCATCCAGCGTCTCGAAGACGACCAGTCGCAGCCGAGCCTTGAGCGGGGCCGCATAGGTCATGTCTCGCTCGATGCACTCTTCGACGGAGTACTTGGGCTCGCCAAGCGCGTAGCTGACGTATTCGAGCGCGAAGTTCTCGTTCACATCCGTGATCGGGAAGATCTCGTTGAACACACGCTCCAGTCCGAGATCCCTCCGATCCTCCTCGCTCTCCTCCAACTGGAGAAGTCGTTCGAACGCCTGCCGCTGCACATCGAGGAAGTGCGGCATGGTCTTCGACCTATCCAGCTTCGCGAACGAAACGACCGATCTGCTGTCTGTGGCCAACGTATCCCTCTCTTGCCTATTCGCTCTCCAGGCCGAGGCCGAGCCTCGACCGGATCGGATTCTTCGCGCAGCCCTCGGGCAGGGGCCTCGGCGTGGCTTGATCGAGCACAGAACGCGCCGGGCACACGGCTGCCCACCGAGTGCCCGTCCGGGAGAATGATGCACGAAGACCGGCATCCGCTTCGCGGATGTCCCGGTCCGATTCGTTTGCGGTCGACCTGGGACGCCCCGCCACCGGCCCGGCGGGTCGTCTCACGGGTGCCGCTCGCCCAGGTTGAGCACGCACGCCCAGCGGCTTACTTCAACTCTACCGTGGCGCCCTGCTCCTCGAGCTTCGCCTGAATGCTTTCCGCCTCTTCCTTGGACAAGCCCTCTCTTACGGTACCGGGAGCGTTGTCCACCAGTTCCTTGGCTTCCTTCAAACCGAGGCTCGTGACCTCCCGGACGACTTTGATCACCTGGATCTTCTTGTCGCCGATTGCCGAAAGGACGACATCGAACTCGGTCTTCTCCTCCTCGGCCCCGGCGGCTGGCCCTGCGCCCGCCGCTACCGCGACCGGAGCCGCGGCCGTGACCCCGAAGGTCTCCTCCATCTTGTCTTTCAGCTCCGCCGCCTCGAGTACGGTCAGCGAGCCGATCTGCTCCAAGAGATCATCGACTTTGGACATGGTCCCCTTCCGTCTCCCCTGTGTCTCTAAAAACCCGCCTACGACTCGGCCGGTTCGCGCGCCCCGGCCGCCCAGCGCATCGACCGTCAGGCCCCGTCGTTCTTCTTCGCGACCTGCTCGATCATGTATGTGATGTCCCTCAACAACGCCGCCAGCGATCCGGCGATGCCCGCCACCGAGGCCGTGAGTCCGCCGGCGATCGAGCCGAGGAGCTGCTCCCGCGGGGGCAGGTCCGCCATTCGACCGACGGTTTCAGGCTCAATGGCCTGGCCATCCACGATGCCGACCTTGACGACGGGTCGATCATCGTGATCCTTCGCGAACTCCTTGATAATCCTTGCGGGCGCCACCGGATCTTCGTCACCCATGATCAATCCGGTCGGACCCTCCAGGTGCTCCGACAGATCCGGAAAGTCGAGTCCCTCCAGCGCCCGCTCCATTAGCGTGTTCTTGACTACGCGATAGCGGAGCCCTTCCTGGCGGAGGAGCGACCGGAATTCGGTCATGTCCTTCACGCCGAGCCCGGTGAAGTCGGTCAGATAGACCGTTCCGGCCGACTGCAACTGCTCGACGAGCTCCCCGGTAAGCTGTTTCTTCTCTTCGAGTCTCATTTTGATCAGCGGTACAAGTTGTCGTCGATCGACACACCAGGACCCATCGTGCTACTCACGGTGACGCTTCGGACGTAACGCCCCTTGGCCGCCGCAGGTTTTAGCCTCACGATCTCGTGCATCAGCGCATCGAGGTTCTCGCTCAGCGAGTCGATCTCGAAGCTCGTCTTGCCGATGGGAGCGTGGACATTGCCGGTTCGATCCACCCGGAACTCGATCTTCCCGGCCTTCGCGTCACGCACCGCACGCCCGACGTCCATGGTGACGGTGCCGGCCTTGGGTGTCGGCATCAGACCTCTCGGTCCGAGGATCCGCCCCAGCTTCCCGACATCCTTCATTAGATCGGGGGTCGCAATGGCGACATCGAACTCGAGCCAGCCTCCCTCGATCTTCTCCACGTACTCGGTTCCGACGTAGTCGGCGCCCGCCTCCTCGGCTTCCGTGGCTTTCTCGCCCTGGACCAGGGCCAGCACCCGTACTTGCCGTCCGGTACCGGCGGGGAGCACGACGGTTCCACGCACTACCTGGTCGGCGCGACGCGGGTCGACCCCCAGGCGGACCGCCAGCTCGACCGTTTCGTCGAAGTTGGCGAACGCCAGCTCTTTCACTCGCTCGAGCGCGGTGCGCGGCGTGAGAGAGTCGTCCTCGAGTGTCGCGGTCGCGGCTCGGTGCTTCTTGCCGTGCTTCGGCATTCCCTTGACTCCGATTCAGTCCGCCAGCTCGATGCCCATCGAACGGGCAGTGCCGGCGATCATGCGCATCGCCGCATCTTCGTCGGCGGCGTTCAGATCTTTCATCTTGATCTGCGCGATCTTCCTGAGCTGTTCGCGCGTCACGGCGCCGACTTTCTCCCGGTTGGGCTCGGCGGAGCCGGAATTCAGCCCGAGCTCTTTCTTCAGGAGCTCGGCCGCCGGGGGCGTCTTCGTGATGAAGCTGAAAGTCCGGTTCTTGTAAACCGTGATCTCCACGGGGATGATCGTCCCCATGTCACCGGACGTCTGCGCGTTGAACAACTTGCAGAAGTCCATGATGTTCAGGCCGTGCTGGCCCAGAGCAGGCCCCACGGGGGGTGCCGGGTTCGCCTGGCCCGCCGGGATCTGCAGCTTGATGAATCCGACTACGTCCTTACGCGGCTTGGCCATCTATCGCCTCATGACTTTTCTTTCTCATCCCGACTCGACCAGAGTCGTCAGAAACCTTTGAGCTGCGTGTAATCCAGCTCCACGCTGGTCGGGCGTCCGAACAGACTCACCTGAACTCGGACCTTGCCCTTCTCGGGAAACACCTCTTCGACCGTCCCGCTGAAATCGCTGAACGGTCCTTCGGTGACCTCTACGACCTGGCCGGGACGGAACGGAATCTCCTCTCCCGGTCCCGCTTCCTCGAGCTCGTCCGCGATACCCAGGATCTTGTTGATCTCTTCGGGCTTCAGGGGCTGTGGCTCGGTACCGCCCCCGACGAACTTGATCACCCCGGGCACGCTGTTAACGAGGAACATCGTGGTCTGGTCCATCTTCATCTGGATGAGGACGTAGCCCGGATAGAGTCGCTTGGTCGACTTGACCCGCCGCCCTCCCTTGATCTCCACGATCTCCTGGGTCGGGACGATCACCTCACGGATCGCCCTGTCGTCTTCAGCCTCGCCTGGTAGCTCGCCCATCTTCTGCTCGAGGAGCGTCTTGACCTTGTTCTCGTGACCGGAGTAGGTCTGAAGCGCGTACCAGCGAAAGCCGTTCGCCTGAATCTCGTCGCTCACGGAATGCCCTCTCAACCCCCGAAAGTCCGCACGATCAGGCGCACGATGGCCGCGAACACCGAGTCCATCAGCCCGATGATCGCCGCAAGGATGAGGGCGAACACCAGGATGACGAGCGTGGCGCTCCGAAGCTGCTCGCGGTCGGGCCACGTCACGCGGCGCATCTCGACCTGAACCTCTTCAACGAACTTCTGGGTCGACTTCAGGATCCCAACCAACGCCTTCCTCTAACCTCCCTGCTTAGCATGCTTTCCCCTCGAGCTGCCCGAGCGGGTATGCCGACCGTCCACACGAAAACCGGCCCTCCCTGGAATAGGGTCGCCCCTCGCCGTCACGACCGGCGAAGAGCCGAGGGCCGGCAAGGTCGCGGTGCGTCAGCGCGTTTCCTTATGCGCCGTATGACGGTTGCAGCGTGGGCAATACTTCTTGAATTCGGCGCGCTCCGGGTGCGTCCGCCGGTTCTTCGTCGTTGAGTAATTTCGCTCGTGGCACGTCGTGCACTCGAGCGTGATCTGCACTCGCATATCGTTACTCGCCGCAGTCGTCTATGTCGTCGTGCGGTCGGAGCAGGAGATCACGTATCACTCCGTACCCCGATCCCCGGCGAACCCGAGGCTTCCCGTGTACCGCCGCAGACCCGGCGATGATCCTCCGCCCCACCGGGTTTCTGCCGTGGCTCTCCCGGCACAGCGGGGAGTCGTCCGCCAAGGCACCCGACCCGTGGGATCCGATGCGTACTCTCTGGTGCGGCGCAGGATCCCGAGCGCAGCGTAACGCGGGCAGGCGGCTCATCCGCGAAGCCCGGGTCACTCGCGGATAGCGGTGACCACGCCGGCGCCGACGGTGCGGCCGCCCTCACGGATCGCGAACCGGAGGTTCTCCTCCATCGCGATCGGCGTGATCAGGTCCACTTCCATGTTCA
>JBDHAD010000102.1:0-8802 GCA_039588215.1 Gemmatimonadota bacterium
CAACACGCTGGCTATCGCCGAACGGTGCGCGGACTTCGACCTCACCCGTGATCTGGGCTACGAGTTCCCCGATTTCGTGGGGAGCGACGGTGCCCCCGCGATCCGGGTTCTGGGGGAGGTGTGTCGCATGGCCCTAGAGGAGCGCTACCCGCCGGGGTCGGAGAGGCGGGAGGAAGCGGAGCTACGGCTCGAGCGCGAGCTCGTCCTCGTGGATCGGCACGACTTGGCGGGCTTTTTCCTCGTCTACCGGGACATCTTGGAACTGGCGCGAGAGGTCGCGCGCAGGGTTCGCGGCGGCGATGCGACGCCGCGCGCGATGTTGCCGCCAGGGCGAGGTCGGGGCTCCTCGGTCTCGTCAATCATCTGTTATCTGATCGGTCTGTCTCACGTGGACCCCGTTCAGACGAATCTCTATTTGGGCCGCTTCCTCAACGAGGCGATGGGAAGCGTGCCCGACATCGATATCGACTTCGCGCGTGACATCCGCGAGGAGCTGATCCTGGCCGTGTACGAGCGCTACGGAGGCGAGCACGTAGGACTCGTATGCACGTTCCCCACGTACCGGATTCGCTCGACTGTACGGGAGATCGGGAAGGCGCTCGGGCTACCGTTCGGCGAGATCGAGAAGTTGGCCAAGCTGGCGGATCCCGGCTCCGGCGGGCTCAAGGAAGAGTTGGAGCGGCTGCCCGAGTTCCGCGCGATGGCTCGTTCTCCCCTGTGGGGTGCGCTCGCCGATCTGGCGGAGGAGATCACCGGCTTGCCACGCCACATCTCCCAGCATGTGGGAGGTATGGTCATCTCGAGTCGCCCGCTCGTGGAGCTGGTGCCGCTCGAGCCCGCCGCGATGGAGGGGCGCGTTCTATGCCAGTGGGACAAGGACTCCTGCGACGACGCCGGCTTCATCAAGATCGATTTTCTCGCCCTCGGGATGCTGTCGCTCGTCGAAGAGGCGGTCGAATCGATCGCCGTTCGCCATGGCGAGGTACCGGACCTGTCGAGGATCGATTACGAGGACGAAGCGATCTACGACCGGATTTGCTCGGGTGACACGGTGGGGCTCTTCCAGGTGGAAAGCCGCGCCCAGATCCAAATGCTGCGACGTGTACGGCCGCGAAATCTGGCCGACCTGGCGATCCAGGTGGCGATCGTGCGCCCCGGACCGATCGTGGGTGGGGCCGTGAATCCCTACGTCCGCCGTCGCGAACGCCTGCGCGAGGATCCGAAATACCGGGTGCGATACGATCACCCGGCGCTCGAAGATGCGCTGGGGGAGACACAGGGGGTGATCATCTTCCAGGACCAGGTGCTCAAGGTCTGCAAAACTCTGGCGGGGTTCTCCGACGGACAGGCCGAGGGACTAAGAAGGGCGATGAGCCGCAAGCGCTCCAAGGAAGCGATGCTCGGCTATTGGGACGTGTTCCGCCGCGGTGCGGCCGCCAATGGGGTGGACGACGTGACGGCGCTCAAGGTTTTCGAGCAGGTGGTCGCGTTCTCCGAGTTCGGCTTTCCCAAGTCGCACGCCGTCGCGTTCGGTCTTCTAGCCTATCAATCGGCCTGGCTACGGCACTACTACCCGACCGAGTACTACGTCGCGCTGTTCAACAACCAACCAATGGGATTCTACTCGCTGGACGCGCTCGGGCGGGACGCGCGCCGGAATGGGATCCGGATCCTGCTCCCCGATCTGAACCGGAGCCGGGTGACGTGCACCTGCGAGGGAGACGATCTCCGCGTGGGGCTCGGGTTCGTGCGCGATTGGGGGACGGAGGTCGCCGAGCGGGTCGTGGCGGGGCGGGATCGAGACGGGCCGTATCGTTCACTGCCCGATTTCCTTCGCCGCACCCCGACGGCGCTCACACGTTCGGCGGTCGAGAACCTCATCTGGGTCGGCGGGCTGGACAGCCTCGGACTCAACCGGCGAGAGCTCCTGTGGCAAGCCGGGCTGTGGCTCGGACCCGAGCCCGAGACCGAACGGGAGAGAGACGGCAGCTTGTTGCGCGGAGGCCGCTCGATCCGGGGGCGAACCAGCACGGATCGGGTGGACCACGCGCAGGCCGAGCTCGAGTTGGCCGACCCGTACGCCAGCCTCTCGTTCGCGCCCACGAACCCGATGGAAGGTCTGATCGCCGAGTACCGGGTCCTCGCCTTCGCCACTCGACTCCACCCGCTGACGCTCGTACGGGATCGGCTACCGGCGGGCACGGTCCCCTCCGGACGGTTCGCCGCCCTCCCGGCGGGTGCTCTCGTTCAGGTTGCCGGGATCGTGGTGGCCCGTCAGCGTCCCAGCACGGCCAAGGGATTCGTGTTCATCCTTATGGAGGATGCGGACGGTCCGGTGAACGTGATCGTCCAGCCGGCGGTCTACGAGCGCTGCCGGTCCGCGATCCGGCTCGAACCGTTCCTGTTCGTGCGCGGAGAGCTCCGAAAGGATGGCGCGACCTTCAACGTCGTCGCGCGGAGCGTGGAGGCTCTTCCGTTACGGGAGCCGCGTAAGCCCTGGGGCGACTCCGCCCGCCGCAAGTCCACCAGCACGAGTTTGGACGCGCCTACGGACCACGGCGCGTCGGCGGATCACGAGGATCCGTTCCGCTACCTGACCGAGCTGCGTCATCTCGCCCTTTCGCGTCATCGGCCCACGTCCCTATCCTCTTCGAGTTCCGGTGGCCAGGTTCTTGAACACGGGCTTCGTCGGAGCCCCTGCAGGCCGCTGGAGTTCTTCAGCGACCTGCTAACACACTCTGGAACGCGCTATGAAAACACACCCTGCTCCCGAACCCGCGACTCCGAAGTTCGTCGACAAGCCCTGGGGTCGAGAGGTGTGGTACGCACACACGGCTCGCTATGCCGGCAAGATCCTGGAGGTCACCGAAGGGCACCTGCTCTTTCCGCCCGAAACCGTGCACAGGATGGAGGCGATCGAGGATAGCGTGATCCTTGAAGTGAGCACGCCGGAGCTGGATGACGTCGTCCGGCTCGAAGATCGTTACGGCCGTACGGAATGAGCGACCTCGCGCTGGATCAACGGGAATATCCACGCACTTGGTTGCTCATCGATGTCGTGGATCGATCCCCGCGGCTGGTCGGCCACGAGATCGTGGACCTTTCCCCCGGGGCGATCGAGCTCCGACATGTAGCCCGGCAGATGCGGGGTTTCGCCGAGCCATCCGACCGCTGGGTCAAGGTGAGTCCGCGACCTGGCTCACCGGAACCCGGCGACGGGCACACGCATGTCCTCTCGTTCGGTCCGACCCTGACGTACCAGGTCGAGCGGGATGAGACGAACGGAATCCACGGAGGACGTCCGTTCCGGCACCTCGGTGTCTCCTTCGGCTCGCGCATCCTCACGCCAGCGACAGCCGCGGAGATCGGACTCTACTTCTACGGACGCCAGCCGGCGATGTTCGGATTCACGGCGGCCGACGCCGTGCACGGATACGTCGGGCTCGCCTGGGAACCGCTCGTGAGTGGCGATGTCGAGTGGTTGCTGAGGCGCGAGATGTCCGACAAGTGATCGTGACGATCGGGAGGGGTGGTTGATGGACCGGAGCAGAGACGCCGGGGACGTGCGACAGACGCTGCGTATCATCCATGCGGCTCTGCTGGGCGGCATCCTGACGTTCGGAGCGATCGTCCTGTTCTTACTGGTGAGCGGGAGGGTCGGGAGCGGTGGGGGAGGCGTTCTGCGGTGGGTGTGGCTTGCGCTCGCCGTCACGGCGCTGTTCGCCGCCGGGGTGCTACGCGGGCGGTTGCGACCAGAGGCGCCGGCTCGGCAGGCCCAGACCACGGCCATCATGGTCTGGGCGCTGGCCGAGTTGCCTGCGTTGACCGGGCTGGTCTTCGCGCTGGTGAGTGGGGATCTGGTGCCCGCGATCGGTGGCCTGGTAATCGGCCTCGCGCTGCTGACCTCGCACCGACCCGCCACGTTCCTGACGGGTCGACGGCCGGCTTAGACAGGTCGCAGACGTGTCCCGCGGTCCGCTAATCGAGGTTCTCGAAGATCTCCTCGTGGGTGGCGTGTCGTCCGGTCGCGAGCTTGGAGTAGATGAGCTGCCCGTCTGCGGTCACCTCGAAGGCGCCGCCGCCGGACCCGATGAGCTCCACGCTGAGGTCTTCGTATCGTGCCTTGAGCGCGTCCGCCAAACTGGCGGCTCGTGGCTCGTAGTTTCATTCGAGGCAGTACTCGATCGTCACATGCATCGTGTTCCTCCAGTAACGGTACCGATCGTCGTCCAGGTGTGGATTCGGGCGAAGGCAACTTGCGCGCGCTGGTCACGATTTCTCAAGCCTCACCGGCCCGCGCCTGATCCTTTCACGCTCTCGATGCGACCCGCCTGCCCGTGAACCGCATGATCCTTCTCGCGGCCACCGCGCCGGTGCGCGCCGAACCCTCGCATCGCGCCGAAAGGGTGACGGAGTGGCTGTGCGGCGAGATCATCGCCGTTTTGGAGCACACCCCGGACTGGGTGCGAGGCCGCGGGCCCGATGGGTACGAGGGGTGGGTGACGGCGAGCGCGGCGCGGGGTTGCGCGGCGGGCGAGGTCGACGCTTGGCGCCGGGAGGCGACGCTCTGGTCGCTCGGCACCGAGCTGCTCGGCGGCTCGCCTCGTCCCGCCAATCGCCTGCCGTGGGGTGCCAGGGCTCGCCCGGTGACCGCAGGTCGCGTGGCCCTACCGGACGGGACGATCGTCGTCCCCCGGGATCCCGACCGACTCGTGCACGAGGAACACCGGGCCGAGCTTTTTCCGGCTACGGGCGAGGCGATTGTCGAAACCGCGATGCAGTGGCTCGGTGCTCCCTACATGTGGGGCGGGCGCACGCGGGCGGGTGTCGACTGCTCCGGGCTGGTGCAGGCCGTGTACGGGCTGCACGGGCTCCACCTCCCGCGCGACAGCGGTCCACAGCGCGGCGTAGGACCCGACCTCGCGACAGGCCCGGAAGCGATGGGAGCGTTGGAGCCGGGAGACCTTCTCTTCTTCGCGCCCGAAGGCAAGGGGATCAGCCACGTCGCGATTTCCACGGGGGGAGCGGGGGTCCTGCACGCCGCGGTCTCGAACGGACGCGTCGATGTGGACGATCTCGCGAGCGATCGAGACCTGGCGCGCCTGCTCCGTCGATCGATCGTGGCGAGCACGAGACCCCTGGCGGGAGACCGGCTCACGTCAACGGACCCGAATCCCCCTCGATGATCACCACGGCGACGGCCACGCCCGCGTCGTGACTGAGCGATACGTGAACCCCATCCCCACCGACCTCCCGCAGGCGCTCTCTCGCCTTCCCGCTCAACACGAGCTCTGGGCGTCCGCGGTGGTCGGACCGGATAGCCATGTCACCCCAGCGCACACCGCTCGCAAGACCCGTCCCTAGTGCTTTGAGGAAGGCCTCTTTGGCCGCAAAGCGGCCCGCGAGGCAATCGGCCGGTGCCGCACGCCGTTCGCAGTCCGCGAGCTCGCGAGGCGTAAACAGTCGTTCCTTGGCCCGCTTTCCATACCGTTCGACGAGTGCGGACAGGCGCGGCACCGAAACGACGTCGACTCCGATGCCACGAATCACTGTGGGAACCCTCCGCTCAGTCCGTTGCACCCCGGCACCCGAGAATCTATCGTCTCGCCGAGCTGTCCCGCATGGCGACCGCGCGAGGCGTCTTAACCCCGCTTCGTGGTACTCCACCTCCGGATCTCCAGGCAAATGGAGCGGGCTCCCATACCTGATACGATGACACTGGATCGTTTGATCGAGGCTCTGGCAGTCGAGCTGCCCGACCGTGCGCCCGAAACGGTCGGCGACTTCGCTCGGCACCTGCTGCTGCGCGGCTCGACGGAGTTCCTCGAAGGCCGATCCCTCAGCGAGGTGGTCGACGAGATCGCCGCCCTCTACCGGTTAGCGGATGAAGCCTCCGCAGGCGAGATCTCGGTCCGTCTGTACCCGAAGCCCGGGAGTCCGAGACACGCGGTCCTCCACACGGTCATGACGGACCGGCCGTTCATCGTGGACACGCTCCGCGAATACCTCCACTCTCTGGAGCTCGGCGTCGCCCACCTGCTCCACCCCGTATTCGTGTTCGAACGCGATGAAGCGGGTCGCGTCATCGAGGCGAGAGCCCGGGAGTCCGCCGGTCCGCACACTTCCGTCGTTCACATCACCATGGAGGGCGCGCTCGATGCTGAAAAGCTGAAGCAGATCGAGGACGAAGTACGGGTGCGCCTGGCCCACGTAGAGACGGTGACCACCGACTTCCCACGCCTCGTCGAGCGAGCGGCCGTCCTCGTCGACGAATTGGACGAGAGGAAACAGGAGATCCCCTGGCGCGCCCAGGAGCTCGAGGAGATCCAGGAGCTGCTCAAATGGCTGCAGGACCCCGGCTTCGTCTTCTTAGGGTACCGGGGCTACGAGATCCGGCCAGACGAGACCGGCCGCGACTTCATCCAGGTGGAGAAGGGGACAGGTCTGGGCATCCTGCGAAACGAGGAAGAGTCGCGTTATTGGCACCCCCGGCCGGTCGACGAGCTCTCCTCCGACCTGAAGGCACGTGCCCTCGGTGGCCCGCTGTTGATCGTTTCGAAGACGAACGCGGAGGCGCCGATCCGGCGCCGCGCTCGCATGGACTATGTAGGGATCAAGCGATTGGGAGGAGACGGGACGGTCCGAGGCGAGCACCGTTTCCTCGGACTATTCACCGCGCAGGCATACAGCCAGGACGCCTCCACGATTCCGATCCTACGACGCAAGCTGCGTGAGATCCTGCAGCTCGAGAACGCGCCGAGGGGGTCACACGATCACAACCTGATCCTCGAGACGTTCAACTCGATGCCCAAGGAAGAGCTCTTCCTTGCCTCGGTGGAAGAGCTCCGGCAGGTGATCGACACCGTCATGGAGACCGAGGGCGGCGATGATGTACGGGTCTCGGCGAGACCGGACGCGCTGGGTCGTGGCATCAACGTCTTGATCGTGATGCCGAAGCAGCGCTTCTCGGGGGACGTGCGCCACCAGCTTCAGGATGCGCTGGTGCAGGCGTATGGCGGAACGCTGCTCAACTACCACTTGGCCCTCGGGCAGGGCGACCAGGCACGCCTGCACTTCTACCTGAGCGCGGATCCCGAGGAGACCGGGCACGTGGATGTGCTGGCTCTCGAGGATCTCATCCGAGCGAAGGTCCGGACGTGGGACGAACGCCTCGCCGACGCGCTCGAGGAGGTCCATGAAACGAAGCGAGCGCACGATCTCGCCGAACGATATCGGGGCGACTTTTCCAACGAGTACCAGGCGGCGGTCGATGTCCGGACGGCCGTATCCGACATCGGGCACCTGGAAGCGCTCGATGCGACCGATGTCCAGCAGACGTGTCTGGAGGAGCTGGATCGAGAGCGCACGAACGCCTCACGTCTGAAGATATTCGCGCCACGCGGGACATTCGTCCTCAGCGACGTGATGCCTACACTGGAGAATCTCGGCCTCCGCGTCCTCGACGCATACCGCCACCACGTGGGAGGAGCGGACGGCTCGGCGGCGCGTACGATCCACGTGTTCCAGGTACAAGCTCCCGCAGCATGGCAAGTGGACCGCGCGGAAGCCGAGCCCCGTATTGCCGACGCGCTGCGCGCGGTGCGATACGGCGAGGCGGAAGACGATCGGCTGAACAGCCTCGTACTGTCCGCCGGTCTCACGTGGCGACAGGTGAGCGTCCTGCGGGCATATGCCGGGTACGCGTTCCGAATCGGGGCTGTGGCGAGTCGTCTTGGCGCGCAACGGCCGATCACGGAATACACGGAGTCGGCTGCCCTCCTGTTCCAGCTGTTCGAAGCGCACCTGGACCCGGCCTCGGGCGACACGCGTCAGGAGACCGTTCGAGCGATCCGCAAGCGATTCGAGGAGTCACTGTCTTCGATCCGTGGCATCGAGGACGATCGAGCGCTTCGACGGCTATCGGAGCTGGTTGGGGCCACGCTCCGCACCAACTACTTCCGCGAGTCGCACCAGACGGGGGCCGGCCTGCTCGCGCTCAAGATCGACTGCAGGTCCGTCGAGTTCATGCCCGAGCCGCGGCCCAAATTCGAGATGTACCTCCGCGGGCCGCACACCGAGGCCTCGCACCTGCGGATGGGCGACGTCGCCCGCGGGGGCATTCGCTGGAGCGATCGAATGGAGGACTTCCGCGTCGAGGTCCTCGGGCTCGTGAAGACCCAGCGCGTCAAGAACGCGGTCATCGTTCCCACCGGTGCGAAGGGTGCGTTTCTCTCGAAGCGTCCGTCGGCGAGTCGCGAGGAGGCGCTCCAGGCGGGCATCGACAGCTATGTGGAGTTTGTTCGGGGGATGCTGGAGATCACCGACAACGTGGTCGATGGAGAGGTGGTTCACCCCGTCGACGTCACGATCCACGATGGGGACGACCCGTATCTGGTCGTGGCAGCCGACAAGGGAACTGCCAAGCTCTCGGACACGGCCAACAAGCTCGCCCAGGAAGCGGGCTTCTGGCTCGGCGACGCGTTCGCGTCGGGAGGTTCACAGGGCTACGACCACAAGAAAGAGGCGATCACCGCGAGCGGCGCCTGGGAATGCGTGAGGCGTCATTTTCGTGAGCGAGACGTCGACATTGAGCACGAGCCGTTCACGGTCGTCGGGATCGGTGACATGAGCGGCGACGTGTTCGGAAACGGCATGTTGTTGAGCGACCAGATCCAGCTCGTGGCCGCTTTCGATCATCGGCACATCTTCGTCGATCCCGACCCGGACCCGAGGTCCACCTGGGAGGAACGAAAGCGGTTGTTCGAGATGCCGTCATCGTCTTGGACCGACTACGACCCCCGA
>JBDHAD010000103.1:0-6072 GCA_039588215.1 Gemmatimonadota bacterium
CGTTGACCGGGACGGTGTCGGCCGTGAGCGTCGTCTCGGCGCTGAAGTCCGTCACGCGGATCCGTTGGTCGACGAACTCGGCCACTTTGTCGATCACGGGAGCGACGAGGAAAAGGCCCGACTTCCGCAGTCCGCGGAACTTGCCGAACCGGAGCACTACGGCCCGCTCCCACTGGTAGGCAATCTGGACGGCCGGGGCCACGAGGAGCGCCACGGCGGTGGTGACCAGAAGTACTTCGCTGTCTGGACTCAGCTGGATGAAGATCGCGAGACAGGTTGCGGTGCCAAGGAAGACAGCCGCTTCCCACACCTGTGTCCAGCGGAGCAGCACGGTGAGGCCCAGGGCCGAGCCCAGGGATAGGTAGACGGCCTCCATCCCGAACCCGTGGAGGTTCAGATGGACGGTCAGCCCCAATACGTACACGACCACCAACAGCAGGACGTTGAGAGGTGCGAACCGGAAGTCGGCCCGGCTGGTGGTGGCGAATCTTTCGAAGGAGATCCCTCTATCGGACCTGTCGCGGCCCCCGCTTATTGACAGTCTGCTGCTCATGACTCTTCTCTCCGCTGGCGTAGCCCCTCGACCAGATCGTCCACGGTGAACCCGAATCCGGAGCCGCGGGCGAGAAGCTCGGTGAGGATCTGATCAAGCATCCGTTGGCGCTCGAGATCGTCTATCTCCGGCCGATGATTGCCGACGAAGGTCCCGGACCCCTGCTGCGTGTCCAGCACACCCTCGATCTCCATCTCGCGGTATGCACGGATGACGGTGTTGGGATTGACCGAGAGATCCGCGGCAAGCTGTCGGACCGTCGGTAGCTGGTCGCCGGGGTCGAGCAGACCACGAGCGATCCCGTATTTGACCCGCTCAATGATCTGACGGTAGAAGGGGACTCCGCTCTTTCGGTCGATGGAGATTTTCACGGCTACATCGGTTAATAGTATTAGAATACTATTCTACTAGTCATATAATACAATTGCCGAGAGGGGATGACAAGAGGCTCGGTCCAACGGCACGAAAACGCGCCGACGAGGCTGACTGACTCGCAGGCTACTCGCAACCAGAGCCGACCCGCACATGTAGACTCAACATGTAGAACCTTGCACCGCCGAACTGGCGGGAGGAGGGCTACGTGGTTGTGAAGATTGCGGTTAGAGGAATGGAGCCGATCGGATGGTCACAAGAGCCCGGCGGCAGAGTCTCCATTCAACCGAGTTGCCTCGTGAGTTTTGGGCCAAAACCAATTCCATTCTGAGCAGACCAGTCGGCGATCTCCGCCGCGCGCGGGCGATCGGCTCCACCCCAACCGGGCCGCGCACCCCCCCCGCCGTATTTGAATCGTCCTCGTCACGCGGTCGGGTCCCGCCCGAAGAGCATTCCTACCACCGCGCCCGCCGCGCCGTAGCGAAGGGCCGTGACCAGGGAGTCCACCAGGGTCGAGGCGAGGGTCGAGATATTCGCCGTCCCGAGCCAGATGAACCCGACGGTGAGGGCGACGAGGAAACCGAAGACCGCGCCCTTCTGGATTCCCTCCCCGACTGTGCGGACACCTGCCCACCCGAGGATCACCGCGAGCGTCAACGCCCCGAGGAACTCACCGATGACGAGCCATGGCCAGTCGGGCGACTCCTTCATCGCCCCGGCGACGCTGCCCGCATTCGCCGTGAAGAAGTCCATCAGCAACCAGCCGTAGAACAGGAATGCCAGCAGAAATAGCACGACGAAGCCGGCCGCTGCCGCAATCAACGTCTTGGAGCTCATGATGCCCTCTCCTTAGATTGTGGTTCCCCGCACTCCCCGCCCGGCCACCGAGGTAATGGCTGGATGGTCTCGAGGCTAGCGTCCCACCAAGGTGGGACCAACCCCGACAACGGAGCCGGCGACGACCGGCGCCCACAGCGGACCGTCGACCAGGCTCGGAGGCCTCCTGGGTGGCACGGCGTCTCTGTCGTCAGCGCGGCGCCGCTTCCCCCGACCGCCGCGACCACCTCGCACGCACAGGTCGTCATCCGTGCCGACCAGCCATCGTTCGCTCACATCGGCCACACGATGGGCGCGAGCACGATGACGACGGCCCACAGGACCACCTGCAGCGGGGCGCCGACCCGGAAGAAGTCGGTGAACCGGTAGTTCCCGGGCCCGTACACCATCAGATTCGTCTGGTAGCCGATCGGCGTCATCAGCGACATGGACCCGGCGAGCGTCACGCTGATGAAGAGAGCCCGGGGCTCGACACCCAGCGTGTGCGCCACCGAGATCACGATGGGGAACATGATGGCCACCGCTCCGTTGTTCGTGATGATCTCGGTGAGCAGGGCGGTGGCCACCACGACTCCCGCCAGAACCGCCCGGGACCCGTACGCTGCGGTCAGGTCCACGATCCCGCCCCCGACCAGCTCCGCCGTGCCGCTCGCCTCCATGGCCTGGCCCAACCCCAGGGCGGCTCCGATCACCAGAAGCACCGACCAGTCCACGGCCTCCCGGGCCTTGGCCGCCTCGATGACGCGGAGGGCGATGAGGGCGGTGACACCCAGCATCCCCGCCAGCGCCACATGGAGCGTCCCTGTGGCGACCAGCGCCACGATGCCGGTCAGCACGGCGACCGACACGACCATGGCCCTGCCCCCGGGGCGCACCTCGCTCGGGTCCTCCAGGTGCTCCTCGGGTCCTTCTCCCCCGGCCTCCGTCGTCACGAGGAACTCCCCGACGTCCTCGAACGCCTCTCGGAAGCCAGCTCCGGTGTCGAGCATCAGCACGTCCCCCAACCGCAGCACGACCTCGCCGACGGGCGCTCCCAGGCGACGCCCCCCCCGCCGGACGCCCGTCACCGCCGCCCCGAACCGCTCCAGAAACTTCACCTTCTCCACGGTGGAGCCCGCGAGGCGGGAGCCCTCCTTGACCACGGCCTCGTGGAGCTCCCGGGCACGGCCCGTGCGCTTGATCTCGCGGGGGGTGCGGGCGGCGAGTTTTAGGCCCGGGTAGTCGGCCAGGTTCGGCACCGGCGGCTCGACGCCCTTCGACGCCTCGTAGAAGAGCCGGTCCCTCGCCCAAAGCTCCTCCCCCGAGCGTACCGGGGCGATCTCCCTCTCGCCCCGGTTGATGCGCGCGAGACGAAGGCCGGGAAGGATCTCGACCCCCGCCTCCTCGACCGTCTTCAACACGAGTGGAGATCCGTCGGTCAGGACGAGCTCCACGAGGAGGGCGCGCTGGCGCTCCTCCTCCTCCCGAATGTCCACGCGGTCCGGCGTCAGAAAGGGCGAGAAGAGAATGATGTAGGCGAGCCCGGCGATCGCACACGGCACGCCGATCCAGGCGAGCTCGAAGAAACCGAAGCCCTCGTACCCGTGCGACTGGAGCAGGCCGTGCACCACGAGGTTCGTGCTCGTCCCGATCAGGGTGCAGAGGCCGCCGAAGATCGCCGCGTACGACAGCGGGATGAGCAGCTTCGAGGCCGGCACCCGCTGCCGACGGCCCCAGCGCCGGAGGGCGGGAATGCCCATGGCCACGACCGGGGTGTTGTTGAGGAACGCCGAGTAGGTGGACACGGACGGGCACATCCGGACGAGCACCCGGCGAGTGTCGCGGTCGCCCTCTCCCAGGAGGAACTGCACCGCCCGGTCCAGCGCCCCGCTTTCCCGGAGTGCCGCCGCGACGACGTAGAGCGAGCCCAGCGCCAGAAGCGTCGGGTTCGCGAAGCCCAGGAGGGCCGCCTCGAGATCGATGACCCCGGTCACCGTCACCGCCGTCAGCCCGACAAGCAGGACCGCGTCCGGGGTCCAGAGGTCGACGGCCAGCGCGGCGAAGGCGCAGACGAGAACGCCGACGGTAATGAGGACGTCCGGGTTCATCGGTCTCCAGGCACTCGGCTTCAGCCGCGATGGACAGGGTCAGGCTCCGCACGGCCCGCGTGGCGCGTCGGCCCCGGGAGCACCGGGGGGTGCACCCGCGTCGGAAGGTCGTGTCACCACGGAGGCATCGCCAGGGTAGAGCCGGGGTCCACGTGGGGCGACACGGGAGCGGCTGCTTCCCTTCTAAACCAACTCCAACGTGAACCAGACGCGCGCCGGCCGTCCCATCGCTCGGATGATCTCGCGAGCAACGCCGCGAAGGTCCTCGAGATTGGAGAGCTGAAAGGAGGACCGGGACGGGCGCGTTGGCCACGCTCGAGCGGGGCCAAGCCTACGGGGTTCGAAAATGGAGCGGGTCCCTGAGATTCTGTAACTCCCGGTAGAAATAAAGCGGCGTGGGCCGGTTGTGCTTGAACCGCAGGCTCTTGAGAAACGCGATCTCGTCCTCCGTCGCGGCGCCGCTGAGGGAGGAATCGGCCAGGAATTCGGTAAGACCCGGCTCTTCACCAACTGGCGCGTCAGATTCGCGTTCGACGAACGCGAATCGCTTCACGTGGGCGGACACCACCTTTTGATTCAAGACAATCTCCAACTCGAAGGTAGCGAGGTCGATGTCCCATGACTCGATGAGCGGGTCCAGGAACACGACGCTGTTTTCGACCGATACTTGGAAGACATCGGTATCCAAGAATTCGAGCACGACCACCCGCATCTCTTCATGGCTTCGGCTGCTCAGACGGGCCACGGTGCGGAGCCAGACTGGATTCTCCAATTCGTCTTTGGCCACCCGCTTGACCGTCTCGAGCAGCTTCTGGATGACCAGCCGTTCCAGCTCGCCAAACGGCTGTCTCTCGAAGATCGCGCGTACGAACGGCTCCTTATGGGGATGGCACTTGTGGAGGATCAGCTCGCGAACTTCTCGAAACAGCGGTGCGGGCTCGTCTCCTATCTGCTTCTTCAACTGCTCCTTGCGCTGGAGGTCGGCGATCTTCGCCAGCCCTCCGCGAGGGAGCTTCAACGCGCGGTCCATCTTGCCATAGATGTCCGTCCGGCTCGGATCGGGGGGCGCCTTCTTGCGCGTCAGCAGCTGCGAGATGTACGACTCGGTCACGCTGGCGGCACGGGCGAGATCCCGCTGCCCCAACCCCAGTTCTTCCAGCCGCTGGCGGATCACAAGCGCGACATCCATCGAAGGTGCTCCCTAGTCCGTGTTCCCCAAGGTAGTCCCGCCAATCTTATCCAGATCACGGCCACTTGACAAGATCAGTACAGCACTGTAGCTTCACTCCATCGATATTAACTGAGTAAATTAAGTCAAGACTCTAGCCAAAGGAAAACGGACATGTATGCACGGAACGTAACGATGCAGCTCAGGCCCAATTCGGGTGCCAACTTCACCCGGACGCTCGAGAACGACATCCTTCCCGTCCTGCGAAAGCAGAACGGCTTCAGGGACGAGATCACGTTTCTCGCCGAGGATGGCAAAGGGGCGGTGGCCGTCAGCCTGTGGGATGGAAGGCAGAGCGCGGAGACCTACGCTCGCGAAACCTACCCCACGGTGCTGAAGAGCCTGGCGCAGGTGGTGAAGGGAACGCCGCGGGTCGAGGCCTATGAGGTCTCCAACTCGACCTTCCACAAGATCGCGGCTCACGTCTAAGCCAGCTGCTGTACCCGGACGGAGGGGGCAGCTCATCTGCCCTCTTCCCGATCCGGTCCCGACGCGACGGTCCCGACGGCGTCGTCCGTTCCAGCTTCGGAATCCGCCAGCAAATTGACACAAATTGACAGGATGCCCGAAGAGGGTACCGGATCCGAGGAGCCCACATGGAAGGCATAGCCGTCACGACAATCGTCCTCGTCGTATTGGGCGCGATGCTGCTCATGACCTTGATGTGGGCCGTGCCGGTCGGGCTCTGGATCGCGGCTCTCGCCTCGGGGGTGCGCGTGAAGCTCCCGAGCTTGGTGGGGATGCGCTTACGAAAGGTACGGCCGCCCAGCATCATCCTTCCACTGATAAGCGCGACCAAGGCGGGGTTGAGCCTGGACAGCAACAGCCTCGAAGCCCACTTCCTCGCGGGTGGCGATGTGGAGCGTGTCGTCAACGCGCTGATCTCGGCCGACAAGGCCAACATCCAGCTAGGATTCCAGCAGGCGGCGGCCATCGATCTCGCCGGCCGGGATGTCCTCGACGCCGTTCAGATGTCGGTGAATCCGAGAGTGATC
>JBDHAD010000104.1:0-7616 GCA_039588215.1 Gemmatimonadota bacterium
TCGGATCACCGGGATCCGACAGGTCGACGATCCGGACGCCGATGTTCCCACCTCCGAAATACCCCCGGCTCAAGCCGCCCACGAACGCGAGGTCGCCCAGCACGGAGACGCCCGCCAGCGGGGCCTCGGTGCCCCCCATCAACACCGTTCCATCAACGATGAAGGAAGGAGGCGGTGGCGGTGGCGCAGGCGGTGGTGGCGGCCGGGGACCCGCCGGACTTGTACTATCCCCTCCACAGCCCGGAGCTACCAGCAGCAGAGCCAAGATCCGAAGCAGCTGTATGTGTGGAGCGTTCACGGTCTCCTCCGCCTAGGGCCCAGAGCTCGGCTCCAGTGTGACGGTCACCACGTCCCCCAGAGCCTGGTCGCAAACCATCACGTTTGCCGTCTGGTTGTCTATGCCCTGAATGATCTTGACCGAGCCGTCCGTCATTTCGAAGACGCGGGGTTTAGAGGCATCGTTTATGTCGCCCTCGATCAAAGTCACGATGAGATTCGGCGAGGACGCCATGCTCAGCCCGACCCATGGAAAGTCGATGGCGGTCTCGTCCCTCTGCACTACGATCCAGTGACTCGGATCGTCGACGGGGGCATCGCCCGGTTTCACGACGGAACTCTTGCTGATCTGAATAGACACCCTGGCCAGCTCTGCCCCGTCAACGAGGAAATCCTCAAGGGCATCCCCGGAACATCCCAAGCCTGAATTCGCGAAGTTGATCGCGACGTTCTGGCCCACCCAGCCCACATTAAGCCACTTCTTGTTGTCTTTTCCGATGTTGGCGGCGGAGGGGCCTCCGACGAAGCCGCCGCTCAGTTGCAACGTGGGGACCCCAGCGGGGTCACCCCCACCGCCCCCGGGATTGTGACCGGGCTTGTGGTCCAGTGCTGGGACGAGCCCGGTGGGGTCGTTCGGGGAGGTCGCCTGCTCGCCGCAAGCCAGTGCGAAAGCCCCTGCAACCAGGGTCACCAACGGTACCGCGATTCGTCGCCTGTTCACTCTGCACCTCCAGCTCGGGAACTCTCCGACGCGGGACCCGTTTGCATAACGGACCTCGAGGTCTGATTTTGCTGGACTTAGTGGGTCCGAGGGGGAAGTTGACGTGGCGGAGTCAGCCCGGAGTCAGTTGGCAGATGACTCGCGTCTGACTCCCAAGTAGGAGCCCCTCCATGATCGAGTTCCGCACGCTGGGCACCCTAGACCTCCGCGATACGGCCGAGGGTCGTACGCTCCAATCGGTCCTCAGCCAGCCCAAGGTGACGGCGGTCCTCGCCTACCTGGCCCTCGCCCGTCCCCGAGGCTTCCACCACCGGGACACCCTGCTCGGCATCTTCTGGCCCGAGACGACACAGGAGCGGGCCCGCCACTCCTTGAACCAGGCCCTCCACGTGCTGCGGCGCACGTTCGGCAATGGGGTCGTCGAGAGCCGCGGCGACGACGAGGTGGGGCTGGACTTCGACCAACTCCGGTGCGACGCGGCGGAATTCGAGGCGAAGCTGGAGGCGAGCCAGCGGGCGCCGGCACTCGAGCTGTACGGCGGCGAGCTTTTGACGGGTCTGTACGTGCCGGGCTGTCCCGCGTTCGAGCGCTGGGTAGATGCGGAACGGGCCAGGCTGAAGGACCAGGCCGTGCAGGCGGCGCTCGCGCTGGCCGAGGAGCAGGAGAAGGCGGGCGATGGTGTCGAGGCGGTCCACTGGGTCCGGCGCGCGGCGCGCTGGGTGCCGTACGACGAGGCCGTGCTCCGGCGGCTCCTGGGCCTGCTGCGGGGACTCGGCGATCGGGCGGGGGCGATCCGCGAGTACGAAGCGTTCGAGCGACGGCTGGCCGAGGACCTCGAGCTGGAGCCCTCGGCCGACCTCGGCGGGCTGGTCGCATCGATCAAGGCGGAGAACGACGTGCCGGAGGCGGTTGTCGCTTCCCAGCCTGACGTTGCTGACGCAGACCCGGTTCCAGCAGCAGCTCCAGCGTCTGGGACCGGCGACCGGGAGACGATGGAGTCGCCGTCGCCCGGCGAGTCCGCAGTCCGCCGTTCGAGAGTGCCCTGGGTAGCCGCGGCGGCTGTGTCGGCCGTGGGCGCGATCCTCATCGTGGGGCTGCGCTCGGACCCAGGCGAATCCTCGACCGCTACGGAGGTCGCGGAGCTGGAACCGCACCGTGTCCTCATCATGCCGTTCCGGAACGAGACGGGCGACCCCGAGCTAGAGTCGATCGGACGGGTGGCGGGGGACTGGATCACGCAGGGGCTCCTCCGCACCGGGTTGTTGCAGGTGGTATCGGGCACGGGCACCCTCGGCTACGCCGAAAGCTGGGAAGGTGCGGACCAGCCCGGCGCGGACGTGGCGCTCGGGTTGGCAAGGGAGGTCGGGGCGGCCCACGCGATCACCGGTTCCTACGTGCTGCGCGAGGGTGCGCTCCTGTTCCAGACCCAGATCCACCGGAGCCCAGGAGGTGAGGTCGCCCTGGGCCTGGAGGGCGTGGAGGGAGATCCGGCGGAGCCGATGGCCGCCATCGAGCAGCTCCGGCAGCGCGTCACCGGGTCGCTGGCGACGCTTCTCGACCCTCAACTCGAGTCCTGGACACACCTCGCCAGCCAGCCGCCCAGCTTCGAGGTGTACCGCCTGTACGCCGAGGGGATGGACCACTTTATGGAGTACGAGGGCAAGGAGGCCCTCAGCCGCTTCTACGAGGCGGTGGCGCTCGATTCCACCTTCACTGCACCGCTCATCTGGATCCTGTATGGCGAATTGAATGGTTGGGGCGAGCCGGGGGGAGCCGACTCCGTAATCCACGCCATCGAGCGGCGCCGTGACGAGCTCGCGCCCTTCGATCGGGCCATGTTGGACCACCAGCTCTCCCGGTTAGGCGGCGACGCCAAGGCCCAATACGAGACGATGAAGAAGGTGGTGGAGCTGGCGCCCAACTCGGAGTGGCAGGCCTGGCTCGCGGTGATGGCGCTTGCGGTCAACCGGCCCCGGGAGGCGCTCGAGCTCCTGACTCGGATGGACCCGGAACGCGGCTGGATCAAGGACTGGAACCGCTACTGGCTGTGGCTGGCTGCAGCCAGGCACCCGCTAGGTGAACACGAAGCCGAGCTCGAGGATTCTCGGCGAGGCCGCCAGAGCGGATGGGCGCGAGGCCACCCGGAGACCGCCGACATCTGGTTCCTGAGGCTCGAGGCATGGGCGTTGAGTGCGCTCGGCCGCTTCAAAGAACTCGAAGTAAACCTGGACCGGCAACGCGGCACGTGGGTTACCCACCGACGCACGAGCAGGCTGTTGCTTAACCTGGAGGAGGCTATCCTCGAGCTTCAGGCACACGGGTACGAGGAGATGGTCGACGCGGTCGTCCCCCGGGCGCTCGTCTTCTTCGACGGGCTCACACCGGAGCAGCAGGACGAGCCGAACAACAGGCAGAGCCTGGCCCGCGTGCTCTTCGCCGCAGAACGCTGGGAGGAGGCCCGGACACTCTACGAGGAGATCCTCCCGGAGCTTTCGGAGTACCAGACAGCGCGCGTGCACGCTCGGTTGGGGATTGTGGCCGCGCGGCTCGGCGATCCCGAGGCCTCCATGCGACACTATGACTGGCTGCGGGACTGGGAGGCGAAGTTACAAGCTATGGTCCCTTCCTACACCTGCTGTGGTCCGGGGGGACGACAGTGGCAAGTCGGCATGCTAGGGATGGGAGCGTTTTGGCGGGCCGCCATCAAGGCCCACCTCGGGGACCGGGAGAGCGCCGTGGCCCTCTTACACGAGTCGTTCGCGCGGCACGGCAACTTTGCGCATTGGCTGCACCGCAGGTCATTCCTGAAACCGCTGAGCGGCTACGAGCCTTTCGAGGAGTTCATGCGGCCGAAGGGGTAGCCCTCGATGAAGTAACCAGATGCACGAAAGCCCCGTCTGACGGGGCTCTTCGAAGGAGCGGGCGACCGGTCTCGAACCGGCCCGGCGTTCTCGGTAGGAAGGACCCACCCGCGAGCAGACCCCCTACCCTATCCCGCCGCTGATCGGACGTATCCGGGGTAATCTTCGACGACCCACACACACGCCGCACTTCAGCTTTGCAGGCTGAAGATCGTCGCCGCGGGTAAAAAGCTCCATCGGCCATGGAAACAGGTGTGGAGACGTCGTTGGGCGGAGGGAACCGGTACCGTCACCCATAGGGATCTCCCAACCCAGTTTTTGGGGCACGACAGCCAACACATCGCGTGAGGGTACAGCGTCCGCGTCGCCGTCTTGGGTCTTCCTTTGCCTTCCCGCGGCCTCTGACCTAGTCAGGGGTATCCGGGGGAGTCGAGTTGACTCAAGGGCCGCGGAAGGCCTCGGAGAACCTTACCCGTCGCGCTCTTTCCGCCATGCACGCAGGTCTGGTGGCTTGGACGGGCCAAGCGCCGGGGCGCGGCTCCGCGTCGGATCGCGTTGGGCCTCGAAGAACTCTCGGAGCGCGGACTCGGGCACACGCCACGCCACGCCGTTCAACTTGAACGCACCGGGAAGCTCCCCTGCGGCACACCACCCGCGCACGGTCGACCGGCTACGACCGCAGCGCGCGGCGACGTCGGTGACCGTCAGCAAGCGCTCTTCACGCTCGTCCCTCTCGAACTCGTTCAACAGCCGTCGCACGTAGCGGACCGGCAGGAAGGAGTCGTCCGGGAGCGCCGCCAGCACCGCACGAAGGCCCGGGTTGAGGGGGTTCGTCCCCGCTAGCGGCGCTCCTCCACAAGCCGACGCCTGACCGGATGGAGGCCCGGTGGCTCGAGCCGCATGAGGCAGCGCTGCTGCTCGAAGCCGCGCGGCTGTACCGGCCGGACCGGATCCTGAACCCGATAACATGCCCGCACGCTCTGATCGGGACTCTCCTGCTCACAGGTGGGCGTACTGCGGAGGTCCTCGGGCTCCGAGTCGACGACGTGAGTTTCGACCGGAAGACGGTCACGTTCCGTCCGAATGAGTACCGCGGGCTCAAGACGCGGACTTCCCACCGAGCGGTCCCTCTCTGGCCACAGCTCGAAGAGATCCTCCGTGGGCACGTCTTCGGGCGTGACGAGCCGCTCGGCGATCTACTCTTCCCTTCTCCCCGCTCGGGTCACGACGTGATGATCCGCGACCTCAGGAAGATGCTGGACCGCATCGGCAAGCTCGCCGGGTTCGAGGCCGGCTCCATCCGCACCAAGATCTTCCGGCACACATACTGCGCCGCCCGACTTCAGACGCTCGACCGAGGAGTGCCGGTGGCGCCGTTCACGGTCGCGCGCGAGCTCGGGCACTCAAGTGCCACGATGATCGAGAAGGTGTACTCGCACCTGGGGCAGGTGCGTCACCGAGCCGAGGTGGTGGAGTACCGGGTGGAGGCTTTCAGGGAAGAACTCGGCGAGCGGCTAGTCGCACTTGGGGCGACCGCCACTTCACTCCGAACGACTGGCGACTAGAGGCGTGTCTCCCTAGTTGCGAGTCACCAGTGAACCGGTAGGCGACCCTGGACCACCGTCTTACCAACCTGATCAATTAGGCGCTCCAGCCTGCCATCTTCGGCCGTCGTGCGGGCGCGCGGAGCGCGCGACCTTGACGAGCCGGCCCCGCTAGCCGCGATTCGCTTGTTATGCCGCCGGCGACAGCCTCCATACCTCGACCGGAATGCCGATTTCGTCGCGAAGGGTTGGGAGGGTTTCTATCTGAGACAAACGGAGCCGGTCGCTGACCTTCACCTCCACTCCGAGAAGATCACCGGCGTCGTTGGTCAGCATAAGATCTGGCCAACCGCTTCTGAACCCATATGGGTTCATGCACATGGCCTCACCGATCTGAAACCAACGCTCCGGGCCGATAGCGTAGACCAGCTCCATCCCCAGGGGGACGGCATTGCTCACGTACGAGTTCATTGCGAAGCAAGTGCGCGAGAGCCTCCTCCCAACGTGCGTAGTCTATCGGCCCGTAGAGCGCATTTCGCGGCGCATACACACTGCCGAACTCTCCGGCGTGTTGCTGTTGGTAGCTGAGTATCTGAGCCTCAACCATTTGGCTCGTTGCGTCGTCCGGTCCTAAGGGGGAATTCTCTCGAAGGAAATCAAAGATACCGGCTTTTAGCAGCGTGAGGGCTGCCCGCCCCTCACACGCCGTCCCTCGCCACCCCGATCTGCGAGCCACCTCTAGCGCAGCTAGCTCCGGCGGGCCGCTCGTGCGAACCGGGATTCGTCGCAGCGGAAAGCCAAGCACCTCGCACTGTTCAGCGAGTGGGGCTAATGCTACGGCCCGATTGAATCCCTGATCGGTAAGCGAACCGTCCATTCGAAGCAGGTCTCGGGAACGGAGAGCACTCGTCGTTCTCAAGTCAGCGACGTAGCGCCCCGTACGAAGTGCCTCGAGGAGGGCTTGGGTCATTGCTTTCGAAAGCGGTCGTTTGCTCACTCCGTCGGCCTCGCGTGGCCGTTCAGCCGGTTTCTTCCGTTCAGTCTCTCCACTGACGTGTTCGATGGGAATTGGAAGACCAGGGCCATCCTCGCTCAGCTCGCCTAATCTTGCCCGGCGCGCCAGACCCGCCAAACCTCAGAGTCCGTATCGATGCTGCCGGAATTCGAAAGCTCGCTTGCCACCCTCCAGCTCTAGGAGTGCGGCAGTCACACCACCCTGCTCGAAACAGCCGCAGATGCTGGGGGCGCAACGACGGCCGCCGCCAGGAACGGGCGTGTTCTCCAGCTTCGTCACCAGGTCCGAATCTCCCAGTACCGGCACGTTGGCGTCGTGTGTGATCACTAGTAGCTGCCGGGCCGCTTTAGCCTCGAGGATCTTGGGTACGATGAGGTGGACAACGTAGCTGTAGCCGAGTTCATCCTCCGGTTGGTCGAGCAGCAAGGGCGCGGCGCGCGTCTGAAGCGCCAGCGTCAGGATGGCGGCGCTTTGTTCGCCCGGCGAGAGCTCGGATACTAGGTCCCCGTAGGAATCTTCCCCTTGTCGACGCACCAGGATTCGAGGCACGTCGGGGGTTGGGACGGTCGCGAGCCGATTGAGCGCCCGTATGTCGCCAACCAGGCCCATCAGTACGTCTTCAGTATTCTCGGTGATTTCGCAGTGCTGGTGCAGGGGCTCCGTCGATCCGTCCGCGAACTCGACCAAGCCACCGGCGTCGAGTGCCTTCGCCAGGGCAATCGGTGAAATCGATCGGATCATGGCGTCGAGCTGGGAGTCGCGATTCCGGATCCGCCGCCCGCCGCCCGATACCTCCGTCGCAAGCTCGTCAAGTACCTGGCGATACTCTGCGAGGCGAGGCTGGGGTCGAAGATCGATGCGAATCTGATCATTCAACTCGGCAGTAAGCTCCGCTGCGCGTTCCTCTCGAGCCGCTGTGATCTTCGTGTTGAGCTCTGCAGTCGTGGCGAGCGCCTTTCGACGCGCTCGTTCGGCCTTGCCAATCCGTTCCTGGACTTTCTCGAGCTCGGGCTGTTTCTCGGCTTCGATCTCATGGATCTGAGTCCGCAAGACGTCGACCCGGTCGATGATCTCCTTCGGGGACTCGACGCCGGCGTCACGAAGTCGTCCGCGGACGAGCTTCTCGTGTTCTGCCTGCGCACTGGCCCATCTTTCTCGGAGACCCGTGGCTGCGTCCGAGAGTGTTCGGATCGCTTGCT
>JBDHAD010000105.1:0-10601 GCA_039588215.1 Gemmatimonadota bacterium
GCTGCCGCCGTGACGCTGGCTTCGGGACCGGGCCGGTCATGGAAAAAAAAACGTCAGCTGGGAAAATCACGCCCAAACCCGTACGCAGGAGACGTGGACCGCGCGCGCTCTACGCTTGACGGGGGCCTGAAAGAATCCGTCTTCATCGCGCCGCGACCCCTGCATCTCGTCCGCAGCGTTTCGGCCGAGCGGGTAATCCCTCCCGCCCTCGGCACACACCTCTGGTGGATCGTCCGTGATCCGAACAGCCTGCCCGGATGGGCCGCGACAAAGCACTGGGTCCGTGCCGCTCTGCACCATTTCCGAAGTCGGCTGCCCGCTGGCCCTGTCGGAGCGCCCGGTCGGGTCCGGTGGGACGTTCCGACCCCAGCGGACAGCCTAGTCTCTTTTCCTGTCTTCCCCTGGTAGTGGTGTGGTAATGATGTGGTAGTAGGAAACTGCTTCCCCACGTTCTGCTCTCATTTTCCTCACGTTCGGTCGTCAGTTTCCGCACGTTCCGGCCAACGTCAGGAACCTCGTTCCGCACCTTCGCGTTGACGCGAAACGAAGTCGGCGACTCGATCACCGGAGTGAAGTAGTTGTCGCCCAGTGAATTGCGGCAGAATCCCGCGACTGTCACGGGATTGAGGACCCGACCACCGGAGTGAAGCGGTTGTCCCCTAGCAGCTTGCGGGCCATTTCGGAGACTGTCGCCTAATTGCAGACACACGTTCATGCGGCCCCCCGGTAGTCGGCCAGCGGGTCCTTCACGAACGTCATCATCCGTGCATCGAACCGGGCGTGTACGGTGCCCACGGGTCCGTTCCGTTGCTTCGCCACGATCAGCTCCGTCTTCGGGTCGTCCCGGTCGGCCTGGTAGAAGCCGGGCCGGTACACGAACAGGACGAGATCGGCGTCCTGTTCTATGGCCCCCGACTCGCGCAGGTCTGACAGTCGTGGCCGGTGCGACTCGCGCAGCTCGGGCTGTCGGGACAGTTGCGAGATCCCGACCACGGGCACCTCGAGTTCCTTCGCTATCGCTTTGAGCGTGCGGGACACCTCGGCCACTTCCTGTTCGCGGGTGCCCGTCTTCTGGGCGGTGGTCGCTAACTGGAGGTAGTCCACCACGATCAACTCAACCCCTTGACGGCTTCGCATCCGGCGCGCACGGGACGCCAGTTCAAGCGTGGTCAGCGACGGGGTGTCGTCTATGGCGATGACGGCCTGTTTGAGCCGTGACGCGGCTTCGGCCAGTGCGCGGTCGTGGGCTTCGCTGAGTCGGCCCGCTGCGGCGGCCTGGTAGGATACGCGGGCTTCCGCGCAGACCATACGCATGACGAGCGCCTGCGCCCGCATCTCGAGCGAAAAGAGCCCGGCGGGGTGTGGATCGTCACCGAGCACGGTTTCTCGGACCCAGTCGGTCGCCAGGGCCGTCTTCCCCATCGACGGGCGGCCCGCCACCACGATCAACTCTCCAGCGTGTAGCCCGCTGGTCATATCGTCCAGTCGGGTCAGGCCGGTCGATAGCCCGGACAGTTCGCCGGGGTGCTCACGCCGCGTCTGGATCTCGTCCAACACGGGGAACACGAGATCGCTTCCGAGCGTGTAGTCGCCCCGGTCGGCCTTCGTCTCGAGCGCCAGGAACCGTTTCGACGCCCGGCCCGCGACGGCTTGCACGTCTGCCGTCTGCGCGTCCAGCGCGTCGGCTTCCGTCTCCCGTGCCGCCCGCACCAGGTCGCGGGCGAGCGACTTTTCGTGGAGGATGCGGACGTAGTGCCCGACGTTGGCCGCGCTCGTCACGGAGTCCACGAGTTGGGCCAGGTACGGCATCCCACCCGCCGTTTCGAGTTCGGCCCCGAGTTCGTCCGCCAGCGTGATCGCATCGACCGCTTGGCCGCGTGCGTTAAGGCGACTAAACGCGCGGAAGATGCGCCGGTTCGCTTCCTTGTAGAACGCCGCATCGGTCAGCGCGCCACACACGTCGCCGACCACGGCGTTATCGGCCAGCATGGCCCCCAGCACGGCCAGTTCGGCTTCCTCCGACCACGGCGGTTGTCGGTCAATCATCTGACAGCACCTTGTCCGCGTGGGCCGACAGGCGACCCCGCAGAGGATCGACGGCGCGGTACGCATGACGCCGCCACCCCTGGCCCGACTTCCCGGCGCGGTACGTTTCCAGCCACTTCGTGGCGCGGAGTTTCTTGCCGACCGTGCGGACCGATAGCTCGGTCATGTCGGCCAGTGTTGACTGCGACGGCCACGCCCCGTCCCCGGTGTGGAAGTCCATGAACCGTGACACGGCGCACAGGATCAACTTCTCGGTCGGGTCCTTGGGTCCATCGGGCGACAGGACACGACCCAGCCACACGTCCCGGTACGGCTTCCCACGGGCCACTAGTCCACGAGCTCGACCAGCGGCAACCGTTCCCGTTCACGGCGTAGCCGTTCGGCCAACGCGATCAGTCGTAGCCACCATAGCGCATGCTTCCGGTGCTCCTCGAAACGTTCACGGCTCCACCCGTGTAGTTCGCGGTCGATGTCCTCCGTTCGTATCTTGTCTCTGCCCACGGGAACTGCACCTCCCCTCTGGGTGGCTTCGTACCAAGAGCCCCGCCGCGCTCCCCCAGGAGCGGCGGGGCTGCATCTTTCTCAGTCGCGCTCTGTGTCGGCGCTTCCCCCGCCCGCGATCCACGCCTCGAGCGCATCGGGGTCGATGCGTACCTGGCGGCCGATCCTGACTACTCCGGCGACGCGGCGCTCCCGGATCACTCCTTGGCCGTCATGAGGGGCGAGCGGTTCGTTTCCGTCTGCACAGTTTCCTCCAAGGTGGTGTCAGTGTGGCCTACCCCGAAGAAAGAGTGGCGCGGCGCGCCGTGTCAAGCCCTATATCGTTGTGGAATAATAACTTAGCAGATATAACCGGTTCCTATACCGGCAGGTGCGGCGCGGGCTATGGGCGCACCGGGGGCGCGTTGGGGGCGTTTCCGGTGGGATCCTATACTGTGGGGTCGCGTCGGCGGAGCCCTTGCTGGAGCCGGCTCTTGAGCTTGACGTGCGTCAGCTCTTGAGGGTCGAAGGGGTATTCGAGCAGGCGTTCCCGAATCGCTGCGGTTGTCTCCTGCGCGTACGGCTGATCCTTGTCCTCAAGCTCTGTGAAGGCAGCCAGGACCGCATCAACCATCAGGTCTATGCGTGCGTCCCGTTTCCGGTTGATGGTGCCCCTGTCGCGGTCGAACTTATAGCCAATGCCCTCGACAAATGTGAGGGCATGCCGCGCTTCCCTCTCGCAGAGCCGCACGTAACGAGCCATGGACCGGAGCTCCGCGTCGTTCGTAGCCTCCATGGCGTCCGCAGCCCGCCCCAAGGGCTCGGGGTGCCCGTACATGCGCAAGGCTTTCAGATAGGCGGCCACGCCTCTCCACCCCCGATCACCGGTGTCGTCGGGCGGATCGCCGATGATCCCCCAGCCGAGTGGCATTCGCCTCCCCTTCCCCGTCCACTTGCGGCGTTTCATGACAACATCGCGCCGAGTTTAGCAGTCGCGTCCTCCTGAAGCCCCGGTAGGACGGAGCTGTACGTGTCGAGGGTCAGCGTGACCGTCGTATGCCCCAATCGCTCCGAAACCACCTTCGGATTCACGCCTGCACTCAGAAGCAACGTGGCGCACGTATGGCGCAGATCGTAGGCGCGGATCTTCGGGAGCCCCGCCTCCTCGAGGATCCACGGGAACTCGTACTTGGTGAGTCGGCGCCAGCTCAGGGGCGCACCCCGCTCATCGGCGAAGATCAAGCCGCGGTCCTCGTATTCGGCACCGGCGCGTAGCTTCTCCTCGGCCTGCCGTCGCCGGTGCGTGCGGAGCGCCTCGAGCGCGAAGTCCGGGAGCGGCACGGTCCGGCGGCTGTCGCGTGTCTTGGGCTCCTTGAGTCTCCGCTTGCCGCTCCCATCTCGGGAGCGGACTAGCGCCCGGCGAATCCGAAGGCTGGAACCCTCAAAGTCGCTCCACTGGAGCCCGAGCGCCTCACCGGGCCGCATGCCCGAGCCCAAGAGCAGGATGAACAGCGGACCCCAACGCTCACCCCTAGCGGCCTCCACGAAGGCCGCCGCTTCCTTCGGCGATAGGACCGTCAGCTCGCGCCGCCTGGTCTTCGGCAAATCGACCAGTTTCGCTGAGGCCGGGTTCATCGGGATCGTTCCCTCGCGCACCGCTCGGCTCAGGGCGTTTCGGAGCACACCGTGCGCGTTCCGGATCGTGCGCGGCGCCCGCTTCTTGGCCTCCATCGCGGTCACGAGCTGTTGAACGTGCTCCGGCGTGAGCTGCCCGAGCCGAATCTTGCCTAGCACTGGCTTCAGGTGGCGCTCGGCAATCGCCTTGTACTCCTGAAGCGTTTCGCGGTGGACCCGGCGCCGGGCCGTGTGCTCGAACCAGTGGTCGAGGAACTCGGCGACGGTTTGCCGGGTCGGCTCGCGAAAGGTTCCCGAATCGACCTGAGTTTGGATCTTCCGGCCGTAGGCTTCGGCCTGCTTCTTGGTCCCGCGGATCGTCTTGTTGTGGTAGCGGCGCCGACCGGTGGCGGGATCGCGTCCGAGGAATACGCGGACCAGATGCCGGCCCCGTCCCCGCGTGATTACCTGCGCCATATGGTCACCTCCCCTTGGCGGGTGTTAGGCACACAGCGGTACACAGAACCTACCACCGGCAAAGGTCGGCACACAATAGGCACACACCTAGGGGCCGTCGGGAATATCCTCTGTTTCGTAACTCCTTGTCAAATAGAGCGGAGGGGGAGGGACTCGAACCCTCAAGCCCTTGCGGGCGCCGGTTTTCAAGACCGGTGCATTAGCCGTTCTGCCACCCCTCCGAGATGGCGGCCCGGGCGGACCCCGGGGCCGCGCCGCGAAAGATGCGGGATTCCGCGGCCCCGCGCGACTTGACCGCAGCCGCAGAGGTTTCAGCTGAAACCCTCCTCAAACCGCCTGCGTACGCTTGGACGGAGAGACCGAGAGCTATTCGGCCGTTCGCCGATGATGCATATTGAGCCTGGATTCAGGCTTCGCTGAAAGGAGTGCCCGTGCGCAGAGTCGCGATCCTGGTGATCCTGGAGATCGTGCGCCGCTTGCTCAAGAAGATCAAGATATAGGCGCGTACCGGACTCTTGGCGGAAGCGTCTAGTGCGGTGACGGTCCGATCCGCCCGATGCGGAGCGCGGTCAGGAACGGGACCGGCTTGATCGCGTCGCGGTCGTACGAGTAGTACACGAAGAACGGCTTCCCCTTCATCTTGTCTCGCTCGACCAACCCCCAGTACCGCGAATCCAGGCTGTGCTCGCGGTTGTCCCCCATCATGAAGTAGCGCTCCTCCGGGATCACGAGCGGGCCCCAGTTGTCGCGCGTCGGGCGATAGCTGGCGCGATCCACCCCCGGTGCGAGAATGCCGAGCTGCCACGCCATGTCCGGCGCCCCGTCGTCGGGGACACGCGAGTCGTGGACCGCCCACGGCTCCTCCTGCGGCTCGCCATTGAGCTGCAACACCCCGTCTACCATCCCGATCGTGTCACCGGGGATACCGATCACACGCTTCACGATATCCAGGCCCGGCGCATGGTCCGCGCGAAACACGATGATGTCCCACCGGTTCGGCTGGCCGTACCCCGGGATCCGCAACGCCGTCGCCGGGACGGGCGAGCCGAGGATGACCTTGTTCACGAGGAGGAAGTCGCCGACCAGGAGCGTACCTACCATCGACCCCGATGTGATCACGAACGACGCGAGCACGAAGCTCTTCAGGAAGAGGAAGATGACGAGCGCGAAGACGAGCGTCTTCGCCCAGTCCACGAGCCACGCGCTGGTCCAGCGCTCGGGTCGTGCGTGCTCCTTCCCCTCGCCCGCTCCGGAAGGAGCAGCGGCCTCGGCCGCCCCGTTCTTCTGGGCTCGCGCGTTACGCTTGTTCCTGCCGCTCGTGCTTCGTGCCATGCTCCTCGTTCCGTCTGGAAGGCTGGGAACTCTGCGTTCTAGCCGTCCATCGCGCAATCCGTGAGCGGTCCACAGTTCATCCACGGGCGTCCGCGGTCAAAGAGTCGATGCCCTGGGGCGCTCGATAGTTGCTCCGGCCCGGACAGGTCATCCGGGATGATCCGTCCTACAGAATGCCGTCCGTGTAGATGTGAAGCCTCCACTCGTCTCCCCCACGCACGCCATGCGCGAGGTCGAAGCGCAACAGCCCGTCCATGAAGGAGGCGCCCGCACCTACACCGATCTTGTAGCCTTCGGTCCCGAACTCGTCTCGCAGGCCTGCCCATACCGCATCCCCGAACAGGACCACCCGGATGGCTCCACCGATCGGGCTGTACTCCGCGGGCGACACCTTGAACCCGAACCCGACTTCCGCGCGAGCCATCCAGAACGCCTCGCCCGAGGCCGAGGCCACCTCGAAGCCGCGTAGCGTGCCGGGGCCGCCCAGGTGATAGAGGCGCTGAGCGGGCGGGTTCCCGAACGTCGTGCCGCTGGCGATCTCGAGCCCGCCGGTGAGCCGCCCGAGCAACGGGGTCGCGAGCGCCGCCGAGCCGGCCACTCGTCCGTAGTCGAAATCACCCGTCGCGGCTTCTCCCCACATGGTTCCGCTGACGATCGGGCCGGTGGGGTCCACACCACTGAAGGTCCGGACTCTACCACTCACACCCACGATCTCTCCGCGCGCGGCTTCAATGTTCTCGGGTAACAACTCGTCGTCGATCAGGTGCGGGAGAGACGCGTCCGTGGTCTTGGGTGCGTTCTGGTGCCGCTCGGCGAACAGCTTCCCTTCCCAACGGGAGCGCGCACCCGTTCGGCTCCCAAAGACCTCGACTCCGGTCTCCCGGAAGTAGACGCCGTAGTCGTAACCAAACAGGAGCGTGTTGAGCGAGTTCCCGAGGCTGAGCGGACGCCCCCAATCACCGGGGTGGGTCAGGCGTCGGTAGACCCCGATTCCGAGCGATCCGCCCGCGGTCTCGCGGATCCAGCTGAGCTCCCCGTGAGGCTCCCACTCGGGGATGCCGATCCGCAGCGTCGTCTCGAACCGCGACACGGCTCCGACCGGGACCGAGAAGCGGGCACCAGGGCTGAAGCCCTCGACGCGGTTGAAACGGAGGAGCCCCGGCGACAGTCCCCAGGCCAGTCGGGGCGGGGGCAGGGCCTCCGCTGGCGCCCGTAGCCCAGCGAGCCGGCCCTTGAGCTCGTCCAGCTCCTCCGCGGTGAACGCGTCTATCCGACCGGAGAACAGCGGCTCGGGCAGTTCAGGCGCTCGGAGCAGCGAATCCTCGGGAGGGATGATCACTACGATCGTCGAAGGGGTCTCGGCCTCTTCCTCAGCCTCTTCGGTCTCGGACTCGGGATCGCCCTCCTCGGCCGCAGCCTCGGGATCCTGGGCCTCCGCCGGTGCCGCTACCGAGTCGGGCGCCGGCCGGCGTCGGATCACACCGCGTACTCGCGCTCGGCCACCGGGTTGGTCCGAGACCTGGGCGGCGTCTTCCGCGGCCTGGTCCGACTCGTCGCCCCGGTCCTCCGGGTCTTCATCATCGTCCGAGGAGCGAACGTCTCTCACCCACCCCTCGGGAAGCCCGTCCTCTCCCGGGTCGAGCGCGGTCGGGGAGTCGACCGCGTAGTCCTCGAAGCTCCACTCGAGTCGCATCGGCATGCGAGCGAGCCCACCGATGATGGCGGTCCCATCGAACGCCATGCGGTTCGGGAGCCACCACTTCAGCTCCTGAAAGCCGTAGTCGACCGTGATGTACTCGATGGACGCTTTGATCGGTCGAAGGAAGCCCGGGACTTCGTCAGCGTCCTCCGGTTCCTCTTCGGCCAAATCGTAGTCCCGCGCGGGACGAGCGTCCTCCGGTTCCTCTTCGGCCAAATCGTAGTCCCGCGCGGGACGATAGACCGCCCGGGTGAGCACGGCGGTCGCATCGTCGAACCAGAGCGATGCGACGATCCGGTCGAAACGCGCCTCGCGGGGCTCGACCACGGCTTCGACCAGCGTGACGGTTCGGTCGGCGCCAGGCAGGCGAATCTGTAGCGTGTCTCCCGACCGATACCGGTAATGCAATGCCGCCGTATCTGCGAGCGGGTGCAGAGCCCAGTCACTGCCGAGGAAAACGCGATCCTCAGCGGGGTCCAGAAAATCGAAGTCCAGGTCGAACCCCTCGTCTTCGGCCGGGTCGTCCTCCACCTCGACGCGGACACCGACGATGGGGACGCCGCGCCGCAGACCCAACCAGCGTACGATTCGGTCGCCGTTCGCTTGCCAGTGGACGCGTGCCGCTCGCTCCTGGTGGTACATGGCGCGCTCGCGCCGCACGACATCCCCGCTCAAGCCGGCGTACAGACGCTCTCGGAACGTGAGCTCGAAGCTTGTGAGACCCTCGGCGCGAAGCGCCCGGGCCGCGCGCGCCCTGGACAACAGCTCCCAAACCTGTGGGTCCGCGTACGCGTCTGATGGCTCCTGTACGACGTCGGAGGATGCCTGCGGTTCGTCTGAGGGGACCTGGGGGGCAGCGGCCTGCGGGGCGGCGGCCTGGGGGTGGATGAGCGTCGCGACCAGGACGACCCACACGGCTGCCAGATTTCGTCGAAGCGATCGAGCCCCGGTGTGCGATCGAACCCCGGTGTGCGCCTGCATCGGATCGTTTCTCAGGGGTGTCCTCCTGCCTGTCTGACTCTACGCGGGGGCTGGGATCGCGGTTTCGGCTCAGCGTGCGGGCAAAACCATCGCCGTACTACCTTTGGAACTTGCCGCTCACCCTGCAGACCGGAGCTGAGGCGGAAGCGTCACCCTGTGCGAGGCATCGATGGGGCTGTACGACGAACAGATCTTCCCGCGGCTGATGGATCGCGCGTTGAGGGTGCTCGAGATCGGCTTCGGGACCGGCCTGAATCTCCCGCATTACCCGCCCGCCGTGGAGAAACTCGTCGTCATGGATCCTTCCAGTCCGCTGAAAGAGCGGGTGAAGCGCCGTCTTCGGCACGCACCGATGCCGGTCGAGGTTCTACAGCTGGACGCCGGGGCCCAGATGCCGTTCGATGACGCGAGCTTCGACACGGTGGTGAGCACCTGGACGTTGTGCTCGATCGAAGAGCTTCAGACCGCGTTGGCGGAGATCCGGCGCGTGCTCAGACCGGAGGGGCAATTCCTGTTCCTGGAGCATGGTCTGAGCGATCGTCCCGTGACCGCGAGACTCCAGAACCTGCTCAATCCCATCCAAAACGTGGTCTCCTGCGGGTGCAACCTGAACCGGCGAATCGACAAAGAGCTGGAGGCAGCCGGTCTGGTGATCCTGTCGCTCGAGCGGTTCGTCGTTCCGAGCGTCCCGCGCGCGTTCGGGGAGGTGTACCAGGGCGTCGCATCTCGAGGCTATGGAGGGCCCGGCACGTGAAGACCAGGATTCGGCCCCGCCTCGGGACCCTTCTCCGCACCCTTCCCCGCATCCTTCCGGCAGCCCTCGTGCTGCTCGCCGGGTGCGCCGAACCGGCGGTGCGGGCCGGGCCGGACGCACAAGAGATCTCGCCACGCGCGGATTACGCCGCGGCAGCCGAGAAGCTCGCCGCGTTCATCGAGCACGAAATGGCCGACAAGGAGCTCCCCGCGCTTTCCGTGGTCCTCGTCGATGATCAGGAGATCGTGTGGGCGCGAGGGTTCGGGTGGGCCGACCCCGTGGACAGCGTGCCCGCCACCGCCGCGACCATATATCGGGTCGGGTCGGTCTCCAAGCTGTTCACGGATCTCGCCGTCATGCAGTTGGTGGAGCGCGGTGAGCTGGATCTCGATGTTCCGGTGTCCCGGTACCTGCCCGAGTTCCGGCCCCGAGGCTACGACGAGGCGCCTACATTGCGGCAGCTCACCTCACACCGGTCCGGCCTCGTACGGGAGCCACCCGTCGGACACTACTTCGATGACACGAGCCCCTCGCTCGCCGCCACGGTCAGGAGCCTGGACGAGACCTCGCGCGTGTACGAGCCCGAGACCGAGACGAAATACTCGAACGCCGGGATCGCGGTGGTCGGGTATGTGCTCGAGGAAACTCGCGGCGAGTCGTTCGCGGAGTACCTGGAGCGAACCGTTCTGCAGCCGCTCGGCATGGACCACAGCTCCTTCGAGCCCCGCCCGGACATCGTGGCCGGTCTCGCACGCGCGAGGATGTGGAGCTACGACGGCCGCACCTTCGAGGCGCCCACGTTCGAGCTGGGGATGGCGCCTGCCGGCAGCATGTACGCGCCCGTGACCGACCTGGGGAGGTTCCTGAAGGCGCTGTTCGCCGGCGGGCAGGGTGAGCGCGGCCGGGTGGTCTCCGAGCGGACCCTGAACGATATGCTCACTCCCCAGTTCGCGCCCCTCGGCGCGGACACGGGATACGGGATCGGCTTCTCGATCGGGAAACTGGACGGACACCGGTATGCGGGACACGGAGGCGCGATCTACGGTTTCGCCACCCAGCTTGGCTTCCTCCCGGAACTCGACCTGGGGGCCGCTGCCGTCACCACCATGGACGTAGCGAATACGGTAACCGACCGTGTCACCGACTACGCCCTTCGCCTCATGCTGGCCGCGCGAGCGGGCGAGCCCCTGCCCGACGCGGTGACCACGGGGCCCGTGC
>JBDHAD010000106.1:0-6147 GCA_039588215.1 Gemmatimonadota bacterium
CAGAATGGCCGGATCGGCCACCGCGAACGCCTCGACGTCGTGCAGGTAGGGGAGCGTCCACCCCGTGTCGTCGTACGGCGGGCTCGCGTCCGCAGGGAAGTTCTGCTTCGCGAGCAGGATCTGGACGAGGTTCCGGTACGGCTGGTCCAAGCGAATCACGTACGCCCCGCGAGAGGCCGCGCCACCACCCGTGGCACCCTCAACCTCCACGGTCGCCTCGGCCTCCGCGCCCGCCCCGGCTTCCTCGCTCGCATCGGCGCTGGTCGTTCCCCCGCCCCAGCTCAGGTCCTCTTCGGCGACGTGGATCTCGATCCCCTGCATGTGGAGGAGGTTCGCCAGGTTCGCGGCCGCGATCCTACGTCGTTGATCGTGCGGGATCACCCACGCGTACGGGGCCTCGCTCCGGCCGCGCTCGACTGCGCGCTTTCCACGGAGATAGAAGTTCTCGAGGAACTCGTCCCCGTTGTCCGCCACGTACTTGAGCGCGACCAGGACGCCCGACTGCATGTAGTTCGTGTTGTTCCGGAGCGACCACACCACTTTCTCCAGCGGCGGGTTCGGGCGGTACCACTGGCGCGACGTCGCTCGCTCCGGCAGCTCGCGCTCGCGAGTGTCGGCTCCCCCGTTACCGAGCGTCTCGTAGAAGCGCCCGATCGAGTTCCGCGTGTTCGCGATCCACATGAGGTAGTTGGCGGCCCACCCCGTGTAGAACGCGTGCGTCCACACACCCGGCATCCCGCGTTTGGTGAGCTCGGTCACCTCCTCGTGCGCGAGGTTGTGCCACTCGTCGATCGTGAGCGCGTCGAGTTGCTCGTTGTACGGCCCCGAGCCGGTGGACGTGTACAGGAAGTAGCCCGACTCGTGCAGGTCGTGCATCACGGTCGGCTTCCAGTGCAGGTAGGCGTTCAGGATGTTGCGGGTGAGCGCGAGCCCGAAGCCGTTACCATCCCGGTTGTTATCGTGCGCGACGTATTTCCCCCAGTAGCGGAGCGACGGCCCCACACCGTCGTTGGCCTTCCGATATCGGTACGTGTCCACCATCCGGTCGCGACCATCCGGCTCGGTCGCCGGCACGATGATCGTGATCGTGTTCTCGCGAATCGAGCGAATGAACGAGCTCTCCTCCACCGCGAGACGGTAGGCGAGCTCCATCACCATCTCGGGGGGACCCGTCTCGGGTGAGTGCAGCCCGGCGGTGATGTAATAGATCGGTTTCCCCGCACCGATAATCTGGCGGGCCGCGTCGTCGGAGAGCGAGCGGGGATCAGCGAGCTGGTTGAGCGCGTCACGATAGCTGTCGAGGCTCGCGAGCGTCGCTTCATCCGCGATCACGACCTCGATCATCTCTCGATCCTCCTCCGTGCGTCCGATCGAGTGGATCTCGACACGCGGCGACGCGGCCGCGAGGGCGCGCATGTACCCGTAGATCTCCGCCGTGGAGTGGAGGATATCCGGAGCACCTATGATCGTCCCGAAGTGCTCGAGCGGCGACGGGACCGTCTCCGACACGGGCAGATGATCGACCAGCTCCGTGAGGAACCGCTCGTCGGTCGTGTACTCGCGGATCCTCTCCGCGTAGGCCTCATCGTTGCCCTGCTGCGCGAGGGCGGCCGGGGCGGTGCCACCCGCCACGAACCCCAGCCCCAGGCATAACCCGAGAGCTCGAACGATCCTGTGAGGATCGAGTAGACGGCGTGTGAGAAGACGATGTCGCGCACTCATGGAACCTCCGGATGGGGGCAGCAAGATCGACCCAATGTAGATTTACTCGGGGGAAGGCTACAAGCTGGACGTCGGGGAGGGGCGAGGAGAGCAAGGGGTGCACGGATGATCAATCGATTCTCGAGCCCGGGCGAGCGCTTCGAGGCCGCCGTCGAGGCGGTCATCGATGGAAACGCGGAGATGCTGCGCGCGCTATTGCACCAGGATCCCTCGCTCGCGACGGCGCGTTCCATCCGAGAGCACCGGGCGACCCTGCTCCATTACGTCGCCGCGAACGGGGTCGAGGACGAGCGTCAACGAACGCCACCGAACGCCGTCGAGATCGCTCGCATGATCGTCGACGCCGGGGCCGACCCGAACGCGACCGCCGAGTTCTACGGCGGTGGCCCCGGCTCTACGGCGCTCGTGGCCCTGGTCTCGAGCGGGCACCCGTACGATGCCGGGGCGCAGGAAGATCTCGTAGAGGTCTTTTGCAGCGCGCCGGAGGCGCAGCCCGACGGCATCGAGGGTGACGGCTATCCGATGGCCACCGCGTTCGCCTTCTTCTATCCGGGCGCGGCAGCGGCGCTGGCCCGATCCGGCGCCGCCGTCGACAGTATCGTCCACGCCGCCGGCATTGGGAGAGTCGATCTCGTGTCGGGCTTTCTGACCGAGGGGGCCTCGACCGGAAGCTCGCACGGCTCGGAGCAGGACTCGGCCCCGATGGCGGAGGGACCGATCCTACGCGACGACCACGGACCCTACCGCGGCTGCTACGACTTCCAGCTCGATGACCCGAAGGCCATCGTGGAGCTGGCTCTCGTGTACGCGGCTCTCGGCGGCCACCTCGAGGTGGTCGAGTTCCTTCACGCTCGAGGTGTGGACTTGAGTGCGGGACCGCACTCGAACGAGACGGCGCTCCACCTGGCGGCGTTTCGCGACCACATGGGCGTGGTTCGTTACCTGGTCGAGAACGGGGCCGATACGGCGGTTCGTGACCGGCGCTGGAACTCGTATCCGCTCGGGTGGGCGATCGCCGGCCGCAACTTCGGGCTCCGTGACTATCTCATGCCGCACACACCGATCGACTGAGGCGCCGGGACCCTTCACTTTGTGCCGCGAGGGCGGCGAACCTGTCGCTCTCCAAACACAACCGCGACGTCAGTCCACACCATCCAGTACTCGCTCAAGTCGACAGCGCCATGGCGGGCATAGAATGCGCGCGCGGCCGCGTTGTCCGGTACCACATCAACGCAGATTCGCGACGCCTCTTCCTCCGCAAACCAGCCAGCCAGCAGCGCTAGCAGCTCGCTGGCGACCCCTTTCCTTCGATGCTGCGGGACCACGTAGAGGTATTGCAGTTCGCCGTCACAGTCGTAGCGCTGCGTGAAGTGGCCCCCGATGTAGCCGATCACGGAGTCCTCTTCCAGGCAGACGAATATGACTCGGGGTTCAAGGGCGTGTTGCGGGTGGTGCTTACCCTCCAGGTATAGGGCCATGCGCGGGTCCGCGGGTCCGCTAGGTGGATCCCCATCCCGACAACGCACCATGTCGGGAACGTCGGCCAGTGTGGCCTCTCGGTATCTGATGGTGCTTGCCGAGGAGTCCATGTCTCCGGCTAGCGCGAGGGCGCCTCGGTGTTTCGGAGCGCCCCGAGCAGGACACCCATCCATTGCAGGATCATCCACAGGACGGTCGCCGCCAGCCCGAGCCCGGCAAGCACCATGACGAGAGGGAACACCTCCAGCAACGGCGACGGATCCGGCGCCGAGGCACCCAGGTAGCGGGCCCATCCGACCGCGGCACCGCGCGCCAGGTAGGCGAGCAGGAAGACGAGCAGGAAGACGTTGATCATCGGGATGGCCACCCGGAAAAGGCGCCCGCCGATGGTGGGATGGTCGGGGCCCACCACCTCTTCGAGGAGGCAGGTGAGCGCCGCCCACAGGATCATCGAGTCGATCCCGATCATGGCTCCCATCGAGTGAGCCACCACGACGTGCGTCCCGTGGATCAGCGCGTTCAGCGGGGGAATCGCGATCGCGATCGCGATCACGAGCATCAGGAACGTCCACAACGTGCCCGAGCGGATGAGCCGATCGTTGACCGGCCGATCGGCGGCGCGCGTCTTCCTCATCATCCCGATGAGATCCAGGAAGACCTTCGCCAGGATGATGGTCTCAAGCATGCTCACGACGAAGCTCACCCAATGGATCCAGGGGCTCTGAGGCAGGTGATAGGTGTGGTGACCGTAGTTCGTGAACGTGTTGAGGAGGCCGATGAAGAAGAGAGCGAACGCGGTGCGCGAGTGCGCGTAGCGCTCGTTCCCGCTGATACACCCGGAGATGTACATCAGCGACCCGTACGCGAGCAGATTGAACGCGCCGACCAGCGTACCGGCGGACTTCCACTGGATCGCCAGGTCCCTGAGCGGCCTCTCGCTCACGAAGTCGAGCAGGTAGAGGTGGCCCTCGGTGTAGGTGACCAGGAAGAACGGGATGCCGACCGACCACATGTACACGTACGCCGGCTTCCCCCTCAGCCGGCAGTCGCCGCGTCCGAAGAAGTTCCACACGAACAGGACCCACCCGGCTACGATCAGGCCGGCTAACACCGGGTGGTAACCCAGATACTCCCGGCCCGAGAAGCGTCCGCCCAGCAGCGTGACCACGATCCCGACCCCCGCCGCCGTCCAAAGGCCGACGTGCCAGGCGATACGGCGCCGGACCGCGGGCGAGAACGCCCCGAACGTCCGGTACATGTAGAGGTAGACGATCGCCACGCCGCCCAGGAAGACCCAGGCAAAGGCGGAGGTGGCGTGGATCGGACGGAAGTGCTGGAGCGTGAAACCCGCGGACCGCAGGACGCCTTCGAGGTCCGTGTACGTCAGCGCCGCAGCGAGGCCGAAGAGGAGGGTGACGGCACACGCGGCCAGGGCCAGGAGCCCCAGCCAGGCGAGCGGACGGGCGTCCGATCGCTCGCGTCCCGCCCTCCGATCGGCACCGCTCGCGCTCATCTGTACTCGAACCAGGGCAGGGTGCTCCAGGAAAACTCCTCGTGCTCCAGCAAGGAGTCATTGAGGCGCACGAGCTCCGACCGGTTCGCGGATATCCACTCCAAGTACGCGCTGAGCGCCTCGACCTCGCCGTCGGTCATCTCGAAGGGGGGCATGTTTCGCTGGCCGCTGTCCAATACGGCTCTCAGGGCGGGGACGGAACGGTCGAACGAGCGCCGCGACAGATCGGGCGCTCGCATGTGCCCGTCCATGAACGGCACGTGGCACGCGCCGCACCCGCGCGCGGTCCACACCTCGAGCCCCCGTTCCGATACGCTCGAAATGCGCGATCGGCGACACGCCCTCGATCGTTGCGAGGGGCGTGGGCTGCGATTGTCCGGTTCGATTGACGGCGCGCAGGAAGGCCAGGACCGCCTCTTGATCGGCCACGGCCATCTGAAACGCTGGCATCTGGCGCGCTCCGTCCTCGAGGATGGCTCGGAATTCGGCGTCCGGAGTCGCCTCCGTGATTCGGTTTGTCAGGTCGGGTCCCAAGAATCCACCGAATCCGTAGATTTGATGGCACGCCTGGCAGTTGTTGCCACGCCATACCGCCAGACCACGGCGCTCGAGATCCGTCAACGGCGGGTTTGGCGCACGACGCGGAAAGTCTGTGTACGCCACCACGGAGAGCCCGACATATGCCAGCACCAGTCCGGCGAGAAGTAGCTCGCAACGGGCGGGTTTCTTCACCATCGGCGGAAGATAGGGTGAACCAAAGCGTGACCCCCGTGAGTTTGAAGCTGGAGAATCTAGTGGGAGCGGGAGAAGAGCTTCAAGGAGGCGGGGCCCTGTGCCGACCCTGAGTCAGCTCCGGATGTACCGACGCTTCCTGTTCGGGCTCCGGGGCTTCATGCGTGAGAGGAGCACCCTGGAGGAGGTCCGGGCCGGTGTGCGAGGCCGCCTGGAGCGGCGAGAGGACAACCTCCTCCGGGTTGCCGAACGGGGTTTGTTCGGTCACCCGCAGAGCCCGTATCTGCCGCTGTTTCGGCACGCGGGTTGTGAGCTGGGCGATTTCGATGCGCTGGTGCGGGCGAGCGGGGTCGACGCCGCGCTCCGGACGCTCAGGGAGGCGGGCGTTTACTTCACCTTCGAGGAGATCAAAGGCAGAGAGCCAGTCGTTCGGGGCGGCCGCGAGATTCCGACGAACCCCGCCGACTTCGACAACCCCCACCTGAGCCGCTACTACCACCGGGCGAGTGGGGGCACCACCGGACCCGCGACCCGAGTCTCGACCGATCTCGAGCACCTGTCTCGCGAGGCGTGGCATCGGATGCTGTTGCTGGATGCGCATGGAGTGCTGGGAGCGCCGTACGGCATCTGGCGGCCGGAGCTCCCCGGAAGTGGTCTGAACGCCGTCCTCCGGGCCGCCCACATCGGATACCCGGCTTGGA
>JBDHAD010000107.1:0-4631 GCA_039588215.1 Gemmatimonadota bacterium
TTCAGCCAGTTCGGATACGGCAGAGGACGCCCGAAACACCGCGTGAATACTGCATTTCGTCGTATCTAGCCCCGTACTCGCTCTGAATGGGGTTCAGGAGGTCGCGAGTTCGAAGCTCGCCGCCCCGATTGGCAGAAAGCCCGCAACCATGCGGGCTTTCGTGCATCTGCTGATTTGCGGCGTGTATCCCGCACATGAATCGGGGGTCAGGTGCCGAACTTGGGAGGTGGCGTTTTTCACCGGGGTAGCCGAGGACGACTCTATCGATGCGGACCATGGAAGAGCGCCGGGAGTTCTGCCGGCACCTCTGCGAACTGGTTTGCCCCGCGGATGCGTTCACTGCGTCACGCCGTCGATCTACGCGAGACGACGGTAGCTGGGACATTCTGACCTATCGTGAGTGGTGGATCACGGTCGAGACACCCCCAGACGGTATCGTCGCCGCCCGATCGTCCTCCGGGAACCACCCGCGGGGTGATGGGGTTCGAGAGCAGACGACCCACGAACCGTTGGAGAGAGCAGGGAAGATATGACCCAAAAAGCCGGGCGGTGTTGTTGCATGTGTCCGATCGACCACCGACGCCCGGCGTGTCGGCGCACACCCGTGTAACGTGCGCTGCTCCCCAACGGGGAGATCGTAATCAGGCCGCCGGGCAGTCGCTCGGCGGCCTTTTTTTTGTCCCCACGCCCCGGATGCGTGCCTGCGCGCCCTGGGCGTGATACAGAGGTCAACGATGGCGTTTGAAAGCGATTTGAAAGGTGTTGAGACGGCCCAGCGTGCCTTGAGGCTGAGACTTCCCCGGACGCTGCGGGCGACCCTACGCGGGTGGGCGCGAGCCGGGTACCCCGATGAGACCTGCGGGCTGTTGATCGGCGAGTCGAATTCGAAGGAGCCGGCGGTTCGAGAAGTCCGACGAGCGACGAACCTCGAGGGCTCGCGCGCCGCCGACCGATACGTCCTCGATCCCGTGGCCTTCCTCGACGCTGATCGGGACGCCCGCGAGGCTGGGCTCGAGGTCTTGGGGTTCTGGCACTCGCACCCCGACAGTCCCGCCGTCCCCTCCGAGACCGACAGAGCCCGGGCGTGGGTCGGATACGCGTACGTGATCGTGTCCGTCGACGCGGACCGCTCGTCCGACGTCCGTGTTTGGTCCCTCGACAAGGGCACATTCCAGGAAGGAGAGGTGGTCGAATGACGACGAGCGCACAGTTCTCAGGTGCCGACACCCCGGCGTCGGGCGAACGAGCGCGGCCGTCCGAGGGTGGGATCCATCAGCCGAAGATCACAGTCCGGATCCCCACTCCGCTCCGGGGGCACACCGGAGGCCAGGCGGAAGTCCGCGTCTCCGGAACGACCGTACGGGAAGCGCTCGACCACCTGGCGAGCGAATACGCCGGGATCGAAGAGGCCATCCTCACTCCAGAAGGCAGCCGGCGGCGCTTCGTGAACCTCTTCTTGGGCGACCGGAGCCTGCACACCGACGACGATCTCGACGGGCCGGTGTCGGAGGGCGATGTGATCGCCATCCTCCCCGCCGTGGCCGGAGGCCGCGCCGCGAAGGATAACCGGCTCGCCGAGCTTCGGTCCGAGATCCCCGAGGTCACACCCGAGAAGGCGCACGATCTCCAGCGGGCCGGTGCGCTTCTCGTCGACGTACGCGAACCGGATGAGGTGGCGGGCGGATCACCGGTGGGGGCCCGACGGATCGTACGCGGGTTCCTGGAACTCCAGATCGAGGAGCATGCCGCCGACCTCGGAACGCCGCTGGTGCTGATGTGCGCCGGCGGGGTACGGTCCCTGCTCGCGGCGGACGACCTCCGGCGGCTCGGTTATCGCGATGTGCGGTCGATGATCGGCGGGTTCGACCGCTGGAAGAACGCCGGACTGCCCGTCGAGGTGCCCGAGGTTCTGCGGCCAACCGAGCGCGAACGGTACAGCCGCCACGTTCTCATCCCCGAGGTCGGAGAGTCCGGCCAACTGGCGCTCCGCCGCAGCAGCGCACTCCTCATCGGGGCAGGCGGGCTCGGCTCTCCGGCTGCCCTCTACCTGGCCGCAGCCGGCGTCGGGACCCTCGCCGTCATCGACGACGACGTAGTCGACCGGAGCAACCTGCAGCGGCAAATCCTCCACACCGACAGTGGGGTCGGGACGCCCAAGGTGGAGTCGGCCCGCGAAAGGCTGTTGGCCCTCAACCCGGATATCGAGGTGCGGACGTTTCGCGAGCGGCTCTCGAGCGAGAACGGCGAGCGGTTGCTCGCCGGGTACGATGTAGTGGTGGACGGGAGCGACAACTTCGCCACGCGCTACCTGGTGAACGACGTGTGCGTCCGGTTCGGAATACCCAACGTGCACGGAAGCATCTACCGGTTCGAAGGCCAGGTATCGGTGTTCTGGCCGGGAAGCCCGGAGTCGCCCGGGCCCTGCTATCGGTGCCTTTACCCTGAGCCGCCGCCGCCCGAGTTCGCACCCTCGTGTGCCGAAGCGGGAGTCCTCGGTGTGCTCCCCGGGGTCGTCGGGACCCTCGAGGCGGTGGAGGCCATGAAGCTTCTGCTGGGAGTGGGTGAGCCGCTGGTCGGGAAGCTCTTACACTATGACGCACTGACAACCGCGTTCACGACGTTCAAGATCGAACGCGACCCGGCATGCGATTGGTGTGGCGACCACGTCGAGTCTGCCCCCGTGCTCGTCGATTATGAAGCCTTCTGCGCAGTGGGCGCCGCATGATGAAATCCACGTCCTCGGCTGTCGGGCACTCGGGCGAGAACGAAAGCGCCGACGCACGGACTGCGGAGCCTTGGGCTCGACGGCGGGAGCGCTCCTGGACCCCGTTGGTCGAGATCTCCCACCCAGAGCTTCCGGTGGGAGTCTCGCTACGCGCCAAGCTTGAAGGTGTGCACCCCGGAGGCTCGGTCAAGGACCGTCCCATGAGGCGGATCCTGGAGCGCGCGCTCCGTGAGGGGCGCTTGCGTGGCCGTCGGCTCCTCGACTCGAGCTCGGGGAACGCCGGGATCGCGTATGCCCGGCTCGGGGCGCAGCGAGGCGTGCCCGTGACGCTCGTTGTCCCCGCGCACGCCAGCCGCGAGAGACTCGACCGCATCCAGGCGCACGGCGCCGAACTAGCGCTTACCGACCCTATGGCGGGGTACGACGCAACAATCGAAACGGCCCGCGCCATGGCCGAACGGCACCCCGACCGTTTCTGGTACGCGAACCAGTACGCAAACCCCGAGAACTGGCTGGCGCACTACCACGAGACGGGCCTCGAGATCCTCGAGCAATGGCCAGCCGAGGACGGCTCTTCTCCCGACGCCTTCGTGTCCGGGATCGGGACGGGCGGCACCCTCACGGGCGTGGGCCGGCGCCTACGGAGGACCGCGTCCCGAGTGTGGATCGCCGCCGTGATTCCGGAGCGCTTTCCGGGCATCGAGGGCCTGAAGCCCCTCGGCGCACCGGACGATCATATCCCCGAGATCCTCGACATGACTCTGATCGACGAGAGGATCTTGGTGACCAGCGAGCAGGCAGCACGGCGTTGCCACGAGCTCGCCCGTCTGGGGCTCTTTGTCGGCCCTTCGTCCGGCGCGAACGTGCACGCCGCCCTGGCGGTTGCCGCGTCCGGTCGTGCACGCAGCATCGTGACCATCTTGCCCGATACGGGCGAGCGATACATGTCAACCGACCTGTGGAAAGGAGAGTCCACATGAGTGCAGCAGAGAAGCTCCTCGAGAAGAACCGGAGCTATGCGGAGTCGTTCGACGAGGGCGGGCTGCCCATGCCGCCCTCGCGCCAAGTGGCGGTCGTCGCGTGCATGGACGCGCGTCTAGACGTGTACCGTCTACTTGGGCTCGAACTCGGGGACGCCCACGTGATTCGAAACGCCGGGGGTGTCGTGACCGAAGACGCCATCCGGTCGCTCGTCATCTCGCAGCGGCTGCTTGGCACGCGGGAGATCGTTCTCATCCACCATACCGATTGCGGGATGCTCACCTTCGCGGACGACGAGGTAAAGCGGCAGATCGAGGCGGACGTCGGCGTGCGGCCGTCCTTCGCGCTCGAGGCGTTCCCCGATGTCGAGGCGGATATCCGGCAGTCGATCCGCCGGCTGCGCGAATCGCCGTTCCTCCAACACACGGATGCGGTTTGCGGATTCGTCTATGACGTGAAGAACGGCCGGCTCATCGAGATCAACTCGGCCTGACCGTGCACCGGCCTGGTTGGTGGTGGCTTTGGGGCTGCAGTCAGGAGGGAGCCCCCCCGGTCGGGGCCCCGCCGGACCGGTAGCCATTCCTTGCAGGAACCGCGTCATCCCGTCTTCGCGCTGGGATTCGAACCCACAAGCCCGTGAGGGCGCCGGTTTTCGAGACCGGCCCCAGGTATCCTATCTAGTCCCCATATGTCCGAATACGTCCAAATAGCGCGGTTTTCTTGTCGGACTGGTCCCAATGAGTCCTCACAAGACCGCGCCCGGATGGCCACATCCAAGGCTTACGCGTGACGAAGGCGGCACGCCGGCTAGGTGATCGTGACCGTGATCTGGTCCGTGTCCGTGCCGCCGTTGGAGTCCGTGACCGTGAGCGTGATCGTGTGTACGCCGATCGACAGACCGCTCGTCGTCACCGACCCGCTCGTC
>JBDHAD010000108.1:0-4530 GCA_039588215.1 Gemmatimonadota bacterium
GCACGGGGGCGAAGACATTACCGCGCTCCTGGTGGGTCGAGGAATTGAGCAGGTACGCATCGAGGTCACCATCCAGGTCGTAGTCGAAGAAGGCCGCCTGGGTCGAGTAACCGGCGTGTCCCAGCCCGTACGCCTCGGTCATATCGGTGAAGCTGAGGTCGCCGTTGTTGATGTAGAGAGCGTTGTGCCCGCTCACGGTGAGGTGATTGACCGCCGACACGTAGATGTCGACGTACCCGTCTCCGTTCACATCCGCCATCGTGGCGCCGGTCGTCCAGCCGGCGGTACCCGCCACGCCCGCCCGCTCGGTGACGTCCTCGAATCGGTAGTTCCCCTTGTTTAGATACAACCGGTTTGGACCCACGTTGGCGGTGAAGTAGAGATCGAGCAGGCCGTCGTTGTCGATGTCGCCGACGGCAATGCCGCCGCCGTTGTAGTAGTTGAGATAGTTGATGATGTTGAGCTCGGGGTCTTCCGGCAGCTCGTTGACGAACGTGACACCGGTCGCTTCAGGCTGCAGCAGCTCGAAGAGCGGTGGTGAATCATCACCGCGACAGCTCGTCACCACTGCTGCGGCGGCGAGGATGAACAGGGCGCACGCCCTCCTGGTACCACGCGTGGGGATCAGCTGTATATCCTCCTAGTCGAGGGGCCGGATCCGGATCGCCTGTCCCCCTCCCGGAGCGAGGTCTAGCGTCAAGCGTGAACGAGCGTCGACGGGTCGGCTCGAAATCTCCACCGCCGACGGGTTGTCCCGCCAGTGGGCGTCCGGTCCATCCGCGTAGATCTCCGCCACGTAGCCCCGGCCCTGCGGCAGGAACGAGAGCGGGACCTCCAGCGTGCGTCCTTCCTCGTCCGTGATGGCGCCGATGAACCAGTCATCGCCATCCCGCTCCTGTCGCGCGACGACGACGTAGTCGCCGATCTTCCCGGTCAGGACGCGTGTGTCTTCCCAGTCCACCGCGACATCCCGGATGAACTGGAACGCAGGTTGGTTCTCGTAGTTCTCGGGCAGATCCGCCGCCATGTGGAGCGGGGAGTAGAACACCACGTAGAGGGCGAGCTGCTTGGCGAGCGTGGTGCGCGGGCGTGGAAGCTCGGGACTGCGGGGCCCGCCGATTCCGCTCTCGATCAGGATGTCGAACACGCCCGGCGTGAAGTCGAACGGGCCGGCGAGCATGCGCGTGAAGAAGAGGATCGTCCCGTGCTCCGGTGGGTTTCCGCCCTCGCCGCCCCAGGCGTTGAATTCCTGACCCCTGGCCCCTTCGCGGGTCATCATGTTGGGGAAGGTGCGACGCTCCCCCGTGTCATGAATCGGCTCGTGGACGTCGAGCATGATGCGGTGGCGGGCCGCTGACTCGATCACCTTCCTCCAGTGGCGCACCATGTACTGTCCGTGATGTGCGTGGCCGTGGGACGTCTCGTCTCCCACGTATCCCGTCTTCACGGCTCGAATCCCGAGTCCCTCGAACAGATCGAACCCGGCCTCGAGCTGTCGTTCGTAGTTCTCGATCCCCATCGAGGTCTCGTTGTGCCCGATCAACCTCACGTTCCGGTCCCGCGCATAGGCGGCCAGCGCCGGCAAGTCGTAGTCGGGGTAGGGCTCGGTGAACGAGAACAGCTCCGCGTTCTCGATCCAGTTCCCGTCCCACCCCACGTTCCACCCCTCCACCAGCACTCCGCCAAACCCGTTCTCGGCCGCGAAGTCGATGTACCGCTTCGTGTTCTCGGTCGTCGCGCCATGTCGGGGCCCCGAGCCCCACGTCTCGGCCCCGATGTGCATGCCCCACCAGATGCCGACGTATTTCTGTGGTTCGATCCAACTCACGTCGTCCAGGGCGTTGGGCGGGTTCAGGCTCAGGCCCAGGACCGACGGCGCCAGCCCGGTCGCGTCGTCTGCCAGCTGGATCGTGCGCCACGGCGTCTGGAACGGGGTGCGGCCCCGAACCTTCACCCCGTCAGCCCACGGTGCGAGGTACGCGCGCAGCGTCCGGTTCTGCTCGCGGCCGCCGACCAGAGTCAGGCCGGCGTAATCGACGAGGTGAGCCTCGTGGATCACGACGTGGAGCCCGTCCCTAAACTCCATCGTGAGAGGGGTATGCACCGTATCCAGGGTGCTCACCGGCGACGAGCGGAACAGGTATTCGTACCGGTTCTGCTGAAACGCGGGAATCCACCAGGCCCGCGCGTCGTCCGCCATCGTGAACTCCGTCAACTCGTCTGTGATCTCGAAGTCTACCAGGCCGGGCTGCTCCGGTAGCTCGTACCGGAAGCCGATGCCGTCGTCGAAGACACGGAACACGACCACGAGCTGCCGGCCCGGAGCCTGGCCTTCTTCGAGGTCGACGCGCAGCTCGTTGTGGTGATCCCGTACCTCCTTCACTTCGCCCCATGGCTGCGTCCAGGTCTCGTCGACGCTGTTCGTGGCCGTGCCCACTACCTGCATTCTGTCGCCCAAGGGCGGCCCGTCGCTGAGCTCGAACCCGAGTCGAGACGGCTGGATCACGGCGCGATCGTCCCGTTGTAGGCTGTAATGGATCTCACCACCGCGTATCTCGACCGTGACCTCGTTGCGACCGTCCGGTGAAATGACGCGGAGCTGGTCCTGTGCAGTGGTCGGAGCCGCGGCGCCGAATATCGCTCCCGCCGCCGCGAGTCCGAACGACAGAGTCCGGCAGCTCGGCCACATTCTCATCGTGCATCTCCGTTTTCGACGACGGTTGCGGCGTTATCGCGTGCCGCGCTCGAGTTCTTCAGGGACCCGCCAGGGCTCACTCCCTGCGGCGGACCGATTCACTATAGGAAGGGGTATCTTGCTCTGGCTACTGGCCAACTTCGGCTGGCGGCCATTTTGGGCCCGACCACGAGCCCTCGCGACCTTCGATCACAGAGGTCCCCATGTCCTCGCCCGCACGATCGGCCCTTGCTACCGTCGCGCTGGGGGTGCTCGTCGGAATCGTCTCCGGGTGTGCCCATACGCGCGAAACGACCGATATGGAAGCCGGAGATGCTCCGGACCGGAGTCCACCGGACCCCTCGACGGTGACCGCCGAGGATATCCAGCGGCAGCCCGGCGAGCCGATCGAGAACATCCTCGCCGGCCGGATCTCTGGCGTCGAGGTATTTCGGACTGCCGACGGCATCGCGGTTCGCATTCGCGGTGCCACATCGATCCGGGGTAGTAACGAGCCGCTGTTTGTCATCGATGGCGTCCCGATCCAGGCGGGGCCAGGTGGAGCCCTGAGGGGGATCAACCCGTACGACATCGAGTCCATCGAGGTGCTCAAGGACCCCGTCAGCACGACGATGTACGGGATACGAGGCGCCAACGGAGTCATCGTCATCAAGACGAAGGGTCCGCCTCAGTAAGATCCCGGGGTTCCGGCCAGGCGGAAGATGAGCGGCCGATCGCTGGTGCGCGTCACGAAGTACAGGTCGCCTCGAGCGGTTCGAATTCGCCGGATGTCCCGTGCCTGACCCGGGACGAGGAAACCGCTCCCAACCGCGGGAATCGGCTGGAAGCCGCCCGTCCCGTCGCCCCGCAGGATCAGGCCATGGCCGGCGCTCATACGGCCGAGCTCCGGCTTGACGCCGTCGAAGTTCCCGGCTAGCAGCACGTCCAGATGACCGTCTCCGTCCACGTCCGCCGGCAGAATCCCGTAGACGGGGGCGATCTGCGCTTCCAGCGGCAGGGGCAGGAGCGTGAATGAGCCGTCGCCGTTGTTCCTCGCCAGCGACGTGGCGAACGTGTACGCCTGCTTCACCACCGCATCGGCCAGCTCATCCGGCGAGAAGATGTCGGTGACGGTCTGGAGGGCGTAGCCCTCGTAGTCGGGGTACCGGGGCCTGAGGAACGGAAGCGCACCGATCAGATCATCTCGCAGCGCCATCGGATAGCTGACCCCGTCGTTGTACTGCGAGAGGATGTGCTCGACGGACCCGTTCCTGTCGAAGTCCTTTACGTACATGGTCAGAGGTTCCCGCTCCGTGGCGCGGAGCCTCGTGTTCAGCCCCAGGTTGCCGACGACGAAGTCGGTGCGGCCATCACCGGTGAAATCCCCGGCCACGATGCGATTCCACCACCCGTGACTCTTCTCGAGACCGGGCACCTCCGCGCGTTCGAGTCGGCCGTCACCCGTATTCTGAAAGACGGTGATCGGCATCCATTCGCCGACGAGCACGAGGTCCGCCCGATCATCTCCGTCGACATCTTCCCACATCGCGTCGGTGACCATGCCGACATTCGCCAGATCGGGCGCTACCTCTCGCGTGACATCGGTGAACCGGCCACGACCGTCGTTCGTGAGGAGCACGCTCGTGGGATCGAACCCATAGCGCCACGGAACGACGCGGCCGCCGACGAAGACATCGATGTCGCCATCCGCGTCGAAATCGTGCGGCGCCACCCGCGAGCCGCTCAGGGTCATCGAGGGCAGGCGGCCCTCGGCCTTACGGAATCGACCACGGCCATCGTTCAGATACAACCGGTCCTGGAGCGCGGGGGCTCTGTCGGAGAACTCGCTGCCGCCG
>JBDHAD010000109.1:0-4152 GCA_039588215.1 Gemmatimonadota bacterium
AGGAAAACCCCGACGATCGCCGACAGCGAATAGGCGATCGCGATGGCCCAGAACACGCCCTCGGGGCCCAGGCCGAGCGTGTGGGCCAGGATCCAGGCCAGCGGGATCTGGAAGAGCCAGAACACGAAGAAGTTGATCTTGGTGGGAGTGGCCGTATCGCCCGCGCCGTTGAACGCCTGCAGCATCACCATCCCCCACGCGTAGAACACGTACCCGTAGCTGATGATGCGCAGGGCCCGGGTCCCCACGGCGGTCGTCTCGGCGTCGGCGCTGAACGGAGCCACGATCGCACCGGCGAAGGCGACGAAAATCACCGTGACGACCGCCATGAACGCCATGTTCCAGGCTCCCGTGACCCACACCGCACGCTCCGCTCGATCCGGCCTTCGTGCGCCCAGGTTCTGACCCACCAGCGTCGCGGCGGCGTTGGCGACACCCCACGCCGGGAGGATGATGAAGATCACGATTCGTATCGCGATCACGTAACCGGCGAGCACCACGCTGCCGAACGTGGCCAGGATCCGGATGAGACCCACGTAGCTGGCTGTCCCGACCAGCATCTGCCCGACCCCACCCACTGAGATCCGGATCAGCCGGCGGATGACGTCCACATCGAGTCGGACATGCGACCTCCTCACCTGAAGGCGCGGTCCGCGAGACATGCCCCGAAGCTGATACGTAACGCCGATCCCGCGTCCGATGGTCGTGGCCACCGCGGCGCCTGTGAGCCCGAGCTCCGGGAAGGGGCCGACGCCGAAGATCAACATCGGATCCAGGACGACGTTGATCGCGTTCGCGAGCCACACGGAACGCATCGCCATCGCTGCATCACCCGCTCCTCGGTAGATGGCGTTGTTCAAGAACAGCAGCATGATCACGATCATGCCCCCGTACATGATCCGCGTGTAGGTCGTGCCCACCGCTACGACCTGCTCGTCGCCGCCCATCAACCGGAGGAGATCGGGCGCCCATATGAGTCCCGCGACTCCGAACACGACCGAGATCACGATCCCGACGATGATCGCCTGTACGGCCGCGCGGGCCGCGCCCTCTTTGTTCTTCTCGCCGATCCGCCGCGCCACCATCGCCGTCGTGGACATGCTGAGACCGACCGCGACCGCGTAAATGATCTCGAGGACGGACTCGGTGAGTCCCACGGCCGCGAGGGCCGATGCCCCGAGCCGAGCCACGAAGAACGCGTCCACGATCGCGAACACGGACTCGCCGGCCATCTCGAGCACCATGGGGACGGAGAGGAGCAGGACGGCGCGGTTCAGACTCCCGGTCGTGAAGTCCTGCTCGGTGCCGCTCAGCGACTCCCGAACCGACGCCCAGAATCCGGTGCCAGGCGCGGCCTCGGCCGGGGATACCGCAGGCGCCTCGGGTCCCGATTCCCTCACCGGGTCCAGATCAGGATCAGGTTGCAGTCACCCCCCATGGGTAGGTCGGCGATGTCTTCGGGGAGGAGCTGATTCCACAGCCAGTTGGGAGCTTCGTGGCAGGGGAACGCCTCGATTCCTCTGATACGGTTGAAGGAGATCTCGTTCAGCTGCGAGGGGTCGTCATAGCCCAACCGTCGAATCGGTCTCCCATCCAGCAAAAACACTCTCCCCCGCGCGTACGTGACCATTAAGTCCCGGTTGAATTGAAGGAGCGTGCGGAACATGGTGTACGGCACGATCTCCTCGTGGTTCGCGAAGTATCCGCCTTCGATCCCTGCCTTTCGCTCGTAAAACCCCCTCTCGAGCAGGACCGGATCTCGCCCGGTGATCGTGACACGCAGGGGCTCGACAGCCAGGACCTGGGTGGTCAGATCCACACGGATCTCGGAGAGCTGGTCGGCCGCGACCTCGAGAGAGTCCTCTCGCGTAGCGAACGCGATATGGCGCACCTCCAGCCCGTACGATCCCGGAGGTACGTGTCGAAGACCGACCCGGCCGAGCGAATCCGTCACTCCACCGAGCGGGATGGGGGTGAGCTGCACCGACGCACCCGGCACCGGCGCCCCGGTCTCGGCGGAGACGACAGAGAACACGAGATACGCCGCTTTGCCCAGATCTACCTCCAGGTCGATCTCCTGCGGGCGATCGAGCCGCACCCGTGTCTCCTCCCCCTCGATGCCGACGTAAAACGGTGTCACGCTCGCCTCGACGAACGCCGTCAGGTTGCACAGCAGGTAACGCCCGTCTTCGTCCGACAGCGTCTCGACCGCCTCGCCCACGAGGGATCCGCGCTCGTCCCGGTATCGCAGGGTGACCCGCGCGCCCGGCAACGGCGCATCGGCCCGCCGGTCACGGACGATCCCGGTGAGTGGGACGACGACCCGCGAGAACTCGGAGGGTGGGCACTCGGCGCCAACGCGGTCCGCTTCCTGGGATTGCGCTTGTGCGTTGCCTGGCCCCGGTGAAAGACACAGCGCAGCGCAGGCGAGGAGCAAGCCGCTCGAAGCTCGAGGGGGGACGACTCGTGTCATTGAGTCGGTGAATCTCGGCCCGGCTGCTACAGTCCGCAAACGGCGTGAACTGCCAGAAGCTAGCGGAGCGGTGGGGCTATGAAATCAGCGACGGGCAGCAGATCGGGCTGGGCGGCGACCAACTGACGGCGCAAATATCCGGCCGATGCCGAACACCCGCGCTCCGGGACCTGGCGGCCGGTTGGGGCTCTTCGGCGAGCTGTTAGATCCCCAGCCAGTAGGTGAGCTTTACCAGGAAGATGTTGTCCGTCGGTGCACCGAACAGCGAGTCCGTATCCCGGCCGAAGTCGAAATCGCCGAACGGATCGGTCGAGTTGCGATCCTGCGTCCACACGAAGAACAGCGTCGAGCCCGGCAGATACTCCCACCGGAACACGAGGTTGCCCCGCAGCGAGCGGAAGTTGAAGTCCGGATTCTCGAACGAGAACTCCTCGGCCGGGCCACTCCCGTCCGGGTCGACGAAGAACTCCTTGTCGAACCCATCGCCCTCGTCCCGGATCGTCCCGATGTCGAGGCCGTAGACGCTCTTTCCGAGCTCCCTCGGCGCGTCGAACTCCTTGAAGTTCGAATAGCCCTGTGCCGAGAACAGCGGCTGCACGAACAGCTCGAGCGACATCGTGGGCGTGAACGTCACGTTCAGCCGGGTAGTCATCGAGAACGACTTCTGATCCAGCTCGCCGAAGACGTACCGCCGCCCGAAGAACGCCCCCGCCGTTTCGTCGTCCACGGCTTCGACATACTGGTCCGGATTGATGGATCGGCCGTACGACGGTGACAGCGTGAGCAGGAGGTTCGACCGTGGCTTGAAAGTGAGGTCCAGGCCCAGGTCGTACGCCCAGCCTCCATCCTCATCCCAGAAATAGGACGGGTTCAGGGTCGCGATCACCGGTTTGCGACTGTCCGTACCGAGGTCGGTGAACAAGAAGGTGGACGCCGGCCTCTTCACCACGGGCCCGCCGCGCGTCAGGCGATCGTCGAGCGTGGATGGGCGATGGATCACGAACGCGTTGATGTCCCAGTAGAATAGGGTCTGGAACCCGAAGAAGCCGTGGAACTGCCGGTCGGTCAGATCGCCGTCGAAGTTGTACTGCTGCTGTGTCCCGATCGTCGTCCAGATCGACCGGTACCAGGACCCCGGCGTCGTCCACTGCCGGATCAGATTGGCGTTCATCCAGATGAAGTCCGTGCGGGTGAGGAAGGAGATGTCGTTGTTCTCGAACCCGGGGCTCCGGACGTTGAGCGCCGTCTCCCAGCGCCAATCTCCCGCGTCTTTCGCCACGCGCGAGTACAGGCCCCACCCCCGCATCGACGTGAGCGTCGGGTCGAACGCGTCGCTGAACAGCCCGTTGCCGCCGTGCTGCCGGTCGGGGCGCTGGAAGTAGCGCGCGCTCGATCGCTGGGCGCGCTCGATGGCCTCGGGGGAGCCGGAGATGCTCGTGAACGCGGAGCTGAACAGCAGGTGGTACCTGCGATCGCTCCACCAGTATTCCCCGTCCACCCCCAGACCCTCCGAGTGCGCGTTCAGGAGCTCCTCGAAGGACGGATCGTCGAAGTTCCGGCGCACCGACGTCGCGATCGCGCCGATCTGGAGATCGCCGTCCAGCAGGTCCTGTTTCACCCGTCCCACGAAGTACCCGGTGGACGGCTCGACCTCCTGCTTGAAAATGTCACCCGCGGTA
>JBDHAD010000110.1:0-6828 GCA_039588215.1 Gemmatimonadota bacterium
GGAGAGAGCTTGGCGAGGCAAGGGAGGACGTCGTCTCAGACGTGAGGATTAAACTGACGCCACTAGGTCCGGACCGCGCCTGGGAGCAGTTCAACGCCCATCAACTGCAGCTACGCCGGTACTACCGGCTGGCACTGCGGCAGAGCCGGATCATGCTGATTATCGGCCTGGCATGCGTCGTCTCCGGTCTAGCTGTCATCGTCGTCGTGATCGCATATATCACCTCGGCGGAAAACCCGGGAACTGCGCAGACGATCGTCACGGCCGCCGTCGGTGGCGCCGGAGGTCTCTTCACCGAGTACGTGGCGGCGATCTATCTGAAGATGTACGCGACCACGTCCGTCACTCTGAACGACTTTCACAACCGCCTCGTATCGACGCACCACCTTCACCTCGCGAACTACATCAGTGAGCGAATCGGGAGTGTCGCGGACCGCGAGCGAACGTTCGAGACGGTGGCCAGTGAAATCGCAAAGCTCTGATCACGCATGCCTCTCCCCTTAGTGCGCGACGTCCTGAGCTCCTACCGGCGCATCCCCGACCGTGTGACGAAGGCTCGGTACCTTGGTGCCTCAAATACGCTGGGCATGGTCTCGTACCCCCGTTATACGTCGCAATTCAAGAATGATTTCGGGCTCGGCGAGCACTTTCAGGGGCTACAGCGGGTCGGTCGACGGCTGCTGATCTCGGCGACGCAGAAGAGGCCGATCCCGCGATCACAGCTGATCGTGGTGGAGATGGGCAGCCGCGATGAGTGCGATGCCTGGGCAATTCCAAGCTACCCCGACCACAAGCGGCCACAACCGAATGACAAGATCACTCACGTCATCGACGTCGATCGGGAAGGGAATCGTTGGCATGCGGGAGGCATCCAGGTCATCGACGGCGTGCTCGCCATCCCTATCTACGATACCGATGGGGCCTTCACCTCCGAGATTCGCTTCTTCGAGGTAGGTCGGGATCGTCGGAGGCCGCGCGAGCTCCGACACATACGTCTCAAAAAGCCTGATATGGATCCCAAGGCCGTGGGCATGACGTACCTGAAAGCCCTGGACAGGTACGTGCTTACGATCTGGGACGACAAGGTGTTGGACTTCCACTTGTCGAAGGATGCGGATCTGCGAAACGGCTTTGCCGAGTTGGAACACCGTCTGCGCGAAGCGCGGTTACCGGACGGATTCTTCCCGGGAGGTATCCTGCTTTGGGGAGGGACGTATCAGTGCATCAACCTCGTCACCGACGAGCGCGGGACCGTTTACCTGCTGGCTACGAGGAACACGAAGAAAGCGTCTCCGACCTTCAAGGGTGACAACCTCCTGGACATCTACGAGGTGCGCTGGCCAGGCGGAGACTTCACGGCCCGCCCGGAGGTCGTGTCGATTCCCGACGGGTCGAGAGTAATCGAGTGTAAGGACAAACAGTGCAACTTCGGTGGGGCTGCGGGAGTCTATGTTGCCGACAGAGATCACGTTTACCTGTATGCGGCATGGCACTGGCTGCGGGACACCGACAGGTGGCAACCGTACGGTGGGCGCGTCAGCTTCAACGAGTACGCTTACAGGTTTGGGGGCGGGACCGTCCTGTCTTAACGCCGCGGGTGCGTAGGGAGTACGTCGCGTGCCGCCGTGCCGACAAGCACGGTTCGATCAATAAGGGGCAGCTGGGTCCTGACGTGCGCGCCGACTAGGCGTGCCGGGCGGCCTGGCTACAAGTGATCTTGCAGCCAATCGGCCACAACCCGCGCCGTCTCAAACAACCCATCGACGAACTGTAGTCCGGGGTAGTCGGCCGGAGACGGAACGGGGATTCCGTTTAGCGCGAAGGCCCCATTGTACTCCTCAAAGAGATCTCTCGCCTCAGAGGCAACGACGTGAGGATTCGTGGAGTTCTTGATAACCCGCGTGGTCCAGTCATCGATCGCTGCGAGAAAAGCGAAAAGATGGGACCAGAACCTCCATTCCGGGATCTCGAATCCGTTCGGACTTCCAGAGCCGTACGGCTGAAGCTCAAGGAGTTCTGCCCAGGGCTTCGCGGTCAAGAAGTAATATCGGGGTCGATCCCTCGTTTCTCGTATCAGCCGCGCGACAGCCATGTCTTGGGCCGCCGTCCGAATTGCCGTGCCGCTATACCCGGTCGCTCGCGATAGCGTACTAACGGTCGCATGTGCGCCCCGGACACCAAGGAGAAACGTCAGCACATCGGCCTTCGCCCCTACTCCGACGCCCGCGCGCATTCGCAGCATGAGCGTACTCGGTTCAGCCAGCTTGAGATGCTCCGGACCTTTGCCGGGGCGGTAGGTGACCTCATCCACACCAGCTGCATGTCGTGCCCATCGACGGTCTCCGGCTTCGTAAGCAAGTCGAGCGAACGTTCCGAAGTGTCGTGCACCCTGATCCGGAAACCGGCGGCTGACCGTTCGCAGCCGGTTCACGCTCATCAAGTGCGCACCCGCTCCGGCCCACCAACCGACCAGATCCAAGAGGCGACGCTCATAGCCCTGAGTCGCCAGGCTCAGCAGCACCAATGCCTCCGGGTCCACGATTGCCTCGGCTCGAGGCTCGGACGAAGGGCTGGCGAATGAGCCAATTGCCACCCACTGGCGCCAGCAGGCAGCGACGCTGGCCTGTCGTACAATGCTAGCTAGATCTTCCAAGATCGTGTTCTGCATCATCCAAGACCTCGCTCAGAAGATCCGGGAAGGACTCCCCTGCATCCTGTTCACGAACCCAGCTTGCAGCCTGTTCAAGTTCCGCCGGAGTTGGAGCGAGAGTGAGAAGGTCCTGGTAGTGGGCGCTCTCCCGCCCTTTGTCGATAGCTGCGAACAGCTTCAAGGCGATCAGAGACCGTCGACCTGCGAAGCCAACCTCAAGTCCGCCGAAGTCCTCCCAGTCGACCTCGTCCGGCAGCCACTCTGGGAGCCCTTGGGTCCACTGCGCACCGATCACAGTGTTCATCCATGCTTCGTCGAGGGAGTAATCGCGTGCCACACGCCGAATCGCCGCCAGGAGCCCTTCTGGAAGAGGATCCGGCGGGATCAGAGTCCGCTTGCCTCCTTCACGGATTGCCCTCGCGACCACATCGACATCCTTGGTAGTCCGATCGATCATGCCGGTTGCCGCGAGGGCTGCCCCGCCCACGACGACGATGGAAGCAGTTGCCCCCATCTCGTCGAGGTGGGCTCCGACAGCGTCCAGCAACTCCCGTAGTGTCTCCGCGGTGAGGTCGGTCATGACCAAAGGATAAGATAATCGAACGGTGACCGCAACGTTAACTTGTGCTTAAAGCCGGTTTATCGGGTTTTAAACGCTGAGAAGGCGTGACGTGCCCGGCTCGGAATGATGGCTGGTTGAACGCCGAGCGCACCCTGAAAGGGATGCGCTAATGATCGGCGGTTCAACAGCAGCTCGCGCAAGGACGCGCCGCTCAAGGACCTCTGTTACCTCGGGGGTTGGGAAAAGCCCCCAGACCCTCCTCACCTGCTACCAGCGTCCCGACGAGGAGACGATGAGGCGGGCTCTTGAGCACCGTCGGCACGTGAGTGCGGGCTCCCTCCGGTAACCTCCCAATCGACAGTCCAACCGACAGTAGACCGCCAAACCGTAGGGAATCCGAAGGGGGAGAGCTGAGCGGAAAACCGCATGGTTGGTGGGCTGGTGGGACATGGGCCCGGGTGGATTTGAACCACCGGCCTCACGCTTATCAGGCGTGCGCTCTAACCAAGCTGAGCTACGGGCCCTCGTGTATCGCGCCGGGTGGGTACCCGGTGGGGCCGGAGATGGTACCGCTTCCCATGTGCTGATTCAAGATTCCGGCGGCGCCCGCAGAGGGGGGGCTCTACCCGGATCTCGTCCTCCTCGGCTTCCTACCAGTCGTCATCGAGGTCCTCGAGGTCATCCCACTCGTCGTCGTCCCAGTCGTCTTCCTCGTCCTCCCAGCCTTCGTCCTCATCCTCCCAATCGTCCTCCCAGGACTCGGCTTCTGCCCGCGGTTCGAGGACGGCGAAGGGCGAATCAGGCTCGTGGGTCTCAACAGGATCCACAGGCTCGTACAGCATGGGCGCGCAGTCTCCTTTTGGGCTCCTGACGTCTTGGGTTTCGGGCCTCGACTCGAAGATGAGGTAGTTCGGCGCGGGCAACGGCTCGTCCCCTGCCCTGCGCCGTTTTTCGCTTATTAGAGCAGCGTTGTCCTTCTGTCAAGAGGAGTTACAGGAGCGCTGCGGAGGGCCTTTGATCGTGGTTGCTCGTGCCCCCACCCGGCGTCTACTTTGCGCTGCCATGCGGAAGACAACCGATTTCGAGGCCGAACGCACGTCCCCTCGTGCCCGTCGTCATCGGCCTTTTTTCCCTTGTCGCGGCCTGTGATATCCCGCAGGCGTGGGGAGACGCGAACAGCCTGATCGTGCTCGCACCCGACTCTCTCTGGGAGCAGGTAGCGGACACCACCTACGCGATCCTCGAGCCGACGGTTTACACCACCCGCGACGAGAAGCAGTACGTCGTCACGCAGGTCGATCCCACCACCGAGCAATCCGCCGACCTGCGGGTGTTCCGGAACGTGATCGTGTTCGGGACGGTGGATGATCCTGACCTCGCCGCCGTCGCCGCGGCGGCAGGGCGCACCTTCGAATCGGTGCCCATGCCGGAGGTGTTCCAGGCGCGCGATGTTTGGGCGCGCGGCCAGACCGTGACGGCCGTTATGCTCCGCCCGACCCTTGAAGTCGAGAGCTGGGTGTCGCAACTGCCCGCGGTCCTCGCGATGATCGACTCCAGCTATCGCGACTGGGTGCGGACCAAGATGTTCGTGACCCCACCCGACACCGCGCTCGCCGAGGATCTCGAGCGGCGGTTCGGCTTCTCGATGCTCGTCCCCGAGGTGTACGATCACGTGGCGCGTGAGACCGAGGCCGGGGACAGCCTGGTGATCCTCCGGAACGACAACCCCGACCCGAGTGTGCTGATCCGCTCGATTCTCGTGCAGCCGCGCGTCCGGGTGGACTCGCTGACCGCCGAGATCGCGCTCGAGTGGCGCGCGGGGATCGACAGCGTCCATTACAACGTGGCGCAGGGGATGAGGACGGACCGCTCTGCGGTCACTCGCTTCAGGATCGATGGCCATCCCGCCCTCGAAGTGACGGGGATCTGGGAGGATGAGGAGGGCGACTTCCCCGCCGCGGGACTGTTCCTCGTATGGCTCGTCGACTGCCCCGCCCGCACGATGTTCATCGATGGCTGGCTCTATGCACCGAACGAGAGCAAGTACGAGTACTTGCTGCAATTGCAGGAGATCCTCGGCTCGTTCCGGTGCGGTTCGTAACGCGGCCGGCTGGAGTCTTCCAGCGGCCTGTCCAGGGCGTGGCAACGTGGCGCGGCGCAGGCCGCGCGGTCGATAGACGCTGAGATGCAGTTCGTCCACCTTCATACGCATAGCGAATACTCGCTGCTCGACGGCGCCAACCGGATCGACGAGCTGCTCGATCAAGCCATCGAGTTCGGCATGCCCGCCGTGGCGCTCACCGACCACGGGAATCTCTTCGGCGCATGGGAGTTCCAGGAGAAGGCGCGGGCGGCGGGGATCAAGCCCATCCTCGGTTGCGAAGCGTACGTGGCGTATGGCGACCGACGCTCGCGTGAGAAGCCGGAGCGGGCGCCACACCATTACGCGCACCTCGTCCTGCTCGCTGCGAACAAGACCGGCTACCAGAACCTGATCCGCCTTTCTTCGATCGGGTACACCGAAGGCTTCTATCGCCGGCCGCGCATCGATCACGAGGTGCTGGAGGAGTACTCCGACGGCCTCATCGTGCTCTCGGCTTGTCTGGCGGGCGAGATCGCACGCTACCTGGGGGCCGACCGCTGGGAGGACGCCCGACGCGCAGCAGAATGGCACGCGCGCGTATTCCCCGACCGTTATTGGCTCGAAGTGCAGGATCACGGGATCCCGAGCCAGAAAAAGGTGAACGAGGGAGTGTTCCAGCTCGCGGAGGAGCTCGGGCTCCCGGTCGCGGCAACCAACGATGCGCATTACCTGCGGCGCGAGGACGCGGACGCGCACGACACGCTGCTGTGCATCGGCACCGGCAAGGACAAGGACGACCCGAATCGGCTGCGGTTTCACGGCGCGGAGAGCTACTTCAAGCCGGCCGCCGAGATGGCCGAGCTGTTCCCGGACAACCCCGAGGTCCTCCTCTCCACCGTCGAGATCGCGGAGCGGTGCGACGTCCAGTTCGAGCAGAAGTACCACCTCCCCAGTTTCCCGCTGCCGGAGGAGTACGCGGGGGACGAGGCAATGCTGCGCGAGCTGTCCGAGCGCGGCGCGATCGTAAAGACGCGATACGCCGGTTACTTCCTCATCGTGTGGGACTTCATTCGGGCGGCGAAGGAGCGCGATATCCCCGTGGGGCCGGGCCGCGGCTCATCCGCCGGGTCGATCGTCGCGTACGCCCTGGGGATCACCGACGTCGACCCGCTCCGCTTCGATCTCCTGTTCGAGCGCTTCCTCAACCCGGACCGGATCTCGATGCCGGACATCGACATCGACTTCTGCTACGAGCGCCGGGGCGAGGTCATCGACTACGTGCGCGAGAAGTACGGACAGGAGTCGGTCGGCCAGATCATCACGTTCGGCACCATGAAGGCGCGCGCGGTCGTGCGGGATGTGGGGCGCGTACTCGGGTTCTCGCCCTCCGACACGGACCGGCTCGCCAAGCTGATTCCGTCCACGCCGGGCTTCTCGCTCACCGTGGAGCAGGCGACACGCAAGGTCCCGGAGCTCAAGCAGGCATACAAGGACGACCCCCAGGTCAAGAAGCTGCTGGACTACGCTACCCGG
>JBDHAD010000111.1:0-3665 GCA_039588215.1 Gemmatimonadota bacterium
GGCCGCGTCGACATCGCAGTGTACCTCGACGAGAAGGCCGTCGGCCCCGGCCGCCAGTGCGGCCTTGCTCATCGTCGGGACCATCCACCGGTGCCCCGTTCCGTGGCTGGGATCGACGATCACCGGCAGGTGGGTGTGGCGCTTCAGGAACGGTATGGCGTTGAGGTCCAGCGTGTTGCGGGTCGAGGGCTCGAACGTGCGGATCCCGCGTTCACAGAGTACGACCTGTTCGTTGCCCTTGTTGAGGATGTACTCGGCTGAGAGGAGTAGCTCGTCGAGCGTGGCGCTCCAGCCGCGCTTGAGCAGGACTGGAATGCGGGCTCGCCCGACCTCCTCGAGGAGAGCATAGTCGTGCATGTGCCGCGAGCCGACCTGGAGGATGTCCGCGTGGTCACATACGAGCTCGACCTTTCGCGTCTCCATGACCTCGGTCACGACCGGTAATCCCGTCTCCTGTCTGACCCAGGCGAGTAGCTCGAGACCCTCCTCTTTGAGTCCCTGGAAGCTGTACGGAGAGGTGCGGGGCTTGAACGCTCCTCCCCGCAGTACCTTGGCGCCGCCTTCCTGAACCGCCCGGGCCGTCGACAGCAGCTGCTCCCTGCTCTCCACCGCGCACGGACCCGCCATCACGATCACCTCCGGGCCGCCGATCTCGACGCCCCCTGCGACCACGGTGGTCCCTTCCGGCTTCGACTCGGTCGCTACCAGCCTGGCCCGCCCTGCGGCCCCGCTATTGGTTTTATCGTTGTGAGGTTTCATGTCTCGTTTTTTCCAGAGGCGATGGGAAGAAGTGAAACCTTCCATCCCGGACTTCGGCCATCCAGATCGGCCCGATGTCGTCCCACCTCTCATCCAGGATGATCTCGCCGGTGACACCATGATAGCTGGTGAGACCGGTCAGTTCGTCACGAATCCGCACCCGGTTCAAGCCCGCGCGCCGAACGGCTTCAATCATGATCTTCATGCCGTCGTACGCATGCGCCGCGAAGCTCTCCGGTTCCTCGTCGAACATCTCCCGGTACCGGCGATTGAAGTCCCGCAGAATCGGGTCGCCGCTCGTCGGATTGTACAGGTACGTCGCGACCACTCCCTCGGCTGCCGGCCCGGCAATCCTCAGGAACTCGTCCGAAACAAGCCGATCCGAGCCGAAGACGGGCTGCCGCATCCCCAGCTCGCGCATTTGCCGCACGGCGACTCCCACCTCTTCAGCGTCTCCCCAGAGGAGGACCGCATCCGGGTCGGTCCGGCGAATGCGCTCGAGTTGGGCGGCGAACGTCGTGTCGCCGCGCTCGTATCGCATCTCGAGCACGATGGGGGCTCCGAGACGCTTCATCGCGTCCTTGAACTCCGCAGTCCCGACGCGTCCGTACCGATTGTTCTCGCGGAGCACGGCTACCCGGGAGTGGCCCAGCACGTCGTGGATCTGTAGCGCCAGCGCGTAGCTGTTCTGACGGTCGTCACCGTTCACCCGGATCGCCCACGGGATCCGGGTCTCCGTGAACGTGGGATCGGTGTCCCCCGTCACGACCAACGGCATATCGAGCTTCAGGGCGAGCCGCAGCATGATGTGCGTGTTCGCCCCATCGATGGATCCCAGCATGCCCCATACGCCGGCATCGTGAAGCGCTACGATCTCGTTGCTGGAGGCCCCCCAGAGACCGAGGTCGTTCCGGACGATCAGGGTGAAGGGGAGTCCATCGAGCCCGCCACCCGCGTTCGCCTCTTCCACCGCCAGCGTGGCGCCCTGAAGCATCCTTCTGCCCAGCCGCGCATCGCGGGATCCCTCGATGGGACCCACGAATCCGAGTCTGACCTCCGTGAGCCCGGAGGGGGGCGCCTTGTCTCGTCCCGGTCCGAGGTGCTCCAAGCGTTCGTCGAAGAAGAACAGGTACGGGCTCTGATACTCGCGGAAGGGCGACAGCTTCGGCGGCGTGCCGGCATAGCGTATCGAGTCCTCCTGCCCCGACAAGACGCCCGCGGGGCCGGCGCATGCCACGATCGCGCCGAAGCTCGCCAGTCGGATCAGGCGTGGCGTCACGATCTCTACCCTTCGTCTCGTCGCGCGATGGCGATCGCCTCGATCTCCACGAGGAGATCCTCCCGACACAGCCGGGCCTGGATCCCCGTGCTCGCCGGGAGCGGATCGAGGCCCAACCACTCGAAGAAGGCCGTCCGAACTTCGTTGAAGTCCTTGTAGTCGCGCTCGATGTCGCGCAGGTAGCACGTCGTGCGAACGATGTCGTGCCAAGTCATGTCTTCCGCCTCGAGGAGAGCCGTAATGTTCCCGTAGGTTCTCCAGCACTGAGCCCGGAAGTCGCCCTCATGGACCGAATATCCCTGGTCGTCGACGCTGGCCGTGCCCGAGATGAAGAGAGCCGTGAAATCGCCGAACTGCATGGCCAGGGCGCGTGAGAAGGACGAGGGTCGGCTGTAGTCGAACGCCTCGTTCAACATGCGGGGTGCGGAGATGCTCAGCTTCTCGAGCGGGGGCCGGGCGCGGTGCACGGCAGGCATGATATAGGGGCGCACACCCCCCTCCTCGTCCAGCATGCCGAGGTTCCGCAGCTCCTCCACCTCTCCTGGACTCAACCGCGTAACATCGATCTGCGGGTCTCTCGTAAGCGTACCGGTGCTATCGCTCATCCTCGTATCCTCGCTTGGTGTCATGCGCTGCCAGCAGGTCGGAGCCATCGTGGACCCCCGAACCCAGGCTCAATCCCTGGGCGGTCGCCACCCAGACACGGTCATCCTCGACGTCGACGCCAAGGATGTAGTTGTGCGCGATGCTGGAGACGGTGCTCCGGCGGACGGTGGTAGTGCCGTCAGAGATCAATAGCTCGCCTGCCCCCGTCTCTTCGTCGCGTCGATACGTGACCCACATCGTCCCGTCGAAGGCGTTGAGCCCTTTGTCCGTGCACACCCAGACCACCGGACCCTGGGCGCGCACGAAGTTGATGAAGTTGCTGACCAGGCCGCTGTCGTGATCGAAATAGCCGCGCCAACGGACGCCGTCGTATCGGCTGAGGCCGAAGTAGGTGGCGACCCATAGAACGCCGTCGTCGTGCGAAACGGCGGTCGTGATGTCGTGGACCACGCCGTCATCCGGGAACAGGTCGATCTCCATCTCACCGTCGGGGTCACGGTGATCGCGCCAGCGTCCCGTCTCCGAGTCGTACTCGAGCGCCCCTCCCCCCCAAGCGGCGATGTACGCCACCCCCTCGTGGACATGCACCCCGTAGGTCCAGGGCTCGTGCATCGGCGCGTTCTGCTCGTTGAAGATCTCCCAACGAGCCGTGTAGGTGTTCAGACGGCTCACACCCGCGGCTGTGGCCGCCCAGAGGTACTCCTCCTCACTGGACACCCCGTAGACCACGTCGTTCACCAGGCCGCTGTTGAACTGATTGAACGTCTCGAGGCGGCCGGCGGACCAGCGGTTCAGCCCACCCGCGGTGCCGATCCACACATCGCCGGTGTCCTCGTTCACATCGAGGGAGAGCACGACGTCGTGGGCCAGACCGTCGGCCACCGTCAGCGCCGTCCAGCGGCCGTCCTCGTAGTACGCGATCCCGGCATCCGTGCCGGCCCAAACGCGGCCCTCCCCGACCCTCACCGCAAAGACCTTGTCGGAGGGCAGGCCGTCCCTCGTGGTGAAGGTTCGCCACTCC
>JBDHAD010000112.1:0-4173 GCA_039588215.1 Gemmatimonadota bacterium
CGGAATGGACGACCGGGCGGCGGGCCACGGGTCTCTTCTTCTCCGCCGCCACCTTCGCCCAGAAGGGCGGCTGGGGCATCGGCGGGGCACTGGCGGGCTGGCTGCTCGCCGCCTACGGCTACGTGCAGCAGGCCACCGAGCAAATCGCTCTCGCGCTGACCGGGATCAAGCTCCTGATCTCGGTGTTTCCGGGCCTGCTCTATATGTCCTGCGCGGTCGTCCTGATCTTCTATACTCTCGACGAGGCTACTTGCGCGACGATGAAGCGTGAGCTGGAAGAGCGGCGCGCAGCGGAGCCCGAGCTCGACGACCCGGCGTCGACATCGGACGATACCGACGACACCCGGCCGTAACTCGAACGGCGGACACCTTCGCGGAGGCGGTCTCTTGTCCAATCGCGAGCGACACGAGTGGTGGCATACCGCGGTCGTGTATCAGGTCTATCCGAGAAGCTTCAAGGACACGACCGGCAACGGCGTCGGCGACCTGAAGGGCGTCATCGACAAGATCGGCTACCTGAGTGACACGCTGGGCGTCGATGCGATCTGGATGAGCCCCATTTATCCATCGCCGATGGCGGACTTCGGCTACGACGTGTCGGATTACCGCGACGTGCATCCGATGTTCGGCGATCTCGCCACCTTCGACCAGCTCGTGGCGCGTGCGCACGATGCGGGCCTCAGAGTGATCGTCGATTTCGTTCCCAACCACTCGTCCGATCAGCATCCATGGTTCATCGAGTCACGGAGCTCAGGTGAGAATCCTCGCCGCGACTGGTACGTGTGGCGGGACCCAAAGCCGGATGGGTCACCGCCCAATAACTGGCTCAGCGTGTTCGGTGGCTCGGCCTGGGAGCTCGACGATCGGACGGGTCAGTACTACCTGCACTCCTTCCTCAAGGAGCAGCCCGATCTGAACTGGCGGAATCCGGCGGTGGAAGCCGCGATGCTGGACAACATGCGCTTCTGGCTCGATCGGGGAGTGGATGGATTTCGAGTCGATACCCCCCTGTTCATCATGAAGGATCCCGCCGAGCGAGATAATCGGTGCACCTCCACGATCAAGGACATGCCGACTCACACGGAGTGTTTCGCACCATGCGCGCGGTCTTGGATCAGTACCAGCCTCCGCGCATGGCGTTGGGCGAGATGCACGTCTTCGATCCCCATGAGCTGGCGGGTTACTACGGCGAGAATCTCGACGAGCTGAGCATGCCGGCCAACTTCGGCTTTCTGAAGGCGCCGTGGAGCGCGGCCGAGATCCGTGGAGTCGTGGACGGGCTGGTGGCGGCGGTCCCGCAGGGTGCGGCGCTCAACTGGGTCCTGGGCACGCACGACGACCAACGCCTGTCGACCCGGCTCGGGGATCACGGAAGTCGGCAGGCGGCGGTTCTGCTGCTCACCCTGCGCGGATCACCGACGCTCTACTATGGAGATGAGCTCGGGATGCGCGAGGCCGAGATCCCGCCGGACAAGGTGCAAGACCCGTGGGGCATGGCGGAGCCGGGCCTGGGTCGGGATGGATGCCGCACCCCGATGCAGTGGTCGGCCGAACCCGGCGCGGGTTTCACCTCGGCCCCGGAGCCCTGGCTCCCCGTCAGCGACGACTACGCGGAACGGAACGTCGAGTCCCAGCTCGCGGACCCCCATTCACACCTCGATCTGTATCGCAGGCTGCTTCACGTGAGGCGAGCGTCGGCGGCCCTCCGAACGGGCTCCTACCGGCCCGTGGATGGAGCTCCCTCCGATTGCTTCGCGTTCGAACGGGCCGCGGGAGCCGAGCGGGCTTTCGTCGCCATCAATTTCTCGCCCCAACCGCGGTCCATCGAGACGCCAGGTCTCGCCGGCTGGGTCACCGTGTCGACACACCGCGCGAGCGAGGGCCGCGAGATCACGGACGCAGTCGAGCTCCTGCCCCACGAGGCCCTCGTGGTCGTGTGACTACAGGCCGATCGCGGTCAGATCCTCGTCCGAAAGCGTCGGCATAGCGCCTTTCTTCGTGGCCACCAGAGCGGCGTAACGATTCGCGGCGCTGAGGATCTCCTCCGCGGGAGCGTTCCGAACGAGCTGGTGAGCGAGGGCGGCGGTGAACGCATCGCCGGCACCCACCGCGTCACCCGTCGAGGCGTCGATCTCGATGCCGGGGGCGGAGACCGTCTCGCTGTGGGTGGTGATCGAGGCGCCGTCTTTCCCCCGCGTCACACACACGACCTCCACACCGGTGTCCTCGAGAAGCCAGTCCGTGAGCGAGCGTCTGTCGAGCAGGGCAGAGGCGCGATCCACCTCCGATTCGCTCAGCTTCACCACGTCGGCGAGTCGAAACGTGACGTCGAGGATGCCGGGATCGACGAACGGAGGGCGGAGGTTCACGTCAAAGATGATTCGTGCCTGCCCACGCGCCTCCGACAGCAGTCGGTGGATGGCCGAGCGACTGTGCCGGCCTCGCTGGGCGAGCGAGCCGACGCAGATGGCGTCCGCCCGCCGCGCGATCGCACATGCATCCTCCCCCGCCGTGATGTAATCCCACGCCACCTTTTCGGTGATGTTGTACCGAGGCTCGGAATCCTCGATCGTCACCATCACTGTACCCGTCGGCCTCCGCTCGTCGCGTTGTATGCAGTCGGTGACGACTCCGCGCTCTCCGAGAAACGCGACCAGCTCGGTCCCCGCCGGATCTTCGCCCACGCGCGTGATGATCGCCCCCCGGTCGCCCAGCCGAGCGGCATGGAACGCGACGTTGCAGGGTGCGCCGCCTGGCAGTCGTCGATCCGGAAACACGTCCCACAGCGCCTCGCCGATCGCCACGACCGTCTTTGGCATGGGTGTTACCAGGCGCCCATCAATCGCTCGCCTTCACAGGCTCGCCTTCCTTCGTCCGCCGTCACCCAAGCCTACCACCATGAGATCACGATGATCGCGATGAGCACCAGCAGGCCCGCGGACTGGTACCGGTAGTTCTTGTACCACGGGAGGCGAGCGAGCTCTGGTGCTTCATCCGAGAGAAGAGCCGGAGTCCAGGTCAGCGCCCGCACGACCTCTTCATCGGGCCTCTCCGTGGCAAGGCTCACCACCACGAGCGCGATGAGCGAGATGACGAGGAGGATCGGCGCCAAATAGAGGAAGTGGATGACCGGCGTTCCGGCCGCAGCCATCTGGAGCTCCTCCGGTGTCAGAGCGTGCGTCTGGATGATCACCGACCCGGACAACGCGAGCCCGAATATGACGGCCGCCGCCAGGTGGCCGACGACGAGCGCCGCAAACGCACCATGCCCGTTCGCCCGCTTCCAGAACACGCCAGCGAAGAAGCACGTGACGATCGGCGGAGCCAGGTACGCCAGCATCTGCTGCAGGTACGTCCAGATGTTCGGGAACTTGATGATCTGCGGCGCCCACAGGATCGCGAGCGACATGAACGCGAACGTCACGATGCGCCCGGCGATGACCAGGCTGTGATTCGGCACCTTGGGCTTGAGCTTCTTAATGAAGTCCATGGTGACGAGCGTGGAGGCCGAGTTGAGGGTCGAGTCGACACTCGACATGATCGCCGCCACCAACGCCGCGATGATCAGCCCGCGGATACCGACCGGCAGCAGGTCGAACATGAGCGTCGGGAAGATGAGATCGGGATTCTCGGCCAGGGCCGGGTACTCCGCCGCGGGATACAACAGTCGTCCGAAGATGCCCGGTAGGACCATGATGAAGATGATCGGGAGCTTGAGGAAACCCGCGAAGAGCGCACCCCAGCGTCCGTGGTTCAGGTCCTTCGCCGCGAGCGTGCGCTGGACCATGAACTGGTTCGTACCCCAAAAATAGAAGCCCAGAAGGAACACGCCGGTGAGGACTCCCGGCCACGGCAGAACCGGGTCCGACATCGGCCGAATGATGGACAGGTCCTCGGGCGGCACGACGGCGGTCACGGCCGACCAGGAGCCACCGATCGCGTTGAAGGACAACACTGCGACCAGAAACGCACCGATGAGCAGCAGAACGGCCTGCACCGCGTCGGTGTACACGACCGCCTTCAATCCACCGGCGATCGTGTAGATGCCCGCGAGGACACCGAGCACCACGACCGACTGCCACAGCGGGATCGCCGGATAGATGATTTGGATGACCAGGGCACCCGCATACAGAGCGGCAGCCGTGTCGATCACGATGTTCATCAACACCAGCA
>JBDHAD010000113.1:0-5818 GCA_039588215.1 Gemmatimonadota bacterium
GCGGCCGAGGCACTGCCCACCTTCCCACCGCAGGTTCTCCGCGATGGCGTCATCATACCGGCCCTCACCCGTCGCTATGTGGGCAAGGATCTGATGCATGATGGCGTCGAACCCTTCGCGGATGTCGGGCGCGATCTCCGTCTGAAATGCGGCAACCAGCTGCCGAGCCCGATCCGTGCGCCCGGCCAACGCGTAGCGTTCGGCAAGTTCCAGGTAAGGACGGTCTTCGAGAGGGAGCCGAGCGAGTGGTATTCGCTCCAGGACGCCTTCAATTCTTCGAATGGCCCGCTCAGGATCTCGTCGGATCCAACGATCTCGGTCAGACAGCAAGAGAGCCTGCTGGAGAGCGGCGTCTGCCCGACCGGTCTCCTCCAATTCTATGGCATAGTCCCGAAGATGGGATTCGTCCTCGGCCAGCCGCCCGCGCAGGGCGGCCAGCTCCGCCAGTTGGAAGCTTGTGAACGCGCGCATCTCCGGTCGGTTGCGAAACCTTTCCCGCCGCACGCGGATCCACGCCTCGGCGTCATCGTAGTCCCCCCGCGCGGCCGCCAGCAGCGCTCTTCTCTCCACCGGATCGGGATGACTCGGGTACGCAGCCTCGTAGCTTTCGAGCGTTGCCTCCGCCGCCTCGAACTTCCCCAGCGCTACCTGCGTGGTGATCAAGGATCGGAAGAAGAGGTAGGAGGGATAGACCTCGACGGCGCGTAACCTAAGCGGCTCGGCCCGCTCATAGTCCTCCCTGCCGGCGTACACGTCTGCGAGATTATCCAGCGCGTAAAAATCGTCGGGATCGAGGTCCAGCATGTTCTCGTATGCTCGGATGGCCTCGTTCTGGTCGCGTGTGACAAAGCTGTGGTACGTCGCGATAGTTAGATACCGCTCCCGCTCTGTGAGTCGCTCGCGGCTGTCGAAAGCACGTCTCAGCGGTTCTGCCCACTCGGATGTGGGTAACCCCATCCTGAGTTTCTCGACACCCAATTTTCGCCAAGCCATGGCGAAGCTCGGATCGGTGGCGACCGTCTCTTCGAGTAGCGCGACCCCCTTGTCGGAGTTGCCTTCCAGTTGAATCGCTCTGACACCCTGCGAGTACTTGCGCAGCGCATCGAGCGAGCCGGTAGTCACTCGTTCGAGAGGAGGGTCGTCCCCGGTGGATCTCAGCGACTCGCCGATGCGACCCCGGAGCCTTCTCGAAAGCCGATCGATCGTCTCGATGACAGCGCTCGTGTCACGCGCCGTCTCCCGGTGAGAACTGAGCACCTGCCCAGTGCTGGCCGCGACGAGCTCCGCGGTAAGGACGAATCCTCTTCCCGCGGCGTTGATCTCACCGGCTACGACCGCTTTGATCCCCTCGCGGATCGCCAACTCGCTCGCCAGGCTATGGGTTAGGCGGGCGTCGGTCTCCCTCTGCATCCGCTCGAGGGCGCTTGCAATCACCCGTGCGTCCACCACTGTCACGATCGGTGATTGGGCCAGGTCGACCCGCAATGCTTCTGTGGCCGCTTGGGCGAGAGCCGAGTCCCCCGTGACGCTCTCGAACTCGGCGACTATGATGTCTTCCTGCGTTTCGAGTAAACCCCTCGCGACGAGCGTAGCGGCCGGACCGATCCCCAGGGCGCGAGTGACCACGTATCCGGTTGCTGTAATGCCCAGGAGCGCGAAGAAGAGTGCCCCCGCCGCGAACGCGTAGCGCCATGTAAACAGACGCTGATGGGCACTGGCTTGCGCCGGGCGCAGGCGCCACCGCAGCCGAAACTGATAAAAGGCTGTCGCAAAGACGAGTGGAAGCCCTGCGGCCAGGACGATCAGAACGCCGACCGGGAACCAGCCGGGCAACAGCAATCTCTCGGAGAGCCGGTCGGCTGCCAGTAGGATCAGCAGGCCCGCCGCCACATACGCTCCGACCACGATCGGAATCCGAGTGTTGCTCCGTTGGGTCTCTGTCTTGGTCGCTTCGGCGATCGCCTCGCCGAACTCCCCCGCTGTCTGCACCCGGTCGGCCGGCTGCTTCTCCAGGCCCCCGCCGATTAGGCGGGCTACTTCCGTCGGGATCTCGCGCCTGATAGAGCGGACCGGGCGCGGCTTATCACGGACGTGCTGGGCGAGCATCTCTTGAGCGGTGCCCGCGAACGGCCGCCTCCCCGTCGTCATCTCATACAGGACGCAGGCCAGGCTGTAGATGTCGGTCCGACCGTCCAGATCCCGCACGCCGAAGGCCTGCTCCGGGCTCCCATACGCCGGGGTGCCGAGGTACGAGCCCTCCTTGGTCAGCGCATCGAGGGGGTCGCCGCTCTCATCGTCGCTGCTCGCGTCGGCGACCGCCTTGGCGATCCCGAAGTCCGCAATGACCGCGTGCCCATCGGCCAACAGAATGTTGCCTGGCTTGATGTCGCGGTGCACGACCCCCTGTTCGTGTGCATACGCTAGCCCGCCGGCCACCTCGCGAGCGATTCGCAAGGCCTCCTCAAGCGGGAGTCGTCGATGGTGAGCCAATCGTTCCGACAGGGATTCGCCCTCCACGTAGGGCATCACGAAATAGAGCAAACCATCCTGCTCACCGGAATCGTAGATAGGGAGGATGTGAGGGTGCTGGAGCTTGGCAGTGAGCCGGATCTCTCGAAGGAAACGCTCGGACCCAATCTCCTCGGTCAGGTGCGACGCCAGCACCTTGATCGCGACCCATCGATCGTGTTTCAGATCCCGAGCCAGGTAGACCGTCGCCATCCCGCCACGACCGATCTCACGGTCAACTGTGTACCGATCGGCGAGGGACGACTTGATGCGATCGAATTCGGCAGACAACGTGACACCGTTGGCGCGAGGAGCGTCAGTTCACCCCCTGGGTAAGGAAGACAAGCTGACGCGGTGCCACGCGCGGAGCAAGAAGACGGAGCCGTTGGCGCTGGCGGGGAGGACGAGCACTCGTACGAGTTTGGGCACAGGATTCTCAGGTATCGGGGCCGAGACCATACCTAAGAATACGGTACAATGGCCCCAAACGTCGGGGAAAACACTGTAATCAGGACCTCTCCCGACCTGACTACGGATCAGGAGGTTCGTTACGGTTTGGAGTACTCGCGGTTGGACTCGCGATTCGGTCCTGCAACCTGCCGTTTCGGGAGGAAGGAATCCGAGCAGATCACCCGAACCGTCGAGGCGCTCTCCCAACTGAGCTACGGCCCCGTGGTGCTGCAAACGTAAGGTATTACAGGGGCTTTCGGGCAGGTAGAGTTTGCGACTCGAACCCCGTACTCGCGGTTCATCCTGCGGAGTCCGTGCCAGCCCCGGTGGGGCACACGCTCCAGCTCCGCTGCCTTCTCGGCCTTGTGCCGGCAGCTCCGCGTGAGCGTCGCTGGGGTTTGGCGCTCGAACCAGGGCGGCGTATTTTTTCCCGGACCGTACCCGAATCCTCCCTCGCGACCGGCGTCTCCCCATGAACCCTTCGAACCCCAACGATCCCACGTCTTCAGGGGCCGCGACCGATGTGCCGAGGGGTCCCGAGTCGGTGAAGCGCGAGCGGACGCGTCCCCGCTGGCTCCGGGTTCGCTACGGGATCCTGGTCGCCGCGCTCGTGGCCGGAGCCCTCTCCGCGGAGGGATCCGTGGACGAACGGGCGCAGGCGGCCACCGACCGTGTCTTCCGACAGGCGGTCCTGACCTATGCCGCCGCCCGCACCCTCGACGCGGCCATCTCGCTGGCCGAGGGGACGGAGCTCGCGATGGAGCCGGGAGGCGTGGGGCTAACGGTGTCGGCCGGCGAGGTGCTGGAGCCCCTGGACGACATCGTCGAGCAGTTCTCCTCCGTGATGCTCGTGAGCGCCACCTCGCTCGGCCTTCAGAGTCTGTTCCTGCGGGCGAGCGCGTGGAGCACCCTGACTTTCCTCCTCATCCTCTTCCTCCTTGCACGCGTGGGCGTTGCCTTCTTTCGGGAGCGGGTGCCCTCCACGGTCCGGCGCGTGGTCACCGCCGGCACCCTCCTGCTGCTCCTGGCCCGCTTCGCCGTCCCGGTCTATGCGCTCGGCACCACCCTCCTCTTCGAGCGATTCCTCCAGCCGGGCCAGGAGGAGGCCGTGCAGGCGCTGGAACGGACCAGCGCGGACGTCCGCGAGCTGGACGAGCTGGAGGAGGAACGCGCCGAGGAGGGCTTGATCGGCCGAATCACCGGCTGGTTCTCCGATACCATGGAGCGGCTCGACATCTCCCGGCGGGTTGAGGCGCTCCGCGACCGGGCGAGCCGGGCCATCGACCATCTCCTCCACCTCCTCGTGGTCTTCGTGCTCCAGACAATACTCCTGCCGCTGGGGTTCCTCTGGATCCTCGCCCGGGCGTTGACCGCGGCGACCAGCCGATGAAGTCGAGGAGTGCTAGCCACCGTCCCAGCGGGATCCAGCGCTCGACCGTCGCCTCCCGAAGCCGTGAGGACGGAGAGGGAAGGATCCGTTCGTAGGGCCACGCTGCTGGAGGTTGAGGTCCGCGAGCTCTGCACCTGTTCTTTTCCCACCCGCCGGGTCACTTTTGTGCGACTATGTCGATTCCTGACACACACGATGCGCTGGATGACCTGCGGATCGACCGATCTGACGACGCCGAGCGCACCCGGCCCCGGTGGTGGATTCCCGTCGGTCTCGCCGTCGTGGTGGTGGGGCTTCTCGGGTGGTGGCTCCTCGCCCGCGAGCGCGGACTCGCGGTGGAGGTCGTCGCGCCGACCGAAGTGACCGGGGGCGCCGGGGCGCTCTCCGTGCTCGATGCCTCGGGCTACGTGGTCGCCCGGCGACAGGCCACCGTGTCGGCCAAGGTCACCGGCCAGGTAGCGGAGGCGCTGGTGGAGGAGGGGATGGAGGTGACGGAGGGCCAGCTTCTCGCGCGTCTCGACGACTCGAACGCGCGCCGCGCCCTCGAGCTCTCCGAAGCCCGCCTCGCGGCCGCGGGCAGCCGCGTGGGCGAGGTCGAGGTGTTGCTGCGACAGGCCGAGATCGACCTCGATCGCACGCGGGAGCTCCGTGCCGTCGATGCGGAGAGCCAGGCGGCGCTCGATGCCGCCCTCTCGGCCCGCGACGCGCTCATCGCCCGCCTCGCGGCGACCCGCGATGAGATCGGGGTCGCGGAGGGCGAGGTCTCGGTGGGGCGTCAAGCGCTGGAAGACACGCGGATCCGCGCCCCCTTCGCAGGTGTGGCGATCTCGAAGGACGCGCAGCCCGGGGAGATGATCTCGCCCGTCTCCGCCGGGGGCGGGTTCACGCGGACCGGAATTACGACGATCGTGGACATGCAGTCGCTGGAGATCGAGGTGGACGTGAACGAGGCCTACATCCAGCGCGTGCGGTCGGGCCAGCCGGTCATGGCCACTCTGGACGCCTATCCCGAGTGGCAGATCCCGGCTCATGTGATCACGATCGTGCCGGCCGCGGATCGCCAGAAAGCGACGGTGAGGGTGCGGATCGGTTTCGACGAGCTGGGCGACCCGCGCATTCTGCCCGACATGGGGGTGAAGGTCGCCTTCCGCGGGGACGGGGAAGAAGGCGCCGCGGCCGGCGCCGCGCTCGTCGTCCCGGAGAGCGCCGTCATGCGGGAGGGCGAGACCTCGGTCGTCTTCGTCGTGCGCGATGGGAGCGTCGAGCGGCGGGCCGTGGCGGTCGGGCCGGCGGTGGGCGGGCGGGTCGAGGTCCGCTCGGGTCTCCGGCCCACCGACCGTGTCGTGCTGGACCCGGCGCCCTCCCTGGCCGACGGCGACCGCGTGCGCGTGTCGGAGGGAGGCGGCGATGGCTGAGGCGGTCGTCCAGGTACGGGACGTTCACAAGGTGTACGAGCGGGGCGCCGAGCGG
>JBDHAD010000114.1:0-3616 GCA_039588215.1 Gemmatimonadota bacterium
CGACAGGCAGTGCTCGCCCAACCCCTCGGCCTTCTCGAGCACGGCGATCTCCAGCTCGCCGAGCGGCCCACCGTCCTCCCTGTCCGCCGCCACCAGCCGGGCGAGTTCGATCGCGCCGGCGAGTCCCGCGGGACCACCACCCACGAACAGCACATCTACCGGTACGGCCTCGTCGCCGGGCGCTTCATCCACCAGCAGGCGTTCACTTGGCAGCGCCGGCTGCACCGCATCTGGGCGCAGAACGGCAGCCGGCGAGGGCGCACCGACCCCGACGGGCTCATTCGCACGCGTGTCTTCTTCCACGATCACCTCGGCTGGCTCAATGGACGCCGGCACCGGGTCGTCGATCGTACCGACGCCACAGATCCGGGTGTAGGAGCAAGAGAATGGTGAAGATCTCGAGGCGGCCCGCCAGCATCAGAACGATGAGCACGGCGTGTGACGCGGACCCCATCCACCCGTAGTTGTCGATCGCCCCCACCTCTCCGAGCCCCGGTCCGATGTTCCCGATGCTCGCCGCGCTCGCGCCGATCGCGGTGGTCAGGTCATGACCCAGCAGCGTAAGAACGAAGGCCCCGGTACCGAACAGCGCGAAGAAGAAGAGCGCAAACGCCAGGATGCGGAGAAAGACCCGATCGTGGACCGGCCGCGAACCGAGGTGCGCGACGACGACTGCGCGTGGGTGGATGCTCCGCTTCAGCTCGGTGAGTCCGTGTCGAAGCAGCAAGTACACCCGCATCGCCTTCATCCCGCCTCCCGTCGACCCGGCCATGCCGCCCATGAACATGAGTCCCAGAAGCAGAAACTGCCCACCGATGGGCCACAGCTCGAAGTCGTGCGTGACGAAGCCCGTCGTCGTACCGATCGAGACGGTCTGGAACAGGGCATCGCGAAACGTACGCTCGACGCCAAGGAGGGATCCCCATCCGAAAGTCAGGAGGAAGATGAAGACCGTACACCCCAGCAAAGCACCGCTGAAGAACCGCCACTCGGCATCCCTCCAGTACACGAAGCGTCCGTTCAGCGCGCGAAAGTGGAGCGTAAAGTTCAACGCGGCCAGGTACATGAACAGGACCGTGACGTACTGGATGTAAGCTGAATCGAACGCCGCCATCGACGCGTTCCGGGTCGAGAACCCGCCCGTCGATAGCGTGGTGAACGCATGGTTGATGGCGTCGAACGGAGTCAGACCACCGAGCAGGAAAAGCACGATCTGCGCGGCCGTGAGTCCACCGTAGACGACCCACAGAAGACTCGCGGTGTTCCGGATGCGCGGAGCGAGGCGCTCCGGGGTCGGGCCGGGCACCTCGGCGCGGAACAGCTGCATGCCGCCCACACCCAGGAAGGGGAGGATCGCGATCCCCAGGACCACGATCCCCATGCCCCCTAGCCATTGGGTCACGGAGCGCCAAAACAGAATGCCGCGAGGGAGGCTCTCGATGTCCGAGAAGACGGTCGCGCCCGTGGTCGTGAATCCGGAGATCGACTCGAAGAACGCCGCAACCGGCGAGGTGATGACGCCCGCGAGGAGGTACGGGACGGCACCTGCGAGACCGACGGTGATCCAGGAGAGCGCTACGACCGCGTAGCCCTCTCGGACGGTCAGATCGCGGTCCAACCCCGTGCGGGCATATGCCGCGAATCCGATCAACGCGGTAATCGCCGCGCCACCCCCGAACGCGACGGCGTCCCCTTCCCCGTAGTAGAGCGACACGAGCCCGGTGAGCGCGAGCGCCACGCTCAGCGCCATGAGCGTGATACCCACCACGTGAACGAGGTGCTTGTACTTCACGCGAACAGTCGCTCCAGCTTGGCCATCGTGCCGGGGAGGGAGAAGAGCACGACATGATCGCCGGCGCGCACGGCATCATCTCCGCGCGGCGTGATTACCTTGCGGCCGCGGATGATCGCACCCACCACGCCCCCATCCGGGATGTCCAGACTGCGAAAGGGGCGCCCCAGGGCCCTCGAATCGCTCCCGATCCTGACTTCGATCGCCTCCGCATCGATCCCCCCGAGAGCCACGACGCCCAGCACGTTCTCCCGGTGCAGATACCGCAGGATGGAGTTCGCGGCGGAGAGACGAGGCGAGACGGCGGCATCGATTCCGACCTTGTTGGCCAGCGGGATGTACTGACGTCGATGAAGAAGGCTGACTACCTTGCGGGCGCCGGAGGCTTTCGCGAGCAGGCTGGATAGCATGTTCGTCTCATCCTGGCCGGTGTACGCGACGAACCCGTCCACGCCCGCGATACCTTCCATGTCGAGCAGCTCCGCGTCCGTCGCATCGCCTTGAAGCACGAGCGCGTCGGGCAGCATGGACGACAGCTCCACACACCGGGCTCGGTCGATGTCGAGAATCGAATACGCGACTTCGTGCTCCGTGAGGATTCGGGCGAGATAGACGGCCTCCTGACTCCCGCCGGCGATCATGACACGCCGCAGCCGGTAGGGCTCGTAACCCGCAAGCGCTGGGAGCCCGGCCATCTGGTCCGCGGGGCTGACGAGGAAGATCAGGTCGTCGGCTTCGATCCGGCTCGATCCGCTCGGGATTTCCGTCTCGCCATCGCGGCTGATAGCGACGGTCGTGTAAGCCCGGCCGCGAAGCTCCTCATCCAGCTGCGAGATCGTCTTGCCCGCCACCGGCGCATCAGGCATCACCCGCATCCCGATGAGGAACACCTTGCCTTTCGCGAAGCTCACGAGCTCGGTCGCGGCTTCGGTACTGAGAAGCTCGAACGTTTCGCGGGCGCTTTCGCGCTCGGGGTTGATCATCATGTCGATCCCGAGATGCTCCCGCGACAGGACGCTACCCTCCACGTAGAACTCTGGGCTGCTGATGCGGGCGACCTTCTGTTCGACGCCGAGCCGGTGCGCGGCCAGACAGCCGATGATGTTGACCTCGTCCTTGTTGGTTACCGCCAGGAAGAGCTTGGCATCGGCCACGCCGGCCGTCTCCAGAACCCGTATGGACGCCCCGTTCCCGGCTACCGCCAGGACATCCAGACGGTCACCGATATGCTCCGCCCGCTCCGGATTGGAGTCGATGACCACGACATCCTGGTTCTCTTGGGACAGGGTCTCCGCCAGGTGGTATCCCACCTGGCCGGCACCCACGATCATATGGCGGCTCGATGTAAGTCGTTCACCGCTCTGGTGAAGCGTCGGGTCCGGGTGCGGCCCCCGCCTTCCGCAGGAGCTCCAGGGTCGGAGCGAGCGGCAAGGCCTCCCAACGGCGGCCACGGTGCCCGGTCACGGTCGTCGCCCTGAAGAGGGAATTTATCACGGCCTCCTCGGTCGCCTCCACCGTCGCCTCGAAGATAGCCGAAAGAAGCCGTGCATCCCGAGATGGGGCAGTCCCGGAAGTGGTGAAGGCGATCGCGTAGTCCCCTGACCCGTGGGACATGTGCGAACCGGCGCGGGCGATTCCCAGGAACGCGCGGGTCGCGACGCGCTCGAGCTCTCGATGGGCGAGCGGAGCGTCGGTGGCCACGACGATCATGACCGAGCCATCCTGGTCGGAGCGGGCCTGGTCCGAGCCGTCCTCGATCGAGCCCTGCCCTCTCAAACCGCGCGCTCGCAAGCTATCCCCGACCGGGCCGCCATCGATACGGAG
>JBDHAD010000115.1:0-2817 GCA_039588215.1 Gemmatimonadota bacterium
TGGAGGGAAAGCGCCGCGTAGAGGCTCCCCGCTCACGATTTGACAAAAAGCTCATTCCCGGAACCTGAAAAGGGGCCTTATACTAAGATCTCCTGACGTTTAGGTGGGCTCCGGAAGTGTAGGGTGGAGCTCGATCCCGCCGCAGGTGAGGAAGATCATCGCGATGAGAGCTTCCGGGGAGTGGAAGCCGAAGGCACGACGGGCGATCATCCGGATGCGGTTGTTGATCCCCTCGGTGAAGCCGTTTGTGAGGCGGAGCGCGATGTAGGCCTGGATGCCGTCCTGGTGTTTGCGGATCGTGCGGGCCACGCGGACGAAGGGGGCGAGACGACTGCGCGAGGCCCATGCGAGCCACTCGTCGAGCTTGCGCATGGCGTGCTCGGGCCGCAGCGAACTCAACGTCTCGGCCAGGGCCTCCTTGAGCAGATAGGCGCGGTAGAGCGGCGCGTTGTGGCGCTGCACCTCGGCGAGTTTGCCGTGCTCCCAGTGCGAGAGATTCCAGGGGTTCTTGAGCAGCGCGAAGCGACTGCGCTTGATGGCCCGGTGCTCGTCCGAGTGCTGCAGTTCGCGCATCACGCTGCGCCGCACCTCGTCCACCGCATCGGAGGCGAGCCGCTGCACGTGGAAGCGATCGAACACGAGGGTGGCCTCGGGGGCGCGGTCCTGGATCGCCTTGATGTAGCCCCCGGCCATGTCGATCGTGAAGGCCTCGATCTGCGCGATCCGCTCCTCCCCGAGCTCGTCGAAGCAGCCTTCGAGCGTCTCGCTGCTCCGCCCCGGCCGAGCCCAGATCACACGGCCTCGCTCGTGATCGACGACGATCGTGAGGTAGCGATGCCGCTTGCGGTAGCTAAACTCGTCGACGCCCAGGAAGCGCACTCCGTCCAGGCGCGAGGGGTCGAGGCCACGCGCCACGACTCGCTCGACGATCTCGCCGACCGAGCGCCAGCTGATGCCGAGCAGCCGCTGCGTCGCAGTCTTGTCGGTGACGGCGGCGAGATAAGCGGCGGTCTCCTCCAGCGCCCAGCTGAACCGCGTCCGTCCGGGCGCCGCCCAGGGCAGCTGCTCGGTCCCGATGCCGCAGCGTGGGCACTGGACCCGACGCGGTGCGTAGACCAGCCAGACGAGCCAGGGCCCGAAGGGCAGATGGCGCCAGCGCCGAGGCGGCCTCCGATCGTACTGGGGCGCCCGCTTCGCGCAGGTCGCGCACCGCGGCCGCCACCAGCGGGGCCGGACGTCGATCTCGAGTCCACCGCTTCGGAATCGGGCGCCGTCCACGACCAGGCCGCTGACATCGACGAGCTTCCGGAGTAGGGTGTTTACGCGCACAGGATCCTCCGATCGTTCGTTGGTGGTTCAACTCGCGATCGAAACGAGGATCGGTGCGCACTTCAAGTCCTGCGAGCCTGTCGCCGCCGGTCGACAGGTTCCCTGGCGACCGGCCTTGAGAGCCGACTGCCGCGGCCGGCTCGCCGGGTCCAGGGCGCAGCCGCGCAGCGGGCGGCCGTAGGCCGACCCTGGACCCGGAGGGCCGGCTGTGGCAAGAACGCCCGGTTCAAGCCCTCTGCGAACGGTTACCAGCGATCCCTACACATCCCTGACCCACCGGAACATCAGGAGAGCCGGTAATATCCGGCCTGGTCCAAACTGACTCCCTCAGCGCCGGCCTTGGATGCTGTGCCAGAGCGGTTCAGGCGGCTTGCGACTCCTCCTCGGCAGGAGGACGGAGCCGCTTCGGGTCGTAGACCGTGCCGTCGCGGAGCAGGTAGTAACTGATGCGGAGGATGTGCCGGGCCAGGGCCACGGTCGCAATCTTGTACCGTCTGCGCGAAGTGCGGATCCGCTCCCCGATCGCCTGCAGAGGCTGGGCATCGGTCCCCTGGCACTGATTCATCAGCACGTGGGCGGCCTGGATCAGCGTCGCCCTCAGGGCCTTGGATCCGGTCTTCGTGATCGAGCCAAAGCGCTGCAGTTCTCCACTCTTCCGGACCGCAGGGACGAGACCCGCATAGGCCGCCAGGGCCTTCGCATTGGGGAAGCGTCCCACATCGCCCACCCAGGCGTAGATCGTCGTGGCCGTCAAAATGCCCACCCCGGGGATCGTCTGGAGCCGTCCGATCGCCTCGACTTCTCGCACTCGCGCGCGCAGTTCGGTCTCGGCGCGACGCAGTTCCCCCGACAGCGCGGCTTCCTGGCGCTGGCACAGCTCCAGGGTGTCGTTCAGATGAGCGTCGATTCCGTTCGGCGTCGCCAGAAGCTCGTCGAGGGTCTTCCGCAGCCGGGTTCTTCCCGTCTTGGTCCGCGTCCCGGACGCGCGGAGCGCGGCGCGGGCCCGGTACTGCCAGCGGTTCCGATCGGTCTGGATCACCCGCCGGCGGGACAGCAAGGCCCGGAGTTCTCGGATCTCTCCCGTTGGGATATAGACCGGATGCGGATGCATGCCCGTCTGCAGGGCCCGGGCGATCCAGTAGGCATCCCGCCGGTCCGTCTTCTTGCGCGAGGACGAGATCATCCGCAGCAAGTACGCGTTGAACGACAGGATCTCGATGCCCGCTCCCGAGATCGCGTCGTGCACCAGGTAGGCCATCGTCCCGACCTCTTGCCCCACCCGCAGCGTCCTCTCCTCGGAGAGCCGCGTCACCAGCTCTCCGAGGGCCGGTACGGTGGTTTCCACACGGCCCCGCTCCCGGATCTCTCCCTCCGTGTCCAGGAGACACCAAACGCTTGCCTGACTGTGTACGTCGATGCCAAGATAGTCCACGGTTCCCTCCGTTGGGGTCGAGCATCCAAACCGGCTCGACCGGTGATACATCTGGA
>JBDHAD010000116.1:0-2333 GCA_039588215.1 Gemmatimonadota bacterium
CCACTGGGCCATCGCGGTCCGAACCGGGCTCTTCGCGGGCACGGCGGCGGCGGCCACGATTCTCCTGCTGAGAACCACCGTGCGATGGCGGATCGCAATCGTCCTCGCCCTGGTCACGGGGATCGTGGATTACCTCGTACACCCCGGCCAGCTCGGCCCGGGTGTGACCGAGGCGGTCGTGACTGGTTTGGGGGCGGGCGCTCTTTCGCTCGTCGTGGACGCCCTCGTCCGACGCCTGCGTCGCGCGAGCACTGCGCGAGCATAACGTCGACGCGCTCATCGCCGACGCCAGATCACGAGCGCCCAGACCCCGTACGGTTCAGATGCCGGAACTTAAGGCATCATTTGGCGTCAGGCATACGATCCTAGCATGCGATCGCCCGATTCATAGCGGAAATCAGCACAAATGGGACTGTTTTGAAGGTGCCTTCTAATCCGGAGGTCGTGGGTGGCTCCTGCGGACGCTGCGCGTCCTCGGAGTGTCTTCGACGCCGATCCCCACCCCGGTCATTCCGGTACTCACCTCGCACATAACGATCTGACCGGGGGCTCGGACCCCAGTCTCGACCACCTTGCCGCCAAAGCTCGAAGCGTCCTAGCTTGGGGCCATCACGAAACGGACATTTGAGTCTGTTTCTGAGGTTATGGCAGTGCCCCAGGTAAGCTGTACCGCCGGCCCCCCCCCCAGTTGGCGCAGGGGCTCCTCCATCCATAGCCGGTTCGTCCTCCAGTGTCGTCTCGCCTCCGCCGACGTCTGCTCAAGGAACCAGACCATGAGGTCCCCTCGACGCTCAATCCCGATCGCCGTCGTTCTAACCCTGTTTATTGTGCACCCAGCCACTTCCCAGGACGACGGCTGGCGCACGATCGAGTTGGAGACGACGGAGGTGACTGCCCCGGACGTCGCCGTCTCACCCGACGGCGAGTGGCTGGTCTTCACGCTGCTCGGCCACCTGCACCGCGTCCCTACTGAGGGCGGTGAAGCCGAGCAGCTCACGTTCGGCCCGTATCACGATGCGGATCCGGCGATTTCCCCTGATGGCACCCGAGTGGCCTTCGGCTCCAATCGCGATGGGACCGACAGCAACATCTTCGTGCTGAATCTGGCCGATGGGCAAATCAGCCAGGTAACAGAGGACAGCCTGGCTGGTCGGCCCGCCTGGGCACCCGACGGAAGTGCGATCGCGTATCTGCGCTTACGCACTCGCTCTTACCATTGTCCGAGTGGGCGGGCGGGTGTTGCCCGCGTTGCCGTGGACGGGGGCGGCGTGGAGCACCTCAGTGGTGGTGACGAGCTTATCAGTTCGGTCTTCTATTTGCCGGACGGCCGCCTCGCATGGGCAACCGTCGAGTTCTCACTCCGGCCTTCGACCCGTATCGATGTTCTGATCGCACCGGATTCGGTCGAGACGGTCGATACGCTGAGCGGAGCGATGGGACGTGTGCTGGTGGATGCCCGGGGTACCGGATTCTACGCTCGCGGCAACCCCCAGCGTGCCTCTGGGATGTTGGTGCCGGAGCACCTTGTGTTTCAAGGGCTCGCAGTAAACGAAGAGCGGCGCGTGGCCACACTCCCGATGCCCCCGTGCCAGGCCGCGGTGACTCCCGGCTTCGCAGTCGCCCCAACTGGCGACGCCGTGTACCTCGGTGAAGCCGGTGGGCTCTGGAAGTACTCAGTGCGCGATAGCATCCGTGAACCGATCCCGTTTCACGCGAACGTGACGCTCGAGGTTCGAGAGCCGACCGCTCCCGCTACGATCGCGTTCCCCACGCCGGGGGACCTCCTGACTCCACGCGGCGTCGTGAGTCCGGCTCTCACACCGGACGGCGAGAGCATAGTCTTCGGTGCTGCCGATCACCTCTGGAAGCAGCCTACGGTCGGAGGACCTGCACAGCGGCTCGTCGACGGGAGCGGGTACGAACGCGAGCCGGCCCTGTCACCTGATGGGCGGTACCTGCTCTTCATCTCGAGTGGCGCTTGGAAACAGCACGTGCAACTGCTCGACCTCGAGACTCGAGAGGTACGGACGCTGGCGACGGGTCTGTTGTACTGGAACCCGGCCTGGAGTCGTGACGGGCGACGTGTCGTGTTTCGCGGTCCCGAGGTCCGGTGGGCTGTCGCGCCCACAGTTCTCGGCGGACGGGACATGGCTGTACTACTCCGCGCAACCCGACGCCCTAAGATCCCTCTACCGCATGCATCTCGACGGCGAGCCCGGACCCGAAGAGTTCATCATGTTGGATCGCCACCTCCATAATCCACTCTTGTCTCCTGACGGGCAGTGGCTGGCCTTCCGCCGCAACTCCGAGATCTGGCTGGCACGAGTGGATCG
>JBDHAD010000117.1:0-2977 GCA_039588215.1 Gemmatimonadota bacterium
CTGCTTCGCCGTCCAGCAATATCTAGAGGAGGGCGAGTTGTCGCCTGCTCTGCTCGGTGTCCTCGTAGACCCGCCACTCTGCGATGAGGTCGTCCCGAACGACGGCGGTCCAGATCACGTGGTCTCGATCGCCACCGGTCGTCCACTCGGCGTAGCCCAGGATGACCACCAGATCGCCCATCGACTCCACGCGCAGGAATGTATTGCGGTACTCCGGATACTCTTCAAAGAACGTCTGCCAGCCCTCGGTCATGCGGTCTTTGCCGCCGTGGCGGCCACCCTCGCGGTCGATAAACGTGTGATCATCCGTCATGAGCGCCGATAGACCATCCAAGTCGCGCGCGTTGATGCGCTCATTGAACATCAGTGCTGTGAGCTTCGGATCTCGTGAGTTCACCTGGCCTCCAGCAGGGTGTCTTGTACCTCATACGGCGAGCAGCGGCCTAGCGGTCTGAGCTGAGCCGCCTGACGGCTCGGGCTCGAGGCATCCGCCCAACGCTCCAAAGGCGGACCTAGCCGACTTCGCAAACCTCATGATGGCCAGGTCGGCTCGAGCGACTGGTTAGGCCGCCGAAGAACTGACCAGCAGGGGTAGATCAAGACGGCCCGATCCATCTACGTACTGAACGCTTGTATGTGAGATGTTCCTCACCGAATAGCTCCTCTAGCTGGCGCTCCTCCTGAGGGATTACGCGAAAAGCGAATACGGACCAGAGTAGCAGAAGCGCAACGAATACCGCGGGACTGCCATAGAAGAACGTCCATCCGAGCCATACGAACAGACCCGACACGTACATCGGGTTCCGAGAGAACCGATATGGCCCGCCTGTTACAAGGCGGGGTGGAGAAAACCCTACGCGTACCGAAGTGCGATAGCTCCTGAAATGGAAGGCAAGGCACCAAGCGTACCCCACAAGACCCGTTATGACTGCAGCGAGCCCGGCAACATTCCACACCGCGGGAGTTTGTTGAGACCAACCCAGGCGAGGCCCAAGCTTGGAAATGACCCATGGCAGGAGGATTTGGATTACCAGAACAATCACGGCCCATCTATCCGTTTCCGAGGTTCACGCTTCATGATCCACAACTCAGTTGGCGGTAGAACGCGATTAGACTGACGGCGGCCTAACGGACACGCGATTCTGCTGCGTGGATCGGTCAGGCTTCGCGCCTGCGCCGTCGCTCTCGTCTCGGGCGATCCCGCCGCGTCCGGCGCAGGGTCGTGTCGGCCGGTTCCCCGTAGATCGCCTCCAGAACTGTCTCCGGGTCGTGTCGGGCGACCAGAATCAACGCTCGCGCGGGTCCTCGAGGAGACCGGCGGCCCTGCTCCCAATCCTGCAACGTACGAACGGAGATCCCGAGGAGCGCGGCGAACTCGGATTGAGTGAGCCCCATATCGGCCCTCACTTCCGCGACCTCAGGAAAGTCGATCCGTGTGACCCGCGCGGGCTCGAGCCCCCCGCGTCGAATGGCCTTGATCTCCTCGACGCTCTGGAGAAGCTCCTGGAATAGCGCCTCGTCCATATGGTTCGGCCCCCTATAGATCCTCCACCGCCTGTTTCAGCGCCTTCAACTGCGAGGGTGTGAGGTCCTCCTGAGCGGTCTTCGCGTATGCGAGGAGCAGGTAGAGGCAATCATCTTCCAGGTAGTACACGATCCGTATCCCACCTCGCTTCCCGGTTCGCTCGCCTCTCCAGCGCAGCTTCCGGAGCCCCTTGCCGCCTCGGATCCGAACGCCGGCCTCCGGCTCGGCGACCAGCCACAGCTGGAGCGCCCGATACTCCTCGGGGGAGACCAATCGATCGATCTGCCGCGCGAACGTTGGTGATTCCACGAACTCCACGATCGATCGGCGCCTCGCCCTTCAGCACTATACGGCATTGCCGTATTTCGATCAATCCAGAAGATGCTGTCGCGTACCAGAGTCGAGGCATGGATCAACACGGTATCATGGAGGGAAGTGCCAAATGGAAACGGCCACCTGGGGCGCCGGGAATGGCGCCTCAGGTGGCCATCGCTAGTGACCGGTTTGTTCGGGTCCTGGGTCGGCCGGCTGTTGGCCGGCCGCCTCCTACTCCGCCTCGTCCATCCGGATCGGGAGCTTCCTGACCCGCTTCCCGGTCAGCGCGAAGAGCGCGTTCGTCACGGCCGGGGCGATCGGCGGCACGCCCGGCTCGCCGACACCCGTCGGGTGCTCGTCGCTCTCGACGATGTGGACCTCCACCTCCGGCATCTCGTTCATGCGGAGCACCGGATAGTCGTGGAAGTTGCTCTGCTGCACCCGGCCTCCGTCGATGGTGAGCTCGCCGTACAGCGCGGCCGTGAGCCCGTAGACGATCCCGCCCTCCATCTGTGCCTTCACGGTCCACGGGTTCACCACGATCCCGCAGTCGACGGCGCACACCACCCTGTGCACGCGCGGGCGTCCGTCGTCGGTGAGCGAAACTTCCGCCACCTGCGCCACGAAGGTGTCGAACGACTTGCGCATGGCGATCCCGCGCGCGCGTCCCTCGGGGAGCGGCGTGCCCCAGCCGGCCTTCTCGGCCGCGAGCTCGAGCACCCCACGGTGACGGGGCTCGTCCGCGAGCAGCGTCCGGCGCAGCTCGTAGGGGTCCTGGCCGCCGGCGTGTGCCACCTCGTCCAGGAAGCTCTCGTTGACGAAGCCGGTGTGGGTGTGCCCCACCGAACGCCACCACAGCACGGTGACCGGCTGCGTGGGGGAGTGAAGCTCGACCAGTTGGTTGGGGATGGCGTACGGCATGTCCGCTGCGCCCTCCACCGAGGACGGGTCGATCCCGCCCTGCATCGTGGCTTCGAACAGCGTGCCGGCCATGATCGACTGACCCACGATCCGCTGGTGCCAGCCCGAGGGCATGCCGCTTTCGCCGACCCCGGCCCAAAGCCGGTGGACGAACAGCGGCCGGTAGTACCCGCACTGGATGTCGTCCTCGCGGGTCCACACCGTCTTCACGGGCAC
>JBDHAD010000118.1:0-2970 GCA_039588215.1 Gemmatimonadota bacterium
CGGGCGGGACCTCCTGCGCGGCCAGCGGCCCTGGCCAGCCCGAGAGGCCTGCAATAAGGAGAATCCAGTCTCGGTGACCCCACGAGCCGCGCGATGCCCGGGGCCAGCTCGTCGCTGAGTGACGGAGGGGTCCCCTCAACCGGAGACCCTGGCGCGGGGCAGCGCCGCGCTCAGATGCATCAGGACGTCATACACGGAAACGCCGGCGCGCTCGGAGATCGTGTTCGGGTGGATCGCTTCGTGATCCGGTCCGATCAGCGTGGCGACGTCACCCACCTCGATCCGCCTTTCCTCACCCAGCTCCACGATCGTGTGGCTCGCGCTCACCGCACCGATCACCGGGTACGCCGTAGCCCCGATGAGGACCTCACAGCCGTCGACGGCGGTGCGTGGGTACCCGTCCGCGTGTCCCACCGGGAGCGTCGCGATCCAAGTGGGCCTCTCTGCGAAGTAGTTGCGCCCGTAGCTGACGCTGTCACCGGCCGAGAGACGCTCCACCCGGACGACGCGGGCGTGTAACCGGAACGCGGGCCGCAAAATGGCGCGCTCCAACTCGCGCGCACCAGACGGGTACGCGCCATACAGCACCAGACCGGGTCGCACCATGTCGAGCATGGCGTCGGGTCGGTGGAAGAGCGCGTGCGACGATGCCGCGTGCAGGCGACCCAACGGGATTCCCTCGCTACGCGCCGCATCGGCGATCTCCTGGAAGCGCGCGAGTTGGACGGGGTCGAAATCGTCATCCTCGGCGAAGCCCATGAACGTCCCCTCGATGTGGGCGTGCCCACCCTCGGCGATGCCCCGGATCCAGGGGAGGGCCCGGCGAAAGGGCACTCCGAGCCGGCTCATGCCTGTGTCGAGATACAGGTGAACCGGGATCTGCCGTTGGAAGCGCTGCGCGAGCCGGCGCAGCTGGTCGGGAGCCCCGTCATGAAACGGTGCCAATTGGATGTCCCGCTCGACCAGCTCGATCGCGTCGGAATCCTCGACCAGCCCCATCAGGAGGATCGGCTTGCGAAAGCCCGCGTCCCTGAGGGAGGGCGATGGCCGCCTCCGCTTTGACCACTGCACAACCGACGACCTCGGTGACCTGATCCAGAACCGGGCCCGCCGTGCGGATTCCGAGCCCGTACGCGTTGTTCTTGACTACGGCCAGAACGGGACGGCCACCGCCGATGCGGGCCACTTCGCCCGCGTTGTGTGCGAGAGCGGCCGCGTCGACCTCGAGCCATGGGTCGAACGAAGCGCGCGGGAGTCGCACTGGTCCACTCGCCGAGATCTTCCCGAGAGCTGCCCGAGTCTGACCACGAGGATGCCCGGATCGGACGACGGGCAGCGCCAGCGCCGCCGCGGACGCGGAAAGGAATGAACGGCGTGACACGCTCATGGCGGTCTCCCCTTCTGGTGGATCACCCTGCCGCTTGTTGACTATCTCGCGACGATGGGTCGGTCATCGCGCAGCGGTCGGAGGGTGCCCCGCCCTCCTTGTCCGGAAATTGGGGCACCCACGCCTTGTTTTGTAACGTCCGTGCCCGTGCCTATGGACGCACACGCACCGGGTACGGTGGACGGTTCGGGGCTGCCATCGCCGCAGCCTGCAGCTGTTCCAGCAGGACCTCGATCGCCTTTTCCAGCTGCGGGTCGCGTCCGGCGATGATGTCCGCCGGCAGCTGCTCCACCTCTATGTCCGGCGGCACACCCACGTTCTCGACGACGAAGCCGTCCTCGGTCCAGATCGCCAGGTTGGGCGCGGTGATGCCCCCTCCGTCCATCAGCGTCGGGAAGCCTAGGATCCCCACCAGGCCACCCCATGTGGGACGACCGATCAACGTTCCGAGCTCGAACTTACGGAACATCCACGGCAGCAAATCACCACCCGAGCCCGCAGTCTCGTCGATCAGCATCACTTTTGGACCCTGAATCGCGCCCTGGGGAGTCTCCAGATCCACGCCGTAGCGCATCGCCCAGTGGGACACGTACGGCCGGCGCATGATGTTGATGTAGTAGTCCGCCAGCTGGCCGCCGCCGTTGTGCCGCTCATCGATGATGAGCGCTTCCTTGTTCGCCTGCGGGAAGAAGTAGCGCTTGAAATACTCGTGCCCCGACCCCGCCGTGTTCGGCACGTACACGTAGGCCACGCGGCCATCGGTGGCCTCGTGGACCCTTCTCAGATTCCCTTCTACCCAATCGCGGTTGCGCAGCGCGCCCTCGTTCTGGAGAGGCACGACGTCCACGGTGCGCGCGCCGGTACCGTCAGGACTCGGTCCGACCGTAATCTCGACGATCTTGTCGGCCGTGTTCTCGAAACGGCTGAACAGATTCTCGGGGGCCCGCAAATCGATCCCCTCTACCGCGAGCAGGTACTCCCCCGTCTGCACCTCCACACCGGGCTCGGTCAGGGGTGAGCGGAGGTCCGGGTTCCAGTTGAGGCCACCGTATACCTTCGCGAATCGATACCGGCCCTGATCGACGTCGAAGTCCGCCCCCAGGAGCCCGCCTGGGACGGTCTCCGCCCCTTCGAGGAAATCCCCGCCGCCGACGCGATGGTGCCCGACGGCCAGCTCGCTATGCAGCCACTGCATGACACGGTTCAGATCCGCGCGTGTCGCGACGTGGGGTAGGAAACCGACGTACTTGTCCCGCATCGCTTCCCAGTCGGCGCCGTGCATGTTGGTGGCGTAGAAGTAATCGCGGTTGATCCGCCAGGCCTCGTTGTAGATCTGGGTCCATTCGGCGCGTGGATCGATCCGGACCTTGATCTGGTCCGCCGAGAGCCTGCCTTCGCCAGGCTTGATTTCCGCACCGCCCGCCGCTGCGATGAACCAGTCCCGCTGTGACGAGGCGTACAGGACCTGCTTCTTGTCGCCCGAAAGCGCGTACGCGCGGACGCCGGTCAGCAACGTCGTCTCCTCCCGGTCTTCCAGGCTGAAGCGCCTCAGGCTCGTTTCGTCGGCCGGCCCTGCGAACGCA